>QALN01000014.1 GCA_003150615.1 Flavobacteriales bacterium | reverse complement strand
ATCTTTCCCTAACTCTTTCATGGCAGCGACTATAAGTGGGAACAAGTCCGTCTTATAGGCAAAATTGCGGGGTACGCTGCGCTTGAATATGATTTTACGGTTTCCGATAGTAAGTTCCCTTGCAGCGGCATCTGTCAAATAGACCGCATTCATCGTAACCTGTGTGGAAAGTCCTAATTTGTTCAATGCAGTCAATCCGCTGGGAATAATGCGTGCTTTATCCTTTTCAGCAACAGCATAAGCGATTTCCTCTATAGAGGGTCGAAGTATTCCGAACTTATTTCGTGACGGATATAAATATATGCCTTGCGAGAGGCGTATAAGAACACCTTCCTTTTCTAATCTGGAAAGGACACGAGTAACCAACCCGTCATTATTTAGATAGGCAAAATCGTGAACCATATAGAGTTTGTTTGGCCCATTGCTTTCAATAGTATTGCGTATCTCTTTTGTTAGTATTACTCCCATGATCATTAATAATCTGAGTGCAAAGATACAATATTCCCTCCAGCTCAGCAATAAAATGTCCGAAAATCTTAAAGAAAATCGGACTTTATAAAATGTTTGCGATTAGATTGCTGTTTAGTTTAAGAGTAAAAATATTGATAACAACAAGCGATTGTAGCTTGAGATTAATTTTGGAAAACCAACAAGAAGTGGGAACTTTACGGTATCAAATAAAGATACAGATGGTATATATTAGTTATATATCAGATTGATATAAACCACACTTCGGTTCAAACAATGGATATGAACGCCGAAATATCCCGATCGACAGGATTAAATGGTCTTATATCTTTTCAGAAGGGTTAGGAGCCGGGGGAACTTATGAAGTGTTCGGTGAAATACGGGTAAGAGAACAATCAAAGGGAATATGGACTGCTCAAATCGTAGCCGAAGCCAATGCCCAAAGCGCAAAGTGATTAGGAGATGTGACTTTCTCGGCTAAAGCTTACTTATATGTGGATGGTTCATTACGAAGCTCCAAACCATTAACCGGAAATGGAGCAAAAATGAATTCTGCGCAGATAAAATGTGATCTAGGGACTGAAACTTTTGTATTGCCACAAAGTGGAATTGTGGAAATAGAAGTAGAAGTGCGTTATACAGTAGTAACTCCAACCGGGGCGGCTGCCGGGCTCAATTTATTAGGAGAGCTTGGTTATAAAATCAACAAAAAACTAGGAGAAGCTCTCGGTAAAATCCGTGAACGGATAAATTAATGTATATTTGGTGTATAACACAGTGATATGAAAAATTTAATCTTTTTAGCATTTATTGGCCCACTGTTCTTAACCGGATGCAAAGGAAAAATGGAAAACTCTCCTGACCCGCGCTCAATAGCTTATAACGACAGAGCCGTAACAATGATGCGGAATTATGTGGACAGGGATGATATCTGGCCGGATTCCGCTGCGTTGGCACAGTGTCATACCCGTACCGATACGGTACGGATGATGATGAAAAACATCGTAGACAGTTGCCAAATATTGATAGACTCCGCCCTGTTATACAGCCCGGATCAATATTTCTATTATGCTCAGAAAGCTACTTTTTATGCATGTGGGGCTTATTACGAGGAAGCTTTCCAATGGATCAACAAAGCCATTGAAATAAAAGACATCCCCGAATTGAGACTTGGAGCCGGGATGTTCCTGCAAAAAATGGGGAAAGAAAAAAAAGCCGGTGTCTATTATAAGCAGGCCATATCAAATTATAAAACCTTTGATACGCTCTCCCGCGCAGATATGATGAATTATACTCTCGCCCTAAGTCTATCGGGGGAAAAAGAAAAAGCCCGGCGGACAATAGACAGCCTGGTAAAGGATACGCTATTAAAACGACATCTTCTTTTGCTGACAGAAAATCCGCAGGAAGTAATCGACGCCACGATCCCGTAATACCCTTAAGATACCTGTCGGAAACCATCGGCATAAAACAAGCAAAACACGCTTACCATTGAATTAATGTAGGGTAAGTATGCAACAAACCAAATAAACAACCGGCACACAAAAAAATACATGTCCGGACGGGAGAATATCATTACAAATTAATTTTCAATCACTTATAAATAATGATTCAAGCCCGGCCTGGAGCGCAAGACAAGATTAAACGAAATCAAGCACTTACCGGATTCCGGTAAGTGCTTTTTTATTGTCAGCGGTCAATGCCGTTTTTACTATTTTTTGTGTTCCATGCGGTAACTCAATGCTCCGGACGGACACATCTTTATCTGCGCCATGAGTTGTTCGTTCGTAGCGTTTTCGATTTTCACCCAGGGACGTTCCTTAGGGTTATACACCGCCGGAAGCATATGTACGCATATTCCGGAATGCCGGCACAATTTCGGTTGCCATACGATTGTGAGTTCACCGTTTGAGTATTCTATTTTTTTCCCCATGATGCGATATGATTTAAATATTGATGCCTCTCAGTACTATTTTCCTCCACTGCGGATGTTTTTGTATGTATCCTGCCACGAACGGACATAGCGGGACAAGCCTCAAGCCTTTTGACTCTATATCTTCAAGTACCTTTCCAACGAGCATGCTGCCTATTCCCTTGCCTTCGAGTTGCGAAGGGATTTCCGTGTGGGTCAGGTATATCTCTCCGTTGTCAGTTCTTATGTATTCTATTTTCGGGACAAGTCCTCCTATATTGAATTCGTACCGGTGCATGGACATGTTGTCGGTAAGCTCGTAATTTTCCATTTTTTTCAATGTTTTATATCAGACCATAGGAACTTCTATCAGAAGGATTTCGGAATCCTCCAGAGCTTCTATCGCGACGCTATTCGTGTCGTAAATCCCCATTCCGTCGCGCCGCGAAAGGACGGTTCCGCTTACATTGGCCTGGCCTTCTATCACGAAAACATACACGCCGGTATCTTCCCTGTGCATGTCGTATGTTTTTTTTACGCCTTTATCCAGTTTCCCTATGGAAAACCACGCATCCTGTAGTATCGAAGCGGGAGCGTTGCCCTCAGGCGATACTATAAGCGATAGCTCGTTGCGCTTTACCGCATGCCGTATGTCGAAGTTGTCGTATTTGGGTTTGGTATTCTCTTTTTTCGGGAAAACCCATATCTGGAGGAATTCGAGCGGCTCGGTAGCGCTGTCGTTGTATTCGCTGTGGTAAATACCGGTTCCGGTGCTCATTACCTGTATGGTTCCTGGTGTGATTACACTGCTGTTTTCGATGCTGTCGCCGTGGCGAAGATATCCTTTCAAAGGTATGGAAATGACCTCCATGTTTTGGTGCGGATGCATGCCGAAACCTTCAGACGGAGCCACTTTATCGTCGTTCAGAACTCTCAGGGCTCCGAAGTGAACTCTTTCGGGATTGAAATAACTTGCGAAACTGAAAGTATGGTAGGTGTCGAGCCAGCCGTGGTCGGCATGTCCTCTGGTAGCTGCTTTGTGTAAGATTGTTTTCATGGTTCGGATTGTTTTAATGTTTGTAAATATATATTCTCGAACTTCCTGTCATATGCTCATAAGTTCTCGATACGAGTTAAATTTAGAGAATAAAACGTTTAAAAAAAAGGTTTTGTATATGGTATTTGCCTATATCGAGATAATATAATGTTATGTAAACATTTATTTTACACGGTAAGGAATGTGCCGGATGGCGCCGCGTACCGAATATACGTACCGTAAAGTTTGGTAAACGGCGGAAAAAACTTATTTTTGAAACCGGCAAACAGTAACATATGAAATATACGTACATGAAAAAACATTATTTAAAGCCTCTGGCATTCGTTCTGGCACTGATTCTCACCTGGGATTATGCGGCGGCGTGTACTTCGGCTGTCATTTCCGGTAAAATAACTCCCGACGGTCGTCCTTTGTTGTGGAAAAACAGGGATACGGGTTTCGAACAAAATGCGGTGAAATACTTCACATCGGGCAAATATCCTTTCGTAGGTGTTGTGAACTGCGATGTCGACGAGCCGGACGAAATATGGATAGGCACTAATTCGGAGGGTTTTTCCATAATGAACACCCAGTCGTACAATCTGGTGAAGATAAAACCCGGCGAGGAACGCGGTGCGGCCAACGGCCGCGTGATGAAAAGGGCTCTGGAAGTATGCGCCACGGTGGACGACTTCAAGGTATTCCTCGATACCCTTGCCAAACCGAGCCTGATAGAAGCCAATTTCGGCGTGATAGACGCGCGCGGCGGTGCGGCAATGTTTGAAGTCGGTTACCACGATTACGTGATGTTCGACGCCAATAATCCGAAAGATGCCCCGTGCGGTTACATAGCACGTACCAACTATTCGTTTTCCGGGGAATTGAACAAAGGCGCCGGTTACGTGCGCTATATGACCGAAGAAAAACACCTGTTGCGCGAATGCGCTACCGGAGCCATAACCCCGTCGTGGATATTGGCTACCCTTGCCCGTTCGTTTGAAAACGGCATGCTCGGTATAGACCTGCGTTCCGGTATGTACAACAAGCCGCATACCAGCGGATGGTTTCTCGACAAGGACTTCATTGCGCGGGAGAGCACGGCCAGTTCGGTAGTGGTGCAGGGTGTAAAAGAAGGCGAAAATCCGGAACTTACCACTATGTGGACGATACTCGGTTACCCTCCGGCCAGCGTTGTCGTGCCGGTATGGGTAAAAGGCGGTGAAAACCTTCCTGTAAACGTGATAAGGGACGGCAAGACCAAAGTATCCCCGCTTTGCGGCCGCGTGGTTACGCTCAAAAACCGCGTGTTCTCGTATTCACAGGGAATGGGCACAGGCGATTACTTTAACTGGGAAATGCTTTACAACCTTTCCGGTACGGGATATATGCAGCTTTTGGAGCCTGTCGAAAAAGAGATGTTCGCCATTACCGCACCCGTTCTGGAGCAATGGCGCCGGGACGGCAGGATCAATCTGAAACAGCAGAAACAATTATATGGCCAGGCCGACGCGCTTATAAATGCCAAATACGCCGAACTTTTCGGCCTGTAAGGAAAATAATAATTTGCTCATAGATTAAAAATCCGGTTCGGGAATATCCCGAACCGGATTTTTTTAGCGTGAAAATTATGCACTTCATTATGCTTTTTATTTTACTGAAGGTATTACCGCTATCGCTACGGCCTATGTTGTCTTAATTTATTTATGTTCATTAAGTGTGAGGGAAATTGCGACAGTGGTAAAGCATATTATAATATCTGTAAAAAGCCGCCCCCGGAAAAATTTTTTTCCGGGGGCGGCTGGATATATGCGGATTTCCGCTTACTTGCGGGCGTCCATCAGAATGCCGAGCATCTTTTTCGCACATTCGGGGATTTTGGTACCTGGGCCGAATACGGCAGCAACGCCGCGGTCGTACAAGTACTGGTAGTCTTTAGGAGGTATAACGCCTCCGGCGAATACTACTATGTCCTCGCGTCCGAGTTTCTTGAGTTCTTCGATAAGCTGTGGGATGAGGGTCTTGTGACCTGCCGCCAGCGACGAAGCGCCTACCATATCCACGTCGTTTTCCGCAGCCTGGCGTGCGCACTCTTCCGGAGTCTGGAACAGCGGGCCCATGTCCACGTCGAAGCCTATGTCGGCCAGCGAAGTGGCTACGACTTTGGCTCCGCGGTCGTGACCGTCCTGTCCCATTTTGGCCACCATCACACGCGGACGGCGTCCTTCGATTTCCTCGAATTTGTCTGCCATGGCCTTCGCTTCCTGGAACACGGCATTGCTTTGAGCTTCTTTTGAATACACTCCCGATATTGTTTTAACGATTGCTTTGTGGCGTCCGAATACTTTTTCGAGCGCATCGGATATTTCTCCCAGCGAAGCGCGCACGCGGGCGGCATTTACCGACAGTTCCAGAAGGTTGCCTTCGCCTGTCCTTGCACATTCCGTAAGGGCGTCGAGAGCTTTCTGTACTGCGGCATTGTCGCGTTTTGCACGCATTTCGTTCAGGCGTTCGATCTGCGAAGTACGTACCGCCGTATTGTCCACTTCGAGTATCTCGATGTTGGACGGCTCGTCGGTGAGGTATTTGTTCACGCCGACAATAGTTTCCTTGCCGGAGTCGATACGCGCCTGTTTGCGTGCAGCGGCTTCTTCGATACGCATTTTTGGCACGCCTGTTTCTATGGCTTTTGCCATACCGCCGAGCGATTCGACTTCTTCGATCAGTTGCCATGCTTCGCGTGCCAGTTTGTCGGTCAGGTATTCCACGTAGTAAGAACCTGCCCACGGGTCAACTACGCGGCATACGTTCGTTTCGTCCTGTATGTAGAGCTGCGTGTTACGTGCTATACGCGCCGAGAAGTCCGTCGGCAGCGCTATGGCCTCGTCCAGTGCGTTAGTGTGCAGCGACTGGGTGTGTCCCAGTGCGGCGCCCATAGCTTCGATAGCCGTACGGCCTACGTTGTTGAACGGATCCTGTTCCGAAAGCGACCATCCGGAAGTCTGGCTGTGCGTACGCAGCGCCATGGATTTCGGGTTTTTCGGGCCGAACTGTTTAACTATCTTGGCCCAGAGCATGCGTGCGGCGCGCATCTTGGCTATTTCCATGAAATGGTTCATGCCGATGGCCCAGAAGAACGACAGACGCGGAGCGAACTGATCGACCGTAAGTCCTGCCTTGATACCGGTGCGGATGTATTCCATACCGTCGGCCAGCGTGTATGCCATTTCGATGGCCGAAGTGGCGCCGGCTTCCTGCATGTGGTATCCGGAAATGGATATCGAGTTGAATTTAGGCATGTTTTCCGAAGTGTAGCGGAAGATATCGCCTATGATGTGCATCGAGGGCAGGGGAGGGTAGATGTACGTGTTGCGCACCATGAACTCCTTGAGAATGTCGTTCTGGATGGTTCCGGCGAGCTGTTCCTTGCTTACGCCCTGTTCTTCGGCCGCTACGATGTAGAATGCCAGTACCGGAAGCACGGCTCCGTTCATGGTCATCGATACGGACATTTTGTCCAGAGGTATTCCGTCGAACAGCACTTTCATGTCCTCTACAGAGCAGATGGACACTCCGGCTTTACCTACGTCGCCTACTACGCGGGGGTGGTCTGCGTCATAACCGCGGTGTGTCGCAAGGTCAAATGCCACCGAAAGACCTTTCTGGCCTGCGGCCAGGTTGCGGCGGTAGAATGCGTTCGATTCTGCGGCAGTGGAGAAACCGGCGTACTGGCGCACTGTCCAGGGGCGCTGAACGTACATCGTAGAGTACGGCCCGCGCAGGAAAGGCGGAAGTCCGGCAGCGTACTGCAGGTGCTCGGCATCCTCGATATCTTCTTTAGAAAAACACGGCTTTACGTCTATGTGTTCGGCCGTTTCCCATACAGGTACGCCCTCTACGTCGCATTTTGCGGACGCAAGGCTTTTTACCTTCAGGTCTTCTGCTTTTATTTTGGAAAAATCAGGTTTCATTTTATGTCTTTGTTTTATAATCTTATGAAGGATGTGAACAATTTTATTTCTCTTTGATACCCAGTTTTTCCTGGTAACCGTTGAGAGCATCCAGAGCGTTTACGCGCACGTGGATGAAATCGTCTACGCCGGCGGCCTTGAGGTCGTCCACGATGTCTGCAGGATAACCGGCCAGAACCAGTGTCTTGCCGTTGGCGGCAGCTTTGAATTCGCGGGCGAAGTCAGCGGCCGAAGCTACGTAGTCGTCATCTGAAGAGCATATCACTACGATATCTGCGTCTGCCTTGGCGCTTTCTTTACCGGCGGTAGCGGCATCGGGGTAGGTCACATCCGGGAGTATCTCGAACGAAGCGGCTCCGAAAAAGTCTCCTGCGAACATGGCGCGTGCGGTACGCATGGCCGGGTTGCCGTAACCTGCCAAAAATACGCGCGGACGGCGTCCGTGTTCTTTAGCGTACATTTCGGTGCGCTGGCGCAGGCATTCGAACGGTTTGGCCGCATGCTGGCAGGGAAGCAGTTCCAGGCCTTCAGCCGGTGCTTTGCATTTCTTGCCGCCGCAGCACTGCGGGTCGTCGAGGGTTTCTTTTGTGTTCGGGTAACGGTTCACGCCAACGTAAACGCGTTTGCGGGAGCCTATGTCCTTGCGTTTCGATGCGCGGACTTCTCCTATCTGTTTCTGTATCTCACCAGCTGCGAACTGCGCCGTGTAACCTCCGGCAGCTTCCGTTGCCTTGAACAGTTCGAGGGCTTTGGCGATAAGCGTATCGGTGAGGTTTTCTATATAGTACGAACCTGCTGCCGGATCGACTACTTTGTCGAAGTAGCTTTCTTCCTTAAGAAGGTGCGATATGTTCAAAGCTATGCGGGACGAGAACGAAGTCGGATTTTCGAATGTCGAGTCGTAAGGAGCTATCGACAGTGCGTCCACGCCGCCAAGTACGGCGGACATTCCTTCGGTGGTCGAACGGAGCATATTCACATAGGGGTCGTATTTGGCAACGGCCCATACGGACGATTCTGCGCCTATTTTGACCGATTTGGGGTCCAGACCGGTGTTGTAAAGGGCTTCCAGTTCTATCCACAGGGCGCGTACTGCGCGGAATTTGGCTATTTCAAAGAAATAGTCGGTGTTCATACCCATAATAGGCATGGCATTTTCAAACACCTCTTTTGCAGTAACGCCTTCGGCTTCGAGTTTGTCGATGCAGTCGGTCAGTTTTGCCAGGGTGAACGCTATTTCCTGTGTGTAGTTGGAACCTGCGTTTACGAACGGAACCGAGTTCACCGTCATACCGTAGAAATGCGGAGCGGCGGATGTTGTTTTGATGGTCTTTGCCAGGCATTTGTAGCATGGCTCTTTTCCGGTTGTGTTCCATACGGCCACAGGGTCGTTGTAGATGTATCCGGTTATTTTTGCCAGGTCAGTTCCTTTTTTAGCCAGATATGCGAAATATCCCTCGGCAAGATGCGAGGCGCATTTGGCGTTCTTGAACGATACGGCGCAGCATGTGAGTTCCACGCCTTTGAGAAGCGTTTCAAAATCGACATCTTCTTTTTCCTTCAGGTTGAAGATGATACCGTCAGCGCCGCGTTCCTCGAGGTTTTCGATGGCTGTTTTGTTGGCGTCTGCTTCGTTGTCAACTACGACTTCTGCGTAATTTACCCACCAGCGGGCTCCGGTGGCGTTTTCGTCCCTGGCGAATGCTTTGCTCAGGTTTGAGGCTACGCCACGTCCGTCCATGTCCTCGGCGGTGTAGAACGGCTGGATGTTGAAACGTTCGTCCGTCCTCCAGACGAGTTTCTTCTCGAAATCGGCACCTTTGAGGTCTTCCGTGGCCTTGTCTACCCACGCCTGCTTCGATACCGGTGCAAATTCGGCAAATAATTTTTTACTACTCATCGTTATTGCTTTATGTGAAGTTTTAATATGATAAATTCACCAATTGCGCTTTCTGTGCCCTGTACAGTGCATTTAGTCCTGTGGCGGGCAAAAAGCATGGCAAATTTAGGCATTATTAATTATGGGGTAAAATTTTATTCACTTAATTTTCAATGTTTATAAATTGCCGATATATGTTTTTTTCGTTTTGTGAAATAAAAAATGACAAAAGGCCTTTGTTTTTTGCAAAAAAGGCGTACATTTGCAACGCTAAAGTCGGGAACGACTTGAAAGCGCCCGGATGGTGGAATTGGTAGACACGCAAGCTTGAGGGGCTTGTGTCCGTTAGGACGTGCAGGTTCAAGTCCTGTTTCGGGCACCGATTAAAAACCGGTAGATCCAATAGCTCAGCCGGTAGAGCATTTCACTTTTAATGAAAGGGTCCTGGGTTCGAGTCCCAGTTGGATCACAAAAATCGAGTGTGACTCGTCAAAAGTCAGCGGCAATGTATTGCCGCTGACTTTTTTTGTAACTGCCTGTCCTGTTACGGCAATTTTGTATGGCTACTAGTTTAACATTCTTCATGACACCGTTATTTATTATACGGTCGAAAACTTGCTAAGCTTGGCGCATCACTTAATTTTTATTCCGCTGTCTATTCCGGCTAGTGCCACCGTTATGACTGGCGGCATGTGTCCGGAGGCGAAAATATTTTATTTATTTTTTTAGTAAATGGCAACGTCTGTTTCCCATATGTTTTTGTGCTGATATTCGGTAATATATATATGGTTGCAGGGCGGGGATTGTAATTGTGAGGTTAATCCGTCTTCGTTGTGCAATGTCCGGCATGCCGGATACGAGGGCGTATGTATGAAGGTCAGCGTGTTGATATGGATATGCTGCTTTTTTATTCTGAGCCTAACATCTTTATTTGCCATAAACTTAAATGATTATGGCAACGATAAAAGTAAAATTCCGCCCTTCGACCGTTGAAGGCAAAGCTGGAACGGTTTATTACCAGCTGACTCATAGATGTGAAAAACAGCAAATAACCACAGACATACGCCTGATGCCAGGACAATGGGAAAATATGATACGCCAGCCGGTATCTCCTGGTGACGGTGCCGGGACGTTGAAAAAGCGCATAGACAATGATCTGATATACCTCGGTCGTATCATCGACAGGCTTGAAAAGTCAGACGGACAGTACACGGTACACGATATAGCCCGACAGTGGCGCGGTACGCTAGTGATGGCTTTTATGCAGACCCGTATCGACCGGTTATACCGTTGTAAGTGCATGGGGACTGCCCGCAACTACAAAAGCGCGTTTAACAGTTTTTCCATGTTCCGGCAGGGAAAGGATTTGCCGTTCGTGGCTATAACCGAGGAAATTATCGAGGAGTACAATTCATTTCTGACCGGCAGAGGCGTCAGCCGCAATACAATTTCGTTTTATATGAGGACCATGCGGGCTGTCTATAACAAAGCCGTCCGAGAGCGCTTGGTCGAACAGACGTATCCTTTTCGGAATGTTTACACAGGCATCGACCGTACGCGCAAGAGGGCTGTCGATGAAAGCGTCATTTCCAAACTGCTTAGCCTCGACTTGATGAAATCACGGTCGCTGGAAATGGCGCGGGATTTGTTCCTTTTCAGTTTTTACACGCGGGGAATGGCTTTTGTCGATATAGCCCGCCTGCGAAAATCGAATATACGGGATGGGGTTATCAGCTACGAGCGCAGCAAGACCGGGCAGCATCTTTATATCCGCATGGAACCTTGTATAAAAGCCATTATCGACCGTTACGAAGAACGCGTACGGCATCTTCCGTATGTGTTTCCCATACTGAAAACCGAAGAACCGGAGGGAGCTTACAAACAATACACGATAGCGATAAATTACTATAACCGGTTGTTGAAAAGACTTTCGGATATGCTGGGACTGGACAGGGGATTTTCGTCTTATACGCCCCGCCATAGCTGGGCTACGGTAGCGCGCGACCGCAACATCCCCATTTCTGTTATCAGTGCTGGTATGGGGCACGCCTCGGAGCAAACTACTCAAATTTATCTGGCAATGCTGGAAAATTCGGTCATAGACAGTGCTAACCGTAAAATAATAGCTTCATTGGAAGCAATATCTCTCCGTAAGAGATAACACAATGATGCGACAAAAATAGTTAAAACCAATATAATTGCAATAAAATTTCAAATACTTTTTATTTATAAAATTATTACTACAACATATAAAATGTTGTGCAACAATGATTTAAAACCCGCTTTATTATATATTAGTATATATATACTCTAAGGCAGTCCGGATTCTTTGCCTCTAAAACGGAAATGATGTTTTTTAAGCGGAAATGTCCCGTTAGTAAGGAAAAAGTGGATTTTTCCGTATCACAACACAATTAATTATGTGGTAATCATGGCTTTGCATCATTGTGTTATCTCTTACGGAGAGATATGACAGCAATGTGTTGTTTCTAAATGGGATACCGGAAGTGCATCGTCCTGTCATCCGCGGTCATGCCGGTATAATAATTATTGTATATACATGGGTGATACACGGTAACAAGAATATGAAGACGAGTACAAATATTAAAGTTTTCCTTTTTTTGTGCATTGTTCTGTCTGGAATCAAAACCATCGGTCAGAATGTAGCCGTCAAAACGAATTTATTGTATGATGTTGCCGCTTACACGGCGAATGTCGGTGTGGAAGTAGGTCTTGCTCCCCGATGGACATTGGACTTGTCTGCCAACTACAACGGCTGGACGCTATCCCATGACCGCAAGTGGAAGCACTGGTTGGTACAGCCTGAGGCGCGATATTGGTTTTGCGACCGTTTTGCAGGAAATTTTATCGGAGTCCACGCATTAGGCGGCCAATACAATGTGGGCGGTCTGAAAAACAGCATTTCGTTTCTCGGCACGGACTTCTCCAAATTGTCCGATTTCCGGTATCAGGGATGGTTTGTAGGCGGCGGGGTCGCATACGGACATTCATGGATCCTGGGCCGTCATTGGAATCTGGAAGCGGAATTAGGCATGGGATACATCTACACCCGTTACGACAGTTATCCATGCGCTTCCTGCGGCAGAAAACTGGCCGAAGACAAACCGCATCATTACTTCGGTCCCACGAAAGCCGCCATTAATCTGGTATATACTTTTTAACACGCATAGGCTATGAATATTGATATAGCAAAGAAAATACTTTGTATCGGCCTGTCGTCTGTGTTTTGCATTGTCGGGGCCTTTGCCCGGACTGTAACGGACAACAAGGTTTCGGTTTCCGACCTCGTCGTATCGCGTTCGGAAAACACGCTTTTCGTTTCGATGAACATAGACGTTTCGGCCGTGAAGGTAAAAAGCAACCGGGAACTGGTACTGACCCCGTTGCTCACTGGAGCAGGCGACAGCCTTATGCTCAGAGAGGTGACAATTGCCGGCCGTAACCGTTACTATCATCGTCTGCGAAACGGGTATTCCCCGGAACGGGATATGCCGCTTTACCGCTCAGGCGGTGTAAAGGTCATCGAATACCGCACCGTTGTGCCTTATGAAAAATGGATGGGCGCCGCAGACCTGAATATTGACGTGCAAACCTGCGGCTGTTGCGGCAAAACGCTTTCCAGTGAGGATACGTTGTTGGCCGGTCTCGATCTCGACCCGAAAGTCTTCACCCCTGAATTCGTTTATATCAGGCCGGAAGCCAGCCACAAGATAGGCATTGCGAAAGGGTTGGCATATATCGATTTTCCGGTGAACCGTACCGAACTTTATCAGGATTACCGCCTCAATCCGCAGGAACTGATGAAGATACGCTCTACCATTGACAGCATCAGGAGCGATGCCGACACCAGGATCCTGTCCGTCTCGGTCAAAGGTTACGCTTCGCCAGAAGGGCCGTATGCCAATAATGCCCGCCTGGCAAAAGGACGGACCGAAATGCTCAGGCGATATGTGCAGGGACTTTATGATTTTCCAGATACACTGCTTGTAGCGTCTTATGAACCGGAGGATTGGGCCGGGCTTGAGCGTTTCGTTGAAAATTCGGAACTCGAAAACCGCACCGGCATTCTCGGTATTATTCGCAGCGGTCTGGAACCGGATGCCAAGGACTGGAAAATAAAGGTTTCCTATCCTGCGGATTACGCTTTCCTGTTAAAAGAAGTCTATCCGGGCCTGCGTCATTCGGACTATGCCGTCACGTACGAAGTGCGCGCATATACCGATGTGGAAGATATCTGGCGAGTGATGAAAAGCACACCTCAGAAACTCAGTTTGCAGGAATTTTATCTCGCGGCGCAGCAGATGGAACCTGGAAGCGACCGTTATGACGAGATTTTTGAAACAGCCGTACGCATGTTTCCCGCAGATGCAACGGCCAACCTGAACGCCGCCAATATCGCTATGGGCAAGAAGGATATGAAGAATGCTGAGCGTTACCTGTCCAAAGCCGGCAATACTCCCGAAGCGGTCTATGCCAGGGGCATATATGCCGCCCTCTCCGGCGATTACGATACGGCCGGAAGACTCTTCGAGCAGGCCCGTCAGGAAGGACTGTCCGAAGCTGCGGAGGCATTGCATCAAATAAAGGAATTGAAAAAATGACAAATACGTTAAAAAACCATAAAAAATATGAAAATCTGGTATAAGTTTTTTGCAGTAATCGTGGCCATGGCTTTGGTTACGGGATGCAGTAAAGACGATCTAGGGGACGACGATATAACGCCGGGCGGCTCTAAAGACGTCGCATACATGAGTGTAAGCGTGGCTCTGCCTTCGGCCAAAGGCACGCGCAGTACTACAGGTGCGGGCGGAGGCAGCAGCAGCGGTACGGAAACCGGTCAGGACAGGGAAAACAACGTGCGCAAGATACTGTTGGTGCTCGCCAATACGGATGATACGTACGGAGCGCACTGCGTAGTGGAAAATTTGTCGGTAGCCGCCGGACAGACAATCGTCAGGCCTACTGCCAAAATAGACCGTACGGCCCTGCGCGAATTTTACAAACAGGACGGAAGCCTGAAGGACAATGCCCGTAACGGCATCCATGTGTATGTGTTCTGTAATCCTACGTCCGAACTTACCGCTCTTATTGACGGACTTAGCTACGGCGATTCCTGGACAGACGAATCGTGCCAGGTACTGCAAGGCAAAACCTCGGCAGACAACAAGAACGTGGACATCTGGGCTGACAACTCGTTTTTGATGTCGAATGCCTCTTCTGCCGTACGTGCGATACCTTCGACATTCGAAACCTGGCGTGTGAATCACGATACCGAAAACAATGCTTTCGACTTGAGCGGTTCCAACAACGGAGGCGTTGACAACTCTGCTACAGTAAACCGCGGACCTATTAAGGTTGAACGTTCCGTGGCGCGTTTCGATTTCAGGGACGGAAGCCCCGCCGATACCGACGCCAATACGTACAACATCGGATTGGAAGACCAGAACGGCCTGCTTCAGGTAAAACTGTGCCGTATGGCCCTTGTCAACATGAGCCGGAATTTCTATTACCTGCGCCGCGTATCCGACGACGGTATGGGAAAAAACAAGGTGCTTTGCGGACTGGAGACAGACGCGAACTATGTCGATGATACGGATGCCGGTTTCAAGGCTGCGGAAAATATTCCTGCCGCCCAGCTGGCTGCACATTTCAACTATTCGCTATTCGACGTCAATGGACGTATAGACGAGGATACGCGCGGCCAGTGGGATAGCTATTGGATTGACGATGTGCTCGGAAATCCGGAAGACAACGCCGAATACAACAAAAAAGACTACCACATCTGGCGTTACGTTACAGAAAATACTGTTCCGCAGGACAACGACAAACAGCGTAACGGCGTTACGACCGGGGTGGTGTTCAAGGGCAAACTGCTTGCCTCCGACGGGCTCAAGGATGTGAATCCGAGCCTTTACAATGCCATCGAGGGAACATACTCCATGCCTGATAATACGACCGGATATACGTATGATGTCCAGGGCCGTACCTATCCGATCCTATACACGTTCCAGAACATGATTTACGTAGGCTGGAACGCCGGGGTATCCCCTGCCGCAACTGCTGCCGGGGAAACGACCGACCTTTATAAGGCTGTCAATGAAGTGCCAGAAGGAAGCGCCAAGTCGCCCGACGCCCTTTATCAGGAACTTGTCGCCGCGAAAGGAACATCCGGCGAAGCGGCCGCCCTCGATGCTTTCCGTAAAGCAGCCACATCGGCCGGCTTTACCCTGTACCAGGCCAGCAACGATGCGGAAACCGACGCTGCCAAAAACGACGGAGTGGGTTACTACTTCTATTACTATTACTGGAACCGCCATAACGACAACGAACTTTCCGCCACTATGGGCCCGATGGAGTTCGCAGTGGTACGCAACAATGTGTATAAACTGGCTGTTACCGGCATAGCCAAACTCGGCCACCCGCGTATTTCCGGAAATGACCCCGACCCGGTGGGCCCTGAAGAACCGAATGAAAAGGGCGATGTATATCTCACGGTTTCGGTAGAGGTATTGCCTTGGGTAGTGCGAGAAAACGATATTGAATTCTGAAAATGCGTAAACGGGAACGAAACAGGATTGTGAGACTTGTCGGTATGGTGTTCGGAATCGTGCTGACAGTCTTTTCATTGTCGTCTTGCGAAAGCATATACGAGGATCTGAGCCCGTGTCCTCACGGAGTGTCCCTGCGTTTCATCTATGATTACAACATGGAATATGCCAACGCATTTCCGAAGAAAGTAGACTGTCTGACGCTCCTTATTTACGACGGCAAGGGCGATTATGTCGGTACGCGTACCGTTATGGGGCCGGAATTGCAGGATGAGACGTATCGCATGCAGTTGGACCTTGAACCGGGAACGTATCGTTTCGTCGCCTACGGCGGAATGGCCTGCGACAAGAGTTCGTTCGTATTCGTACCGTCGGCTCCTGGCGAAGGCGTGAAGTTGGAAGACATTAAGGTGGCTATGGACATAGGCTTTACAACGCCGTTGCAGGACAGGCTGCATGACCTGTTCTGGGGAAGTCTTACGCTTGGAACCTCCGATATGTACAACAAGGGGACTGTGGAGATGAGGAAGAATACGAACAACATCCGCGTAGTGCTCCAGCAGATGAACGGCGATCCGGTAAATCCCAAGGATTTCGAGTTCGGCATTACGGATGACAATACGCTCTTCGCATGGAACAACGACCTGATACCAAACGGAGATGTCGTCTACTCGCCATGGGCGAAAGGGCAGGGATCGGCCGGCGTAACGGATGGAGGCAGTGAAGTTTTCGTGGCGTATGCCGAGTTTTCGACTTCGCGCCTGATGACTAAAAACAGCCCGAGGCTGATCGTCCGCCGCGCTTCCGACAAGAGCGAGGTGATAAATATTCCTCTGAACAATTACCTGTTGTTGCTAAAAAGCGAGCTTTATGCGCAGATGGACCCTCAGGAGTTTCTCGACCGCGAAAGCGAATGGTCCCTGTTTTTTTTCCTCGACGAAGACGGTGCGTGGATAAAAACTTATATCAAGATAAACGACTGGACGGTCCGGCTTAACGATTCGGAAATGTAAGATGAGACGGCTTGTGTATAACGTCATATCGTTGTTTGCGTTTTTTCTCATCGCAGGATGCACACGGACATTGGACGAAGAACCTGTTCCGGGTGGACATGCTGTCATGGCAAATCTCAATGTCAGCGTTTGTCTGTCAGGCGTGTCCTCATCCGCTGCGCGCGCTTTTGACGACTATACGATAGCTGCTACCGACGATGAGAAAATGCAGACTTTGCGCATTATCGTGGTGCGCCCTGACGGGACGGTCGAACACAACCGTTTCCTGGATATCGAAAAAGCTGCCGAGGTATACGAAGATGCGAGTTTCAAAGTGGTTGCAAACGAATCCAAACGCATATATCTGTTCGCCAACGAAGGGCTGACTACGATAAAGAACGGACTGCCGGAAGACGTCGTTTTACCGCGATTGCCCGATTTCGATTTTAGCGCTCTGGAAAAGGGTGATATTTTCCCGTCGGACGATATTGCCGGTCTGACTATCGGCCTTAGCGGATCGTCGGAGGAGCTGGCCGGCCCGTTGCCCATGAGTGAATGTCACAAGATATGGATGCCGGCGGAAGACAGATCGTGCAGGCTTTTCATCACTCGCGCTGCCGTGAAGTTCTCTTTTATGATAACGAACGAAAGCGGGCAGCCGTTGACACTTTCGGGGCTAACGGTCGACAAGATACTCCGTAAGGAATATTATATGCCAAAAAATACCCGGTACACGGTGGATGAAGACGGTATAAGGGAAATTACGGAGTACGACGTGCCATCGTCAGGAGATAACAACGGATATTACACTTTTAAGCGGACGTATGACGATGCTGTGACTCTGACCTCCGGCGCGGAAAAAGTACTTGAGCCTGTTTATTTGCTGGAGAGCAAATATCTGGATCCGGCAGGTAACACCGGACAAGACGGTACCAGGCTGAACTATTCCATGAGCATATCGCTGGCCGAATACGGCGGCACGCAGCAAAAGAACGAGTATTTTACGAACCTGCCCCAGTTGCCGCGGAATACGCATGTCGTGGTCCATGCCACAATCCGTGGCAAAGGTGAAATAAACTGGGCGGTCGATGTGGAACCCTACGGAGAAGTGATTCTCGACCCTATTTTCGGATTGGACTGATTGGCCGGGAAATATAAAAAGATAGAAAAGAGAGGATTTATTTGTTAAAACGGCAGACGATATGAAACGCAATATAATATACGGCTCTTTATGTATATTGCTTGCTGTCATTACTTCGTGCATGAAGGATGACCTGCGGAATTCCGGCGGGGAAATAGGCGAGGGTGAAAGCTGCGTTAGCGCAACCGTCGAGTTCAAACCGCTGTCAGCCTCTACGCTGGGTAAAACCAGATCGGCCGGCAATGCGATAAATGATATAGGGAGCCTTTGCGTTCTGTTGTACGGTACGGACGGAAAGTTAGCCGGTAAATATGCGCTTTCGGACTATGCCACGACCGATGAAAAAAGGGAAGGTTCCGCCACAGAACAGACGACCAAACGCGCAACGTTCAAACTGACAGTACCTTACGGACGTTATTATATCTATGCTGTGGCCAACATGGGCGATCTGGCGTCCTATTCGGATTCGATAAAGACCGTCGCCGGGCTTAAGAACATATCCTTCGGATGGAACAGCGCCAATATCGGCGCAAACGGCCAGATGTTCGGGCATTTCGGCTCGTCTGATGCCAAAAGCGACGAGGCCCCTTTGCTTACTATCAACCAAAAGAGCATGTCCCTGCATGCCTGGATACGCCGTGCGGCATCGAAAGTGACGGTTGCGTACGACGGTTCGCTGCTAGAAGAAGGCGTGTTCGTTTACATTAAATCCGTCAGGATAAAAGACATCCCTAGGTCATGCCTGTTGGGAAACAAAAACACCGTTACGGACAAAGACAGCCTCATCACCGATGGCGAGGCGATATCGTACGGTACCGAAGGAGAGGCTTTCGACGAGAACTGGCCGGCGTGTATCACCAAAGGACGCCCTTATTATCCGTATGACGAGAATACGGATTCGCTTAGCGTCCACGCACATTCGCAAACCGCACAAGCGCTTTTCTTTTACGAGAACATGCAGGGAGATGGGGAAAACAAGGCGCAGGATAAAAACCTGGAATACAAAGAAAAAGACAACATGCCCTACGGAACCTATATAGAGGTGCAGGGGTATTATCGTTCCATCAACCCTGAGCGTGTAGGTTCCGGCCCTATCGTGTACCGCTTTATGCTCGGTAAAAACACCTCGACGAACTACGATGCCGAACGCAACTTCCATTACAAACTGACGCTGAAGTTCAATCGTTTCGCCAACGATGCTGACTGGCATATAGACTACGAGGAGGAAACCCCGGATATTCAGGTGCCGAATCCATATTACATTTCCTATCTCTACAATCACGGAATGATGTTGCCCCTGAAGATAAATTCTGAAGGGCATGAACTGGTGAGCCTCCAGGCGGTAATCGACTCGAATGCCTGGGCTCCGCACAATGCTATCAAGAACGGTTTGGATTACAGGCAACAGCTGGACCCTGAGGTGACGCCTGGCGCGCCAGTGAACCCGTGGAACGGTTTTCTTTCCTTGAGGAAAACGAACTTGACCGTTATCCCGTCCTCGACCACAAATGAAGCGTATTACAACGAAAACAACAGGGGAAACAGGGTTTATTACAAAGACGGCAAGCTGGTCGATGCCGATAATAAGGATGACGGTACTTTCACTATGTCGCGCAAGGGAGATACGTATGTTTTCAACCTGCCGATGTACACACGTGCCAAGCAGATGATAATATCGACAGGCTATACCGGCAACAATCCTTATGTTGCCTATCGGCGTAAAGCAGTTGTAAAGTTCACTGCGGTATTGAGGAATACCTCGACGAACGAAATGCGTACCATTGAGAAGAACGCAACCATTCTGCAGTCGCGGCGTATAGTGAACCCGAAGGGTATTTGGCGCAGGCACAACGGCACCAGTCCGTTTCACGTGGTGTTGAAAATATTGCCGTATGAGTCGGCTACCAGTTTCCAGACGCTTAAGTCCGACGGCGCATGGAAAGCCTACGTAGTTCGCGGAGACAGGCACTTTATCGACCTCGGCGCGGATACCGTACGCGGAAGCACAGGCTCCCCTATCGATTTTACCGTCAAGTTCAAAGGTCCGTGCGGCGAGAACGAATCGCGCTTTGCTATCATATGTGTCGATTATAATAATTATAGCTGCCGGCACCTGATTTTCGTGCGGCAGGGAGAATCTCCCGTCGCCCTTGTCGAAAACGGCAGGAAATGGCACGCCTGCAACATGCGTACCGGTACGCAGGAGACAGCAAGTCCGGTGGATGAAGGCTCCATGTTCAAATTCCGTAACTGGAGTCAGCCTATCGCCTCCACGAACAACGTGAATGACAAACCGCTATGGATTAATGTAAGTCCGGGCGATTTTCTCGACCATTCAGCCACATTGTTTAAAATCGCGGGTACGAATGACATGAAGCTGTGGGGTGAAATAACGTCGTACGACTCCTGGGGCAGTTTTTCCGACCCTGTGATAAATGGGAAAAAGGTTTCCGTAGCCACTTATGATGACTATAAAATTCTGCAGGATACCGATGAAATCGAACAAGCCTACGGCGTGTTGTACGGCAACGACGCCACCGAAACGCTCTCCGATATAGACGAAGTGTACGGATACAGGTACGATCCTAACGGAGAGAACGACTCTGAAGGCTTGGGATACGGCATGCGCGGTACGTTCGTGTATAACCGTTCGGAAACACCGGGATACGAAGGACGCAGTTTGTTTTTTCCTATCGGAGCATCGGGGTACGGCCGCCGTATCAATTCCAACGGAGGGAAAACTGCGGTACTCAAGTATGCGAATGCCACCCAACGTATTGTCGACGATCGTCCCCTGTTTTACGACCTTTATATGCGTCCCGGGGCCGCTTATTGGCTAAAAGAACAGGGCGGCCCTTCGTCAAATATCATAGGGTGGGACTTCAATTATTTTACGTTTGATTTTAATAATTTGGCCGTTAGCAATTTGATTCACGATATCGGTTCTGATGCCTGCTTTGTCCGTTGTGTGGAAGATTGATGCGGGAAGATAGCATCGGGTAGGGATTTCCAAGGCCGGGTTTGCAAAAATCATAAAACGTATCCGCATGTTTTCGTGGCGTCTTTTGATGTATATTTACACGATGCTTTGTAAAAAATCCCGATAGGCATGAAAAAGAAACTCGTAGTATTTACCGGAGCCGGGGTGAGCGCCGATAGCGGCATTTCGACTTTCCGCGATTCCGACGGACTGTGGGACAAATACCGTATAGAGGACGTATGCACCCCTGAAGCCCTGCGGAAAAACCGCGATACGGTCATAGATTTCTACAACATCCGCCGCCGCGAAGTAATGGAAAAAAAGCCTAACGCGGGCCATCTGGCCATAGCTGGGTTGGAAAAGTATTTCGATGTGTCGGTAGTAACGCAGAACATAGACGACCTGCACGAGAGGGCAGGTTCGACCGATGTCACGCATCTGCACGGTCAATTGAACATGCTCCGCAGCCAGGATAACCCTGACGTATTGTTCCCGTTCGACGGATGGGAGCAGCCGAAAGACCTGCGCGCGCCTGACGGCGCGCTTGCCCGTCCGCACGTGGTGTTTTTCGGTGAAGCCGTGCCGATGTTCGACCGTGCGTCGAAGATAGTCTCCGGCGCCGATATATTCGTCATAGCGGGAACTTCTCTGGCTGTATATCCGGCTGCCTCGCTCATACATTATGTCGGGGAGCGTGTCCCTGTGTTTTTGGTCGATCCCAACGCTCCGGACATGCACGGTTACGGGCATGATCTGGAAGTGATAAGGATGAAGTCTGCCGAGGGAATGCCACGTCTGGCCTCGTTGCTGGCTGACAAATTCGTTTGATAGAGTTAGAGTATTAAGGTGTGGCTGGCGCGCCCTGTAGAAATAAAAAAACTCCCGCTTTTGCGGGAGTTTTTTTCCGTATGTATTTTTCCGTGATTATTTGGAGCACTGGCACGGTTCAGCCTTGCGCATGTCGCCGTACTTTTCGAACGCTATGTGGAACGAAAGGGCAGTGTTCAGGCATTCCGGAGTGTGGCATCCCTGTGTGGCTTTTACATAGTCCCACAGAAGTTGCTTGTAGTCCGGATGCACCACGTTTTCGATTATCTCCTGAGCGCGCTGCATAGGCGATTTTCCGCGCAGGTCGGCCACACCGTATTCGCTTATGATGACTTTTACGGAGTGCTCCGAGTGGTCCTGGTGAGCCACCATAGGTACGAATGCGGAAATGTTGCCGCCTTTGGCAGTCGACGGGGTGGTGAAGATGGACAGGTACGCGTTTCGGGTAAAGTCGCCCGATCCGCCTATGCCGTTCATCATCTTCTTACCCATGATGTGGGTTGAGTTGATGTTGCCGAATATATCCGCTTCGATAGCCGTATTTATGGTGATAAGGCCGAGTCGGCGCACTATTTCTGGGTTGTTGGACAACTCCTGCGGGCGGAGTACTATTTTGTCGCGGAAGAAGTCTATGTCCGAGTAAACCTGTGCCATGGCATCGGCGCTGAGGGTGAGCGAGCATCCGCTGGCGAATTTGCAGTGGCCTTCCTTCATCAGACCGACTACGGCGTCCTGTATCACTTCGGTGTACATTTCAAACGGAGGTATGTCCTCGTTTTCTCCGAGGCATCCGAGTACCGCATTGGCTATGTTGCCCACACCGGATTGTATCGGCAGGAACGAAGAAGGTATGCGTCCGGCTTTCATCTCTCCGGCCAGGAAATTGGCTACGTTCTGTCCTATGCGCATGGTCGTTTCGTCCAATGGCGAGAAAGCTCCCACTCCGTCCGAAACGTTAGTCTCGACGATACCGAGTATTTTAGCCGGGTCGACTTTGACGGTAGTTGTTCCTATGCGGTCCGACGGTTTGTAAATGGGTATTTCGCGGCGCATAGGCGGATCGGCCGGTTCGTAAAGGTCGTGGAAACCGCGAAGTGCTTTAGGATGATAGCTGTTCAGCTCTATTATGATCCTTTTGGCAAGGCGTGCGTATGTGGGTGTGTTTCCGACGCCTGAAGTGAGGGTTATCTCGCCGTCTTCGGTTATGTCGCAGGCTTCGATAACGGCTATGTCTATATCGCCCAGAAAACCGTAACGGATGTCCTGTGCCAGCTGCGAGAGGTGGTAGTCGAAATACTGTGCCTCACCTTTGTTCAGGGCGTTGCGCAGGTCTTTGTTCGACTGGTACGGCGTACGGAACTTTATGGCTTTGGCGCGGGCCAGAGCACCGTCCAGATGGTCCGAAGTGGATGCTCCGGAAAATACGCCTACCTGGAACGGGATTCCTTTTTCATGTTTTTCGATTGCTTTTTTCGCCAGCGCTTCGCTCACGGCTTTAGGGCTACCTGCCGCAGTGAACCCGCTGAAACCCACGTTATCACCGTTGTGGATGTGGGATGCGGCCTCTTCTGCCGAGATAATTTTGTAAGACATGATAAATTTTTTTATTTTTTATTGTTGTTTTGTGTTGAAACTCATCTTGTTCGGTATGCGCCGGACGTCATGGCGCGGTATGGCCAGACGGGGGCAAAAAACGATGCAAAATTACAAAATAATATCTATCTTTATTAAGAACTTAAAAATAAAGAGTAATGAAAAGAAAAGATTGGCTTGTCATTGTGATACTTTTAATATCACCAATACTGATAAACTATATTATACTGGGTAAATCGTTAGGACTAACTGTTAATGGCAGTATTGATGGTTGGTTGGGATTTTATGGAGCTTTTGTTGGTGCCGTTATTCCTATGTTTATTTTATATCGCACAAGAATGTGGAATAAAGAGGATAATGAAGAAATCCGAAAGTCACAAAACAAGATATTACAATATCAAGTCAAAAAAGAATGGTTTGATGGATTGAGAAAGCAATTGGATGATAATTATCGCATTTTGGACTTTCAAGGAACTATTGTTGCTGCAAATGAAATGGCATTAGGTAATTACCAAGGAGCAATTGTTCGGTTGATGCTGTTAAATAAGAATATAGAAATGCAAGGTTATAGTTTTGACTTGTATTTTTCCGGTGAATACAAAAAAAAGGAAGAAGTTGCATACTCAGATTGCTATAATGATATATTACGTGAATATGGTGGTTTTGTTAATGACTTAATTTTAATTTGCCGTCTAATGAAGGAAATCGAACAAGGAAATGAGGTTGAATCATATATTGTAAATTCTATTCGAGAATTTAATAAGCTCCATATAAAGAATAATAATATTATAATAAGCGACTTCTTGAAGGAATTAGAAAGTTTGGCAAACTCAAACCTTTTACAATCCGAATTGGAGAATGTTTGTATGCGAAGAATATCTGAAGTAAGTATGATTCATTCAGAAAAAGAGAAATTGGTAAAAGTTACTAACGATTTGTTAAAATTTGAAGATAAGAAGATTGAACGTATTTTGCAGTGATATTAGCATGTGGGATTTATAAAGAGTAATGGGTTAAATAAAAGACTTTGCAAGATTAAAATGTTATTTGCCTGAGTTTGAAACAATGGCAATTAATATCCCTGATTTTACTTTCTTGAAGAACGTCTGACGACCATAGTCACGGCAAACAGCACCAGGGCCAGTCCGGCCGCTGTTTTAATGGAAAAACTTTCCGAAAAGTAAAACACGCCTACCAGCACGGCCGTAAGGGGCTCCATGGATCCGAGGATTGCGGTGACAGTAGAGCCTACGTATTTTATTGCCAGAATTAACGTAAAATCGGATATGACCGTAGGCAACAGTGCGAGCAGGACAATGTGCCACATGGTCGTGCAGTCCTTTATCGGTTCTATGGTCCCGCCCGTACCCCATGCGTATGCGGCGAACAACGCTGTCGAGGCTACGAATACGTAGAATGTGAGGATTACAGGATCAGTGCTTTCCACCCCGGATTTATTTACACCTACTATGTATGTGGCGTATGTCACGACGGTCATCAGCACCAGCAGCAGCCCTTTCGGTTCTACTCCTTCTCCCTCGCCTTGGCTGAGCAGGGCTACGCCGATGATGGACAATACGGATGCCACTATCAGCGTGCGCGAGGCTTTTTCTCCGAAAAAGGCTATCATTATAGCCGTGACAAGGATAGGGTAGAGGAAGTGTATAGTGGTTGCCGCACCGCTGGATATGTATTGATAGGACATGGTAAGCCCCATCGAGGTGGATGCGTAGAAAATACCCAGCACCGAAACTTTTACCAGTACGGCAGGTTTTATTTTGAAATTGCGCTTCAGGGCCAGCCCTGCGACAGCTATCGCTGCCGTAGCGAAAGCGAAGCGGTAAAACAGCAATGACGGCACGCCCATTGCGCCGGACGCCAGTACCGGTATCGAAAAAAGCGGTATCAGCCCGAATGTGGAAGAGGATATCAAGGCGTATGCTATGCCTTTTATATTTTTCATGTCGATTTCTTTTTAAATGCGAATTACGTTTCAAAATGACGGCGTTTTGCAGTCACGGGCCTGAATGTCACGGCCGGCAATTGCGGTATAAAACCTTGTTGATGGCTAAAGCCGGAACATGTCTCCGGAATCATATATGCTGAGAGATGTTTGCGGTTTTAAACAAAGAACATTTTTCCCGTGTCGCCTCCGATAAAAAAACAAAGGTGACGAATGTTCCCGCCAAAAGCAAAATTGTCTGAAAACGTAACGGCCGCCGGGCATAGCCCGGCGGCCGTTTTCTGTCATCGTGCCGACAGGTATTTTAGGCCAGCCATTTCTCTACATCTTCCAGTGAGAGAGCCGGTATGTCCAGTTTGTTTTTCTTGCGGTAACCGTTGAGCTTCTGCTGTACCTGCGAGGGTTTTTCGGCGCGGAGCTTTTCCGGAGTATCGTATCCTGCTGCCACTATATGCTCCGTCCACGCTTCGGGAACGCCCATTTCGGCGAATGCCTCGCCTGAGGCCTTGCCCATATCCCACACTTCCGGTTTCATTTGCGGGAAGAACAATACGTCCTGTATGGACTGCGCGCCGGTCATCATCATAGTAAGGCGGTCTATGCCTATGCCTATGCCGCCTGTCGGAGGCATGCCGTATTCGAGCGCGCGCAGGAAATCCTGGTCTATAAACATAGCCTCGTCGTCCCCACGTTGGGAAAGCGCCATCTGTGCCTGGAAACGCTCGCGCTGGTCCACGGGGTCGTTAAGCTCGGAGTAGCAGTTTGCCAGTTCCTTGCCGTTTACCATCAGTTCGAAGCGTTCGGTCAGTTCCGGATTGTCGCGGTGGCGTTTGGTCAGCGGCGACATTTCTATCGGGTAGTCGGTTATGAACGTCGGCTGGATGAGGTTTCCTTCGACATATTCGCCGAATATCTCGTCTATCAGTTTGCCTACGCCCATCGTGTCGTCCACTTCTATTTTCAGTTTGCCGCACACCTCGCGCAGGGCCTTTTCGTCCATTCCAGTTATGTCTATGCCTGTGTACTGCTTTATCGAATCTATCATCGTCATACGCCGGAACGGTGCGCGGAAACTTATCACGTTCTCGCCTATTTTTATTTCCGGTTTTCCGTTGACGGCCGTGCATACTTCTTCGAGAAGCTGTTCGGTCATGCCCATCATCCAGTTGTAGTCTTTGTAAGCTATGTACAGCTCCATGACGGTGAATTCTGGGTTATGCGTGCGGTCCATGCCTTCGTTTCGGAAATCCTTGGCAAATTCGTACACTCCGTCGAAACCGCCTACGATAAGGCGTTTCAGATACAATTCGTTTGCTATGCGAAGGTACAGAGGTATGTCGAGCGCATTGTGGTGTGTCACGAACGGCCGTGCGGTGGCTCCGCCGGGTATCGACTGGAGCACCGGAGTTTCCACTTCGAGGTACCCGCGTCGGTTGAAAAAGTCGCGCATCGTGTTTATGATTTTAGTGCGCTTTATGAAAACGTCCTTTACACCGTCGTTGACTATCAGGTCCACGTAACGCTGTCGGTAACGCAGTTCCGGGTCGGAAAATGCGTCGTAAACGTTGCCGTCCTTGTCTTTTTTTACCACCGGAAGCGGTTTGAGCGATTTTGAGAGCACCGTCAGTTCATTCACATGTACCGATATTTCTCCCATCTGCGTGCGGAAAACTTTGCCTTTGACGCCAATGAAATCGCCTATGTCGAGCAGTTTCTTGAACACGGTGTTGTACATCTTTTCCCCTTCCGGCAAGTCGTCGCGAGAAACATATATCTGTATGCGTCCGCTGCTGTCCATAAGTTCGGCAAACGATGCCTTGCCCATGATGCGTCGGCTCATCATGCGTCCGGCCAATACCACTTCGGCGCCGTCGAGGGTGTCGAAATTGTCTTTTATATCCCTCGCGTGGTGTGTGGTTACGAATTCGGCGGCCGGGTACGGCTCTATGCCCATATCGCGGAGCGACTGCATTGCCTGCCGGCGTACTATTTCCTGTTCCGATAAGTTGAGGCTCATTTTTTTATTTTCATGGTTTGGCGGGCGGTACCCACCGGGTGAAACTGTTTTTCTTTGTCGATAACGGTTGCAAAGATACTGTTTTTTCCGCTCTTAAGGCTGTTTTTCACCGTTTAAAATGGCGGGTACACATGCGTTTGCGTGTGTTTTAAAAAGAAAATGTAAAATTTGCTTGACATAATGTAAAATATATTTTACATTTGTCGAACGATCAAAACATTTGAAACCATGAAAAAAAATTATCTTTTCCCGCAGGTATTCAAAAGAGTAGGGCTTTGGTTTTTCATCCCGTTCGCCGTTATGGGCATCGGTTGCCTATTCGGCAATGGGTGGTGGGGCATAAGTTCTTCGGAAGGATTTTTCTCATCGGGACTTTATGAATATTTCCCGACGATAGCCATAGCCGGCATTGCGGCCAGCCTTCTTCTGATATGTTTCTCGCGCGAGAAGGACGAAGACGAATATGTGAACGACCTTCGTTGCCGCACGCTCGTATGGTCTGTCATAAGCGGTTATCTGGTACTCATAGCCGGGGATTTGTTCATTTACGATATGGCGTTCCTCACTTTCACGTTCGTAAACATGTACACGGTACTGGTGCTTTACGCCGTGGTATTTAATTTCAGGTTGTACCGTCTTAGAAAATCCGCATCGAATGAAGAATAACATACGCATGCTGCGGGCATCGCGCAGGATGACGCAGCAGGAACTGGCCGTTCTGGCAGGGGTGAGCCGCCAGACGATAAACGCTATGGAATCGTGCAAATACGTTCCGTCCACGGTGTTAGCCCTGAAGATAGCACGTATTTTTTCGGTAAAGGTGGACGATGTCTTTATTCTCGAAGAAGGCGACTGATGTTAAAAAAAACATAATAACCGAAGAGAGGTGAAACCTTTAGGCTCCCTTTTGCGTCTAATCAAGTGAAAGGACCGGATGATTGCCTGTCCGGACGGAAATGAACATCAAACGGATTGCGGTTGTTGCCGCAGATAAATCAGACGTATAAATTATATAAATCATAGTTATGAAGAAGATACTGTTGTTGGCAGCGCTTTCCGTTGCCGTATGCCTTCAGGGCGGGAGCCTGGAAAGAACCGTTAAAAAGTACGAACGTCAGGCGGCTAAACTCGAACGCAAGGCAGCTAAACTCGAATATAAAAACCGTCAGCTGGAATACAAGGGCCGCCAATTGGCGCGTCAGGCGGATTACAATTCTGCGTACAGACGCTCTATCCAGCAGCAGAGCGCAGCTATACGCGCCTCGCAAAGGGCTGTCGCTAACTCCGGAAGGATTGCTTCGGAATCCGAAAGACTGTCCCGTAGGATGGAAAAACATGCCGAAGAGATAGCGGCGGATGCCATCCGTCTGGCCGGAAAAATTCAAATATGCGGCAACTCCATACGCATGAGTGAAAAGTCTATGGAGAAGATAGAAAAAGCTGTCATGGAACTGCCTTCCAAAACACGCCGCAATCTCCGCCATACGATAAATTCCATGCCGCGCGAAGTCCGTAGAAACGAATATGTGGTAAGGATTAAAAAGGCTCTCAGGTCCTGAACCTGTTTTTTTTAAGTACTCCGCGTTTGGAATATATAAAACGTTGTAATGAAAATACTTGGAAATATAATATGGATTGTTTTCGGCGGTCTGTTGCTCTCGCTCGAATACATAGTGGCTGGAATACTGATGTGCGTGACCATTATCGGTATACCGTTCGGAGTCCAGGCGTTCAAACTTGGTTTTCTGGCTCTGTGTCCGTTCGGCCATAAAGCTGCGGACGCGCCCGGAGAACCCGGATGCCTGTCGGTTGTGATGAACATAATATGGATACTGGTAGGCGGGATATGGATAGCTCTGACGCACCTCGTGTTTGGCATTTTGTTCTGTGTCACTATCATCGGGATACCGTTCGGGTTGCAGCATTTCAAATTGATGACGCTCTCGTTTACTCCTTTCGGCAAGGACATAGTCAGCTGTTAGCCATGCCGTAAAAAATGGAATGACGAAAGAAGCATCCTCCCCCGTAGCAGGACATTGAACATGATAATTAATTGGTAACTTTTACATTATAAATCTCTTAGTTTGGTTGTTGGGAAAAACGGCCGGTCATCGAAACACCCGGCCGTTTTTTTACCCGTCGGTGAAGTATCATGGTGTTGCAGTGTTTTCACACCGCATCGCCCGAAATTGTAAAACAGTTTTTTCAGATAAATTTCTCTTTGATTTGTGACGGAATCCCGTTCGTTTGTAGAAACGAGCGGGATTTTTATTTTCCGGATGAGTGGCCTTTTCCGTTTGCGGCAGGGTATAAAGTTCCTGTTTTATTTTGAAAATATTTCCTTTTTGATTATATTAGTGTTTTAATCGCGGATGCACATTTTCCGTGATGCCTTTTCATGTTTAAATAATTGTCAAAAAAGAAATAAAATGCCGCAGAACAATACCGGAAAAACCGTTATCGACAGCCGTAAGAAAGAACTCGACTCGCACATAAAAAAAATACGCACGAGGATAAACTCCGAATACCGCCGCAGTATGTCCGAGTTCGTACGGTACTATACTCAGGCAAAAGGCGGGAAAGACTATGTTTCGGGTCTGGAGGAAATATCCCGCAGGTATGCCGCCAACGTGAGGGAAGCTCTTGCCGAAGCCGATGCAGCTTACCGCCAGGCACGCATAAACACCGTTTCCACAGTCGGGGCTCTTTTGCCTTCCGGTGGCGGAGATGCGCTGAAAGACCTTTCGCGGTTTTCCGTGCGGCAGCCGCTTTCGGGCGAGAAGGAAACGGCCATAGAATCCGCCCGTCGCGCGTTCCTGGAGGAAGCCAGGCTGATGACCGGGATGCTTGACTCTTCGCCTGGAGCGTTTTTTGGCGGTAAAATGACACCTCAGCAGTATTCGTACCTGATGAGGATGAAAAACGACCCTTTCGAGGCCGCAAAAGCTGGAGTTAACCTGCCGGAGTGGAAAAAGAAGGTTTACGGATTCGATACTTACGAAAATTCGTCCGCTTTGCTGGGCAATGTCTTGTCCCGTTACGAAGTGGCGGAAGATTATGCGCTTGAAAATGCTCTGACGGCAGATATCCCGGAAGTGATAGGATACAGGATAGAGGTTGCAAAGACCAATAAATACGGCCGGACGAGACATAGGGATATTTGCGACGAACTGGCTGGCGACTATCCCAAAGATTTTGTTTTCAAGGGGTGGCATTACAACTGCCGGTGTGTCGTACATCCGATAATAGACAAAAATCTGCTCACCCCGGCATTGGCCGCACGCGGTTTTGTGGGCGCGGACAAAAATACCCGTATTACCGTTCCTGCGTCTGCCAGGAAACTCATAACGGAAAACTATCCGGCGTATTCCGATGCTTTTCCGGCTCTGGTAAATTCCAATTACGTGAACTACCGGGGGCAGATGCGTTTCCTTCAGGATATGGGTGTCGACGAAAAGCTGAACTATTACCTCGACGGCATATTGCGCGAGGCGGACGGCTTTTTTGCAGGTGCGTCGGCAGTACAGGTGAATGTGTCGGCGTCTGCGGACAAGGACGTAATGATGGATACGCGCAAGGAAGGAAACCGTTACAGGATAAACATGTCTGATGCGCCGGCATCCGACGGACATAATCCGGCGCGTCATACGCTCGAAGCTTTCCAGAAGGCAGGTACCGGAGTGCCGCTTACGCGCGAGCAGATGAGCGCCACGTCGGACCTTGTGCACGAGATGGTGCACACGATGTCCGAAGATTATACCATGTCCGAAGCTATGGACAAGTATCCGCAGTACAGGGACGATTTTATCGATTTTTCACTCGTGCCGGACTCGCCCCAAAGACAGGCGCTGGAAATGATAACGGAATGGTATTCCCGCGAGATATACCCGCAGGTAGCCGCAAAGCAGGGATGGACGCTCCCTGACGACTATGCCCGGCATATAGGCACCGGTTACCGCGATATGGTAGCCAATTTCGAGGGATTTATCTCGACGCTGGAAAATCCCGAACGGTTCAGTGCATCGGTGGCCGAGATACTTCGCGGTAGGGACAAGGCTATGGCATACCGCAAACTGGCCGAACTGATTAAAAAATCGGGAGCCCTGAAAAAAGGGTACAGGGCACAGACACTGCTCGACAATATGATTTACGAAAGTCCGGAGTCTTTTGCCGGGAGGCTTGAAAAATCCGTAACTGCGGCCCATGGCGCTGTCGCTGCGTCAGCTAAAGTTTTGCCGCCGGCGCAATTGGCAGCCAGGATGGAACAGGCCGCCGGCGCGATAGACGCTGTACCTACGTTCGGGCAAATGGGTCTGGACGGTGGCAAGACCGCCAAAATGCTCGCCGAAGGGCTGGACGTCAACAAAAACGGATACAATATGTTCGGATTGCGATACAGCCGTTTTCTGCGCGGAGCGGCGGCGTTGGGAGCCATCACTTCCGGTGCGGTGATATCGTCGGCCGTGGAGGACGTGGAACGCAGCGAATCCGGGGCGCAGGGAGCCGCGGGACAGCATGACGGCGGCGACAAACGCTACATCCCCCGGAACTGGTACGAAGGCAGTTGGATAATGACCGCCACGCAGGCCGGAGTGATAGACTCGGCGATAGACATGGGTATGGTCACAGGCGAAATGGTGTGGAATGTAGGCAAGGTACTGACTCTCGGAGTGGCATCGGACCTGTCGAAACTGAAAATATGGGGCCCATCGGCACAGGCTTACCTCGACGCCAAAGCCGGAAAATACGGGCAGGTCAGGGACACGCTCGAAGACTATTCGGAAGAAACCTGGGAGTTCATCAAGAACTATGTGGGCAACCCGGCATTCAAAGCCGCGTTCGACAATGAAATGTCTGCCATGCTCACCGACTACGGGAAAAGCCTCTGGGGACTGGATAAAGAAGCCGGTTACCAGCGCGGCCGTTTGATAGGCGACTTGCTTCTTCTTTTCTTTTCCGCCGGCAAGGTAGGCAAATTGCTGGGCAACTGGAAACGCCTGCGCCGCTTCAACATAAAGGAACTATTACCCGGAGTAGGGAAAACCTTACCTAAAACTCCCGCCCCGAAAGCACTCCCACCATTAAAATCATCAGTTCCAACCCCGGCAGTCAAACAACCGCCCCAACTCCCCGGAATATCATATAAGGCAGGGCCTCACGAAGTAGTCGCCACCAAAACAGGCTCCGTAATAAAATCCAACATGGCCCCCTACGGCCATGCCCCATCATGGGAGAAATTTTCCACACTCGGAAAAAATCCCGCAGAAGTACCACACGGAGTGTTACAAAAAATAATCAAAGAAATCCCTGATAAAAACGCAACCAAAATAGCCAATGAAATAGTGTCGTCAGGAGTGGACATCCCAAAAATAGTCCGTATAGTTAAAAACACATCTCTGTATAAGATAGTGCCAAAAGGAGGCAGGGTGCCGACAGGTTCAAAATACTGGATGACCCCACAGACATTAATGAACGCCATAAAATCGGGAAAACTGGAACAACATCTCGGCCTGCCCCTTGCACGGGTAGCAAAAGGATATGAAATTTATGAAATAACGCCAAAAGTTGATGCGTTAGCCTCTAAAATCATTATCTTTGAAAGTAAAATCGCTCCTACTGTGGAAGGAGCCTACCGAACAACCGGCGGCGGCCGCCAGATAATAATACCTGATGCAGGGAAATGGACAAAGCCGGTAAAAGTTTATGAATTCACCATTAAAAAATAACAAACAATGGACATACAAAAATTAATACGCGAATCAGAAACCCTTGATAGGAAATATGACGAACGCCTCTCATTGTTACGCACCGCCTCGTACGAAATACTCAAAGGCAGTAAAATCCCGTATAACAAAAAAGACATAGAGGACTACCTATGGGAAGTGCTGTCAGCAGAAGATGGCGCAGAGAATATCTATCGTATGGTAATGACCAACGAACAAGGAGCTATAGCAGACGAAATGAACAAAGTCTGTTATCAGATAATAAAAAAGTATGGTGTAGATAATTTAAGATTAAAATCTAGTTTTACACGGTTGGTTGCATATGCCGAAACAGACCCGGAAAAAGCAGCCGAACTGGAGGAAGAATTGACAAAACTGCTTAAAGAACTGTGGAAAACAGAGTAAATTGGTTGTTAAACCCGCTTATAAGCGGGTTTTTTATTTTTGGTGTGACAAGCCAACGTTATACGAATATTATTATATTTGTAATCTAAAACAGCGAAACAAGTGAAAAAGAAATATTTTGAATTGAACTATCATGCTCATTTGGATGAACTTGATGACCCAATGCTCGAGGTTGACTCCGTTCCGGTATTAAGGCAGTTGCATGATGAGATAAATTTTATAATAATGAACCCGGAGTACTTCGACGAAGTAGTCAGTTCATTAAAGGATGTCCTCGACGGAAAACTTCGTGGATATAGTTTCGGATATGAAGTTTATTCCTTTTCATGTGACAAAGAAGAATGCGATGTTTATGAATGGCTAAGGAAAAAACTTGGCGTTTTTCGCACCATTGACATGTACGAAATGCTTCGTTACTTCCAGCATTACCGCGATGATTATTATTCCCGCATGAACTCGTGACGTATTTGTACCCCACCTTTCGGTGGGGTTTTTATTATCTAAAAGGATATTTGCGGGATTTCCCTTGTATTTACTTGTGTGTAAGGAAAACCTTACCGACCTCCAAAGCTCCCAACCTCAGCCAATACGTAGACCGCCGCGCCCTCGACGCCGCCCTGGGCGATGAAAGCGGCAAACTCGCCTCCAATATGAGCGACGACGAACTTCGCGAGTACCTCGAAAAGAAAAAAGGAACCTTAAAACAAAGCATCGTAAACACACACACAACCCCTAATGCAAACATGGAAATAAAAACCATGTCAGAAAGGGAAAAATTGTTAAATACGGTCTTCATCCCAGCACCGTCAAAAAAAACCGCAGCCCTATTTGCAACCGATGTACTTGGAATAAAACAATATAATTATACATCCGATGGCGTAAAAAAATTATCGGAGAAGAAAGTATTATCGGTGATGAATTATTTAAATGAAGCAATGTTGAACCATAAAAGGAAAACAGGTATAGTACCGGAAACAATAATGCTAATCCACAACGGTACACAAGTAGGCCAAGGTAACGCCAACACCGACTACCTTGGCGGCTATGATGAAAAAAATAACAGAATGTTTATAGTAGCCGATGTTTATGTGAAAGGTATCGAAGAAAAATCCATAAAAACTTATAATGATAACAAATTAGCTTCAACAGAAAGCAAATACCACCTTATAAATCACGAAATGGGTCATATGGTACATAAGACCCGTTTCTCCCAATCATACGATAATGCAGGAACTTTAAAAATTACACCTCAAGAAGAAACTTTTATACAGAAAAATTTAAGTACTTATCCAAAAAATGAAGCAAACGGCAGAAACGACATATACGTTCGTGAAGTGTTTGCGGAACTTTGGGCCCGGATAATAGACGGCGAACAGCTAACTGATGACCTGCAAAATATTTTTGAAAAGATAAAAAATCATAAATAAAAAAAGTTATATTTGTAAGTAATAAAAAGTATTATTTATGAATAAAACATTATACACACTGTTGTGCATGCTTCTGTTCTATTCGTATTCTTCCGGGCAGGAAGAAAATACCGATATGGTTGATATGGTCAATATTGAGTATTATAAACGTCCTAGTTCTTATACAAAGAGGAAAAATTGGAGGAAATACGAAGGATTTATTTATGAAGATTTTGTTTGGTTAAAAGAACGTAATTGGGATTCTTTGCGTATTCATGATTCTTTGAGATATGAAAGCATTAAAGAGGAAGAATATGAGCAGATTAAAAGGGGAAAATACATATATTATGTATATACCAACGAGAATTATGTAAAGTATGATAAAAAATATGCCGACAAGTTGAAAAAGATATATGGTATGATAGGCGATGAAATCTATTTTATGTTAGACCATGCCTTTGCTGTTGAAAAGGGTGCTAGTCCTATGCGTCTTTGGATAATCCAGTTCAAAAATGGAGAACGACATGCTACCACTTTTTCTGGTTATAAACTCCCTTCCCCCCCCCCCTCCCCAGGTATTACTGTAACAGTTGATCATGAGGCACTTATAAAGTTAGCGCGGGATATCCGTATCTTGGAATAAGGCGTATTCCCGTGCTTTTCAACCTATTTACCCACCTTTCGGTGGGTTTTTTATCATTGTTTTATTGTCTAAAAGGATATTTGTGGGATTTTCCTTGTATTTACTTGTGTGTAAGGGAAACCTTACCAGCCTCCAAAGCTCCCAACCTCAGCCAATACGTAGACCGCCGCGCCCTCGACGCCGCCCTGGGCGATGAAAGCGGCAAACTCGCCTCCAATATGAGCGACGACGAACTTCGCGAGTACCTCGAAAAGAAAAAAGAACAACAAAAAGAAACAAAAACCACCGGATACATAAACCGAATAAAAACCCTGTGGACACAAGTAAAAAACAATGTAAATGAAAAAATAGCTCACGCTAAAACAATACTCAAAGAACTTCATGACTATATGGAATTTGTAAAAACAACCCCCAACCTAACCGAAGAAGAAAAACAAGAAATATTCAAAACCAGCGAAATCAAAACCATAACCATTCTGATGGATGAATTTCTCCGGGGAGAAGGAGCCGAAAAACGCGTATTCACCGAATCAGACCAAATCACCCAAGGCCTCAAAAACTCCAATATGACAAAAGTAGCCCTGCGAAAATTCTACGACGAATATATGAAATACAAGCGGGGGGAAAGGCCGGATGAACCACCTTATTATCAAATAGATTTGGAACCATTTACATATGAGGGATATAATACGAGCGTATTGAACGAACTGCAAAAAGATAAAGGTTATTCGACATCCCAATTCGTCGGGTCGGCGACATATTATTATGATTTTGATCCGGACACAGAAATACTTACTGTAAAAGTGGAAGATTATAAAACGGCCAAATCATTTTTGTACCATATTGGCGGAGACAAAATGGAATATGATAGAAATAAATTTAAAATCATGGGAAAAACCGAACAGAATTATATATTTTCCATATCTTTACAGGAAATAAAGAAAATACTAAATGAAAACGCTAATTAAAATATTACTCCCCTTGACATTCATTTTGTCCCTGCAATCATGTAAATACACAAAGGAAGAATTGGCCGAAGGTATTTATGTAAACTTCGACGACCGCACAGACACTCTCATAATAGCCCCAAAAAACCATTACATACGCGTATATTATTACAACGGTAAGAGAAATGAAGTGTCCGGAAAATATCTTTTCATAGGAGATAAAGGGGCATATGGTATAAGTGATAGTGGTGGCATCGAAATACACGAGCCTTGGTTTGTACAGGAAACAGGCGTGAATTATGACTATGCAAACTTCTGTTTTGACCGCAGTTTATTTGGTTATAATGATTCTTTAAAGGGGGGGGGGGGCAATATCCTATAAATCAAATATATCTGGAGATTCTCTGAGAGTAACCATATGGTACACTAAAATCAAGTCATTTTGATTTGTGTTTTTTTGTTTAACGTAGTGTTTTCTTTGTTATCTTAATTATCTAAAAAGATATTAATGAGTTTTTCTTTGCATTATCCTTACCTAAAACTCCCGCCCCGAAAGCGCTCCCACCATTAAAATCATCAGTTCCAACCCCGGCAGTCAAACAACCGCCCCAACTCCCCGGAATATCATATAAGGCAGGGCCTCACGAAGTAGTCGCCACCAAAACAGGCTCCGTAATAAAATCCAACATGACACCCTACGGCCATACCCCATCATGGGAGAAATTTTCCACACTCGGAAAAAATCCCGCAGAAGTACCGGATGGAATAATGGCTAAACTTGAAAAATTGGTAAAAAGCGATAATGTTAAGCAAACAGCTAAAGAGATAATATCTTCTGGCGTTGACATTCCAAAAATAGTCCGTATAGTTAAAAACACATCTCTGTATAAAATAGTGCCGAAAGGAGGCAGGGTGCCGACAGGTTCAAAATACTGGATGCCCCCACAGACATTAATGAACGCTATAAAATCTGGCAAGCTGGAACAATATCTCGGACTGCCACTGTCGCGGGTAGCTAAAGAATATGAAATTTATATATTATTATTCGGACATTATTTTCCGTGCATAGTCTTTCATTTCTCTTACGGCGGTAGACATCACTTTAGGTTCTTTCTCAAGCAATCTCATGGCAATTTCCTTTGCTTTTTCATCCTGCCCCGTTTCGTGATATAGTTTTGCAAGCAGGTAAAGCGGATACAGGCGGTTGGGGAGGGTATAATAAGCTTTCCAATAATATTCCTCTGCTTTTTCCGTTTCCCCAAGAGCCAGGTAATTGTTGCCGATCAAGTTATAAAACATCGGATCGCTGCTGCGTGAGGCGCCTTTTAATAAGATTTTATTGCTTTCCCGATGACGTTCTATTTTACACAATGCTTGGCCATAAGAAAACATAAAATTATGATAACGTTCTAGGTAAGGTCGTATTTTTTCAAAATCCGCTGTCGTGTCATTGTATTTTGAAACCGAAACCAACTCCAAAGCACGCCATGACAGGTAAGTCTTTTGCAAAGGTTTGATCCGGACAGTAAAATAAATGCAGGAACCTGCCAATATGATCGAGATAGCTACAAATACTCCTTTAGGCAAAACGAAACTATTATTTTCTCCGTTCGATAAGACCAATAACGTCACAAAAGCGATGCAAATGGGCAATACGCTCAATGGATAAGACGTAAATCCAAAAACAAGGACGGCCACGATCGCTCCCAAGACACCTGTTTTTCCCTGGCTCTTTATGCAGGATGCGACAGCGATAATTATTATCCCCAGAAATAATAGCAATCCTACAATTCCCTGCTCGACCCCTATCTGTATGAATTCATTGAACGCATAAGCGGGGCAATCCGCCGTCATAGCCTCCTTCTCATCGACTCCCAGGATGAAATAACCGTATTGTGCTTGTCCGTAAGTCCCGGCAAAATTACCAAGCCCGTAACCGAATACCGGTTTTTCAGCTATTGCTCCCGATGCAACCCTCCAAAGGAACAACCTCCCGTCGGCCGAACCCCGTTTGAGGTTGTAAACTCCTGCAAATGCCGACGCCGCTATTATAATTGCCGCAACGGATATCAGTACGCCACGTTTTTTATTCCGGCGGAAAAATGCTGTGGCCCGGCCGTATAATCCGTATCGGGAGGCTAACACGACCAATACCCCTGCGGTGATTGCAAACCATGCAGAGCGGCTCATTGCAGCCGGGATTACCAGCAGAGCGCCAGTAAGGTTAAGTACGGATAGAACAACCATCGACAAGGGAATATTTTCCGCATTTCGGACAACTTGCTTCAATTTGTCAGTCCAGTGTATGTTTTTTAGGCATGTAGCTCTGATAGCATTAATTCGTATTCTGGCAGTATTCCAATAATATACGACATAATATGCCGCTAATGGCACAGTAAGGGCGACAAAGCCGGAGAAAGGCCCCGGATTGAAAAAATGTCCCGTAATTTTATACAAAGAGTGGTTGGAATGTAGAAAACCGTATAACTGCATAAGGCCTGTTACAGATTCAGAGAACCCTGCCAGAATAATTACTGCCGGTAGTAGCCATACGGCAGCATCCAAAGTTTGGATAAAAACTCGTAAGCAGACGTAAAACATGCCCAGAAACAAAAGAAGATATAGTTTTATTTCAAAACCGGAATCTCGTGCCAGATGATTGGCCAAACAGTAGGCAATAAAAACCAATACGAGTATGTCGAGTATTGAGACCGACCATTTCTTTTTCCTCAGTAATACATTGAGTAAGGTAAAGCCAGCAAATACCGTTTGTGACAGGAAGAACCAGAAATATTTTCCTGTCACCGTACCGTTCCACAAATCAGGCGATACTGTAAAAACCGTGCAAAGTACGCTCAGTGCCGAAAGCGCCCATATGGCAGATAAAATATTTTGTAAAAATACCTTATATGTCATAGATTCAAACTTTTAAATATGCGTTTCCAACGAATTCTGCCGGTTTGCCGGTCTTTGGAATACAGGATGAACGGTACGGTCCCGACGATGTATTCTTCCTGTAACAATCCCCAGTAGCGTGAATCGCGGGAGTCGAATATATTATCGCCTGCAACAAAATAATAGTTTTTTTGTGCTGTGTACGTTGTCAAGGGAGTCCCGTTCAAAAAGTACGCACCATTTTCATCGGTCATTTTGCCTCCGGTTTCCCATTCGATGACGCGTTTGTAAAATTCGTAATTCCATTCGTTTAAGGTCAGCGTGTCGCCTTGCCTGGGAATATATAACGGGCCGAAGTCTTTCATCGTCCAGTCGTTTGTGCGGTCTGTACGGGAAATGGAAACCGGTAACTTTTCAATAGGCACAGACGACAACCGCCTCTGGTCTTTCACATTCCCCAAAGCTTTTCCGTAACCGGAAACTTTATAAAATCCGTTTTCAATGGAGATCGTATCTCCAGGCAATCCCAGGCAGCGTTTTACATAAAAAGCTTTGTAATTGAAACGCGCTTTGCTCCATGCATCGGCATATGGATAATTGAATACGATCACATCGTTGCGTTCGATATTGCCGTATCCCGGAAAGCGGATGTTTTTGACAGGCATCGTGTCGTTGTCCAGAAAATCGAGATTTTTGAAAGTGCGTGGGCCTAGTTTGAGTTTGTTGACGAAAACCACATCTCCGGGAATGATGGACGGTTGCATGGAATTTGTCGGTACGGGGAAATATCCGAATACGAATATCTTGAGAAAAGCCCATAAGGCAATCAGGGCAAGGAAAATGACAAAGCCCCAAATGACAGGTTTGATATATTCTTTCCAGATGTGTTTCATAGAAAAGGTAAAAGCCCCTTATACTGCAAATGTAGCGATAAGGGGCTTGTTATATCAGATATTGTGCAAAAATTATTCTTTGGCGGTTAATTCCCGGATCTGTCGTTTGTATAGTTCCCAAAGATTATCATTTCCCAAAGGATTTCCTACCAGGAGTATTTTATTGTTTCTATCCAACAGGAATGAATGGAAACGATTGTCGTCCGGCAAATCATTGACGGTTAAAAACAGACCTGTGGGATCGTATACGAACGGAAAGTCTGGTATATTGTGGTGTGCGTCATGTTCAAACGAGTGGTAATCTGAATTTTGAACGATGATAACAAAGTGTACATTTTCGTTAATGTACTTTATTTCCCGAACTTTCAACCCGAGTTCCCCTAATCGTAAATTACAAGGTTGGCAACCCAGACTATCGGCGAATACAACAATTTTAAAACAGGTATTTTTATCCTCAGCAATGACAGTGTCCCGCCCGTTGATCACATATCGGTCTTGATGAACGAATTCGATTTTTTTCCATACAGGTCATTCAATTGTTCGGATATGGCGTTTTTATCTCTGTCTTTGCACGATGAAATAAGGATCATAAATAATCCACATATGGCGAAAAATGAAACTTTAGTCATTGTGTTATTTTAGCTTGTAGAGAATTAGCCCGACGTTATCATCATCGGACATGAAAAACTCATCCATTTCTTTTGGAGCTCTAGGCCAGTTCCCGTTTTCTACCACATATCTATAATGCCCTCCTGTAAATGCAAAGACGATATGGTCGTTATAGATGGTGTTGCCATTTCCGTATAGGCTATTTTTGTCATTCTTATAGACAGATCCCGTTTGTGTGTCTATTATGAATGGTTTCATGGATACAGTGCAGACTACATATTTTCCTGTGACCAATGCAGGAATATAAGATAAATATTGATAGTTTCCGTTTTTAAAATCCAGCTCTGATCTCATTTCGAGAGGAACTTTATGCGGAAAGTCGAAACTATATGTTTCGTATTCTTCCGTTCTTTTATCGAATACAACTAAAGTATCCTGAATATAATTCTGATATGAGAATTTATCTCCCATATCGGCAAAATGAGGGGACATAGTCAATTTGGAATCCGTTTCATTGACAGGGAACAGTTCATTTTTAATATTCAATTTATCATCTGTAATGAAAAGCCTGGCCCCTTTTTCTTCTCCATATATTAATGGATGATTGGTAAGAAGGAAGTCTCCGTTATTAAAAACGGCAATGTCCATAGGCCTGTTCGGTGTCTTCAGTGCTTTAATGTAGTTTCCTTTATAATCGTATGTTAGCACCATACTTTTTGAAGCATCGAGTAAATAAATGTAATTGTCATCGGCCGTATAACTCGAAAGCACGTTGTATTCTCCGGGACCGCTTCCTCTTTTCCCTATTTTCTGTAAAAATCGGCCGTCCATGTCGAACATCAATAAAGCATTGGCTCTCCGTTTATCGAAAATTAATATCCTATCGTTTTTGAAAATTATTTTTAGCGGGCTATTTCCGCTGAACAATCCATCGGGGTGGGTTTCGATTGGAATATATTTGATATCTTCCGTAATTGAAGATACCAAACCTGGGGTCTTGTCATTCCATTCAATGGATATGTTTTGATGTGAATTATAACTATCCGTTTTTGTGCTTTTACAGGATAATAATGTAAAGAAGACGGCAGGTAGGAGGTATAGATAATTCTTCATAGTGTATGACTATTTTTGATGGTCAGGACAAAGTATCTGTGTGCATTGATCTTCGATATCTGTCCCTGCGCACCAGGTAAACCATTCTTCGCACCGTTCTCCAGTCTTAGGGTTGTAAGATCCGCAGACATCGGTCCACGAAGGGCCGGACAAAGTCCCTTCTCCCAAAGCGATGGCTTCAATATTAGCAAGAGCAACGTCGGATAGTTGAGGGACATTTTGTTGGCTAATACCGGCAACCGTCAGTATACCGAATACTACGGTTGTACATACTAGTAGCAGTTTCTTTTTCATCTTTATTAATTTTTATAAGTTATAAAAATATTATCTTTTTTGCTATCTTATAAAAGATGTGTTAAAAAAACAATTTTTTTCAACAGATTTTAGTTTACAAACTACCGTCATGCTTGTTTCCCGTATTGGTCAATTCCCGGATTCGTTGTTTGTACAAGTCGTCAATGCGTTTTATTTTTTTAATTTATAACGAAGTATAACCGGATTGTCGTCTTCTTTCAATCTTTGTAATATATTTTTGTTCTTTTCATCCAGAATGCTTTCGGTTATGTATTTGTCGAGAATATTTATTGGAGTGACATTATATAATGTATCATCGACCAAAACGCCGCCTGTAGAGAATGTAACGCCTTCGGTCGTGGTTTTGAAACACGCGTTTTCACCTGTATGCAGATTGGAATATAGGTTGTAGTTTTCCTCGCCCATCATTATGGTGCAAAAGAACTTATTTCCCCATTTTATGGGTGGAAAAACTCCGGAAACGATTTTGTCTTTATTGTCGTTCAGGATATTTTTGACGTCTTTTACAGGGGTACTGGGAAGAATATAGTTGTCAATATTGTGCTTTTCACCGAAATCCAGCACGGTATAAGGCACGAGCGCATCGTGTTCATATTTGTATATATTGCGATCGAGCAATGTATTCAACGTGATTGTACCGTTTGGTTGCATCCTGAACGGAGCGAAATTGTGGTTTAACCCGGCCTTGATGATGTTTTCCGAAACAGGCTTGGTGAGCAATGTTCTTTGTTCTGTTTTGGAGTCATATACCAAAATGTTGTTTTCAGAAGAAAAACTCGAAAACAATGCATACTTGTTTTCATCGACCGGGAAACATTGCTGTGCGGGTTTGGAAAACTGTTCCGAGCCCAATTTGAGTTTTGTTATTTTCTTTTTCGTATTGCGGTCGTAAATGTTCAGCGTATTGTTGTTTTCCAATAGTTCGAAATGCCCGGTGTATGGATTCACAAAAATGTTAGCGGCTGCAATATAATCATCCGGCGCATCCCCCTTCTGGCAAAGTGTTGAAATGAACGCCCCTGAGGGAGAGTACGTTTTTATATTTTTGTTGACCAAAAAATCCATCGCGTAAGTAGTATCGTTATATACGGCAGCTACTATGGCAGGACTCAACAGACTGCTGTCCGATGTCTCCAACGGAATGATATCGACCCGCTCGAATATGTCGAAAAAACTTATCTCCCGGCTTTGTTCGTCTATATCGAATCTGATCGTACTGACGTTGCCCGCATTGTCATCGGCATTGTTGCAGGCACAGAAAAAAATGCAGCAAACGAAAAGCAATGAATGTTTCATGAATGTCATTTTTATAAACCTCAATTTAACTGACCGGTATTAGGGTCTATGTATTTGCCTGTACAATAGTCGTCAGTGTTGTTTGTAAATATGCATGCATTTCCTGTCAACCCGTAGGGTGGAAAGACGATTTGTTGTTCCTGCCAGCATGGGCCTGTAGTCGTATTGTCGCATCCTTCGGCACATTCTCCACTAGATAATGCTTCAATATTAGCAAGAGCAACGTCGGATAGTTGAGGGATATTTTGTTGGCTAATACCGGCAACCGTCAGTATGCCGAATGCTACGGTTGTACATACGAGTAGTAGTTTCTTCTTCATAACTATTAATTTTTATAGTTTATAAAAAATGTTATTTTTTTTTTTTTTTGCTAAATTATAAATATATGCGTAAAAAACAAATTTTTGCTAACGCTTTCAGGTAATTACAATTTGTAATCTACCACCATATTTGTTCTCCGTCTTTGTAAGTAAAAATTCGTTCTTCTTTTCCTTTTGTCCGGTCGGAAAGCAGGAGCAAAGCGTTTTCAGGTACTCCGTCGAATGTTATTTCATGAGCACAGGCCGTTTTTGTGCCGATTTCCCGCCATCGGCCGTCCCAATAATACAACGTGTACGTGTCGCCAGGTTCCACTTCGTTTCCGGTAGTGCGTGGCGAAAAACCGACAGAATCGATACGCCGGCTTTCCCCCAAGTCGAGCCCTATCCATGATTCTTTGTCCGCAGCTTCGTAGAAAGTGACAATGTCGTCATCGAAAGCGCGGTCTTTTGGCTGGTACCAATAGCGATCCCTCACGCCTATCGGATGCCCGGCTATTTTCCTTCCGTTTCCATCAAAGAAAGCCAGTTCTCCGACCATAGCCCGGAAGCCTTTTTCGTCTACATAACGGACGTAACGGTATTTGCGCGTATCGGTTACGTGGAGTTTTTGCATGTGTGATGCTACCGAATCCTTTATTTGCGCCAGTGTGACGGCATCGGAAAAATCGGGACGGTTCGCTCCTTCGAATCGGTTTCCGGTCATTTGCCTGGCGTAACCGATAAAACGGTAGGGCAGACGCATTTTTTGTTTAAGGATTACCGTATGCCTGCGGGATGTATCTGGTTTAAGCGAATGCATACTTCCGTCGTGAGTCAGGATAAGGGGTTCGCGGGCAGGGACTATTTTCCCTTCCAGGTAATAAGCCGGAAGAAGGACGATTCCTTCGCCCAACCCTTTTTCCTGAGTGTTGTAGGCATCGTTATGAATTATCCCGGTCGATACGTCCCGGAAAACGGCTTTACTTCCTTTGATTTCCGCGTAGGCCACCGGTTCCCACCGTTTCAGGGACGATACGCACAGGTAAAGTATTTTCGTCCCTTTAGGTACGTCTTTTACATCCAGGGGAACATCTGCAACCGGGATTCCGTATTGAGCGGTTACATCGTAAATATTGCAATGGCTGAAAACAGGCGGAATATCTTCTTTTCCTAACCGGCGGTAAACGATCCCGTCCCGCTGGATCTCATAAGTATGCCGGTATATTTTAGCCACTTTCTCCCGCAGATCCACCAAGCCGGGGCGGTAACCGAATCCGACCTGGAAAGGTAACATTTGTCCTGTGGTGTCCAGTATGACGTTCCAGTAATGTCTGTCGTGCAGGCTTGCCCATTGCGGAACAAAATCGATAGCTACGGGCATGCCATTTCCACGCATTTGGAACAGGGCGTAATTGGTTTCGTCGATGCAATTACCCCAGTGGCTTTTCAACAGGTTGACATAGCTTTGCGGTACGCCGTATTGATTCATGCCGTGATTGAACGTAAAGTCGATTTTACGGTTGAGCCTATGGCAAAGTTCTACCGGATCGAGAATAGTGTCGAATGACGCATCCCACCAGAGGTCTTTGCGGGGAGCGTCCGTTTTCCAATCCGAGAGGTATTCCGTCATACTGCGGTAGGGCAAAACGTACTCGCAGAATTGTTCGAACGTATAACGGTCATGCCATGGAGTGTTTTCCCATGTGTCGAACGATGCATCGATACAGCGGATCAAATAGTCGGCTGTGATATGGCGCAGGTCGTCCTGTTTGCGCAAGCGGGTATCGTGTGTCTGTGGGTGATTTTGTCGGAATGCCCGGAACATATTTCCGATGCGGGGGGAATTTAACCCTTCGTCTGACGGTACTTTGGCGATTTCGGGCAATAATTCTTCGTATGCTTCCAAGGCGGGACTGGTCACGGTGTATTTGCCGGCCATGTTTGCGATCAGATATTCCGCAGCACGGCGTTTAAGGCTGTCGCCAGGGGAGCAGTAGTGATCCAGGACTTTTTGTATCTCATGGCGGTTATTTCCAGCAAGGTCCAAAGCTGTGGATAGAGAGCTTTCGCTTTTGGAGGAGCAGGAAGCAAATAATAAAAGGACGATAACGGGAGATAAACGTTTCATGGTTTTTATTATTCTGATAGTTTTTTTATCTGCCGTAGGTATAGTTCCCAGAGTTTGTCGTTATTGGCCGGAGAGCCGACTAATATTACCTTATTTTCACTATCGAGCAAGAAAGTTTTATAGCGTTCTTTTTTAGGGAAATTGTTCAGACTGTCCGTAATGTTATTCCGGTCATAAAAGACAGGATAATCGAAATAGTTGTTTTTCAGGCTTTCTTCCAGTTTTGAATAGTCCTTGTTGTAAATAATGAAAAACAAAGGAATGTCCAGTTTTTCCTTATTTAACTCTTGCTGACGCAAAGACCAGGCAGCCAGTTCCATTTTACAAGGCGAGCAACCGGCCGAGTCCACATAGACAAGAATTTTAGTCCTGTCTGCGAGCATATCGGGACATAAGGTATCGCGGCCCATGATTTTGCCTTGTAACGATTCCGTCGGAATAACGAGTTGTTTCCCGATGAAAGCCTGCACGGTTTCGGAAATTTGTTCTTTCTTTTCATCCCTGCATGAAGTTAAGCCGAGAGCGAGAAAAAACAATAAAAAAATACGTGTCATGATATACGGATTATAATTAAAAGCGTAATCCGGGATATTAGGAAATCCTGAATTACGCTGTTTGATGTTCGTTAATAATGCAACTATTGTTTGGTATTTATCCGATAACGGTATATTTCTTCCTGATTTGGATACATGGTGTAAAGCATCCCGCTGACCGGATCCAGCGACAAAGAAGACGCCGGATGATCCAGTTTGATTTTGCGCGCCAAATGTCCATCCCAATCGAAGACATGCACGGTGGTAGCTTTATCATGGGGTTCTCCTCCTTTATACAGTGCATAAATGTACTTTTCGTCACACTGTACTGACATGTAACAATACATTTCATGATCGGGTGAAAAACCGGGGTTGCCTTTCAGCCGTATGCCTTTAGCCTCTCCGGAAACGAGGTCCAAAATAATTATCTGGGGGAAAGCGCCCATGGCTATGGCTACTTTTTTGCTGTCCGGTTTCAGGCAGGCAAAAAGCCGTAAAAAACTATCCGGACGGAAATCAGAATTTTTCATGCCTTCGATAGGCTTGGTAAAAAGATGATATTCCCGGACTGCCTTGTTGTCTGCCAAAGTGCGTATCTGTATGCGGGGCAGAGTAGCTGTTGTACTGTTGAACGGAAGATCCGGTTGAGTGAACACCAATATACTGTCGCCGGGTAACCGGAAATAGGTTTTGTATGGAAATACACACACGTCCGACCAATTAAAACTGAACACGGTATCCAGTTCCGTTTGTCCGCTAGATAGCGAACCGGTGATATCCCAGGGAGTCAGAGTACGGTTAACGGTGAGTATGTCGGTCTTCAGATGGCCGTCTTCGGTATAGAATTGGAATAACGGGCTGATACCTGCCGACTCATTGGGAGCCTGTCCTCTCTGGCAGAAATATCCCAGATGTTTCCCGTTTTTAAGATTGTGTACGTTGTAAAACCCTCCGGGATTGTCCCAACTGTACAGAAAACACAATGTATCGTACACCGAAAACAATATGAATTTCGGATATTCCAGTTCTATGGCCTCTCCCGTCATAACCTCCGGAGACAGAGCTTCATCTATTTCCTGAATTTCAAAATCAAAATACTGCCTGTCGTCCGAAGTGCAGCCGGCAATCGCCGTTAACAATAGTCCGGCTATAATCGGAAATAAACTTTTTTTTAACATGAGATACAGGGTGTTACTTTGTACACATGGAACTTGCACCTAGACTGCCATATGTTTTATCTCCTGGGCATGGATAAATCATTTCAGGAGATGTGTACGAATCACATTCAAAGAACCAGTCCTGTCTTTCACCAGATCCCCTGAAATAGCATGTGGATACAGCCGTTCCTTCTCCCGAGGCGATGGCTTCGATATTGGCCAGGGCCAAATCGGAAAGGGTTTTATTATTTCCTGATGATAAAAACACTACTGTGGATAATATCACAGTAACTCCTGCGAGGATTTGAAATAGATGTCGTTTCATAAGTATGAGATTAATGATTAGTTGTATATAATATGATTTTCTTACAATTAATCTATTTAATTTAAAGAGCTTAGCGAGCGTTAGGTTAATATTATACTGTAAAAATATGTGAAAAATTAAATATCGTCAAATACTATTCTATTTTTTTAAGTTTATAAAAAATGAATAAAGGATTGTCTTCTTCTTTTGCTGATCGGAGAGCCGCTTTAAAAGATTCCGGGAAATCAAGAGATTCAATATCTATAGTATTTAATTTTTCAGGCCCCATCACTGAAATAAAGTAATCTTCATAACTTCCTTTCGGCTCATTAAATAATAACACATCAAAGTTTTCTTTCGAATATTTATAAACAGTTTTTCCTTTCCCGGATTCTTTGTCGAAGAAAAACAAATAGTGGTCGTCAAAACTACTGCCACTGCCATATGTAAATGAAAAATACAGTGAATTCACATTGTTTATGATATCCCCTCTAAAAACAATATATCCTTCGTTGTTAAGTATTTTTGACCTATTTTGAGGACTTATTGTTACTGCTACATCGTTGGGGAGATTTTTTCCAAACGTACAGTTAAAACAATATTTTGCTATGAACCCATTTTCGGTTATTTCGTATATTTTATTATCATAAGGCGGTGAAAACAAAACAGTTCCTTCTTCGGTTGTGGTAAGACGGGTTGGAACTCCTACAATAAAATTGTGGTTTTGATTTTGGGGAAAGTATGACCGGATTTTTTTGAGATTCTTATCGGCAATTATAACTGTGTTTTCCCCGTCAATGGAGCTTATATCCATAAAAAATGCATATTCGCCGTTGGGCATAGGAGCAAAATACTCTCCCGTGAAATTCACTTTTTTCCGTTCGAGAAAATTTCCTTCCAAGTCGAGAAATGAAACGGTTTTACTATACCGGTCATTTATAATCAGCCTGTCGTTCTTTTTGTCGATTTTAAAATCCGACAACGTAATGTATTCTTCGGGCCCTTGTCCTATCGTTGTAGGTTTGCGTAGGAACTTGCCATCCATGTCGAAAATATAGATTCCTTTGGATACCAGCATATCTTTGGCATAGATGCGGCCTTTGTATACTTCCACTTTCGATACAAGCCCCAATAGTGATTCATCGGATTTTTCGGGATTCACCAGGAATACGGATTCCTTGTCTATCAAATCGACAATTGAAGTGCTGTCAGGCTTATCGATCTGAATGGTTTGTTCACATTCATGGTAATCCGTTTTGCGGTCGCTATTGCAGGCGAAAAGCGATAACGACAAAAGTCCGATAATGATTGTGCTGTTGTAGTTTTTCATTATGTTAAGGAAATTGTATAGACCGTTTCTATTTTCTTTTGGGTAAAAATATCAAATATTTTTTAACATTCAAAGTTTTATATATAAAATGGAAAACCTTTCTTTTTGCTCGTTGACACTGTTTTGCAACTGATATGTTAAGAAACGGGAATATCAGCGGCAATGTGAAGCGGAAAAACGAATTGATGTCTTTCGCACAATAAAAAAGGGGGCTTGAATCGCCCCCTTTAGTAAGTATAACAATAGCCGTTTGCTAAACGTCGAGTTTTACTTCGGCTACTTTGTCGGTTACATATTGTTTGTTGGCCAGTTTGTCGCGTACCTGTGCAAAAGCGTCCAGGGTGTACTGAATATCCTCCTTGGTGTGATAGTTGGTAGGTATCAGACGCAATAGGATATTTCCGGCCGGGATGACTGGAGGTATCACTATCGAGCAGAATATACGATAGTTCTCGCGCATGTCGGCAACCACGTGGGTGGCTTCTTCGAGCGAGCCTTTCATGTACACCGGAGTAACGCACGAAGTGAGGTCGCCTATGTCGAAACCGCGTTCGCGCAGTCCGTTCTGGAGCATGCGTACGTTTTCCCACAGTTTTTCACGGAATTCCGGGTGGTTGCGGATAAGTTCGAGACGTTTGAGAGCCCCCATTACATTGACAAGCGGCATGGATTTGGCATAAATCTGGGAGCGCATGTTGTAACGGCAGTGTGTGATTATGGCCTTGTCGTTTGATGCTATGAAGCCGCCGGTCGACGCCATGGATTTGGCGAATGTGGCGCAGTAAACATCGACTTCGTCGGCGCAACCCTGTTCTACGTGAGTACCGCCTCCGTCATGACCCTGAGTTCCGAAGCCGTGTGCGTCGTCTATCAGAAGACGGAAGTCGTATTTCTTTTTCAGATCAGCAATGCCTTTTACCTTACCCTGCATGCCGCGCATGCCGAAAACGCCTTCGGTGATAACGAGTATGCCGCCACCCAGCTCTTCAGCTTTTTTTGTGGCAACCTGGAGTTTCTTCTCGCAATCGGCGACATCGTTGTGACGGAATTTGATACGGGTAGCATCGGACATACGTATGCCGTCGATAATGGAGGCATGGCAGTCTGCATCGTAAACCACTACGTCGTGGCGGTCCAGCAGGCAGTCGATAGCGGACATAATACCCTGGTAGCCGTAGTTGATAAGGCAACCGTATTTCTTGTGGGAGAAATTGGCCAGTTCTGTTTCGAGCTGTTTATGCCATTTGGTCTGGCCGGACATAACGCGTGCACCCATGGGGTATGCCATGCCGTATTTGGCGGCCGCTTCCGCGTCGGCTTTGCGTACTTCGGGATGGTTGGCCAGACCGAGGTAGTTGTTCAGGCTCCAGCAGAGGACTTCCCGTCCCTGGAACATCATGTGCGAACCTATTTCCCCTTCGAGTTCCGGGAACATATAATAGCCTTCGGCCTTGTCGTGCCACATTTCCAGAGGGCCCGGCTTGCTTTTGATTTTGTCGAATAAATCCTTCATAATCTGATTTTGGTAAATGACGGGGAAGTCCCCGGTTTTTTAGATTGTAATGTTTATTTGCTGTATTATGAATTTTCTATCTTGTCGAACTGTTTTTTGAACATATTGTCCAGAAAACGGTCCGAAAGCACATGTATCGCCAGCCAGAACATCCATTGCGACGGCGCTATCAGGTAACGCGTGCGCGGCTTTTTCTTGGTGTAGGCTTTCAGTACCAGTTCACCTACTTTCGAGGCCGGCAGGGCGTTGTGCTCCATTTGTTCCACGCCTTTGTCTATCTTGGTGAAAAGCGTGGCGTAGTCCGTGTCCTGATATTTGAAATTGCCGTCCTTCGCTTTGTTCTTGTCCCATATTCCGGTCTGGATGGGCCCCGGTTCGATTATGATCACGTCTATGCCGTATCGCATCAGCTCACGGCGCATGGCGTCGGAAATGGCCTCCACAGCGTGTTTGGTCGCGGCGTACGGGCCCAGATAGGGGCGCACCGCACGGCCTGCGCCGGATGATATGTTCACGATCTTGGTTTGAACGGATTTGTTGGCTGAGGATATTTTCAGAAGCGGGAAAAATGCCTGAGATACACGCAGAAGCCCAAGGGTGTTGACGTCGTAGATGTGTTTCATGTAATCTATCGACACGTGCATTATGGCGTCGCCTCCGGAAATGCCTCCGTTGTTGACCAGAAGCTGTATTCCCTGATGGCCTACCAGTTGTGCCACGCGAGCGGCTTCGTCCTTTATGGCTTTGTCGTCCGTCAGGTCGAAGAAAAGAGGTTCGTAGTTGTCGCCGAGTTCTTCTTTCAGTTTCAGTGCGTCTTCCTTTTTGCGCACGCTGCCGTACACTTTGAAACCGTTGGCGGCTAACGAGCGCGCCGTGGCGAGCCCTATGCCGGAGCTTACGCCTGTTATGACTGCGTTTTTCATCATATAGGTAGGAGGCCGAGCCTCGTTTATGGTTTCAGTTCCGTGCGATACGGAAAAAAGCCCGAATCATCAGGCGTGTTCTTTTTCCGCAACGATGACGTTCTTTTTCAGTTCGTCCAGGAAATCCTTTACTTCCGGGGTGATATCGTTGAGCCACTGTTGGGCTTCCATCCATTTATCGTCGAATATTTTGGACATGTAGCGCTCGCCGTGGTCGGGCAAAAGGACTACCGGTACGGCGTCTTTCGGCAGTTTGCCTATTTCCTTGATGACGGCTGCCAGTGCCGCGCCGCTCGAATATCCGCACATAAGCCCTTCGACAAGCGGCAGTGTACGCGCCACATGCGCGCTTTCAAAGTCGTTGACTTTGACGAAACGGTCTATTACCGAAAAGTCCGTTGCCGATGGTATCATGTTTTTACCCACGCCCTCCATACGGTACGGCTGGAGTTCTGCAGGGTCTATGACGCCGGTTTCCTTGTATTTCTTGAGGATGCTGCCTACCGCGTCGACGCCAATCACTTCTACATTGGGGTTCTGCTCCTTGAGGTAGCGGCCTATTCCGGACACTGTGCCTCCCGTTCCTGAACATGCGAAGAAATGCGTCACCTTGCCTTCTGTCTGGCGCCATATCTCGGGGCCGGCCGTCATGTAGTACGATTCCGAGTTTTTGGGGTTGAAATACTGGTTTACGTATATCGAGCCGGGGTGTTCTTTGGCAAGGCGCGCTCCGGTACAGTAATAGGAATCGGGATGGTCCGGAGCTACGTTGGCAGGGCATACGTGTACTTCCGCTCCCATTGCCCGCAGTACCTGGAGTTTTTCCGGGGCGCATTTGGAATTGACGGCCAGGATGCATTTGTAGCCTTTTACGGCGCATATCATCGCCAGGCTGTAACCGGTGTTGCCGGAGGTGGTTTCGACTATCGTGGAACCGGGTTTGAGAAGGCCCTCCTTTTCCGCTTCTTCTATCACATGGCGGGCTACACGGTCTTTCATGGAGTGTCCAGGGTTGTAAGACTCGATTTTTGCATATACCCTTACCGGTGAGTTGTGGAAGAATCTGTCCAGAGGTATTATCGGTGTGTTGCCTATTGTGCTGAGAAGAGTCGTGGGCTTTTCATTGGGGTTCATATACTCTCTTGGTTTTAACTATGTGTGTCTTAATTGTTTGCGTTTAAAACGACATGTTTAAAAAAACGTGTGCAATTTAGTCAAATAAAACGGGATAGCCTAAAATTTAGGGTATAGAATTGGTTGCGATATTGTAAAAAACGGAATTACAGGCGTTAAGAAGTTTGCCACACGGGGCGGGAAATTATAAAATATTTAATACGCCGGGCACATCCGTTTTAACGGCTGCGCATTGAAACTTTTCTTATCTTAGCTTCGAGAAGTTTTCACATGGTTGACAACGATATTTAAAACGGGAAGGAAATGAAAAAATACATGTTTTTGTTCGCCTTGTTGCTGGCGGCCGCGGGCAGCCTGCAGGCGCGTACGAATATATACGATTTGCGCAGTTTTTACGTGCGCGATATGCCGCTTTACCTCACTGCGCCCGATAAGGCTGCGCATGTGCTTGGGGAACCTCTCAAACGCGAGGGTTACCTGAACCGCAGGGGAGGGTATCCGTATTACCCAGGTATGTATCCCTGGGCCCCGTACCGTTACGGCTATCCTTTTTACGGTTATCCTACAGAGATACTTGGAACCATGGTGTTCTTGTACGAGGATATGGTTATATATTTCGATCAGGATACCATGGGAGGGAGCGCTTTTATAAGCAATCTGAATATTTATACCCCTGATTATCCGCTTTATTACGGCAATACGGCCATACGCGTGGGAGACAGTTTCAGCGACTTTGCCGATATTTTTCCTGACGAGTATAAAAAGGCGCTGAAACGTTCGTCGAAAGACGTTTTCGATATGAAGGTGAAAGTGAGCGCCGGATACGGTACTCTGAAACAGAAAGGAAACGTCCTGTTCATATTTGAAAAAGGCCGTCTTGCGGCCGTACAGGTGACGTTGTCCTGATGATTGCAAATGAGATGTTATAATCTAAAAAAAACGGGGGCCTGTGGCCCCCGTTTTTTTGCTTTCCGGTTCCGCAGCGCGTTTATTTGGCGGCTCCGTTCTTTTTCAGTTGTTCGAGTATTTCGGACAGCAGTTTCTCTTCCGCAGAAGGTGCGGCAGGAGCTGCGGGAACTTCGGGTTCCGCTTTTTCCAGGCGGCTTTTGACGTTATTTATCAGTTTGAGCACCACGAATATCGAGAGTGCTATGATAAAGAACTGAAGCGTTACCTGTATCAGGTCCCCGTAACCGACCGCAATCTCGGCTATGTTTTTTTCCGGGTCGGCCTTTTGTATGACCCATGCCTCCTTGCTGAAGTCCATTCCGTTGGTCAGGTAGCCTATCAGCGGCATGATGATGCTAACGACCAGCGAGTTGACTATCTTGCCGAACGCGCCGCCTATCACTACGCCCACAGCCATGTCTATTACGTTTCCACGGCTGATGAATTTCTCAAATTCCTTTATAAATCCCATAGTAAATGTTTTTTAATATGTTATTTGCTGTATTTCGGACGGCTGTGTAAAAATTTACGACAGTCCGTTCGATGCGCAAATATAGTTAATCGGAGGGAATATATTCGGCTAAAGTAATTAAATACGTATAAACAAAGTGCCATGATTAACAGTCATTGGGTTGTATAAAAATAATTAACTAATAACTAACTAATTATAAAGAACACAAACTGCTATTAATAAACAATGAGCAAACATTGGCCCAAAAAAGGGGATGGGAGAACTTTATAGTGTGTATTGCCGAAATCGCATAGTGTATTCACATAAAAAACAAAGGCGATGAAAAGAAAATAAATGTCCGCCTGACGTCAAGGATTGTCTGGATAGGAGCTTCTACTTTATGTATAGCGTAATGTCGGATTTTGAATTCGAAAAGCTAAAGAGTATTGTCTGTTTTATATATAAAAAATTAGGGATTAAAATGAGGGTCATCTCCGTTTTAATCCCTTTTATTTTTAAATATTGTTGATGGTCAGTTGTTTTTGTGCCAGGGCTGGACTATGCTACCAAGGTTCATACGCGAAGTGCATAAAGTTTTGTTCGTTTGTGCTTTTACGTTTTTTTATTGTACTCTTATGTGCTTTGCAGCCTGTTTTTGCGTATTATCCTGCGGTAAGCCATGCATGTGAGGGTCATGTAAATACCTGTAAGTACCCACAGCGCTATGTATTCCCGTGTCACTTCGTAAATGGACGCCCCCATGGTATTTATCTTGATAAAACCCTGTACTCCGTGTGTGGACGGTATTACCCATCCTATCCATTTCCAGAAATCCGGTACCGCCGCCTCCGGCCACGATACGCCCGATATGAAAAGTATCGGCACCGATGTGAACACGAACACAAGCATCGGCGATTCGCGTCCTTTCATCACCGTCGAGAGGAACATGGCGAAGAATATCGACGCTGTCAGGAAAGGGAGCAGGAACAATACCTTGGTCCAAGCCAAACCTATCTTCGGGATGGAAAAAATGGACGGTACCGCTTCGACCATATACATTGTAACCACTACGTATATTATAAAGTAAGCCAGCCCTTTGCCCAGCACTACGCGGAAAGTGCCGTTGTAATGCGGCAGTTTAGGCACGAGACGGTGAAGGGCGTTGTTCTGGCGGGCCGTTCCTGCCAGCATGCCTACTCCGAGAAGAAGCGTCTGCTGGATTATTATTATCAGTATGGCCGGTATGAGGAAGCTTGCAAATCCCGACTGCGGGTTGAACAAAGCTACCCATTCGTTTTCTATCGGCATCGAGGCTGTTTCCTGTTGATGTTCCGTAAGTCCATGGAGGTTGTGTTGTTCTATTTCCGCTCCCATTTCCAGCGATACGTCCGTCAGCGCCACGAGCATGGCCTTGTAAAACAAAAGGCTGCTCATGTCGCAGTACAGCGATACATGGCTTTGACCTCCCAGTCCTATGTTGCGGGAAAAGTCGGACGGGATGTATATTATTCCGTATGCTTCTTTTCTGGCCAGCAGTTCCCTGGCGTGGTCCATGTCGGTAGCCCGGTATGCTATCCGGACGTCGGGTGTGCCGTCCACACGACGGGCGAAATCGCGGCTCTGAGGCGTTGAAGCATTGTCGATGAGTACCACAGGGACTTCCCTCACCGTTTCATTGTTGTAAATGAAAGTATAGAGCAGGGGATAGGCCAGTGGAACGACGAAAAAGAATATCATCACGCCCGTGTCGCGAAATACGTTGCGTATCTCATCAGCTGTGACGTAGTATATCGACTCCAGTCTGCCGGCAATTTTTGACATTATGCTTTGTTTTTTTTCCATCGCTACATGCTGTATTTTACGGTTTCCAGCGCCCTTTTAAGCGGTTTCAGTACCAAAAGCGGCAGCAGGCAAAAAGCGCCGAGAGCCAGGAGCTGGGCGGCCGAATAGTGCAGCGGCAGGCCGTTGAGAGCCTGGTCCACATACACCAGGAAGTAGTGCCTCAGTGGAAAAAGGTTGCTCAGAGCCTGCAACGTAGGGTCCATGGCGGCCACAGGGAACGTAAATCCGGAGATAGAGAATGATATTACTCCCCACAGGCTGGCGAAACTCATGCCCAGGCGGACATTTGGCAGCACCCCTATCATGAAAACGCCCATGCCCTGAGCGGCCAGTACGAATACCAGCATCAGCAGCATCATTGGCAACACGCCGGAGTTGTGCGGGAAGTCCATAACGCCGTACAATATCCATATCAGCACAAGCCCCATGCCGTAGAAAACGGCGGTCTGCGGCAGCAGTTTCCCGGCCAATGCCACAGGCATCGAACCATTGGCCATCGACAGGTATTCGCCCGACGTGCCGTATTTTATTTCGCCGCCTATGCTGTACACCGTCACAAGGAATATCATAAGGCCCAGCACTCCCGGCAAAAGTACGTTGCACAGGTAAACGGAATAATTGAGCCACGGATTGCCTATCGGGTGCGTGTCTATCACTATCGGCTGTACCTGAGCCATTATCTCGGCTTCTCCACGTCCTTTGGCTTTGCCGGTTTCTAGTTGTACTGCGCCGGATGCCAGTACGGACATCATTCTCATGTCACGGTAAAGCAACGAACCGGCTATAAGGTACGAGTTGTTCGTATAGTACGTTATTTTCGGCTGCGCTCCTCCGGCAGCGTCCCGTCCCAGCCCTTCGGGCAGTACCATTATACCGTACACTTTTCCTTCCTGCATCAGTTCCCTGGCGTGGGAAAAGTCGGCGGAGATGTACTTTACGTCCGTCTGTTGAAATGCGTCCAGTTGCCGTACTATGTTCCTCGACACGGTGCTGTTGTCCATATCGACCACAGCCACTGGCATGTCCGTCGGCAGACCCTTGTCCATGAGCGAAAGGAAAAATACAGCCGAGATTATCGGAGCCAGCAACATGGAATACATGTATATGCCCCATCGAGAAGTCATCGTGCGGACTTCGCGTGCGGCAATGGCCCTGATACGGCGTGCTGTTTCTGTTATGTTCGGCATGGCGTGTTGTCGTATTGTTTGTTTTTGCTGTTTTTCACGGCCTGCCCGGCTAACGTTTTATCAGTACTGTCATTCCGGGACGCAGGTCGGGGATTTTTTCCGTAGGACGTGCGCGGACTTCAAATGTTTTTATATCGTACTGCCCGGTGGTTTTCGTCGCTTTCCAGGCGGCGTAAGTGCCAAGATTTTTCATGTATGTGACTTTCAGTTCTATCTCGCGTCCTTCCAGCGCAGGTACTTCGGCTTTGAACACGGAGCCCATTTTTAGGTCTTTGAGCAGGTCTTCGCGTACGTTGAACGACACCCATATGTTTTCCGTGTCCATGATGTTCATCACCGGAGCTCCGGTTCCCACCAGTTCGCCGCGCAGGGGGAATATCTGCGACACTTCCCCGTCGATGGGGCTTATCAGAACGGATTCCTCTATGTACGAGTTTACCTCGTCCACAGCGCCCTGTGCGCGTTCCACCATGGCCGCAGCGGCTTCACGGTCTTCCTTTTCCGCACCGTTGCGCGCCATCCGGTACTGTTGGCGGGCCGCCTCTTCGGTGGCCTGCATCGCTTTGTAATTGGCATATACCTCGTCGCGTTTCTGTGCCGTAATGACTCCTTCCTGGAACAGGGGCTCTATGCGGCGGTATGATTTTTCCGCCACTTCGAGTCCGGCTTTGGCCTTCTGCCACATCTGGTATGCCGCTTCGACCTGTTCGCTGCGCACTCCCTTGACTGCTTTGCGGTCCTGTGCTTCGGCTGCGGCGCGTGCCGCTTCGGCCTGCGCTTTTTTGGCCATCACGTCCGGTATGGACAAACGTCCCAGAGTGTCGCCTGCGCGTACCGTTTGCCCTTCGGATACGCGTATTTCTTCGATACGTCCGGGTACTTTGCTGGAAATGCGCACTTCATCGGCATCAGCTTGCCCTTCGATAAGCGGTTCGGCAGGGCGCAGGAATAGAAATCCCGCCAGTGCGACCAAGGCTATCACGACCAGTGTTATGGCGAATGCCACTAGCATGTTCTTGTTGCTTTCGGATTTGTGTTCGGTTTTCATCTTGTTGGGTATGTCGTGTTATTGTTTATTTTCAGTTTCGTTTTTCGGTGTATTTGCGGAGTAGTTCTCCGGAAGCAGCGTGCCTGTTGCGCGGCGCAGGTAAACATCTGCCATACGCAGGTCGATAAGAGCGTCTATATTTTGGGAATTTGCCGAGAGCCATGCTGTCTGCGCTTCGAAAACGTTGGTCAGCGTGGCAGCGCCTTCTTTGTACGACAGGTCTGCGTAGCGGAGGTTTTCGGTAGCTTTACGGAGGTTCGATGCGCTCATGTCGGCTTTCCTCTCGGCCGCGCGGCGGTAGAAAACGCTTTGGTTTATCTGCAATTCTATCTTTTCGCGTGCCTCCTGGAGTTCGAGTTCGGCAATACGCGTGTCGGCCTTGGCTATTTTCATTTTATGACTTCGGTCGTTCCAGTTGAACACCGGCACTTTGAGTATCACCCCGACGTTGAACAATCCTTTGGGCGATAGCGAGAACCCGTTGAAAACGTTCGGCGAAGACATCATGTAGTTGCCTGTCACGGCCAGTGTGGGCAAAAATTCGGCACGCGCCACCTTCTGTTTTTCGCGGTACATGTCCACCGCCAGCGTAAGGCTCTGCACCTCATGGCGTTTTTCGACAGCCGAGTTCATGTTTACTTCCACCGCAGTAGGTTCTTTTTGCTCCGTCATGTCGCTGTCCGAAAGCGAGAAATCTTCCTCCATCGGCAGTCCGCATATCTGCGCAAGGTTCATTTTAGAGAGCGTTATACCGTCTTCCACCTGCGTTAGCGTCATGCGTGCTTCGTTAAGCCGCACTTCGACCGAGAGTTCGTCCGAACGGGTTGCAAGCCCCGCTTTTTTTAGAGACGATACGTCCTTCGACAGTTTTTCCAGCAATGAAAGGTAACTCAAGGCCAGCTTCTTCTTGTTCTCAAGTGAAACTATCTGCCAGTACGCCTGGTCGGCCGTCAGTATTACTTCAGTAGCTTCGGTATCCTTGCGGCTTTCGGCCAGACTTTCGGCAAAACGCGTTATTTTGTTGTAAGCGCGTATTTTGCCGCCCATGTACACCGGTTGGGTGAGCGATACGGCAGCCGCGAACACGTTGCGCGTGTCGAAAGTGAGGGCGTCTTTAGGTATAGTGGTGTATTGTTTCCAGAGTATCTTTTCCGGGTTTGTCTTCGGGTTGAACGGTTGCCCGGATGCATCCAACGGGACGTATTGCCCGTCGATGAGCGTGAACTGGTTGCTTACCTGGTCCGGCGTGAATGTAAAACTGCCGTCCTGAGCCATCGAACCTATCGGCAGCATCATGTCTTCGGATATGAGGGATGTTTCCCTGCTGTTGAACATGTACGTGCCGGTGACCGATACCGATGGCAGGTTTTTGGTAAAAGCCGATTTGCGTTCTTCGCGGGCCTGGAGCACTTTCTGGTCCATTACGGCCATGCGTTTGTTGTTCTCCAGGGCCATCCTGCGGCAGTCTTCGAGCGAGTAGGCCTGTTGTGCCGCTGCCGGTACATGCAGGCAGGCCGAGGCTGCAAGGGACAGCAATAGCGCTGAAAATCCTAATCTGTTTTCCATATTGTTTTTAAGTCTTATTTTTCTATCGATTTTATTATACTGTCTATGAAAGATTGTTTGCGGCGTTCGAGCATGGCGTTGAACGATGTGTCGTCCATGTCGAATATCCTTTGCCATAGCGCCCGCGTGAGAAAAGGGTACATGCACAGCGACTCTATCTCCATAAAAAATTCCATCATGTCCACGCGGCGTATGCGTCCTTTTTCGACTTCGGCGTCCATTTGCTTCTGCAGTACGGCTATCGATTCGAGTATGAACGATTTGTATTTGGCAAAACGTTCGCTGCTTTCCGGATGCTGCGTCACTTCGTTGAATATGAAATTGGGCAAAAGCGGTTCTTCGGTCAACGTGTCTATGTACAGCCCGACGATTGTCCTTATTTTGTCGAAAATGTCGGCATCAGAAGCCACTACGTCGAATATCCGGCCGTACACACGGCTGAACACCTGGTTGAACGCTATGTCGAACAGGTTGTCCTTCGAGCGGTAATAGTAGTGAAGCATCGATATGTTGATGTTGGCGCGTGCGGCTATATCGCGCATTTTTGCGCCGTCGTAACCGTTTTCGACGAATACTTCGCGCGCCGCATCTATTATCTTTCTTTCAACTGCGCTGCTTTGTTCCATTGACGATGTGTGTTTTGTCGTGTAAATCGTTTTGTTCAATCGTTTGATTGGCAAAATTAAAAAACATTTCGTTAATTCGAAACAAATAATTCAATCGTTTGATTGAATTTAACATTTTCCTGCTTGTGTATATGTGCAGCGGCGCACTGGCATGCAGGGCAATAATATATCGTTCCGCCCAGATATGCTTCTTTAAGTATTGCGCCGCCGCATACGGGGCACGGGTTTTTATATGTGTTTTTCGACATCAGAGTCCTGTAACGTCCCTTGTTGCCGAACAAGTCTTTTTCCGTATCGCGCCCGCCGTTTTCCAGCATGGCGCCGAGAGTCGATTTCATGGCTTCCAGCAGATTTTCCATGTCTTTACCGTCCACTGAGGACATTTTGCGTTTAGGGCTTACGCCGGCGTTGAACAGTATGTCCTGCAACACTCCGTTGCCGAGTCCCGGTATGCGCTGTTCTGTGGCCAGAAATGCTTTTACCGACATGTCCCTTTTCAGTTCACGTGCCAGCGAAAGGAAGTAATCACGCCCGAAAGCCTCGTCCAACGGCTGGAGTTTGGCGCGTGCGCCAACGTAGTACGGGTTGTCGAATGAACCTGAGTGCGCGTATATGCCTCCGTACATGGCTACCGTGAAGATGAGCGAAGACCCGTCGTTCAATGTTATGGCGAGTTGGTGTTTTACCGGAAGCTCCTCTCCCTGAGCGTAATGCCTCATGTTGACCCCGTCACTTACCAGAAGATGTGCTCCGTTTTCCATCTCCAGTTCGACGAATGCCCCGAAACCGGATGCCGAGAGTATTTTCCTGCCTTCGAGCAGTTGGTGGTAGTCGGCAGGATCGCCGTTGTACCACGTGAATTTGTGCGGGCTTGTAGGCGGGATTACTTCTTCGATTGTGAGTCCGGACAGTCTAAGGCGGGCCTGACGGGCTATTGTGAGCGATTCGGGTATTTCTATCATGACAGGTTCGGGTTTTAGTTGTTACCGGTCAAATATACGATTAAATGTTTTGGAAAAACACAGCGGGGTTAAACGGTGGTAAACATGCCGGATACCGTTTGTATATTTCGTACAAAAAAAAACTGCCGTAAATAAAAAAACGCCTGCGTGTTTACGCAGGCGTTTTGTTTTCCGGTGGTCCCACTTGGGCTTGAACCAAGGACTCCCTGATTATGAGTCAGGTGCTCTAACCAACTGAGCTATGGGACCAATGTTCCGATTAGAACGGTGCAATATTACGACAAATTTTAGTACCTTGCAAATCACAAATGCAAAAAAAAAGAACTCTAAACGTATATGGCTAATATTAAGAATATTATTTTCGATTACGGCGGCGTTTTCCTCACTTTGGACGAAGACGCTACGTACCGTTCTTTCCAGAATTTGGGGCTTTTCGCGGTCACTCCGTCCCTTGCTGCCGCTAATATGGATTTTCAACGCGGGAGGATTTCCTCCGGAAAATTTATCTCGGCGATAAAAAAAGAACTGCCCGAAGACGTCACTGACCAGCAGGTAAAGGACGCCTGGTGCGCCATGCTCGGCACTATACCGCGCGAAAGGATAGACCTTTTGAAGATACTGCGCCGAAAATACCGTTTGTTTCTTCTCAGCAATACCGACGATATACATATAGAACGGGTAAACTCCACGGTACCCGATGTCGGCGAGTTTCTCTCGCTGTTTGAAAAAGTGTATTACAGCCAGGATACCGGATACCGCAAGCCGGAAAAGGAGATATTCGAACTCGTTCTGCGCGAGAACAATCTGAAAGCCGATGAATGCCTTTTCGTGGACGATGTAAAGGAAAATGCCGAAGGAGCCGGGGTTGTGGGCATGAAATATCTCTGGCTCGATCTTTCCCGGCATACCGTTATGGACGTACCCCGGTTACTGGATCTGTAACCGGGCGGGTAGCCTTGTTGAGCGTCCGGCTTTAAATATTGAGAGAGCATGGCCCACGGGTGAATGACCACCCAGGACAGAAATAACCGGAGCTTTATTTTCTGTGTATGGTTTTCCCGGCTTTTTTCGGTATGGGATAATCTGTGCCGAATATCATATGCCTTACGATACTTCTCAGTTCGGCGGTTTTTTCGGGGCTTATCTCAAAAGTTGTTTTTCGCTCTGCCGCCGCAGACCGGTTTGCCGTGTTCTTTTCTTTTTTTCCATTGGCCTCCATGCCGTAAGCCGGATTTAAATTATTTCCACCGTAAGTCCTACGGGACACAGCGGATACAGTTCGGCGATGTCGTCGTTTTTCATGCGTATGCACCCGTGAGATGCCGGCGTACCGATTAGCCCCTCTTCGGGGGTGCCATGTATATATATGTAGCGTTCGTAGCTGTCTATGCCACGGCCTTTGTTCAGCCCCGGTTGGAGACCTTCCAGACGTAGTATGCGCGTGGTTATGAGGTCTGCGCCCGAAGGTGTGGGGGAGTGGTTTACGGCGGCAGTTTTCCCGGTCGGCTCGCGGGAGGAAAAAATCATGCCAAGAGGCTCGCCGTCGCCGTATTTTTCTGCGATTCGGTGCAGGCCTACCGGGGTTTTCTCAGAACCTTCGGCGTTGCCGGGCCCGAAACGAGAAGTGGAGCAGGGGTATTCCTTCTCCGCGTTTCCGTCGTCCCCGAACAACGTCAGCCTCTGTCGTGAAATGTCTACGAGTATCTTTCCCATTGGTAAAATGTATTTTTGCGGCTTATTCTTCCTGCCGGGCGAAAAATTCATAGAAATACGGTATCGTCTCGATGCCCCGGAAAAACTGCGCCAGGCTGTAATTCTCGTTAGGCGAATGTATGGCGTCCGTATCCAGTCCGAATCCCAGAAGTATGGTCTTTTTACCAAGGAATTTCTCGAACATAGGCACCACGCCTATGCTGCCTCCTCCCCGTACCGGAATTGCAGGACGGCCGTACACTTTCTCCAGGGCGAGCGATGCCGCACGGTAAGCGCGGTCGGTTATTGGCGTGACGTAAGGGAACGCCCCGTGGCTGGGAGCTATTTCCACCGTTACCCCTTCCGGGGCGAGCGATTTGAAATATTCGGCGAACATCTGCGAAACCTTTTCAGGGTTTTGTCCCGGTACAAGGCGCATCGATATCTTGGCATGGGCCTCGGACGGGAGGATGGTCTTTGCCCCTTCCCCGGTGTAGCCGCCCCATATGCCGTTTACGTCCAGTGCGGGACGTATCGTGGCGCGTTCCCTGGTTGTGTATCCTGCTTCGCCCGATACCGCCGTGACGCCTATGTTCTTTTTATAGCGTTCGGGGTCGAATGGCGCTTTTTCCATTTCAGCGCGTTCGGCCGGAGTCACCTCGTGTACGTCGTCGTAGAAATGGGGTATCGTTATGCGGCCTTTTTCGTCGTGCAGAGAGGCTATCATGCTGCACAAGGCATTGCAGGGATTGACTACGGCCCCGCCGAAATGCCCGGAGTGCAGGTCGCGCGAAGGGCCTTTTACCGTCACTTCGAAATATGCCAGTCCGCGCAGACCGGTCATAACGGACGGCAGTTCCTTGCCGGCCATCGTGGTATCCGATACCAGTACTACATCGCACGAGAGTTCCCCGGCATGTTTTTCAAGAAATTTATCCAGATTGGCCGAGCCTATTTCCTCCTCTCCTTCGATCAGGAATTTGACATTGCACGGCAGGCGGTTCGATTTTACCATATATTCGAAAGCGAGCAGGTGCATGAACATCTGTCCTTTGTCGTCGTTGGCCCCGCGTGCGAATATGGCTCCTTCGGGATGGTTGGCGGTCGGTTTTATGACCGGTTCGAACGGTTCCGTTTCCCATAGTTCGAGCGGTTCGGCGGGCTGCACGTCATAGTGCCCGTACACGAGTACGGTAGGTTTGTCCGGGCCTACGGTCTTTCCGCCTATTACCACCGGATGGCCGTCCGTATCCATTACGCTGGCGTAGTCCGCGCCTTTTTCCAACAGGGCTTTCCTTATCGCTTCGGCCGTGCGGCGCATGTCGCCGCCGTGCGACTTTACCGCCGAGACGGACGGTATGCGCAGAAGGTCGAACAGTTCGGAGAGCATTTTCTCGCGGTTATCGCTGATGTATCGTTTAAGGTCTTCCATTTTGTGCTGTGTTTTTCCTTGTTTTATGCCATGTGTATAATTAACAAATTTAGAAAAAAATGTCGGTTATCGCACTTTTATGTTCTTTACTTTTGTACCTGTATAACTAATGTTGTGTCCAAGTATAAAAAAGAAGTTGCAATTAAGCTATGTCGTGTGAAAATATTCTCGAAGTGAAACACTTGTGCATTTCCGCCTCGCGGGGGGCGAAGGAAAAATGTCTTGTCGGGGATATAAATTTTTCACTCGGACGCGGAAAGGTGCTGGGTATAGTGGGCGAGTCGGGAAGCGGCAAGTCCATAACATGCTATGCCGTTACCGGACTATTGAATCCCAATTTGCACATATCCGGCGGCAGCATAGTGTTCCGCGGCGACGGTACTGATACCGAGCTTGTCGGCCTTTGCGAAAAACGTTACCGCAAGCTGCGCGGCAGCCGTATTACTATGGTCTTTCAGGAACCGATGAGCGCTCTTAACCCGGTGCAAAGATGCGGACAGCAGGTGGAGGAAGTACTCAAGGTACACACTTCCATGTCTAAAAAGGAACGTAAGGCGGAAGTGCTTAAACTGTTCGAGCAGGTGAAACTGCCCGATCCGCAGCGTATATATTCCTCATACCCGCACCAGCTCTCAGGCGGACAAAAACAGCGTGTGGTCATCGCCATGGCCGTGGCCTGCAAACCCGATGTGATAATCGCCGACGAACCGACCACCGCTCTGGACGTAACCGTGCAGAAAGAAATAGTGAACCTTTTTTCCGAGATAAGCCGCACGAGCGAAATGTCCATCATCTTCATAACGCACGATCTGGCGCTTATTTCCGAGATAGCGGACGACGTTTTGGTCATGTACGACGGACATGTGGAAGAATACGGCACAAAAGACGAGATATTCTCCAGCCCGAAGTCGCCTTACACCAAAGGACTTCTGGCATGCCGCCCCCGTTTGGGGCAGAAAACTCTGCGGCTTCCTGTCGTCGCCGACTTTTTATCCGGAGGATTCGTCCCCCAAAGGCAGTTGTCAGAAGACGAAGTAAGGCAGCGCGATGCGGAGATAGAGCTCCGCGAACCTCTTTTGCGGCTTTGCGGCGTCTCCAAGTGGTTCCGGGTGAATGGGCGCGAAGAAAAGATGAAAGCCGTCCGCGATGTCAACCTCAATATATATAAAGGTGAAACCCTCGGTTTGGTAGGCGAGAGCGGCTGCGGCAAAAGCACCCTTTCCCGCGCCGTGCTTATGCTCGATCCTCCGAGCGAAGGTGAGGTTTTCTACAAAGGCCGTGATATAACCAAACTGTCTGCATCGGAGCTTACCGCTTTAAGGCGCGATATACAGATAATATTCCAGGACCCGTTCGCTTCGCTCAATCCCATGCTCAGCGTAGGGGAGGCTCTTATGGAACCGATGCGTGTCCACGGTATCCTCGACAACGACCGCCAGCGAAGGGAGCACATACAGGGGCTTCTGGAAAGGGTAGGACTGTCCAAAGACGTGTTCAACCGTTACCCGCACCAGTTTTCCGGCGGTCAGCGGCAACGTATAGGCATAGCGCGCGCCCTTGTGCTCAAGCCTTCGTTTATAATATGCGACGAATCTGTTTCCGCCCTTGACGTCTCCGTGCAGGCACAGGTGCTGAATCTTCTGAACGACCTTAAGGAAGATTACGGTTTCACATACCTGTTCATTTCCCACGACCTTAGCGTCGTACAGTACATGTCGGACCATCTGGCCGTAATGCAGGAAGGGCGTATCGTCGAATACGGCCGTACAGATACCGTGTACCGTCATCCGCAATCGTCGTACACACAACGGCTTATGGACGCCATACCGCGTGTTACGGTAAAATAGCCGAAATTTTGCCTTAAAAAAGTTGCCAGAGCTGGCAATTCTCCATATCTTTGCCATCCGTTCGTTAAGGTATGGAAGTTAAAAAACGGTTTGACAAAAAATACCGGAAGTCGGGGGAAAAAAAGCGGGTAAAAAATTTGCGGGCATAAAAAAAAGGTTTTACCTTTGCCCCCGCAATGGGACAGATACCCGGGAGACGCATAACCTTAGGGAGTAAGGTATGGGTCACAAAAAAAGCCTCTGAGAAAAGAGGCGGAACACCAAAGCGTTCCTTGAAAGAATGAGATAGCCAGAACCGCTTGACGGAAGAACGCAAGAACTTTCGGCGAGTAAAAAAACAAAAAGGGAAAGGCGTACAAAAGAAACAACCAAAAACAACGTTCGATTCGAGCCGAAGGACAAACCAAAGCATTAACAATGGAGAGTTTGATCCTGGCTCAGGATAAACGCTAGCGGCAGGCCTAACACATGCAAGTCGCGGGGCAGCATAACAATTAGCAATAATCGTTGATGGCGACCGGCGCACGGGTGCGTAACACGTATGTAACCTGGCCTTTACAGGGGGATAGTCAGAGGAAACTTTGAATAATACCCCATAACACACCATTAAGGCATCTTAAAGGTGTTAAAGGAGCGATCCGGTAAAGGATGGACATGCGACCGATTAGACAGTTGGTGAGGTAACGGCTCACCAAATCCACGATCGGTAGGGGGTCTGAGAGGACTACCCCCCACACTGGTACTGAGATACGGACCAGACTCCTACGGGAGGCAGCAGTGAGGAATATTGGGCAATGGGCGGAAGCCTGACCCAGCCATGCCGCGTGCAGGAAGACAGCCCTATGGGTCGTAAACTGCTTTTTTAGAGGAAGAATAAAGTCTACGTGTAGACCGATGACGGTACTTTAAGAAAAAGCATCGGCTAACTCCGTGCCAGCAGCCGCGGTAATACGGAGGATGCAAGCGTTATCCGGAATTATTGGGTTTAAAGGGTCCGCAGGCGGCCCGTTAAGTCAGTAGTGAAAACCCGGGGCTCAACCCCGGACGTGCTACAGATACTGGCGGGCTAGAGAAAGTCTGGAGGCAGCGGAATGTGACAAGTAGCGGTGAAATGCATAGATATGTCACAGAACACCGATAGCGAAAGCAGCTGCCTAAGACTTATCTGACGCTCAGGGACGAAAGCGTGGGGAGCAAACAGGATTAGATACCCTGGTAGTCCACGCAGTAAACGATGGATACCATCTTTTTGGCAATTATGCTGAGAGGACAATCGAAAGAGATAAGTATCCCACCTGGGGAGTACGTGCGCAAGCATGAAACTCAAAGGAATTGACGGGGGCCCGCACAAGCGGTGGAGCATGTGGTTTAATTCGATGATACGCGAGGAACCTTACCAGGGTTTAAATGGGTCCTGAATAATTTGGAAACAGATTAGCCGCAAGGCAGGATTCAAGGTGCTGCATGGTTGTCGTCAGCTCGTGCCGTGAGGTGTTAGGTTAAGTCCTGCAACGAGCGCAACCCCCATGATCCGTTACTAACAGGTAAAGCTGAGGACTCAGATCAGACTGCCGGCGTAAGCCGCGAGGAAGGCGGGGATGACGTCAAATCATCACGGCCCTTACACCCTGGGCCACACACGTGCTACAATGGCCGGTACAGAGAGCAGCCACCCCGCGAGGGGGAGCGAATCTACAAAACCGGTCTCAGTTCGGATCGCAGTCTGCAACTCGACTGCGTGAAGCTGGAATCGCTAGTAATCGCGCATCAGCCATGGCGCGGTGAATACGTTCCCGGGCCTTGTACACACCGCCCGTCAAGCCATGGAAGTCTGGGGGACCTGAAGACGGTAACCGCAAGGAGCCGTTAAGGGTAAAACAGGTAACTAGGGCTAAGTCGTAACAAGGTAGCCGTATCGGAAGGTGCGGCTGGAACACCTCCTTTATAGAGAACAAAAGTCCAAAAAGGCAAGAAACGACAGGATTTGGGAAAACAGATACTCCTTTCCCGGTTCAGGCTATCACACACAACGACAGAGAAGTCGTAAAAAAAACCCAAAGCGGAAAAGGGCAGCAGAGACGCTGGCACAGAAAGGGCGGCAAAGGAGGAGGCGAAAAAAGCAGCCCGACCGCCACAACACACACACAGAGTCTCATAGCTCAGCCGGTTAGAGCGCTACACTGATAATGTAGAGGTCGGCAGTTCAAGTCTGCCTGAGACTACGGGGGTTTAGCTCAGCTGGCTAGAGCACCTGCTTTGCAAGCAGGGGGTCAAGGGTTCGAATCCCTTATCCTCCACGGCCAGAGGCCGTTTGATATGGATTTATCCGTATAAGAACAAGCCGAAGGAACAAGTTCATTGACATATTGACGATTACGAGAAAACAAGTTTTTATGGAAACATAAAAACGCAACTAGTAGAGAAAAGACGTTATCAAAACATTGATAAAACAATAAAGTAGAAACGTAGCGGTCTCTAGTAATAGAGACACAATTTCGAGCAATAAAAACAAACAAGGGCATACGGGGAATGCCTAGGCTCTGCAAGGCGAAGAAGGACGTGATAAGCTGCGAAAAGCCGCGGGGAGGTGCAAATAACCGATAATCCGCGGATATCCGAATGGGGCAACCCACCATATAAATGGTACCTCGAAACGAGGAGCGAACCCTCTGAACTGAAACATCTAAGTAAGAGGAGGAAGAGAAAACAACAGTGATACCGCAAGTAGTGGCGAGCGAACGCGGCACAGCCCAAACCGGACACGTTTAGGCGTATCCGGGGTAGTAGGACTGCGAGATACAAGTATAAAAAGAACCGGAACGGCATGGAAAGGCCGTCCGTAGAAGGTGAAAGACCTGTACGGGCAATTTTTATACGCGTTAGCAGTATCCTGAGTAGGTCGGGGCACGAGAAACCCAGACTGAAACCGGCGGGACCACCCGCCAAGGCTAAACACTCAGCAGAGACCGATAGTGAACAAGTACCGTGAGGGAAAGGTGAAAAGAACCTTGAATAAAGGAGTGAAAAAGACCCTGAAACCGTATGCCTACAAGCGGTCGGAGCCCATTTATTGGGTGACGGCGTGCCTTTTGCATAATGATCCTACGAGTTACTGTTACCGGCAAGGTTAAGCGCTTCAGGCGCGTAAGCCGCAGCGAAAGCGAGTCTTAAAAGGGCGAATTAGTCGGTAGTAGTAGACGCGAAACCTTGTGATCTACCCATGGCCAGGTTGAAGTGGGGGTAACACCCCATGGAGGACCGAATCGGTAAGCGTTGAAAAGCTTTCGAATGAGCTGTGGGTAGGGGTGAAAGGCCAATCAAACTGGGAAATAGCTCGTACTCCCCGAAATGCATTTAGGTGCAGCGTCGCGGTTAAGTGATATATAGGTAGAGCTACTGATTGAATGCGGGGGCTTCACCGCCTACCAATTTCAGACAAACTCCGAATAGTATATCACATACGCGGCAGTGAGGGCATGGGTGCTAAGGTCCATGCCCGAGAGGGAAACAACCCGGACCAACAGCTAAGGTCCCCAAATATACGCTAAGTTGAAAAAACGAAGTAGAACTGCACAGACAGCCAGGAAGTTGGCTTGGAAGCAGCCATTCTTTTAAAGAGTGCGTAACAGCTCACTGGTCGAGCGGTTCTGCATGGAGAATAAGCGGGCATAAGCGTATTACCGAAGCTATGGCAGATAACAATCTGGGTAGGGGAGCATTCCGTACAGCGCAGAATCGGTATTGTAAAGTACCGTGGAGCGTACGGAAAAGCAAATGTAGGAATAAGTAACGATAAAGCGGGCGAGAAACCCGCTCACCGAAAGACCAAGGGTTCCCCGGCTATGTTAATCAGCCGGGGGTCAGTCGGGCCCTAAGGACAAGCCGAAAACAGGCTACTCCGATGGACAAACGTTTAATATTACGTTACTCGTATCGAGTGCGACGGGGCGACCTGGTAATACCTCTTCGCGTGCTGACGGAATAGCACGTTAAAGACTTTACTGGGCCGGGAGGCAAATCCCCCGGCGGAAAGGTAAAGTTGATAGTACACCCAAGCTACGGCGACGGTGATAGCAAGACTAAAGATCAGCAAGAAAAACCTCTAAGCTTCAGCTCGATACGACCCGTACCGGAAACCGACACAGGTGGTCGAGAAGAGAATTCTAAGGTGCTCGAGAGATTCATGGCTAAGGAACTAGGCAAAATAGACCTGTAACTTCGGGAAAAAGGTCACCGCAGCAATGCGGTCTCAGAAAATAGGTCCAGGCGACTGTTTAACAAAAACACAGGACTTTGCAAAATCGAAAGATGACGTATAAGGTCTGACACCTGCCCGGTGCTGGAAGGTTAAGAGGAGATGTCCGCAGCAATGCAAAGCATTGAATTGAAGCCCCAGTAAACGGCGGCCGTAACTATAACGGTCCTAAGGTAGCGAAATTCCTTGTCGGGTAAGTTCC
>QALN01000010.1 GCA_003150615.1 Flavobacteriales bacterium | reverse complement strand
CGAAGTTCAAGATTGAGGTGGAAGATCGGGAGACAGCGATAAAGGCTTTGGAGGATTCAGTGAAGGAACATTACACAACTCATCTGAAGACTATGACCATTCGGCAATATTGCACGTATTATCGCATCGCTAACGAGGCTTATGAGGCATACTACCGGAAACGAGGTGTTGGAAACCGTATCTACGAAGAACAGCCGAATGTTCTGGAAGAACTGCAAGATGTAGTCTACTACAAACGTGTGAAGTTCGTAGATGTAGATAAACTGTACGACATTGACAGCCCGGAGGATTTTATACGGTTTGCAACAGACCATTATGGTGAGCTGGGACTTTCGCGCTTGAATATCATTACATCGAAGGTGTCGCAGAATGGTTGGGTGATAGTTGTCTCTAATAGCTATTCGGCAAATGTCGGGCTAGCCATTGAGGTCGCTACTGCTCTATATAAGGCTGGAGTACCATTGTTGATTCGGGATGCCGAGAAACTCCTGAGAATTCTACGTGAAGAAGATTATGTGCGGCTGATTCCTAATTCGTACCATAACTATATGGGGTATCAGGAAGAAGGTTCTGTTTACGAATTGCCGTGGGAATATGAATGCTCAGACGATGGTGAATCGGATTTGACTTTGGAGCAATACAATGCGATTGTTTCTCTTGCGGAATGGCAGGAGGAAGAGTTAGTGAAGCCCATCGCTTGATACTTAAATTGAGAAGGCTGGCTTTTATCTTGACTATAATCATAGACAAAGGTAGAAGTCGGCTTCTTTGAAACTTCTATCTTCATTCGAAATAATATTTGGTGGTAGGAGTCGGCGTTTGCATAAAACTTAAAGTCATTATTAAATGCCGTTTCTTTTAATCTTGCGATTTTTACCTACAATATATCATTAAATAGATAAAAAGTAATATCTTTGCATATTATATGATGTATTGAATATGAGTAAAAATACAATGGGGACTAAGTTACCCCGAAAATTGGAGCAGAAGATGGCGGTTGTGGGAGAGCAGATTAAACTGGCTCGCTTGCGCAGGAATCTGAGTGTGGCTCAGGTGGCAGAACGTGCTACCTGTTCTCCATTGACCGTATCCCGAATAGAAAAAGGAGCACCGACTGTGGCAATCGGTATTTACTTGCGTGTTTTGTATGCTTTACAACTTGACGATGATATCCTGTGGTTGGCCAAAGAAGACAAATTGGGAAAAGCTTTGCAGGATTTGAATTTAAAGACAAGGGAACGAGCCTCAAAAAAAGAGTAAGCAATGAAGACACTATATGTTTATGCTGATTTTGATTGGCTTAAGGAAACAGAACTTGTCGGCAAGTTAGGCTATGAATCTCTTCGGGGCTCGGATAGCTATTGCTTTAACTTCAATGATGAATGGTTGAAGAAACACGGAGATTTGTTTTTGAGCGATGACTTGAATAATTATCCGGGACAACAATATACGCAACCGGAGAAAGATATATTCGGATGTTTCTCGGATGCTTTGCCGGATCGTTGGGGGCGAACGCTGTTGTTGCGACGTGAGCAGATTGTTGCGATGGAAGAGAGGCGACCGGTACGAAAACTGTCTTCCTTTGATTTTTTGACCGGTATCGATGACTTTTCCCGAATGGGTGCTTTCCGTTTCAAGGAGTCAAAAGACGGAGGATTTATAAATGTAAGTGAGTCGTTGGAAATCCCACCTCTGACGGATATAAGGGAGCTGATTGCTGCCAGTGTGGAAATTGAGAAAAGCGAAGAGGGGAATGTTCTTCCTGACAGGAAATGGGTTATCCAACTCGTACAACCGGGCTCTTCATTGGGAGGTGCAAGACCTAAAGCCAGTGTGATAGACACGGACAAAACTCTATATGTTGCAAAGTTCCTTTCACGTAAGGATGATTACGATGCTGGGCTTTGGGAACATTTCTCACATCTGTTGGCAAAGAAGGCAGGTATTAATGCTGCAGAGACAAGAGCGATCTCTACAAACGACAAATACCATACCTTGCTTTCCCGACGATTTGACAGAAGGGAAGACGGTAAGCGCATACACTTTGCTTCAGCCATGACTCTTTTAGGCTTGAATGATGGTGATAATGCCAATACTGGTAACGGCTATCTAGATATGGTTGATTTTATACTTCAAAACTGTACCAACGTAGAGGATAATCTGAAAGAACTGTATCGCAGAGTTGCGTTCAATATATGTATTGGGAATACGGATGACCATTTCCGCAATCACGGTTTTCTTCTGACTGCCAAGGAGTGGACTTTATCTCCGGCTTATGATATGAACCCCTCTCTGAATGAGTATCAGAGTTTGTTAATCAACAGCACTACCAATAAATCGGATTTGAATGAGTTGCTGAATTCCTGTGAAGAATATATGCATCCCCAAGATACTGCACTACAAATTATTAGTGAAGTATTAATTGCGTTTAAATATTGGCGATCAATGGCTAACCAATTAGGAATTTTAAAACCTGAACAAGACATCTTCTATACTACTTTTGAACGACAAATAAGATTGTATAATTCTAAGTCATGAAATAAAAAGTGACCAAATGTTCACTTATGAAGAACAATTAATTTAAAGGGAATATTATATATGAAAACTAATACTCATATTGTTCCATTCTTTAATAAGACAGCAGATCTTAAAGTCGGTCTGAATCAATTGGGTCTCAGAAATGCTTCTGAAGCATTGTTTACATCACTATTGCCAGGATTAAACAATGTTTCAAATCGAATACGATATTATTCATTTTATTGTTGGCTTATATGTGAGTTTTATAAAAACAAGGAAAGTTTTACCGACAAAGAATTCAATAAATATATCCGCTACTCTGAATATCTATTGGCTCTTATCCATTCCAGAGGCGAAGGTTTTGATGGAATTCCGGGTATAACATACGCTTTGAAGACTCGTTCTCTAGGTCAGTCCGAAATTGATTTGCAGTCCGGAACATATGATTCCCAAGGCAATACTAGAGATCATACATACTGGGCAAATTCTGGAGGTGTGTTAAAACAGTATTATTCTTCTTCACTTAAAGACATTGCTATTCTTAAAGAGAATAATGATAAAAATTCTATTCTTAATATCTCCAAGGAAGAAGGTTTGGTAAACGGTCAAATGCTTGCTGAATCTTTTGCCAAGAATGTCGGTGAAGATGCCCCAAAATTCTTAAACATAGTTAGGCAGGGTAAAGTTTCTGTAGAAGAATTGAATTCATTGGAGTCTTCGTTCAATATGAGAAAGTTTCCTCAAAAGTCTAATGAAAGAGAATTGATCATAGAACTTTTATTGCAGAAAGATTATCCGGCATCCGAATCAAAATTCTGTTATAGGAAGGCAACAATTCATCATTACTTAAAGCATTTTTCTCAGAATGGGACAAAAGATAGTTTTAGCAGACATATGTATGATGAATTTTTAGGCGGCCATTCAGATGACGATTGTGTTTTGGGATGGTATAGATATTATTTGAATGATAATTATCAATATCAATCATCGATCATTTTTGTTGCATTGTTGAATCTGTTATCTAAGAAATCAGATTGGCAAGAAACTTCTACTGTGGCAGAAGAATTGGCTTTATCAATAATAAATGATTTAGGTGGTAAGTATAAAAAGGCTTCATTAAAAGAAGTATGTAATAGTATTGAGACAAAAGATATTGAGTTAAAGCCGCAGCGTGGAAACCTTGATACTGAAGCAGCTCCAGCGCTTGTCAATTTGCTGATGATGTACAACACAAATAAAGATGCCAGGAGTAAAAGACCGGATTATAGAGAAGCCTTTCCAAGTGCGGTAAATTCTGACTTTTGTACATTTATGGATGAGATTGACAATAGTCTTGAAACAAATTTTTATAAGTGGCTTAAAGATTATATTCTTAAAAAAATTATATATACGCATTATCAAGTAGCCTTGAGAAAGTATCTTCAAACAGGTATTGCTTCACAAAAGTTTATATATGAGAATGGCATGATAAGATTCTTAAATGGCAGTGAAGCCACACATACCGCTCCTCGAACTGATACACTTTATGATTTCGTTTCAGATCTCGAACTTATTAATGAGAAAGGAATAACTGATAAAGGCATTCAACTTTTAAAAGAATTAGAGGAGGCTGAGGCATGATAACACTAGATGAGGAGAAGAATATCTTTGACTTGTTTGGTAAGGGTAGTACTATATACCATTCTGCCATTCTCACGTCATTTACCTTTGACCCTTACTATTTTTCAAATTATTATATGCCTCAAATGAGAAGTAGAGGCATAAAAAACGTTATAGTATTAATTGACTCAACACAGTATGATGCTATATTGGAAGATACAGATATTTTCAAAATCTTCCGTCAAGACTTTGCTTTGATTCGTGTGAAGAACAAATCAAATGGAGTATTTCACCCCAAGGTATCACTCTTTTTAGGAGACAAGCAGGCATTGGCTATTGTAGGTTCAGGAAACCTAACATATAGCGGAATGTCTCACAATAAAGAGTTGTGGGGGGCTTTTTGCGCTGATGATAAGGAAGCAGACGAAGCAGTTGTTATAAAGGATGTATGGAATTACCTATCAGGAATAATAAAGTCCTCTTCTTCTGAAGTGGCCATTCAACAATTAGAGTGGTGCAAAACATATTCTGCTGCAATCAGAGATTTTGAATCAATAAAATCATCTCAACAAATTGCTTTTAAGTTCTTATATGCAAAGCCTGAAGAATCCATATTTAATCAGGTAAAAGATATTGTGACAGGCGATGTCAATACGATTAAAGTGATAGCTCCTTTCTATGATATAGAGGGTAGTTTAATAAGCACATTAAAAAGTGCTTTCAATCCAAAGAAGATAAAATGTGCTATTGATGATAGCTATGGCTATATTCCTCAGAAAATCAAAGATGTAACTGATATTCAGTTCTTTCGTTGGCATGAGATATTTGGTTCAGCAAATCAATTTGAATTAGCTAAAAAACTACATGCAAAAGCCATACAATTTGAAACATCGGAGGGAACTTTCTTTGTGCTTGGAAGTACAAATGCTACCAGTGCAGCTTTTGGATTAAATATACATAGTTTTAATGATGAGGCAAACATTATTGTCTATTCTCAAAAGGAAGATTTTTTTGAAAAGCTTGGGATTGATTTTAGTAAACAGTGCGTAAAGAGTATTGGCGATTTTCAAGCTGCTTCAAAATATAATATCAAGTCTGATGATAAATCTTTTCTAACTCATATAACATTATGCGAGAGACATCTGCATGATAAACTTTATATACAACTTGACAAGATTATCACAGATGTAAAGATTCGATTATATCTTGATTATGGCTATAGAGATTTTTATTTCGATAAAGAAGGAATTGAAATAAATGGATTAGGAAAGATTCAATATGTGGTAGCAGTAGTGGATGATAAAGAGATTTCAAATAAAGCTCTTGTATTAGATTCTTCAGATTTATTGAAACGTAATCCTGACTCAAAATATTCAATGATAGAGAGTCTTTTCCATACTAATAATGGAGATTGGGATGATAATATAGCAAAAGTCCTCTCATATGTAAACTTTGAAGTCAAAGATAAGAACCGTACTGTAGCTGTTTTAAAAGATCCATCTGACACATCGGCTAAAAGTGAAATATTGATTAGTAAAGAGCAATTTGACAATACAAGATTCAGCAAAAATGTTGATGCAAACCTATATTCATTGAGTATGCGTATCCTAGATCAGATTCAATTCTTTAATTCTAACAAGCAGGATAATGAAGAAGAGATTGACGAGACAGCAAATATGGAAGATTTAGTGACAGGTAATGCTGAAGATTATAGCAAGGAAAGAAGAATTCTCAAGTCATACTCAAACAAGAATGAGATTTTGAGTTATCTGAGAAGACTCAAGCGTCACTATGATACTCTCGCTAAAGATTTCGATAATCAGGATCCATTTTACAGATTGCATTCACAAGGGGTGTATTTTGATAACAATATTACTTGTAATGATTATTCATATATCCTCATTGCAATAATGTTAATCTTTCAGAGAATAGCATATCCAATCCAAGGCGATGACAATGCCTCGTATTATTCACAATATTTTGCTGAGTTGGTTGGCCGTTTTATGATGATATATAGAGCGGGCTACCCAAATACAAATGATTTCACCTACGTTAAATTGGAAGAAATGCATAGAAATTTTCTTGTATATTCTCTATTGATATTGTCTACTTGCAATATGAATAAGGATAGTGTAGAGGTTTGGTCTCTCAATTTATTTGAAACTTATAGAAATGATCAGGAGAATCTTATAAGTTGTTATAATGACTATCAAAAGCTTTCAAATGAATATAAGAATCTGATGAAAGAATATACTGTAAAGACAATTGATAATGCTTTTAATAAGTATCGAAAATTCCTAAAGACAGGTGATAATATTGTGCCTATATCTGAATATTCTGAGAATTTCTATTTCTATAGGAGTAAATTTGGATTTATGTTCTGTAAAAAATCAAAGATAATGGGGGATGGTAAGGGTAGATATTTCAGATTTGAAGTTATTTATCCTGGGATTAAAGATTTAGAGTCAACATATACAAATAATCAGATAAAAGTTAAAATAATTGAACCATAACTTTTGTACTTAGTTCATTATAAGTAAAATTGGGACAACAAAAATAAGATTTAATCTTTTCCCAACTGTACCATTCAGTCAGATCGGAATATTCCTCGTATTTGGCAAAGGCGGCATCAATATGTTTCTTGCTGTAATAGTTGAACTGGCGGATTCGTACCTTCGGAACTTTGTGCTGCCGTGTATAAGTCCACACCCATTTGGTGTTGACCTTATATTTCTCTGCAATTTCTTCAGCAGTATAATACTCGGTGATGTCGAAGTCGTTTTTCGCAACCAGTCGCTCATAAGGTTTACTTTTGAGCATTAACTCTATGTCAGCGCGCCTTACTAAAGCCATTCTTTTGCTAATTCGGGATGCCCTAAGTTTATCCTATTTGACTAATTTATAAATGTACTGACTACTCACACCCATCAGTCGGGCGGCCTGCGAAAAAGTGAAATATTCCTGCTTCTCCAAACTGGAGCGCGACTCTTGCATTTCCTGTATATGGCGCAACTCCATTTTGCGCTCCTTGATTCGATGTTTGTAACCTCGCTTCGAGCATTGAGGACTACAATAACAGGTCGTTGTTTTCTGTGCAATGAACGGTTTTCCACACCATTGGCAAATCTTTCTTACTTCCATATTTTTCTATTTTTAATTGAGGTATATCTCTTTATTTCTCCTCTTTTTTGTCTACCTATGTAAACCATTGTCAACACATGTTGTTGACTACCTCAGTGTGACATCGGGGACAAACCCCAATTTGTTTCGCGGTAGAAATACGGTAGAAAAATATGGTGAACAACACTATCCAATCGCTATGAACTGGATTTTGGATAAATAAAAAAGTCGCTGAATTTCAGCGACTTCATTATAGTTGGTTCTAATTCGTTGCGGTTAATTGCGATATATCACTTTCCGATGCAGAACCTGGAGAAAATAGCACCGAGAATATCGTCCGAAGAAATATCTCCGGTAATCTCTCCCAAGTGCGATATGGCATCTCTAACGTCTACAGCCAGAAGATCTGCTGAAAAGCCGTTGGAAAGCCCGGCCTCTACATTTTCAAGAGATGAACACGCATTTACCAGCGCCTCGTAATGGCGTGCATTTGTCACTATTATACGGTCGGAAACATCCCCTATATTGACAAAACCGACGATCTTTTCCCGCAATTCGTCAAGACCATCCCCCGTGAGTGCGGAAATCATCAGCACATCGGAAAACGAATCGAAAAAATCGCCGCCATATTCATCCGATTTATTTGCAGCTACGATAAAATGCTTATCCGGGTATTTCTTTTTTAATACGGTCACAGTATCCATATCGGAAGCCGATACGCGCCCGGCATCGAGCAGATAAATGATAACCGAAGCCTCGTCGATTTTTTTGTAAGTGCGTTCGATGCCTATTTTTTCCACAAAATCGTCCGTATCCCTCAGCCCGGCAGTATCTATAAAACGGAACGAAAGTCCCGAAATAGTTATCCTGTCCTCGATAGAATCGCGGGTAGTACCGGGAATATGCGACACGATAGCCTTTTCTTCGCCCAGAAGGGCATTCAGCAAAGTAGATTTGCCGACATTGGGAGCTCCGATTATGGACACAGGAATGCCGTTTTTTATCGCATTGCCCACGGAAAAAGAATCAGCCAGGCTACGTGTAAGGCTTTTTATTTCATGTACCAGGGCGGTAAGGCGGGTGCGGTCAGCAAATTCGACATCCTGGTCGGAAAAATCGAGTTCGAGTTCCAAAAGAGCCGCAAAGTCAGTCAGCGAATTTTTCAGCGAAGCTATTTTACCGGAGTATCCGCCCCTCATCTGGTTCATAGCCGTAGCGTGCGAAGCGTATGACTCGGATTCTATAAGGTCTACCACCGCCTCGGCCTGTGAAAGGTCCATACGGCCGTTCAGGAAAGCCCTTTTTGTAAATTCCCCAGCCATAGCCATACGTGCCCCGCGGCGCACCAGAAGCTGAAGCATCTGCTGTTGTATGAACACCGAACCATGGCATGAAAATTCGACCGTATCCTCGCCTGTAAAAGATTTTGGAGCGCGAAATACCGTTGCAATGACCTCGTCGATGGCGGAATCACCGTCCATGACAGTGCCGAAATGCGCCGTGTGCGTGGCAACGGCGGAAAGGCTTTTTCCCGAAGGGGAAACGAATACCTTGCCGGCTATCTGCAAAGCCTCAGGCCCGCTGATACGTATGACGGATATAGCACCCATCCCTGCCGGGGTGGAAAGAGCCGCTATGGTGTCTTCGTTCATGTTTTTTATAGTTTTAAATATTTAAAAACCGGCCACGGAACAGGCCGTAGCCGGTTTATTCTTGTTTATTTACCGGTTTTGTTACCAATCCTGTGATACAGCCAGGAGAAAGAATCCGTTATAGTTCTTATGATCAAAGAACCCGTTTTGCGCTCCATACCAGAAAGAGTAGTGGGGACACCTGTCCTTCGGGCTAGTTTCTGCCTAAGGCCCGATATGCCCAGCGCACGCTTCCATGAAAATGAAAAACCGTATGTCTTCTTTCCGCTCATTAGGATTGTTACTCGGTTTTGCCGTCGTTTCCAGACGCTTCGTCTTCCTCCGGTTCGTCGTAATACTCGAAGAGAAAATCGTTGTACGGGAAACGTTCCATGTGTATCCGCGCGGCGGTATCGTATATCTTGTGCCTGAGTTCCGGTATGTTGATACGCGATTTGGCCGATATGAATACCGTGTTTTCTCCCGTACGGCCCATCCATGTGCGTTCCAGTTCTTCGAGCGGAATGTTCTCCGGCAAAGGTGAGGACAGGTCGCTCTCTTCCCGAGGCACGTAGTTGTAAGCGTCTATTTTGTTGAAAACCATTATCGTCGGCTTGTCGGACGCTCCTATCTCCGATAGGATTTTGTTTACCGAAGCTATGTGGTCCTCGAAGCTCGGATGGGAAATATCGGCTACGTGAAGCACCACATCGGCCTCGCGCACTTCGTCAAGCGTCGATTTGAACGATTCGATGAGCTGTGTAGGCAGTTTGCGTATGAAACCTACCGTATCCGTGAGAAGGACGGGAAGGTTGGCTATCACCACCTTTCGTACCGTGGTATCGAGTGTGGCGAACAGTTTGTTCTCGGCAAAGACGTCCGATTTGCTCAACAGATTCATAAGCGTCGATTTGCCCACGTTGGTATATCCGACCAGGGCAACACGCACCGTTTTGCCACGGTTTTTGCGCTGCGTGGCCATTTGCTTGTCTATCGACGACAGTTTTTCCTTGAGCAGCGATATGCGGTCGCGCACTATACGGCGGTCTGTTTCTATTTCCGTTTCACCGGGACCGCGCAGACCGATACCTCCCCTTTGGCGTTCAAGGTGTGTCCACATGCGCGTAAGGCGGGGCAGAAGGTATTGGTACTGTGCCAGTTCTACCTGTGTGCGTGCATAGGACGTCTGGGCGCGCCGGGCAAAGATGTCGAGTATGAGGTTCGTACGGTCCAGTATTTTTATCTGGAGTTCACGCTCGATATTGCGCAGCTGGCCTGATGAAAGTTCGTCGTCGAAAATAACCACATCTATACTTCCGTGTTCGTCGATGTATTGCTTTATCTCTTCGAGTTTCCCAGCGCCCACGAAAGTCCTTGGGTTTGGCATGTCGAGTTTTTGGGAAAAGCGTTTTTCGACCACGGCTCCGGCCGTTTGTGCCAGGAATTCCAGTTCGTCGAGGTATTCGACGAGCTTTTTCTCATCCTGGTATGGCGTTACGAGCCCTACCAGAACGGCGCGTTCATAATTAATGTCTTTTATTTCAATCATATAATTTGTCTTTAGAAGTTGTAAAAACGGTACGGATATCCGTGGTAACACTGCGTATGATATATGTACTGCATTCCCGTACCGTCATGTAAATGCGATAAATCCTTTAACGCGGAACATATCCGCGAAGGACCGAGAGTTGTTAACGTGCGGTATTTCCGCACGCGGCGTTTCTTAAAATTCCATGAGGCATTTTACGTTCCGGCCTGTGAGTTTTGAGGCCCCTCCGAGGGCTTTTAACTCCATCAGGAACGATACCAGCACTACCTGACCTCCGGCTTTCTCTATCAGTTTTACGACAGCTTCGGCAGTACCACCGGTAGCCAGCACATCGTCGTGCACCAGGACTTTATCGCCCGGTTTTATGGCATCGGTGTGTATCTCCAGTTCGTCCGTACCGTATTCCAGGTCATAGGACATGCTTATAGTATCGTAGGGCAGTTTGCCTTTCTTTCGCACCGGCACATAACCTACGCCTAACTGATGGGCTATCAGAGAGCCGAAAAAGAATCCGCGCGACTCCACGGCCGCAACTTTCGTCACACCCAGACCGTCCGCCTGTGCGCACAGTTGCGTAAGGGCTTCGGTTGTGGCTTCGGGGCTCAACAGCAAGGGGGTAATATCCTTGAACAGTATGCCTTTTTTCGGAAAATCGTGTATGTCGCGTATGTATTTTGTCAGTTCCATTTTAAAAAATCGATTGTATGTTTTCTGTATTTCAATGTCTTAATGCCAGCGCGAATGTTGTACGGACATGGTCATCAGCCATGTATGCGCGCGACGAATTTCCGGTTTTTCCCCGGATGAGGCCTGTCTCACATTTTACTTTTGCCTTTTTTGTTGGTTTTTAAGTGTTTGTTGGCGGGTAGGGCAGAGGCGCTATTTCCGCGAGGACGAAATTAAGAAAAAATCCGCTAATGTCAGCGCGGTCATAGCTTCTACCACAGGCACTGCGCGTGGTACGACACAAGGGTCGTGTCGGCCCCGGCATTTTATCACCGCAGCGTTTCCGTTTATATCGATGGTATTTTGCTCAGTCATTATTGTCGCAACGGGTTTGAATGCCACGCGGAACACGATGTCCATACCGTTGGATATGCCGCCCTGTACGCCGCCGGAACGGTTTGTGGCCGTACGTCCCGACGGAAGTATTGCGTCGTTGTGTTCGCTCCCTCTCATCGCCGAACCCGCAAAACCGCTTCCTATCTCGAAACCTTTGGCCGCCGGTATGCTCAGGCACGCTGCCGCAAGGCGAGATTCGAGGCGGTCGAATACCGGTTCTCCCCATCCGGCCGGCACTCCGCTGGCGATACACGTCACTATACCGCCTACGCTGTCTCCTGATGCGCGCACTTCTTTTATAAGGGCTTCCATTTCCGCGGCCTTTGCCGCATCGGGACAACGCACAGGATTGTCGTCTATGCGGGAAAGGTCGTAATCTTCATACCCGCCCCACAACGAGATGCCTCCCACGGACGAAACATAGGCGGTTATTTTCACTCCGGCAGGCAGAGTTTGCGCTGCTATTGCCCCGGCAGCTACACGGACTGCGGTTTCCCGCGCCGAAGAACGCCCGCCTCCGCGGTAGTCCCTCACGCCGTACTTTTTGAAATACGTGTAGTCGGCATGTGAAGGGCGGAATTTGTCTTTCATATCCGAGTAGTCGGAAGAATGCTGGTTTTCGTTTTCAATCAGCAGGCCTATCGGTGTTCCGGTGGTGAGCCCTTCGAATACGCCGGAGAGTATTTTCACCGTGTCGCTTTCTTTTCTCGGAGTGGAAATGCCAGATTGTCCGGGACGGCGTCGGTCAAGTGCGTGCTGTACCGCATCGGTATCCAGCAGTATGCCGGAGGGCATGCCGTCCAGTACGCCGCCTATTGCCTGACCGTGCGATTCTCCGAATGTGGTAAGGCGCAGAATTTCGCCGAATGTGTTTGCTGCCATTTTATATGTGTGGGAACAGTGTTTTTGTTTTGCTTTTTACGTTTCTTTTACTGAAATGCTTTTTTTACATGCTTTGCCCGGCATATTCGCACGGGGCGTTTTTACCATTCTATCATAGGCAAGCCCTTGGACTGGAGGTACTGGTTGGCCTTCATGAAATGTCCGCATCCGAACCACCCTCCGCGGTTGGCGCTTAATGGGCTTGGATGGTTGGCTTCGAGTATAAGATGCCGCGTGGGGTCGATAAGACGGGCTTTGCTTCTGGCGTATGCGCCCCAAAGCATGAACACGACGTTATTTTTTTCCCTCGATACCGTTTCGATTACGCTGTCGGTAAACCGTTCCCAGCCTTTGCCCTGATGCGAGCCGGGAGAGGCTTCGCGTACTGTCAGAGTGGCGTTTAGCAACAGCACTCCCTGCCGTGCCCAACGGTCAAGGCATCCTGACGGCGGTATCGGTTTCCCGGTTTCGTTTTGTATCTCTATGAAAATATTGCGAAGGGAAGGGGGGAAGGGTACCCCGTCGTTTACCGAGAAACACAATCCGTGCGCCTGGCCGTAACCGTGGTATGGGTCCTGGCCTATTATCACTACTTTCGTGTTTTCAAAAGGGCATGTATCGAACGCCGAAAATATTTTCGCCGCAGGCGGATACACCCTGTAAGTTTTGTATTCGGTCCTGACGAAATCAGTCAGGGAAGTGAAATAGTCCTTGTCGAACTCTTCCCGGAGCATACGGCCCCATCCTTCCGATATTCTTACGTTCATACTTTTTCCTTAATCGTTTTGTTCTTTTTTGAGCGGTTTTCCACATGATTTGCAGTAGTGGAAATGTGCGAAATTTTCATGTCCGCAATTTGGGCACGATATATAAAGTTCCATGCCGCAGTGTTGGCAGAAGGAGCTGGCCTTCGGGCCTTTTTCAGTGTATTCCCACGGTTTGACCAGAAAGTCCTTGCCGCACGAAGGGCATACATGGGCATCGTAAGCCTTTTGAGCCGTATCCTGACGTATCTTTGCAGCCCTTTGTACTGCCGCTTCCTTCAGTGCGGCCTGTTTGCGCTCCACATAGGTGTTTATGTACTTTATCGCGTAATAACCGAGCGACACTGCCAGCAATACGCCCACTCCGTACCGCACATATCCTCCGAAACTGGGAAGGTAAGGCACAAGCCCTACGAAGAAAACGTACAGCGAATACAGGGAGAAACCGAGGAACAGGGCTTTGTATTTGTGGTGGCGGAAACGTATGAAGAACCAAATACCCAGACCCAGTACAGGAGCGGCCAAAAGAAGCCTCAGCCCGAATATTTTCAACTGGTATACGTTGTAGGCCGATTCGAAAAGTTCTGTTGCCTTTTCCTCAAGTGCCCTCAATCCGTTTTCGGCGTCGTCCCGCTGTTCGGATATGGTTCCGAGCCTGGAGCGTGCCTGACCGATTGCGGCCTCTTCGTTTTTGAGGGTGTCGAGCAGGCGGTCCGTTTCCATTGTTCGGGATACTACTTCGCTGTCGGTGTCGGGACGTCCCAATGCGCGGCGTGTGGCCACCCAGTTGTCGAACGATTCCTTTTTACGTGCATAATCGGCATTGGACGCTTCGTGTTTTTTCTCCAAAGTGTCTATCTCGCGCAAGACAGCTGTGCGGAATGTTTCCAGTGAGTCGATATGCCGCCTTGCCGAAGTTATTTCCGAAGTGGAGGTGAAATGTTCGTATCGCGGCTGTTTTACCGACGACCCCATATCGTAGAGTATGGACGAGGAAAGGAGTATCAAAAACAAAGCCAGCACTATAGTTACCGTCCAGTTTACAAACGAACGCGTGCGGTTTATCTTTTTTTCGTTTATATCCATCTGTTATATATAGTTTTGTATGTCGCTTTCAACACCGCCGAGGATGTCCGTTACCGGACGATATGCACCGATTGCCTATTCTTCCCCGCCGAGAAGGTCGCCTGACGGGACACCGAGCATGCCGGGGTCGTGTTCCTCCTCGAAACTGCGGCGCTCTTTATCCCGCGCCTGTTTGTTCATAGCCTCCCACAACATGTCCTTGAGCCATACGAGCCCCATCCCCGTGACGGACGATATGAACACGTGCGGTACGTCGTCCGGAAGCACGGCCTCTATTTCGTCCATCCGCGCGCTGTCGAGAATATCGCTCTTGCTTATAGCCAATACCCGCGCTTTGTCCAGCAGTTCGGGGTTGTATTTTTCCAACTCTCCGAGCAGTATGCCGTACTCCTTTATCGGGTCGGGGCTGTCCGCCGGTATCATGAACAGCAGCGTTGAGTTACGTTCGATATGACGCAAAAAACGGTGGCCCAGGCCTTTCCCTTCGGCCGCGCCTTCTATTATACCCGGTATGTCGGCCATGACGAAACTACGTTCGTCGCGGTAGGGCACTATGCCGAGGTTAGGCGTGAGCGTGGTGAACGGATAGTCGCCTATTTCAGGTTTTGCAGCCGTTATGGATGCGAGCAGTGTGGATTTGCCGGCATTGGGAAAGCCTACCAGACCGACGTCGGCCAGTACTTTCAGTTCCATTATCACCCAACCCTCCTGTCCCGGCGTGCCGGGCTGGGCATAACGCGGTGTCTGGTTGGTGGAAGAGCGGAAGTGCCAGTTGCCCAACCCTCCTTTTCCGCCTTCCTTGACTATGATGCGCTGACCGTCCTCCATTATCTCGCCTATGATTTCTTTCGTTTCGGCATCGCGTATCACGGTTCCTATGGGTACTTGTATCACTTCGTCGCGTCCGTCCGCTCCGAATGAGCGGCTTCTGTGTCCGTTGTCACCGTGTCCGGCTTTTATGTGACGCTGGAAACGCAGGTGCTGCAGTGTCCACAGGTGCGAATTGCCTTCTACTATCACGTGGCCTCCGCGGCCTCCGTCGCCGCCGTCCGGGCCTCCTTTCGGGATGTATTTTTCCCGGCGCAGGTGTGCGGACCCCGCTCCTCCGTTGCCTGAAGTCAGGTGAATTTTTATATAGTCCACGAAATTGTTTTCCGCCATTTTCCTTTCATTTTATGCCTTTAGGGCGTTAAACCGTTTATGTGCAAAGGTATGAAATTTATGTCCGCGCTCATATGTTTTTGGTCAGTACCCTTACGATTTTGGACTCCCAGAAGAATTCTTTTGCCATTATGCGTATGATGGTGTATGCCGGTACTGCCACTATCATGCCGAGTACTCCGAAAAGCGTGCCTCCTATGAGCGTGACGGTGAATATTTCTATCGGGTGGGCTTTTACCGAGTTTGAGAATATAAGCGGCTGCGACACGAAATTGTCGAACAGCTGTATGACTATGAAACCTCCGAGCACCCATAGTGTCACAGGCATCAGTTCGCCTATCGGCTGGGAGATATTGCTCAGCATTGTCAGCGATACCAGAAGCACACCTCCCATAAAAGGCCCTATGTACGGGACAATGTTGAGAAGCGCCACTATAAACGCTATTATAAACGGATTCTGCACTCCGAAACTAAGTAAAAGTATGAGCGTGAAACAGAATATCAGCGACTGCTGCACCAACAGCCCTATCACGTACCGCGAAAGCAGGCTGCGTGTTTTCTGCATCATGTCGGACACTTTTTTTTCCGTACCGTCGGGAACTACCGAAAGTATGAACGACGAGGCCCGGCCGCGTTCTTTTAAGAAAAAGAATGCGAAAAATACGACCGAAAACACGAACGTTATTATCGAGCCGAGGGACGATACGACCGAATTGATAAAGTTAGGGATAAACGAAAAATCCACTGTCTTTATGTAATCGGTGGTCAGTTCCGGGGTTTGTTTTATCACGCCATAGTCTTTGAGCATGTCCATAGCGTTGTGGTATATCAAAAGGGCGTTTTCCTTGGCTTTGGCCGCATCGAGAAGCGAAAGGTTTTCCGCCTGGGATGTCACCAGCGGGACCAGTAGCGCCAGCACTCCGGCGCATACCACGAACATGAGGAGCATTACGATTATTATGGCCGCCGTATCCGGCACTTTAACGCGCCCTATGTGCAGACCATCCAGGAAATCCACGGCAGGAGTAGCCACAAGCGATACTATCGAGGCTACGGCCATGTACATTATAATGCCTTTTACCGCCCATAGGAACCAGAACAGGAACGCCAGCGCAAGCAGGATGAAGACTTTCCTTAAGAACTTGTCCTTTATCATATTGTACGTACGTTTGTTGCACGAGAGTAAATATAGGACTTTTATCGTTACGCAGGGCTATTTTGTGACCGAAAACAAACATATCCTCCGTATGACGGTAAAAAATCGGATATGATGGTTTTAAGAGGCGCATTGCAGGGTTTTAGCGGCAAAACGCTACCGTCAGTATATGCTTACCCATTTATTCGGTTTTATCAGTATGCCGAAACGCAGATAGCTCTGGAAACGGTTGTAATCGAGCAGTCCTTCGGCATACCCGTTGTAGTATTGCAGGCATATATATTGATTGCTTTTTTTCGTCAGCCGGAATGCCGCTTCGAGGAATACGTTGGCATTGAGGTCCCACCCTCCGCGTTTGGTTATCACGGACGAAAAAGAAAAACGCTGGTTTTGTGTCCGGAAATTCCCCGCCACGTGCCAGTATCCGGCGTAACGCGTTATGTCCTTGTTTTCTTTGGCTTTCCAGAACGGTATCCAGGCTTTGAACTGAACATTGAAATTGCGGTTGACCATGTATATGGCGGTAAAGCTCACCCGGTTCCAGCTGCGGTTCCATATGCTGTCCAACCCGTTCGATTCGTGTTCTATCTGAAGGAATCCTACTCCGAGTACGCGGTCGTCGACGACTATGTTGTTGCCTATTCCTATGGACGGATTGTAGTTCGAGTCTTCAAACGGAGCCGATTTGCGGTATATATCCCAGAAAGATTTCTGTGTATACGTGATGAAAAGGTACATGTCGTGAGGCAGCACTCCTTTTATAAGGCGGTGCATGATACTTATCTGAAACTTCGCGTCGCTGTTGTTCTGGTTGACGCCTCCGTCGAAATTCGTACCGGTAACGAAATAATTGTCTTTGTAAATGCTGAAAGGCGGTATGGTTTCCAGTTCCCTCCTTACGCTGTCGCGCAAAGGATAGTCGCGTTTTTCAAGCCATTCGTTCTTGTGCCTTGTCGTATCTTTTTTCTTGTAATCCTGCTGTGCGTATGCGGCGTTACACAATACGATGCACAGTATGGATATCAGGGTGTATCTCATATGCTATTAACTAAATAAGTACTGTTATATATTTATTCAGGATGCTAAATGTATGGCCTTTTATCCGGGCTGCCAAATATTTTTATTTTACGGTATGGTGCTGTTTTGCGTTTCACTTTTCGAAGGGCGGTTTTTCGGTTGGCAAAGGTTGTCAAAATGCCGTCGGCGGAAAAGTCCTTGTTTTCCGGTAAGTTGTCCTCAATGTCACTGGGTAAGATAGAGCCCCGTTCCTAACCGAAGGAACGGGGCTTTGGGATGTTTTTCTCGTCACGATTTATATCTTTATGGAATAATGGCTTGTTGTCTGACTTGAAGTAGTGCCGTTTGGCTTTACGAGAGGTTTGTAGTTACGGATGGCCGGTCCATTATTTTCTCTGTATTTAATATCATTCCATATGGTCTTCATGTATTCTTCATGATAATTTTTAGGCGGATATTTGTTGAGCCCGCCTTTGACAGGATTTATGTGCAGGTATATTGTCGATTCTGTTTTTTCTCCGGTTACGTATTGTGCCGGTTCGATATTGCCGTCGTAGGCGTTAAGTGCGGTCATTATGGCATCGTTAAGTGCGGGGAAACAGCACTTTTTTACCATGTAACAGTTCGCTTTTCCGTCCGCTCCGACAGTCATTTTAACGACAATACCGTCGTTTTTTGCCATTTCCTGTACCGAGTTCCGGTATTTTATATTCTTGCGCAGGTATTTGATTATCGTTTCGGTATTGTATTTTTCCAGCTCTTTTTCTTTGCCAATGTATTTTTCCCCGCCTTCGAACACTGCCTGGTGTTTCACCTCTGGCATGACTTTTCCGCCTTTTCTGAAAACAATCGGTTGCATGAACACTATGCCTATCGGTTTACCGTCGTCGGCTATTGCAGGTATCATTTTTTTAGGCATCAGATCCAACAATTTCAGCGCCGTCGAATCGAATGCGTTGAGTGTGTCCTTGCTTATCATTCCGCTGGGACGGCCGTTTTTATCTATCTTGATCGTCAGGAATGCTATGTCTTCTATGCCTTCTTTCCACTCCCGGGCAGGGTAAGGGAGCATTGATATGAGCCCCTCCATTTTATCGGCGAAAATGTCCATCTCGGAAGTGCCTTCAGGGTATATTCCTTTGACATTTTCCGGTTCGGGGAATGTGGCCCATTTTTGTAGTCCTTTTACTTCCCTGCCTTTGCAGAAGACAACTCCGGCGGAGATGACGATAAATGCGATGGTGATTGCGTAGTTTCTCATGGCTTATTTTGTTTAGTTAACAAACATAATAAACATTGTTTTTATATACAAATATTTTGTGTATAATTGCCTTATCAATCAAAACATTAGTGCTATGAAACTGAAAAATTCATTTTTAATCGTTGCAGGCGTGTTTTTTTTCGCTGTAGCTTTTATCAATTTCGCAAAAGCCGGCGATGACGGCGGAGGAAATGAGGGAGAAACACAGACATATCAGGATAAATCAGGTAAAATGGTTTATTGCTTGTATATTCTGTACTATTACGACCATCCGAATCACGGACCTGGCGTATGGCAGGCCAATACACTCGAAGACATTCCTGATGGAGGGCAATTAATCAAAGCAGATCATGGGTATAGAATAGAGTGTATTGATAACGAAGGGGAAACATGTACTACTAAGCCATGCAGCTCGGCGTGGAATTAAAAAATACTTGAAATTATGAAAACTACACTGAATTTATTTGCTGCGTTGTTTGTATTGCCGTTTCTTTTTATCATGTTTTCATGTGCCAGCGAAGATGCCGGAGGCGGTAATAATATACCGGTTATAAGGATGGATGTTTCTTCTGCGGAAAAAGAATACGACATTACCCCGTTAATGGATACTTCCGATATAAAGATAGTGCCATTGGAGACAAACCAGGATTGCCTTATAGCTGAAGTTTCCCGAATATTCGTTTTAAACGGGCATATTTATGTTTTCGATAAACAAACCAAAGGAGTTTACATATTCGATATGTCCGGCAAGTATGTGAATAAAGTGCACTCCATAGGTGCAGGCCCTGGCGAGTACACCGATATTTCAGACGTGTTTATAGATGAGAATAATATATTTATAACCGATTATTATATAAACAGAATATTGGTCTACGGGCTTGACGGACATTTCGTGCGTGATTTTAAGACAGAAGGTTTTTTCTCGAACATGATTTTTACTTCCGGAGACAGGCTTTTTTCGGTAAATGTGTCTTCAAAATCCAATGACGGTAAAACGTACCAGCTTTTTTCGTCGGATAAGTATGGCCGTAATGTCGAAAAATATATCCCTTACAACAGAGATGATATATATACGTCGGTAAGCGGTCTCTATTGTTATTCCGCTTCCGCCGGCGAGGTATTGTTTTTAACGCAAACGGACGATACTGTTTACAGGATAAAAAACGGTAAGGTAGCGCCGGCATACAAATTGGATTTTGGCGATATGCACCTTCCATATGAATTGAAAAGTAAAAATCCGTTGGAAATGATACGGGGAGGCCATATGGGGCGATATGTCGTTTCTACGGATTATGTAAGCAGTACGCACGATCTGTTGTTTTTAGGTTTTCATATTGGCGTAGATTTTTATACCGCCATATACGACAAAACATCCGGTACGACCACGCTTGCCGGGAAGATATTTACAAAAATTCCGTTCAATATGACGTTACGCTTCATACAGGACGGTTGTGTTGTACTTTCTTATAATGCATTCACGATAAATCAGTCGAAAGCGGCAATACTTGATAAAATAAACGACGGGCGTGTTTTCAGCGGGAATTTTTCTTCGGATTTGAAAAATGCTGTTGAAAATATAAATCCGCATGACAATCCGGTAGTGCTTATCTGTAAGTTGAAACGGTGAAAGCGCAATAACGTGCCGTTAGGATAAAAAACCGGCGTGACATTGTCACGCCGGTTTTTTTTATTGTTTAGACTCGTGGAAATCACGGCTCTACCGTTATTCTGTTCCCCAGAAAAACTACCGAGTCACCGGAGCGCAGTTTGGCTCGTTTGCGCGTTTCGGCAACGCCGTCGCGTCGTGCCAGTCCGCGGGATATCAATTCGTGCGCCTGCCCTCCGCTTTCGACCAACCGCAGGATTTTCAGCAGTTTGTCCAATTCGATGTATTCCGCCCCGCAGAGACTGAACCGTTTTTCTTCCATTGCTTTTTTGTGACGGTTAACGGCGGCGCATACCGCGCATTTGCTGTTGTTGGAAAAATCCGGGCTGTCCCTGTGCGCGTTTAAGCCCCTGTTTTATCATCGTTATCTGTTCGTCCAGAAGGTTGCCTTTGTCCAGTTTCTTAGCTTCGTTTACCAGTATCTCGGCTTCGCGTTTGCGACCTTTCTGCATGGCGATGGCCGATAGCTGGAGTTTTGCCATGGCCTGTTCCTGACGTGAAAGACCTATTTCGAGCGAGCGTTTGAACAGTTTTTCGCTTTCCGTGAGGTTTTTCTGCGAGTTGAGCGCAGCGATAAGGAAGTAATAAGTGGCGCGTTCACGGCGCACCAGCGCACGGTCAGGGTCTTTTATGCGCATAAGGTAGCGCTCAGCTTTTTCCGTGTTGTTTTTTCTCATGGCGAACATGGCCATGAGCATCCATTCGTTTTTAAAATAAGTGAAAAGCACGATAAGGGCAAGGATTATACTGAATATGCCGTTGCCGATATTGCCGTCCCAGAACTGCCATACGGATACTCCCGTAAGGGCCGCTATGAGGAAAATACGGATGATTCTTGAAACCATTGTCTGTCTTTTATGTCTTTGTTTTTAATTTTCCGCCCCAAAGGTACGCACTAATTCTTTAACGAGGAAAATAACTTTCGGAGTAGCGCGGCGGCCTATTTCCTGTACTTCCTCGTGAGATACGTTGGCCATTTTGCCTGGAAGTCCCAGGTCCGTTATTATCGACAGGCCGAACACTTCCATTCCCATGTGCCGCGCCACGATTACTTCCGGCACGGTACTCATGCCCACAGCGTCCCCGCCAAGTATATGCACCATAGAATATTCGGCCTGAGTTTCGAACGTCGGGCCCTGGAGCGCCATATATACGCCTTTGCACACTTTTATGCCATTGTCGGATGCTATTTTTTCCACTGTGCGTATCATATCCGGATTGTAGGCGTCCTTCATATCCACAAAACGCGGGCCCAATGCATCGATATTGCGTCCGCGCAATGGATGCTCCGGTATCATGTTTATGTGGTCTTTGATGATCATTATGTCGCCTATTTCATGGGCCGGGTTTATGCCGCCTGCCGCGTTGGACACGATAAGGCGTTCGATGCCCATCAGCTTCATCACGCGCACGGGGTACGTTACCTTTTCCATTGGGTAACCCTCGTAGTAGTGGAACCGCCCCTTCATGGCCATGACGTATTTTCCTGCCAGGTATCCGAAAACAAGTTCCCCGGAATGTCCTTCGACGGTCGAAACCGGAAAATTGGGTATCTCCGAATACGGCACGCGGTGCCTCACGTCTATCTCGCCTGCCAGATCGCCCAGACCTGTGCCCAGGATTATTCCCCATTCGATCGGTTTTTCCGCATAACGCGAGAGGTAATTTGCTGTTTCTTCGAGTTTTTCAATCATGGTATATTATATGTTTACATAAATATGGCCTGCGCCCCGCACGATATCAAGAAAGCTGGCTTACATTGCAGAGCGGTTTGCACGCTATATTTTCAGATTATATTTTTCCAATGCGGACGAAACGACGGAATCGAAAACCGCTTCGTCTTCTTCCGACATACGTACCTCTATCGGCATGGAATAAAGAGGCAAATGCGCCGGCAATATACCCTGGAGTCTTACAAGGTCTTTTTCGGTGGTAAGGATTATGTTTTTTTTGTCCCCCGGCATATCATGTAACGCCGATTCTATTTTTTGCGCATCCTTCAGGCTGAAAAAATGATGGTCCGGGAAATTCAAATGCCTGAATGACGCTCCGAGCGAGCCGATATGCTCCAGGAATTGGGTGGGGTCGGCTACTCCCGTTACCAGAAGCAGGCCGTATTTTTTCAGTTCTTCAGACTTTATCTCGTCGCCGGAGTAGGATATTACGCGCGGGCTGTAACTGTATGTGGAAAAGATGACCGGCGCCGACGTATAGCGTTTAATGGCATGTCTGTAACGTTCTCTCCCTGCGATGGCTTCAGGTGTACTTCCTGTGTACTGTTCGGGGGTCTTGGTCACGATGACGCAGTGTGCGCGTTCGGCGTTCATACGCATTTCGCGCAGGTCGCCGGCCGGCAACAGGTAGTCGGAGGTAAACGGACGGGCGAATGTCGTAAGCAGGAAATAACACGATGCCCGGACTTTCAGATGTTGGTACGCATCGTCCATTACGATAGCCTCCGGCGATATCTTTTCAATGAGTTTTTCGATGCCGAACGCCCTGTCTTCGGCTACCGCGATGTCAACGCCTTTTAGGCTGCGTTTCATCATCATAGGTTCGTCGCCTATCGTGGCGGCGGTACTCGTATCGTCCGAGAGTATGAATCCGAGGCTGCGGCGTCCGTATCCACGGCTGAGTATGGCCGTTTTTATTCCTGCGCGTGAGAGTTTGCGCGCCAGGAATTCGGTATGAGGGCTTTTGCCTGTGCCGCCGGCCGACAGGTTTCCGGCCACGAACGTAGGCAGCGGAAATTCCCGCCTACGTACCACGCCTGCGCGGTACAATTCGTTGCGCAGTTGCGTTACGAGTGCCCATACGGGACACAGAGGAAGCAGTATCAGTCGTAAGTATCGTCGTCCCATTTGTTCAGAAGTCTATGTTAAGGTCCAGAGTGCGCCTCAGTTCTTCTATCAATGGATTTTTAAGGCGCAGATATTCGTATTTCTCGCGCGGGGTGTACGGTATGTGTTCGCGCGCGCTTTCGCTTACTGTTATGTTGTGCGTTATCTGTGTGTTGTTCAGAGCGTCTTTTAAAAAACGGAGTATATCCAGTATTTCGTCTTCTATTTCGCGGGCTATTACTGTCGAGCTTACCGTTATTCCTATAGTATGGTTTTCTTCCAGCGATACATCGGCCGAACACATGGCTGTGTATAGTCCTATGCGTTTGTCGTCTTTTGCCTGAGAGGCATATTTGCTCCACATGGAGAGTAATTGTTCGCAGGTGAAGGCATCGTCTTTTCTTTCTTCGCTCTCTTCCGCTTCCTGGGCAGCCGGTTCCTTTTTAGGGGCGAGCATATTGCTTATCGACAATGCCGAACGCGCTTTAATGGCCGTTATTTCCGTGGGACGCAGTTCTACGGCGGTTTTCTTTTCCCCGGTGTGCGGGGTGGAGATATGTGCCGGGGCTACAGGTTTATTTTCCGACGCCGCTGGCTGGTTCTCCCTGATTTGCGGATTGGCGTTTTGCGCCTGCGGGGCGGGGGAGTGGAGTTTTTTTTCCGTAAAAGGCACTTGCAGGCCGCTTCGGAGTTCGCCTATAAAAGACAGTATTTCCTCTCTGGAAGGCAAGGCGGACGAAAAATGCCTGTAAACCTGAGGCGGGATTATAAAGTCAGGGCTTTTTTTTTTGAAGGGTCCATACCCAGCGAAGCGAGCCTCATGAGCGTTATTTCGGTCAGAAGGCGTGGATTTTTGGACAGGCGGTATTCAGCCTGTGCCTGTGCCAGTATGGTGAGCGCTTCCACCGCCGCATCGCAATCCAGGCGGGACGCCTGTTGTGAATAGCGGGCTTTGACGTCGTCCGGTACGGTAAGAAGCGACACGGTGGCCGGATTTTTCGATACCATCAAATCGCGTATGTGCGAGGCCAGCCCAGAGAGCATATACTGCGCGTCGAATCCCGTACGCAGTATTTTGTCGAACTGGAGCATGGCAGAGGGTATGTCGCAGCCCAGAATGGCATCCGTAAGGTCGAAATAAGTCTGGTAATCCAGCACGTTGAGCGTTTCGGCCACTTTGGCCCCTGTCAGTTCACGTCCGCAAAAGCTGACCACGCGGTCGTATATCGACAGCGCGTCGCGTAATGCACCTTCGGCTTTCGTGGCTATCATGTGCAGGGATTCGCCGTCCGCCGTAACGCCTTGGTCGGCAGCTATCCTTGCCAGGTGTTCGCGTATGTCCTCTACCGATATGAGTTTGAAGTCGAATATCTGGCAGCGGGACAGTATCGTGGGCAGTATCTTGTGCTTTTCGGTTGTGGCGAGTATGAAAATGGCGTGCGCCGGCGGCTCTTCCAATGTCTTGAGGAACGCATTGAACGCCGCCTGAGACAGCATATGAACCTCGTCGATGATGTACACTTTGTATTTGCCGGTCTGCGGGGCAAAGCGCACCTGGTCTATCAGGGCTCGTATGTCTTCTACCGAGTTGTTGGAGGCAGCGTCGAGTTCGTGTATGTTGAACGCGAAATCCTCGTCCTGCGCATCGGGCATCGTGCGGCGGTTTATCTCGCGCGCCAGTATTCGCGCGCAGGTGGTTTTGCCTACTCCGCGCGGCCCGCAAAACAGCATGGCCTGTGCCAGCTGGTTGTTCTCTATGGCGTTTTCAAGCGTGCGGGCCACGTGTTGTTGTCCTACCACCTGGTCGAAAGTGCGGGGGCGGTATTTACGTGCCGATACTACGAAATGCTCCATCTGCGTTGCCTTTGTTCTGCTTTTTTGTTTTAAGACAATACAAATGTAGTCATTTTCCTGGAAGAAAACGGCTGTCTTTTCCTCCGGTAAATGTTAAAACGACGTGCGGCAGCCGCATTTTCCGTTGTCAATGGGCTTAAAAGCCGAAACATGGCCGGGCTCTCGTCGGCGTATACAGGTCGTCCGATGTTTATTGTCGTTTCCCGATGGTAAAAAGTGTTTCGATAAGCGGTTTTTGCTACATTTGCCGGATAATCGTTAACCGTATTTTATTTTTTCAAGATGAAAAAACTCATATTGCTGCCGGTTTTTCTGATGTTGGCATGCGCGCATATTGTGGCGCAGGATATAACGCAGGCCAGGGACGCTTCATGTCCGGGGGAAAAAATACTTCTGATTGAAGACAAATATCCCGATATGCGCATAGTGGTGAATTTTCCTGCTGAAATGGACTCCCGCAAGAAAACTAAAATAGTGTTTTACGCCCTCCCCAACGGCAACACAATAGAGTGGACTGCCGGGAAAACAATATCCGAAGGCGACGACTGGCATTTCGATATACAGCATATAGCGGCGCAGACGCGTTTTTTGCGTGAAAATGCGGCTAAATACAATTATGTTACCGTTTACATGATGGCTTCGAAGAAAAGCTGGGGGGTATGGCGCACCGAACACAGGCAGGATTCTAAGGACATATTGCCTGCCGTTATTGCCGATATAACCTCTATGTTCGGCAGGTATCGTCCTTCGGTGACGCTTTCCAGCCATTCCGGAGGAGGATATTTCATCTTCGAATACATACGTACTCAGGACCGTATTCCCGATACGGTGGAGCGGATAGTATTTCTGGACAGTACTTACGGGTACGAGGACAGCCTTCATCTTAAGAAACTTGCCGATTGGCTTTCGCGCTCTAAAAAACATTTCCTGAACGTGACTTCGTACCAGGATTCGACGGTCGTGTACAACGGCAAACCGTTGGTAAGTCCTCATGGCGGTACGTGGTGGCGCAGCAAGCATATGCAGACGGGATTGTCGGATTTTTTCCGCTTTGAAAAAAAGGAAGACGGCCAGTTCCTGAATTTTTATTCCCCAGCAGGCCGTGCAGTGTTCAAACTGAAGAAAAATCCCGATGGGGAGATATTCCATACCGTGTTGGTGGAGCGCAACGGATTTATAGATACCATGCTCTCCGGAACCGGTTACCAGGGCAGGGGGTATGTGTTCTGGGGGCCGAGGGCTTATACGGATTTAATATGCGAGGAACCTTTATGACGGGTTATACATGTTGCAAGCAATAAAAACGCGGGGGCTTGAAAGCTCCCGCGTTTTTTATTGCTTGCAGACGTACCGCACGTTTTTTTATAAGACGGCCGACGGTTATCTTTTGATGATATAGATGTCTTCGTCCTTTTTTTTCATATTGTAACGTTCCCGGGCGAATTTTTCCATCTGTTTCGGGTCGCTCTTCAGTTCGTTCAGGTACTGGCGCTGTCGCTGTATCTCGCGTTTGTAATACGCTATCGAATCCTGCAATGCGGCTATCGAGCGTTCGCGTTCGGCGTGCAGTATAAGTGAATTGCGGTCGAAAAATGTCATCCACACCAGAAAAGCCAGTATAATAACAAGTATTTTGTGCCGCATGGCATAATCTATGCTCCGGCGCAGTGCGGGGCGGGCGTTTACGTATGCCGTTATTTTCTCTTTCATGGATGTGGTATGTTTTGTGGCGGCGCAAGGTCAGAACCTGGCGTTTTTGTGGTTGCCCAGTTTTTTGTCTATCACGGTAAGGATGATGTTTATAGCCACGTCGAGGCAGTCGTAGTTAAGCACCACGATGTCCGCATGCCGGCGCGAAGGCTCGATGAACAGTTTGTGCATCGGCTTGAGAGTCTTTTCCCACCTGTCCAGCACGTCTATTGCCGAGCGTCCGCGTTCCACTATATCGCGGCGGATTACGCGTGAAAGCCTGTCGTCGTCGTCCGCTTCGACGAATATCTTTATGTCCATCATCTTGCGCAGTTTCTGGTTCTGCAGGGCCAGAATGCCTTCGACGATTACCACGTTTCTCGGTTCCAGATGCACCGTTTCCTTTTGACGCGTGCAAGTGAGGTAGGAATATGTCGGCTGTTCTATCGCGTTGCCTTTTTTCAGTTCTTCGATATGTTGTACCAGAAGGTCGAACTCTATGGAATCCGGATGGTCGAAGTTAAGTTTTTTGCGCTCTTCCAAAGGTATGCCGGAGTTGTCCCGGTAGTAGGAGTCCTGGCTCATAACGACGACTTCGCCCGGTGCGAGCGCATCGGTTATGCGTTTTACTACGGTCGTTTTTCCTGATCCTGTACCTCCTGCTATTCCTATTATCAACATTTTTTTACGCTTAAGAATAATATGTGTATATGTTCCTGCCGCCTTGGGAGATAGTCAGTGCCGTCCAGGCGATCGTCCGTGTGCGGTATTCCGATGCAAAAATAGTATAAGCGCAGTGCCGGGGCAATACCTTGGCGGGTATTTTATACATATTTTGATAATATAGGATGCGCCTCGCGAAACCTTCGGCTTTTTTCTGGTTCCACTCGGTTTCCGTTATGTTTATGCTTATAAAGGATTGAAATGCGATATGAACGCAGGTTTTTCGCAGCCTTGCTTGCGCACGGCGAACGTGAATCCGTCGCCGGATTTGGCCGATTCGATATCTACCGTGTCGCCATAGTGCAGTTCGGACAGGAAATTAGCTTCTATTTCACCTGAAGTTATCCCCACGGCTGCCTCATAAGGCAGGCTGTCGACTATCCATTGCGTGTATTTTATGTTGTTCACATGTCCCATGGCGTCTATGTCGCTGAAAGATACGCGGTATGTTCTGAGCGGGCGTGCATCCGACGGCATCCTGACACGCGAAGCGGTCTTTATGTCAAGTTTCTTTTCCGGCAGTACGACTTCCGGCGGGTAGGACACAGCAATGGCTTCCGGCGCACGTTTTTCGTAGTTGATGCACACCCATACGGTGCTTACCTGGGCTATCGTCTGTCCCTTATGCGTTATCAGTATGTTTCGCTCCGAGATTACGTCGTTGAAACTTTCTATCCACGTGCTAGCTTCTATTTCTTCGGTCCAGCGCGGCATGCGGGTAAAACGCGCTTTGAGCCTGTTGAGCACCCAGGCCTGCCCTGCGGCGGCCATGTGGTAGTATCCTATACCCAGTTCGTTGGCGTGGTTGCCTGCGGTAACCTGTATGAAATTGAGCATGCCGGGTAGCGACAGATGTCCAGAAGCGCATGTGTCGGCCCATTCTACTTTGAATTTTTCCGTGTGTACGGCCTTTACGGCAGTGTCTTTCTGTTCCAATGTTTTTATAGTCCGGTAAATTTTTCCAAATTTAAGAATATTTTTGGTTATGCGGCAAAGCCCGTACTCTTCCGGTAGAGGTTTTTTCGCTATCTTTGCCCTTACCCTGCGTTTGCGGGATTTACAGAGCGTAAGAGATGAAATACAGAATATTGCCGCTTTTTGCGCTGTGTGTGGTTTTATTGACTGTATATGCCTCCTGGGGCCAGCCTCAGGGGAAAAAGCAGTCGAAAGTACGCATAGACAACGCCGACCTTATAAGCAACAACGAAGACATGGCCCCCGGAGTGCAGGTGCTCACGGGTAATGTTCGTTTTTATCACGGCAATACCCTTATGACGTGCGACAAGGCCGAGTACAACCGCGGGCAGAACACGTTTTTCGCTTACGGGAACGTGCATGTCAACGAAGGCGACACTCTGACGCTCGACAGCGATTACATGCACTATACGGGCGACGAACAGCTTATAAAAGCCTACGGTAACGTCGTTCTGGTCAACAAGACCACCACGCTGCGCACCGATACGCTGGACTACGAACGCCTGACCCAGAAAGCCTATTACTTCAACGGAGCTACGATAACCGACGACAAGAATACGCTTAAAAGCGTTATAGGCATATACTATGTGGCCGACGACGTTGTGGACTTTTTCATAGACGTGGACGCACAGAGTCCCGACTACCGCATGTATTCCGACACCATGCATTACCATACGGTCACGAAGGTCATAGAAGTCGAGGGTCCGACTAACATCATAGGCGAACAGAACCACATATACACCGAACGCGGCACGTACGATACCCGTACCGAAATATCCGATTTTTATAAAAATTCGAAGATAATATACGACAACCGCATGCTCCGAGCCGATACGATACATTACGACCGTTTCGCCGGTTATGCGCGCGCCAAGTCCAATGTCGAGATGCAGGACACGCTGCGCCGTATAGCTGTTTTCGGCGACCGGGCCGAATATTTCGAGTTGCGGGATTCGGTCATCATCCCCCTTAACCCGAAAGCGGCGTATATCATGCAGGGCGATACGCTTTACATGCGTTCCGATACCATGATGGTGACTCCGCGGCCTGCTGAGAAGTTATCGGCTGCCGGTTCCGATAGTCCTTCTTTACAAAAAGGCAATGAGGCGTTGAAAAAAGCGATAGAGGCGATGGAAAAGGGCAGCGGCTCTCCTGCCGATACTACGGGAAATGAAAACGATACTACCTCTGCTGCTCATTCAGTTGTCCTGGCTGACGGAAATGTTGCGCAAGTACGGGATACGTTGGCTGCCAAGGAAGATTCCGTTGCCAGGCAGGATGAAGACGCCGGTATTCCCGGTATGGATAGTGTAAATGCGGCCCCGCCGCTGTATGCAGGGTCGGATACGCTGAAAAAAGACGACAGTCTGCGGGTGCTGCGCGCTTTCCACAACGTGAAATACTACAAAAAAGACATGTCCGGATTGTGCGATTCTATATTTTACGACCAGCATACCGGCGTTATGGATATGTTCGGGACGCCTGTCATATTTTCGGACCAGAACCAGATAACGGCCGATACGATAACCCTCAAACGCGATATGAAGCGCGAGGTGATGGATTCGGTATTGCTGAGAAGCAACGCTTTTATAATAGCACGCGATGAAAAGGACCGCAATGCCTACAACCAGATAAAGGGCACGGTGATGAAAGGCAAAATAATAGACGACGATCTGCGTATAGTCAATATCATAGGCAATGCGGAAACCATATACTATTCTTATAACGACAAGAATGTCCGCATAGGAATAAACCGCAGTCTGGCTTCTCTTATGAGGGTCTTTCTTAAGGAATCGAGGATACAGGGCATATGGTTCCTCAAATCGCCTTCGGGAGTGTTGGGCGACGAGACGGACATGGTCGAAGAAACGAAACGCCTGCGCGGTTTCAACCTGAGGTTCGAAGAAAGGCCATTGGGGCCGCCCGATATCTGGGGCGGGGAAGTGCACCTGAATCTCAACTACTGATGGCACCGTTGTTGTGGTATTTTTTACAAAATACGTCCGGCCGGTTCAAAAAAATGTCCTCGCCGTGCGTAATTTTGTACCATTGATAAAAAACGAAAAGCATATGGAAAATATAAGACAGACAATAGAACGCGCATGGGACGACCGTTCGATGTTGTCGGACGGAGGCGTACAGGCGGCCGTAAGGGAGGTCATAGACCTTTTGGACAAAGGTTCTCTGAGGGTTGCGGAACCATGTACCGACGGTTCGTGGAACGTGAACGAATGGGTTAAAAAGGCGGTAGTTATGTATTTCCCTATACAACCTATGGAAACGCTTCAGGCCGGGCCCCTGCAATGGTATGACAAGATACCTCTGAAACAGGACTATCTTCAGTCCGGCGTGCGGAGCGTGCCTGCGGCCGTAGCGCGTTACGGAGCATACATATCCAAAGGTGTCATACTGATGCCGTCCTATGTCAATATCGGCGCTTATGTCGATGAAGGGACTATGGTCGATACGTGGGCTACGGTAGGTTCCTGCGCACAGATAGGCAAACACGTGCATCTGTCGGGTGGTGTGGGTATAGGCGGTGTGCTTGAGCCGCTTCAGGCCGCCCCCGTGATAATAGAGGACAATGCGTTCATCGGTTCGCGGTGTATTGTGGTCGAAGGTTGCCACGTTGGCCGTGAGGCCGTGTTGGGCGCAGGCGTAGTGCTCACCGGTTCTACCAAAATAATAGATGCCACGACTCCGGAGAAAAAAGAATACAAAGGTTATGTGCCGCCCCGCTCGGTCGTTATACCCGGTTCGTTTAAAAAAACGTATCCGGCAGGCGAATTCAGCGTACCATGTGCGCTTATAATAGGTCAAAGGAAAGAAAGCACGGATAAGAAAACGTCGCTGAATGACGCCTTGCGCCAGTACGACGTGGCCGGATGACGTTTTTCATCCTGTTCCTGTAAAACATAAAGTTCCGTGAGGCATTGCCTCACGGAACTTTATGTTTTACATGCCTAAAAACGTTATTCACTCCATAAAGGTAATGTCACGTCCGGCAGGCGTTTTCTCTATACGTATGCGCGATACTTTTTCGGGCAGCAAGCCTTCCACTTTTTCCCCCCATTCCACTATACAGGTGGCCCCGCCGTAGAAATATTCCTCGTAACCCATGTCGAACGCCTCGGCAGGGTCGTCTATACGGTAAAAATCGAAGTGGTATATGGTCTTACCGCCTTGTGTGCCGTATTGGTTGACTATCGAGAACGTAGGCGAGGAAACCTGGTCGGCCGATCCCATAGCGCTTACCAGATGTTTGGCCAGTGTGGTCTTGCCCGCACCCATCTCCCCTTCGAGAAGTACGGTGGCGCCGTCCTTTATGTTGTCCGCGATGGTTTTTGCTGTAGCAGGAAGGTCTTCTAACGTTACGTCTTTGAAATATATCGTGGAAGCCATTGTCGATGTTTTGTTGTGCGTTGCAAATATAACCTTTTTACGGTTTTAATATCCGGAGGTCCGGGAAAATAGATGTATTCCATGACGAATGCCGCAAATGCGGAAAACGCAACACGGATGTTTTTTTGTGTCCGTTTTGTGAAAATGAAGTTCAATGCCGGCGGATTTGCCCTTAAAAGCGAGTATCGGACTCGGATATTTGTACTAACAGATAACGTGCAGGGAATGCTAATTCTCAATAAGACACCATTTTATAGTGTGCCGGAGCATGTTTGCACCGATATTTGCAGTACACAATTTGTATATGAACCGTGGGGAACCGAATATCCCCTCTGAAACTATGACAGGAAAACCGTGCCCGATGCGAATCGCGATGCGGTTTTTCCATTTTTAGGGCTGATTTTTCACACACAGGCAGTGTTTTATGGGTGTTTTAATTTTGAAAAGACTAATTTTGCCGAAGTTTCCATACAATATATCGCATGAGTACTCATAACAGGAACATAAATGACCCGGTTTACGGTTTTATCCGCATAGACGACCCTTTGATATCGTCGGTAATATCCCATTCGTATATGCAGCGTCTGAGGCGCATATCCCAGATAGGACTATCCTCGCTGGTGTACCCCGGCGCAGTGCATAACCGCTTCACTCATTCGATAGGAGCGATGCATCTGATGTCCAGGGCCATATCCACGCTCCGGGAAAAAGGTTTCGAAATAACGCCACATGAGGCTGCTGCGGCAAAACTGGCCATATTGTTGCACGATATAGGCCACGCGCCGTTTTCACACACATTGGAAGGGGAGTTCCTGGACGGCATTACCCACGAGGACATCTCCCTTGCGGTAATGGCCATGATGAGGGACGAATTTACACATCCTGTGTTCGACACGGCGGTCGAAATATTCAAAGGAGGTTACGGTAAACATTACCTTCACAGTCTTATCTCGTCCCAGTTGGACATGGACCGTCTCGATTACCTGAACCGCGACAGTTTTTTTACCGGCGCATCGGAAGGTATAGTGAGCCATGAACGCATCATAGCCATGCTCAACGTTTCGGCAGGAGATATCGTTTTCGAGGAAAAAGGGCTTTATTCGGTCGAAAAATTCGTAATAGCCCGTCGTATGATGTACTGGCAGGTGTACCTTCACAAGACTGTGCTCGGAGCCGATACGTTGGTCGACGGAATAGTACGCCGCGCGGCTGAACTCACGGCTGCCGGACGTTCACTGCCAGCTCCGGAGCCCCTTAGAAAACTCCTTGCCACGAAAGCTTCGAGCACCGATTTGTCGCCGAAGTTCATAAGCACATACATGGATATAGACGAATCAGACATGTGGTCCGTGTTCAAACAGTGGAAGCACCAGGATGATTTCATACTCTCGTATCTCTCGCGCTGCATTTGCGAGAGAAGGCTTTTCTTTGCCAAACTGCTTTCCCGGCCGCTTGACCCGGCTGTGGTAAGCAGGATAGGCGAAGCCATAGCGTCGGAGTACGGTCTGGACCGCGAACAGGTGAAATACCTTTTGACATACCGCGAGATAAAAAACCACGTTTACCGCCCGAGGGAAGACAATATCAGGATAATGCTCCGCGACGGCAGCGTAAGGAACATAACGGAGGTTTCGGAGCAGATAAATTTTACGGCCGACAAAACGGAAACCAAGTACTTCATAGCGTTTCCCAAGGAATTCCGGGATTTGGTTAGCCTTTAGGCAGGGTTTTATCATATCCGTATTGTGCTTAAACCATGTTTGCCGGTATAGTGTCCGTTTGCGCTGCTGTGTTAAAAAAACAACAATAAAACTCGGCGGCGGTAAAAACAAATAATCAAAAATGCGCATATTTGCACATCGCAACACAAAACGAGGAAAAAAATGAAACTGACTGATAAATTCACTGACGGACGCACACTTTTCGCATTTGAATTGCTGCCTCCGCTCAAAGGGCAGAACATCGAATCCATATATTCAGCGATAGACACTCTCAGGGAGTTTTCCCCGTCGTATATAAACGTTACCTACCACCGTGAGGAAATAAAGCTGGTGGAGCGCGAAGGCGGGCTTCTGGAACGCCGCGTGGTGCGTAAGCGTCCCGGTACGGTGGGTATATCGGCAGCTATACAGGCGCGTTATTCGATAGATGTGGTTCCGCATCTTATCTGCGGCGGTTTTTCGGCCGATGAAACGGAAGACGCACTTATCGAGATGAATTTTCTGGGCATAGACAACGTGCTGGCCCTGCGCGGGGACAACATGAGGGGCGAACATACTTTCCGCCCGCACGAAGGCGGGCACTGCCATGCCAGCGAACTCGTTTCGCAGATAGCCTCCATGAACCGCGGCGAGTATCTTTCGGGTGAGGTGGAGCACTGCGCGCCTACGGATTTCTGTATCGGCGTGGCCGGATATCCTGAAAAACATGCCGAATCGCCGAACGTCAAGTCAGACATAGCTCGACTTAAGGAAAAAGTCGACGCAGGGGCCAATTACATAGTCACACAGATGTTCTTCGACAATTCCAGATTTTTCTCTTTTGTGGACGAATGCCGTGCGGCAGGAATAGAAGTGCCTGTAATACCGGGGCTTAAACCGTTTTCTACCAAAGCGCAACTTTCGCTACTGCCTCAGGTGTTCGGAGTGAACATACCAGAAGAACTGGCCTCTGCCGTGGATAAAGCACCGGACAACGCACATGTCAGGAATATAGGTATAGAATGGGCCGTAGGGCAGTGCCGGGAACTGATAAAAGCAGGGGTGCCGGCTCTGCATTTCTATTCGATGGGCCGTCCGGACAATATTGCGTCGATAGCCTCCAGAGTATTCTGATACGGCGTGTTACGGGCAGTGCTGAAACGTTATACGTGGTGTCATGTATGGCGTTTCAGTTTTTTTACGTAATTGATTAAAAGTACTTTTATTCCGTAATATCCTCTTCTTTTCACTTTCTTTTGTTTCTCCAGAAGGCCGGTGGTCCCGGCGGAACAGAGGTAAACATCGGCCCGTTATGGTAGCGGAGCGTCTGTTTCCGAGCAGAACAGCCCTGGAAAGGAGGGTTTTACGCGGCACTACAACCGCCTTTTCAGGGCGTAGGGATGCGAGAGAAACCGTTAGCTCCGCGCACGAGGTCGCTCTTTTTCTTTGCCACTTTCTTTTGGAGAAGCAAAAGAAAGTGGAATAAAAGGCGAACGAGGTAATTAAATAATGCCGATGATTAATAGTACGGTTCTCAAACACACGCCATTAATGACTAAGGCTGATCGTAAGTGTGAATTTTTTTTCAAATATATTTCGGCGGAAAGGCCGATTGTTATTAAATTGTGACGGTAAACGCGCTGCCATGTTTACAGCGGGTATAATTTAGTAAACGTCAAGACACAGACAAGATGGAAGAATGGAATTTTGCAGTCAGACTGCTCGTTGCGGGAGTGCTTGGCGCAGTGATAGGACTTGAAAGGGAATACAGGGCCAAGGAAGCGGGGTACAGGACTCATTTCCTGGTGTCGCTCGGCAGTGCGCTTATGATGATAGTGTCGAAATACGGTTTTGCCGATATATTGGCCGATGCCGGCGTAGGTCTTGACCCAAGCCGTATCGCCGCGCAGGTGGTGAGTGGCATAGGTTTCATAGGGGCCGGAACGATAATAATACAGCGTCAGTTCGTGCGCGGGCTGACCACAGCCGCCGGCGTATGGGCTACGGCCGGTATAGGTCTGGCGGTAGGGGCCGGCATGTATTTTCTCGGCGTTGCTGCGACAATACTCACGCTCGTAGGGCTCGAAGTACTGAGCATGATGTTCAAAAGTGTGAGCATGCGTACTTCGTTGGTCATATTCTCTACTGCCGACAAGAGCGTTGTCGGGCGTATATCCCAAAGCATGAACCCGAAAGAATATCATATAGTCAGTTTTCAAGTGGATGAAAAAGAAAACCGGCCGGATGTGTTCCTGGTGACGATGGCGGTAAAGACCAAGTTGAGAAACGACGACAACCGCCTGTTGTCCTTTATGGGCGGATTCCCTGAAATAACGGTCGAAAAACTGGAATGATGTCCTTAATGAGAATTATATTTTTTTACTGTCGTAAAATGTGCACATCGCTGAAATTCACTATGTTCATTAATATAACACACTTTTTTTGAAATGGAAAACTTCGACCAACAACAGTCCGGCGGACAGATGCCGCCTTATTTTAACAACGATACCCGTGTGATGTCTGTCAGCGACTGGCTTGTCACGCTGCTGATAATGATCATCCCGCTGGTTAACATCATAATGCTGTTCGTATGGGCTTTTTCGGATGACGGAAACCGCAACCGGGCCAACTGGGCCAAAGCGTCGCTTCTGTTCGTGGCTATAAAGATAGTCCTTCTGATATTGTTCTATGCACTGTTTTTCGGTGCTATAATATCGGCTGCGGGAATAAGCGGAGCTTTCGATTAAGATACTTTGACACCTGTTTTGCTGAAGTCCGAAGGTTCGTATCGGGATTTGAACGGTTTGCCGTCCCTTATGAAACCTTTGGACTTCCATTTTTTGCTTGTCCATCTTCGTACCAGTATGACGGCACGGATATTCTCGTCCAGAAGAAATGCCGTCCACATGCCTATTATTCCCAGCCCCATTACGATTCCGAATACATAGCTCATTGCCGTGGCAACACTCCACATGAATATCAGTCCCACGACGAACGGGTAACGCGCATCTCCTGTGGCACGCAGGCTTGCCCCGCCGAAAATATTCACCGCACGGCCTATCTCCACGCCTATGTCGACGATGAGTATTGTGGCTCCCATGCGTATTATTTCCGGATTGGAGGTGAGCAGTTCCATTATTCCGCGTCCGAACACCGCCGTGAGCGAGGATATCGCGATAGTGCATAAAAGTGATAGTTTAAGGCAGTAAAGCCCCAGATAATATGCTCCGTTCTTCTTTCCGCGTCCTACCAGACGTCCTATGCAGATGGCTCCTCCCATACCTATTGCCGTAGAGAAAAGGTACGAGAACATAACTATGTTCACTACATACGTACGCGCTGTCAGCGCGTCGTTGCCAAGCATGTTGATGAAATACGTTATCGTCACCTGCGAAAGGCTGTACGAGAGTTGTTCTCCGCCTGCCGGAAGCCCTATCGACAATACGTTCTTGAGTTTTACCCATGGAAAAGGCCGCAGGCACCGGAGCGTGAAGTCTTTCATTTCGTGTCTGAAAACTATCGCCAGCAGTATTGCCAGGGATATGCCGCGGCTTGCCGATGTCGATACCGCCGCACCTGCGACTCCCATTTCCGGCAGGCCGAACTTTCCGAATATCAGCGCGTAGTTGCCGAATATGTTCATTATGTTTATCAGCAGGGTTACGAACATCGGGTAGTACGCCTTGTTGGCCGCGCGAAGGAATGCCGAAAGGGTCATCGACACGGCTTGCAGGAATGAAAAACCGCCAACAATCTGCATGTAGTCCACGGCATCGGGCAGCAGCGACGTATCCAGGTCCATAGCGCGGAGCAGGTTTCCGGAAAAGAAATATAAAAACGCGCTGGTGATCGCTCCGAGCATCGTATTGAAAATAACAGACACTCCGAGTATCTGCATCACGCTGCGCCGTTCACCGGCACCGAAAAACTGCGAACAGCATACCGAAGTACCTATCGAAGTAACCGCATATATCAGGAACACCATGCTCAGAAGTTGGTTCGCCATACCGGCCGAGGCTACTTTGTCGTCCGAATACTGACTGAGCATGAGAATGTCTATCGCTCCCAACAGCATCACCAGGAACGTTTCCACAAATATCGGCCCTGCCAGGGCACGGAATTGCCTTCTGATATTTTCCTGTCCTTTAGGCATTTGATAGCTTTTCTTTTTCGTTTTTTATTTCAGCGCGCAAATTTAGCGAATAACGGTATCAGGCAATCCGGTTTTTTGTGAAAACATTTAAACGGAAAAAACGCCGGCTCATTTTTACGCGCCCAGGACAGGTATCTAAAGAAAAAAATCACTATCTTTGGAAACACCAAAACGAACGACAATCAGCAATGACACAGCCTGCCACAGAAGGTTTTACGGATACCGCACGACAGTTCGACGCGGTGATAAAGCGCTGCCGGGGCCTTTTTTCAAAAAAACTGGAGGATTACGGTCCGGCATGGCGTATTCTGCGTCTTCCGTCCCTTACGGATCAGATATTCATAAAAGCCCAGCGCATACGTTCGATACAACAGGCAGAAACACGCCTTGTCGACGAGGACGAAGCCGGCGAGTTCGTAGCGATAGTCAACTACTGTATAATCGCGCTGATACAGATTGAAAAAGGCGTAGCCGAACGGCCCGACATGTCGCATGAAGAAGTCGAAGCGTTGTACGACAAATACGCCCGCGAGGCCAAAGAACTGATGATGCGTAAGAACCACGATTACGGCGAAGCCTGGCGCGAGATGCGCATATCGTCGCTTTGCGATATCATCCTTCAGAAACTGCTGCGTGTGAAACAGATAGAGGACAACGGCGGGTTGACGAAAGTATCCGAAGGCGTCGATGCCAACTATTACGACATGCTGAACTATTCGATATTCGCACTTATAAAATTCATGGAAAACGATGAGTGGTAACAATGATGCAGAACAGGCTTTGCGCGGCCGAAAGAAAACGGCGGCACTGGCGGTAAGGATACTGCTCGGGGTCGTGTTCCTTTTTTCCGGGCTGATAAAGCTTAACGACCCTATGGGCCTGGCATTTAAAATCGAGGAATATTTCTCTCCGGGAGTGTTCAACATGCAGTTCCTAGCGCCATTGGCAACGGAATTTGCCGTAGCGCTTATAACACTGGAACTGATACTCGGCGCATCGCTTCTGATGGGACGATTTAAGGTTTTTACTTTGTGGACGTTGCTTGTTCTTAATTCATGCTTTACAATAGTTACTTTTTATTCGGCGCTGACAGGAAAAGTTTCCGACTGCGGATGTTTCGGCGATGCCGTACACATGGAGCCCTGGCCTTCGTTTTTCAAGAACGTAGCGCTTACGGCCATGATAATCCTGCTTATCGTATGGCAGAGATTCATAAAACCGACAGCTCGTTTCCGTACCGCCATGAGCGTGGTAGCGGGTATCTTTGCCATTTCTCTCGGAACGGCCTATTATGTTTTTCACAATGAACCTTTCGTCGATTTGAGACCGTATAAAGCTGGTGTGAACATCCCTGATGCCATGAAAGTACCCGATGATGCCGAAAAACCAGTGTACGAGAACACATGGGTGTATTCTGTGGACGGCGTGGAAAAAGAATATACCGATGCCGACGAACCTTGGGATATACCGGGCGCGCAGTTCGTCAGCCGCACTACAAGACTGGTGAAAAAAGGTTTTGAGCCTGAAATAACGGGATTTTCCATAGAAACCGGCGACGGCCGCGACGTTACGGATTCCATACTGTCTCTCGAACGCGTGTTCGTGATCGTGTCTTACGATATAGCCTCGTCTTCGCCAAAAAAATGGGAGAAAATCAATGCGAAAGCCGCAGCCGCAAAAAATCCGGTCATCGTGCTGGCAAATTCCACGGACGATAAGTATGCCGATATGTACGGCATAAAGATTCCTGTATATTTTGCCGATCCGGTTACGCTCAAAACGATAATACGTTCCAACCCAGGGGTGGTGGAGCTCAGGCGCGGCACTGTGGAGGGAAAATGGAGCTATTTTAATATCAGGTAGGGAAAAGAAGAGAAGTTCATAATGCTTAAATTGGCGTTTAAAAAGATTTTACAGGCCCTTGTCACTCTGTGGGGGCTTGCCACTATATTGTTCGTACTTTTCCAGGCCATACCTTCGGATCCTGCACGCATGATGCTGGACCAGAGGGAAGACGAAGAACAACTCAAAGCCATACGCGCAAAATACGGTTTTGACAAACCGCTGCCGATGCAGTACGTCTATTATATCAACGACCTTCTGCCTTTGTCGGTAAACAGCAATACTCCTGGCGATTATACCTGTCCGGAAGGCAAATACTCTTATGTAAAACTATTGGATTTCGGCAAGTACAGCCTCATACTCAAATGGCCGTATCTGCGCCAGTCGTACCAGAGGGACGGGCTCAACGTCAGCAGCATTATAGCGCAGACATTGCCAAATACCGTGATACTGGCCGTGGTAGCCATGACGATAGCCATGATAATAGGTATTTTCATCGGCGTTCTGGCTGCTCTGTGGAGGGATTCTCTGTTCGACCGTGCAGTATCGGTACTCGGAAGCCTCGGTATGAGTCTGCCTTCGTTTTTCGCGGCTATAATAGTAGCCTGGATATTCGGATATCTGCTCCACAGTTATACAGGGCTTTCGATGACAGGCAATCTCTACACGATAGACAACCTCGGACGGGGGGAATTTCTCACCGTATCGGCGATAATACTACCGGCTGTGACCCTTGGTATGCGTCCGTTGGCGGTTGTTATTCAGCTTATGCGCGGCTCGTTGCTGGATGTCATGAACCAGGATTACATACGCACTGCCCGTGCCAAAGGCCTCGGTACGGCATCGGTGGTGGTGCGCCATGCTATGCGGAATGCGCTGAACCCTGTCATTACCGCCGCTTCCGGATGGTTCGCCGGGATGCTGGCGGGAGCGGTGTTCATAGAATATATTTTCGCATGGAACGGGTTGGGAAAGGCGATAGTGGACGCGCTCAATTCGATGGACCTGCCGGTGGTAATGGGGGCGGTGCTGGTGGTGGCCACTATTTTCATACTGATAAATATGGCAGTGGACGTGGTTTATGCGTGGCTCGACCCAAGAATACGTTCTTAACGGCTTTTATTCGTGCGTATGGACGATGAGGAGATAGACAAAAGATAAAACTGAATAAATAAATCAAAAACAAAAGAAGAAATGAGACGTAAAATCGTAGCAGGCAACTGGAAAATGAACAAAACGCTCACCGACAGCGTGGCTTTGGCCAAGGATCTGAAAGCGGCTATGGCCGATATGCCCGTTTGCGGTGTCGAGATGGTGGTAGCGCCGGTATTTACCAATATAAGCGCCGTGGCACAGGAACTGAAAGGAACAGGCGTGGCCGTGGCTGCCCAGAACATATATCCGAAGGCTTCCGGAGCTTACACCGGAGAGGTTTCGGCTCCGATAGCCAAGTCCGCAGGTGCGTCCAAGGTAATCCTCGGACATTCGGAACGCCGCCAGTATTTCGGTGAGACTGACCAGTTCCTTGCCGAAAAGACGGATGCCGCCCTGGCTGAAAACATGGAAGTTATTTTCTGCATCGGCGAGGTGTTGGAACAGCGCAAATCAGGCGAGCATTTCAAAGTGGTGGAAGACCAGATAAAGAACGCTCTTTTCCATCTTCCGGCATCGGCATGGAGTAATATAGTTCTGGCTTACGAACCTGTATGGGCAATAGGAACAGGAGAAACGGCCACTCCGGAACAGGCTCAACAGATGCATGCCCACATACGCGGGGTGATAGCGTCGAAGTACGGCAAGGAACTAGCCGAAGAAGTATCTATACTTTACGGCGGTTCGTGCAATCCTTCCAATGCCGCTTCGCTGTTTGCGAAACCGGATGTCGACGGAGGACTTATAGGCGGAGCTTCGCTCAAGGCTGCCGACTTTAAAGCCATTATAATGGCGCGCATGTAAGGGGACTGTCTTTACAGGACTTTTATGAACAACAAAAAGGCCGACCCGTATGGGCCGGCCTTTTTGTTGTTTTCTGTTACCAGGTGTTTATATAACGTTAAACGCTGGAAAAATATACATCGAAATCTTTGCTCCCGGTAAGTACATCAGGCAAACAAACGTTTCACTTTATATGTCGTCGTCATTCCTCCAGAATTTCCACCGGGTTGTATGCAGGTTCCAGCAGTTTCTCCTTTTCGCGTTCCTGCTGAGCTTTCTGTCTGTCTTCCTCGGTTTCTGGTTTTTGCCTTATTTTTACCCTGTGCATTTTTTTATACAGAGGTATGCGGTATGAAATGGTATAGGAAAACGAAAATCCTGCTGAAGAATTGTACACCTGGCCCATACCTGGTACTGCCAGAGGGCCTATGCCGTTAGGTTTTGTGGATGAGAGTATCAGGTCGTACCCTCCCTGCATGGACAGGTAAACGTTTTTAACCACGCGCACCATAACTCCAAGCGACAAATCACCCCATATGGCCGAAGGCCTGTCGTTTATATCGATATTTTCAGTGCCTCCCCAGTAATCGTCGTTTATGGAAGCACCGTACAGACGGCGGTCGTACTGGCTGTATCCTGCCTTAAGGCCCACGAACATCATATCGTCGTAACTGAATATGCCGCGCATGAGCGAGTAATTTATGCCGGCGCGGGCAAACCACCCGTCTATATCCATTTTTTGTGCCGAAAAATCGAACCTGCGTTTTGAGTATCCGAAATCCGCCGCAACATACAATTTAGGTGTAAGACGGAAATCGGCCTGTATCATCCATCCTTTATCGTAGTCTTTTCCGCTTATGACTGGTATCAGCGGTGCGGCGATATCGAATCCTATCCTCAGTGCGTGCTGTACTTCCTGGAGCGAATCCTTCCTCACCGTATCCGATGGAACGGCCTGTTTTGTATCCAGAGAAAGGGAATCCGCTTTCAGCAGCGAGTCCGTTGACGGCGCTTTTCCTGATATGAGGGAATCGGCAGCCGTTATCGTGCGGGGTGTCAGCAGGGTAGTGTCGGCCCGGAATCCGAGTATTTGCCCTGCGGAGGCAGGACGGGGTAAAAATGTCATAGCGGCGGCGCACAGTACGATGATGCTGTATCCGGATATGTGTTTTTTCATGGCGCCTGTCATTTTTGTCCGGAATAATGATTTGCGGTTGGGTTGTCTTCCGGCAACGGCGTATTGTTCTTGAATACCAGTTTTGCCGTGACCTGTGCCGTGTTGAACAGGTGGCCATCGGCGGGTTGTTCCTCTATATCGCCGGAAAAACTTTCCACAGGCCCGTCGGTGGTACACGATACCGTTACGTTGCGGAACGTGAAGCGGTATCCGCATGCTTTCGATACGAACGTCATTTCAGGTTCGTATGAAAGCGTAAGCGTGTCGGTGAGCGTTCCTTCCTCGAAAAGATACCGCGACTGGCCGGTTTCGAAATTTACAGGCAGATTTACGTATTCCCCGCTGCCAAGTATTTTTATGGCCTCTTTACGTTCCTTACCCTCAAGTCCGAATACATTCAGTGCGGTACGTTTCGACTCTTCCGGCCGCCCGTCAGTCATGACGTAGAATTCTACCCTCGCATCGGGCGTCTTAGGCGAGTTTTCGGGACATATGTCGTCTTTTTCGCATGCCCAGAACATGAGCGCCGCGGTCACCGCCATAACCGGTATGTAAAGTGTTTTTGCGTATTTCATTCTTTATCGTCCGTTAACCCTGATTGTTCCCTCGCTTCCAGCAGTACAACGTTCTCCACATGGAACGTCTGGGGAAACATATCGACGGCCTGTGATTTTTTTATCTCGTAAAAATCTTTCATCATGGCAAGGTCGCGCGCCTGTGTGGCTGAATTGCAGCTCACGTAGACTATCCTCTGCGGCATAAGGCGGAGAAGCTGCGCCACTACGTCCTTGTGCATTCCGTCGCGCGGGGGATCCGTTATAACTACGTCGGGACGCCCGTAGCGGCTCGTAAATCCGTCGTCGAACACGTCCTTCATGTCGCCTACCAGGTATTCGCAGTTGGTTATGCCGTTTATCGCGGCGTTTACGCGCGCAGCTTCAATGGCCTCAGGCACGGCTTCCACGCCTATGACTTTTCCTGCGCCGGAACTAACGAACTGCGATATGGTCCCGGTGCCTGTGTACAGGTCGTAAACAGTTTCGCTACCCGTGAGGTGAGCAAACTCGCGTACCGTTTTGTACAGTTCGTACGCCTGTGCCGAATTGGTCTGGTAAAACGACTTGGGGCCGATTTTGAAACGAAGCCCTTCCATTTGTTCAAATATATGGTCCTGCCCGTAGTACGTTTTTATATCGAGGTCGTATATCGAGTCGTTTACCTTCGGATTTATGGCGTACAACAGCGAGCTGATTTCGGGAAAAGTGCGGTGCATGTGTTCCAACAGGGCTTCACGCGCCGTTTTATCCTCGCGGTAAAACTGCACCATCAGCATCACGTCGGGCAATACGGACGACGTGCGTACCATCATGGTCCTTAAAAAGCCTTCGTTGGTGCGCGGATCGAAAAATTCAAGACCGTGTTCCGTCGCGTATTTTTTCATCTCAAGGCGTATGGCATTGGAAGGGTCCCTTTGAAGGTGGCATTTTTTTATGTCCAGAACCTTGTCCCAACGGCCCGGTATGTGAAAACCGAGTCCAGGTTCGCCATCGCCTATGTCGCCTGCCATGTCCAGTTCCTCCCTAGTGTACCACCGCCGCGTGGCAAACGAGAATTCCATTTTGTTGCGGTAAAAATATTCGTTACCGCAGCCTTTTATCGGCAACGGATCGGGCATGTCCAGTCCCCCCAGACGGCGCAGGTTGTTCCCGACTTCCTTTTGTTTGTAGAAAAGCTGCCAACGGTAGTCCATGTTTTGCCATTTGCAGCCGCCGCACACCCCGAAATGCGCGCATGGCGGCGTCGTGCGTTTTTCCGAAGGTTTTACGATACGTTCCGCGGTACCTTCGTAATACTTGCTTTTCTTTTTCGTAACACGCACGTCGACAATATCGCCCGGTACGGCTCCTAGTATAAGCACGGCGCGGCCGTCCTCACTGTGGGCTACCGATTTGCCCTGTGCTGCGGCGTCGGTTACTTCTAAGTTTTCTAATACGAGGTCTTTGGGATGGCGTCTCGACATCAGGTCGTGATTTTTTTTTGTTTACCGTGCAAATATAGCGAATGCGGGGAGAAGAGCCAAGCTCGCTTGAGCTATTCCGAGGTACATCCCATATTGCTAAAATATGGCTTATGCCATGGCATTTTCAAATAGTCAGGCGCGACTCCCGTACTGTGCAAATGTAATTATTTCCGTCGTATTATTATCGTTGTTAAGGTTCCGTGACGGCGTGCCGCCGTGCACATGCCGGGCTTTTTCAGGTGACATATCCCGCCGGTATATGTTTTTTTCATTACTTTTGTACGTTGCCGTTTTGGCGGCTGTATGATTTATTTATACGGAAATTTATAAACACAATATACATAACCAAAAGCATTTAAGCACAATAAAAATGGTAAAATTACGCCGTATGCTGGCTCTGTGGGCATTTGTCCTTATGAGCCTCGTGTCTTTCGCTCAGGAAAACCTCGTAGCCAAAACCAGTCAGGGCGACGAGGCGGCGAAGGAAAAATTCCAGTTCGCAGTAGATAAGAAATTGCCTGCCACGGACGTCAAAAACCAGGCTAAATCGTCCACGTGCTGGTCATATTCCGGCCTTTCGCTCATCGAATCGGAAATGCTGCGCATGGGTAAGAAACCAGCCGACCTTGCCGAGATGTTCGTAGTGTACAAAGTGTACCAGGACAAAGCCGACAAATACGTGCGCCTGCACGGGAACCTCACATTCGCTCCAGGGGCGGAAGGCTCCGACGTGTTCGACGTGATACGCAAATACGGAATAGTCCCCCAGGAAGTGTATGAAGGACTTATTCCCGGCGAAACCACGAACAACCATAACGAAATGGATAAAAAGCTGGCCGAATACGTTAAGGAGGTAGCTTCGTCCAAAGTCATACGCGGGGATTGGAAAAAAGGTTTCGACGGCATACTCGACGCTTATCTCGGTTCCCTGCCTCAGGAGTTTACTTATCAGGGGAAAAAATACACCCCGCGCACATTTGCCGACAAAGTGGTGGGTATAAATCCCGACGATTATATTTACATCACCTCGTGGGCCTGTGAGCCGTATTATGAAAAAATACAACTTCTCGTACCGGACAACTGGGCATGGGAAAAGTTTTATAACATACCTCTGGACGATATGATGCGTACGATAGACCACGCGCTGGACAACGGTTACACCATACTGTGGGCGGCCGACGTGTCCGAAAAAGGATTTTCGTCAAAACTGGGCGTGGGGGTAGTGCCTCAGATAGAAGCCGAGGACATGCTCGACGGCCCTAAACCGGAGAAAGAAATAACCGAACAGATGCGCCAGCAGGCATTCGACGATTATACCACACAGGATGACCACGGAATGCACATAATAGGTACGGCGAAAGACCAGAACGGTAAAAAATACTATCTGGTGAAAAATTCCTGGGGTACCGAACGCGGACGCGACGGCGGCATGGTATATGTGAGCGAGGCTTACGTGCGCTACAAAACCACGTCGATAATATTGCATAAGGACGGCGTTCCGGACGACATAACTAAAAAACTCAAATAAAACACACTGAAATTACGTCATGGAAAAACATGTATTCGCCGCTTTGTTTATGGCGGCATTTTTCCCGTTTACTCTGGCGGCACAGAAAGCCGACACAGCCACCCAGAAGCAGTGGAAGGAAAAATTCGGATTTGCTGCCGTAAAGTCGCTTCCTGTCACTCCTGTAAAAGACCAGGCTAAATCCGGCACGTGCTGGGACTATGCCGGTATATCGTTCGTCGAGTCCGAGATGCTCCGCATGGGCAAAAAACCGGTCGATTTGTCCGAGATGTACGTAGCATACAAAGCCTATCAGGGAAAAGCCGACAAATATGTCCGTATGCACGGCAACATGCCGTTTTCACCCGGAGGAGAGGGTACGGACGTGCTTGACGTGATACGCATGTACGGAGCTATGCCGCAGGAGGCGTATATGGGGCTTACTGGCAGCGAAACGGCCAACGACCACGGAGAACTGCACAAAGCGTTGTCCGCTTATGTAAAGAGCGTAGTCGCATCCAGAGTCATACGCGGGGACTGGAAAAAAGGTTTCGACGGCATACTGGACCGTTATCTGGGCGAACTTCCTTCCGAATTCACGTATCGGGGCAAGAAGTACACGCCGCGGACTTTTGCAGACAAGGTTGTAGGTATAAATCCGTCGGACTATATGTATTTCATGTCTTGGACTTATGAGCCTTATTATAAGAAGTCGCATTTGCTTGTGCCGGATAACTGGACATGGGAGAAATACTATAACATTCCTCTGGACGATATGATGCGTACGCTCGATTACGCCCTTGATAACGGATATACGGCCATGTGGTCGGCCGACATGACCGAAGACGGTTTTTCCGTGCCTCTTGGCATAGCCGTGGTGCCGCAAGACCCGAAGGACTCGCTTCTTTTCGACGGCCCGAAACCCGAAAAGGAAATAACCGAACAGATGCGTCAGCAGGCATTCGACGATTATTCGACGGTGGATGACCATGCCATGCACATAACCGGCATCGCACGCGATGTGAACGGCAAGAAATATTATATAGTCAAAAATTCCTGGGGAACGGAAAAGGGTTTTTCCGGAATGTATTACGTCAGCGAGGCTTACGTGCGTTACAAGACGATATGCATCGTCCTGCATAAGGACGGTGTGCCTTCCGATGTGAAAGGCAAATTGAGATAGCTATTCCCGTGAAACGGCAGCATATGTGAAATTTCTGCCCCGGCGCGTTGCGCCGGGGCTTTTTTTCAGCCGTTAAAGTAAAATTAAATAACCGCATGAGAGGATAGACATATGCATAAATTGTTATCTTTGTAGAAAGAAAGGCTTTTTCAGCCTCATTTTTGATAAATCCGAAGTGTAAAAGCTAAAAAATATGGAAAACGAAAAAATAATTCCTGCGGCACAATACAAAAAAGAGGTGCTGGACGACTATTATACGGCTCTGGTAAGCCGGAATATGAGCCTTACCGGACGCCGGGAAGTGCTTGGCGGGCGCGCCAAATTCGGTATTTTCGGCGACGGCAAGGAATTGCCTCAGATAGCTATGGCGAAAGTGTTCCGAAAGGGCGATTTCCGCTCAGGATATTACCGCGACCAGACGTTCATGCTGGCCAAAGGATTGATGAAACCATCCAACATGTTTTCCGCGCTTTATGCCGATACGAACATCGAAGCCGAACCTTTCGCCGGCGGACGTCAGATGGTGAACCATTTTTCCACTCCGCTCGTAAACCCCGACGGGTCGTGGAAAGACCAGACCGCACAGTACAATTCGGCATCCGACATATCGTCCACCGCCGGGCAGATGCCGCGCCTTACGGGACTGGCGCAAGCCTCGAAAGTATATCGTGATGTACCTGAGTTGAAAGACAACGGCCTGTTCTCTAATGACGGGCGGGAGGTGGCTTTCGGAACGATAGGCAACGCATCCACATCCGAAGGCCATTTCTGGGAAACTATGAACGCAGCCGCCGTCATGCAGCTTCCGATGGTCGTGTCCGTATGGGACGACGGTTACGGTATTTCCGTTCCCAGTGAATACCAGACTACAAAGGAAAACATATCGGAAGCGATGGAGGGGTTCCGCCGCACACCTGAAAAAAACGGTATAGAGATAATTACTGTCAAAGGCTGGGATTATCCCGCGCTTGTCGATGCTTACCGCAAAGCCGAGGCGACGGCCCGTGAGGAAAGCGTTCCGGTGCTGGTACACGTAACCGAACTGACACAGCCGCAGGGACACTCAACATCCGGCTCACATACCAGGTACAAATCACCTGAACGCCTGCAATGGGAATCCGAGTTCGACTGCAATGTGAAGATGCGCCAGTGGATAACCGAGAGCGGCATAGCGACGGATGACGAACTCAAAACATTGGAAGATAAAGCTGTAAAATACGTCCGCGATGAAAAGAACGCCGCATGGAAAGCCGTAATGGCGCCGATAACGGCCGAAATAGCTTCTTCCTCCGCACACAAGGACGATATAAACGCGGCATCGGGGGCCTTGGATATCATAATGCCGCTTTTCCGCAAGGACGGCCTTTCCCTGGCCAGGCGTGTCATGCGCATGACAGCTGCGGAACATATACCGGCAAGGGATGCGCTAAAAAAATGGATAGACAAGGTATCTGAGGGAAACGAACAGCGTTACGGAACTCACTTGTACAGCCAGTCCGATAAAACAGGTGCACAGTCGCCTGATGTAAAACCGGTTTACGCTCCCGATGCACAGGATGTGGACGGGCGCATAATCCTGCGCGACAATTTCGATCTCATATTCGCCTCGCATCCCGAAGTGCTTACTTTCGGCGAGGACACCGGCCATATCGGCGACGTGAATCAGGGTATGGAAGGCATGCAAGCGAAATACGGACAGACACGGGTGTCGGATACCGGCATACGCGAAGCAACGATAATAGGGCAGGCCATAGGGTTGTCCATGCGCGGCCTGCGTCCCATAGCTGAAATACAGTATTTAGATTATATACTTTACGGTTTGCAGACGATGAGCGACGACCTCGCATCGCTGCGTTTCCGCACTGCCGGACGCCAGAAAGCACCGGCCATAATACGTACCAGGGGACACCGCCTCGAAGGGATATGGCATTCGGGCTCTCCGATGGGGGCGCTCGTACATTTGCTCAGAGGCATGTACGTACTCGTACCACGCAATATGACAAAAGCGGCAGGTTTTTACAACTCATTGCTCGATGTGGACACTCCGGCGCTTGTGGTGGAAAATCTAAACGGCTACCGCAAAAAGGAAAAAATGCCATCAAACCTGTCAGAATTGCGCACGCCGATAGGTGTAGCCGAAGTAGTCAAACAAGGCGCTGACGTGACGCTCGTATCCTACGGGTCTACTTTTGCAGTGGCTGAAAAAGCCGCGCGCGAACTGGAAAGCCTTGGCATAAACGTCGAACTTATAGACGTGCAGTCGCTCCTGCCGTTGGATCTGACGCACGTGATAGGAAACAGCCTGAAAAAAACAGGACGTCTTGTCATTGCCGACGAGGACGTTCCCGGCGGGGCCTCGGCCTACATACTTGACAACGTAATGAACTCGCAGGACGGATACCGCTGGCTCGACAGCAAACCGCTGCTGATAACGGCCAAAGCCCATCGTACGACGTATGCCGACGACGGTGATTATTATGCCAAACCTAACGTCGATGATATCGCTGAAGGCATATTGGCAATGATGCACGAATCCAATCCTTCCAAATATTAAAAAAATGGATGAGCAGGAAAAAAGCATTACCGGGAAAAAATACTTCGGTGTGTTCAGCTATTTCACATCGCTTGCCCTGATAACGCTCGTGGTATGGGCATCGGTAGGCAAATGGATACTGGCGGTAATTCCGTATATAATTTTCGGTGCTTTTTTCCTGTCGCTTTTTACCGGCATGATGATACTTTTTACCACGAAAAAAGTGTCCGTTGCGGCCATAAGGAACGTTATGGGTTCCAATTTCAAGGCCTTTGCCGTAACTCTTCTGTTTTTCGCACTGGTTTACATCGTGTTTTTCGCTTGAAAGACAGTCTCTTTTTAATGTGAACAAAAGTGTCGTCCGGGCGGGATATGACGCAAAAAAATTCGTAAATTTGCACGAATATTTTTTTGTAAAATCATGTCCAGCAAAACAAAATACATCTTCGTCACCGGAGGGGTTACGTCCTCTTTGGGTAAAGGAATCATTTCGGCATCCCTGGCACGTCTTCTTCAGGCAAGGGGATATTCGGTAACCATACAGAAACTCGACCCGTACATAAACGTCGATCCGGGAACTCTCAACCCTTATGAGCACGGCGAATGTTACGTAACCACGGACGGTGCGGAAACGGATCTCGACCTGGGGCATTACGAGCGTTTTCTCAACGTCGAAACTTCCCAGGCAAACAACGTTACCACGGGCCGCATTTACCAGTCGGTGATAGAAAAAGAACGCCGCGGGGAGTTCCTCGGCAAGACCGTGCAGGTCATTCCTCACATAACCAATGAGATTAAACAACGCATACAAATACTCGGAAACACAGGTAAATACGATATAATAATCACCGAGATAGGAGGTACTGTCGGCGATATCGAATCTCTGCCTTACATAGAAGCCGTGCGCCAGTTAAAGTGGGAGCTCGGTCCGCACAATACCTTGGTGATACACCTGGCGCTGGTGCCGTATCTTGCCGCTGCCGGCGAACTTAAGACCAAACCGGCGCAGCATTCTGTAAAATCCCTCATGCAGGCCGGTGTGCAGGCCGGTGTGTTGGTATGCCGCACCGAACACCATCTGCCGCAGGAAGTGAAAAACAAACTGGCTCAGTTCTGTAATGTACGCCCTGCCGCCGTTATCGAATCGATAGACGCCGAAACGATATACGATGTGCCTATCCTGATGGAACAGCAACAACTGGACAGGGTAGTTCTCGAAGACCTCGGCCTGCCATGTCCCGATACGCTTAAAATGGACAAATGGCTCGATTTCCTCCGCAGGTACAAAAATCCTAAAGGCGAAGTCACGATAGCTTTGGTCGGAAAATACGTAAGCCTGCACGATGCGTACAAATCGATTGTCGAATCGTTCATACATGCCGGTGCGGCCAATGAAGTGAAAGTCAACGTAAAATGGATATACTCAGGCGATGTCAACGAATCCAACGCCGCTTCACTGTTCAAGGACGTTGACGGTATACTTGTCGCTCCGGGCTTCGGTGAAAGAGGCATAGAAGGCAAGATAACCGCCACCAAATATGCCCGCGAACACGGCATACCGTTCCTTGGCATCTGCCTTGGAATGCAGATGGCCGTGGTCGAATTTGCCAGGGATGTACTTGGCCTTAAGGATGCTCACTCCAAAGAAATAAACCCGGAAACTCCTTATCCGGTCATAGACCTTATGGAATCGCAGAAAAACGTTACCAACAAAGGAGGCACGATGCGCCTCGGAGCATGGCAGTGTTCTGTCGAAAAAGACTCTAGAGCGTATTCTATCTATGGTACGGACAGTATAATGGAGCGCCACCGTCACCGTTACGAACTCAGTTCCGATTATATCGAAGCGTTGGATAAAGCCGGAATGAAAGCCACCGGCCGCAATGCCGAAACAGGTCTTGTGGACATAGTGGAAATACCGTCCCACCCGTGGTTCGTGGCCGTACAGTTCCACCCCGAATACCGTTCTACGGTGGAAAACCCGCATCCTCTGTTCGTCGATTTCGTCCGTGCGGCGGTGAAGGCAAAAAAATAATATCCCGTCTTTTGCGGGCAAAGAAACGAATTTATAAATACAGAAAAATAGATTTTAGATGCTGTTAGGACAAGACAACAACTCCAATTCCGGAACAGGTTCACTGATAAGTTTCGCGCTTTTGGGTGCGCTTTTCATCGGTTATATATGGTTTACAATGCCTTCGGCGGAGGAACAGGAGGCTAAAAGGGCAGAGGCTGTCCGCCTCGAAGCCGAGAGACAGGCAAAGGAAGCCGCCGAAAAAGCCGATACTCTGGATTTGAAAGCCATTGCCTCGGCCGCAGCCGATACCCTCCTGGGCGATTCTGCCGGTATTTCGCCTGCTTTGGTGCGTGCATTCGGAGATTTCGCATATTCGGGAACATTGCCTTCAGCCGCTAACGGCAAAGAAGCTACCACCATAGAAAACGATGTACTCATTATTTCCGTGGCCAACAAAGGCGGCGTACCGTCAGAAGTCACGCTCAAAAAGTACGACACGTATTGGAAAAAACCTCTCTGCATAGTAAAGGACGGTAATGCCGATTTCAATATGACGTTCTACACGTCGGATGGCCGCCGTTTCGACACCCGAGATATGTATTTCGAGCCTTCGGTTGAAAAGGACGGGGAAAACCAGGTGCTGTCCATGAAGTTGAAAGCCTCAGAAGACGCATATCTGGAATACCGCTACGTACTGCGCCCAGGAGAATACATGCTCGATTACACGGTTTTGTCCAAGGGGCTTTCCGGAATACTCAAAAACGGCCAGAAACCTGTCTTGGACTGGAGCATAGACGCTTTCCACACTGAAAAGGGACTGAAATACGAAAACCAGTACACCTACCTTGCTTATGCCGAAGGAGCCAAACAGAAGGAAGACAATCTGTCGATGGGCGGCTCGGACGAGGAAACGATAAATGACTTGTCGTGGTTTGCATTCAAGCAGCAATTCTTTTCCACCATACTTTTGACCGAAGGTCTGCATAAGGCTACGCTCAAGTCGCAGGATATATCGGCCGATTCGCTGCATACTAAGAATTTTTCTGCAAATGTGGAACTTTCAGCCCAGGACGGCGATTTCAACATGCCGATGAAACTATACTTCGGCCCCAACCATTTCCACACGCTCGAAAAATACGGCAACAACATAGACGAGCTCGTACCGCTGGGCTGGGGTATTTTCGGTTGGATAAACCGCTGGTTCGTAATACCGATGTTCGACCTTTTGTTCTATAACTGGGGGATTACCATGGGTATAGTCATCATCATAATGACGCTGGTGATAAAGCTCATATTGTCGTTCTTTACATATTCCGGTTATAAATCCCAGGCCAAGATGCGCCTTTTGAAACCGGAAATGGAGGCTATAAACCAGCAGTATAAAGATGCCGATCCTGCAAAAAGACAACAGGCTACTATGGAACTCTATTCCAAGGCCGGAGTGAACCCTCTTGCCGGATGTCTGCCTATATTGTTACAAATGCCGGTGCTGATAGCGATGTACCGCTTCTTCCCGGCTTCGATAGAGTTGCGCGGGCAGTCTTTCCTGTGGGCCGATGACCTTTCGGCATACGACTCCATACTGAACCTGCCGTTCAACATACCGCTTTACGGCGATCATGTAAGCCTTTTTGCATTGTTGATGGCACTCACTCTTCTCATACAGACGAAGATGGCAGGCGGAGGCATGGACCAGCCGTCACAACCCGGTATGCCCAACATGAAGTTCATGCTGTACCTGATGCCGGTGATGATGCTCCTGTGGTTCAATACGGCAGCTTCGGGGCTTTCGTATTATTATACGGTTTCCACGCTTATAGCCATCATACAGTTCTGGGTGATAAAGAAATACATAATAAACGAAGACAAACTGCACGCCAAAATACAGGAAAACAAACAGAACGCCAAAACAAAAGGCCCTTCCAAATGGCAGCGCAAGATGGATGAAATGATGAAACAGGCCCAGGAGCAGCAGAACCGCCAGCAAAGGCGCGCTTCTGGTAAAAAGTAGATACTCACCTTAAAAACAGGCCGCTTTTAAGCGGCCTGTTTTTTTGATGGGCTTTTATCAATTAATGCTTTGCAGAAAAACACAGTTGGAGCATTTTTCGTAACTTTGCCCCTCGGAACAAAGGAAATAAAAACATTTTTTAATGCATAACAATATACGCAACATTGCAATAATAGCTCACGTAGACCATGGCAAAACGACCCTGGTCGACAAGCTCCTGTACGCATGCCAGCTCTTTCGTGAAAACCAGAGCGCAGGCGAGCTCATCCTCGATAACAACGACCTGGAGCGCGAACGGGGAATAACCATTCTATCGAAAAACGTATCCGTACGCTATAAGGACACCAAGATAAACATCATAGATACTCCCGGACACGCCGATTTCGGCGGGGAAGTGGAGCGCGTACTCAATATGGCCGACGGCGTGCTGCTGCTCGTTGACGCATTCGAAGGCCCTATGCCGCAAACACGTTTCGTGCTCCAGAAAGCGCTGGACATGAACCTTAACCCGATAGTGGTCATAAACAAGGTAGACAAACAGAACTGTACGCCCGATGAAGTCCACGAAGCCGTTTTCGACCTTATGATGAACATGGGCGCCAACGACGACCAGCTCGATTTCCCGGTCATATTCGGCTCGGCAAAACAGGGTTGGATGTCTACGGACTATAAAAAACCGACCGACAGCATGTTGCCTCTTCTGGATATGGTGCTCGAAAACGTACAGCCTATGGAAATTGCCGAAGGCAATACCCAGATGCTTATTACCTCGATAGACTTTTCAAACTATACAGGACGTATCGCCATAGGCCGGCTGACTAGGGGAACTCTGCGCGAAGGCATGAGCGTAAGTCTGGTAAAACGCGACGGAAGCATAGTAAAATCGAAGATAAAAGAGCTTTACTCCTTTGAGGGACTTGGCAAGGCACGTATAAAAGAGGCCGTAGCGGGCGATATATGCGCCATAGCAGGTATAGAAGGTTTTGAGATAGGCGATACCATTGCCGATTTCGAAGCGCCCGAAGCGCTCCCTTCAATCGATATAGACGAGCCTACGATGAGCATGCTCTTTACCATAAACGACTCGCCGTTTTTCGGGAAGGACGGAAAATACGTGACAAGCCGTCACATACGCGAACGTCTTGAAAAAGAGCTTGAAAAGAACCTGGCCATGAGGATGGAACAGGGAGTATCGGCCGATAAATTCATAGTGTACGGTCGCGGCGTGCTGCATCTTTCGGTGTTGATAGAAACCATGCGCCGTGAAGGCTACGAACTCCAGATAGGTCAGCCTCAGGTTATAATAAAGGAGATAGACGGCGTGAAATGCGAACCGGTCGAGGAACTTTCCATAGACGTTCCTGCCGATGTATCGGGTCGCGCAGTCGAACTCGTATCCATGCGTAAAGGTACTATGACTAGCATGGAACCGAAGGGCGACCGCATGCTTTGCCGTTTCGATATACCTTCGCGCGGTATCATAGGCCTGCGCAATCAGGTGCTTACGGCCACGGCCGGCGAAGCGATAATATCGCACCGTTTCAGAGCTTTCGAGCCGTTCAAGGGCCCCATACCAAGTCGTCAGAACGGTTCCCTTATTTCCATGGACCAGGGGAAAACCATTCCTTACGCCATAGACAAACTTCAGGACCGTGGAACGTTTTTCGTCGATCCGGGAGAGGACGTTTACGAAGGCCAGATAGTAGGAGAGAGTACACGCGGCGGGGACATTACGGTAAATGTAACCAAGGAAAAGAAACTCACGAATATGCGTGCTGCAGGCTCCGACGACAAGGCAAAAATAGCTCCGGCAGTAAAATTTTCACTCGAAGAAGCTCTCGAATACATACAAAAGGACGAATACGTGGAAGTAACGCCACATCACCTGCGTCTGCGTAAAATAATCCTTGGCGAAGCCGAACGTAAAAAAGCCGAAAGGAGTTCGTTGAATTAATAGAGGGAATCTGGAAAGTGCAAAAACAATCGCATAAATAGCGGTTAACATTTATTTGAAAATACTAATCCGTATGGAGACAAATACCTCCGTACGGATTTTTTATCTTCAGTGCATTTCCTGATATGAGTTGTCGTCGAAAAATACAACAATCTTCGTTATTTTTTTACGAGTACCGGCCATATTCCCGACATTATTGCGTAGTTCCTGCATATCGTCATTTTCCGCACCATACCGGCGGATATCCTGTTGGGGTATGGCATTATTTTCAGCATCGTCCACAACGTAATCTTCATGCGTGTATTTTCCCTGGGGTTTAGTGATATGGGTTGGGGCAGTGGAGGTAAGCGGTGTTTCAAAAGACGTATTATCCGTGTCGAAAAGCGTGTTTTTCAGCGCATTATCTTCTTCTTTTTTGACCGTTTGCGGTTTCTGTTGAAGGTTTATAACACTAGGAATGGAACTCGACATGGCTCCCGTACCGTTTACGAGCCACAGTATGTTTATTTCCGGAAAACGGTTTATTATCTTCTGTACAACATCCAGTGAAGGCTTATTACGCCCTTTCATGATATGTGACAGCCCTGAGCGTTGTATCCCTATTTCATCAGCAAAAGCAGTAGGGGTTATGTCCAGAAATTCTATGAGCTCGGATATCCTGTCGTTTATGCTGTTTTTTGACATTTCACGTCTTGTTTGACAATTGTTTTTATTTCTACAAATGTAATTACAAAAAGTAAAAAAAGCAAGCACACTTGTAACAATACATTTGTTTTTGCCGTTGAATATAAATGTAAAATACGTAAAACATCTGTAATTTAAGCGCTGACTTTGATAAAGTATAACATTATATAACAAATATTATATAACTGGTTTTTAAAGGTTAAGTTTAAAATAAAACGATGTGTGATAAAATACGTATCAATCATATATTTGTAAACATAAGCACAAACATATGTAAAATTAAGCTATTGAATTTGAATTTATTTTTGTAAAAATGTTGTATTGTTACAAAAGTAAATATGAGTTTTGCGATTACTTTTGTATATTAATGTAAACAGATAAAGACGTACATTTGTAATGTTGGTTTTATTTTAAAAATGCGACACTTTTCAAGTGCCAAACTCATATGATGGATATAGAAAAGTTAATAAAGCACTATGCTTCTATAAAAGAACAGTCTATAAAAGGCCGTACAGTTACCCCTGAACAGGTTTCATGCCTTCTCAAGAGGCTGGATACCGGTGTGGAAATATTGGGAAAATCGGTTATGGGGCATGATATATACTCTTTCTCGGTAGGACGCGGAAGTGAAAAAGTTCTTTTATGGACACAAATGCACGGTAACGAGCCTACGGCAACCAGTGCGGTTTTCGATATATTTAATTTCCTTAACAACCCGGGGCCTTTCACCGGATTTGCGGATTCGCTGCTCGATAAGTTTCAGTTGATGTTCATACCCATGCTGAATCCCGACGGCGCCCTGCTCTATCGCAGGACAAACGCTATGGATATAGACCTCAATCGCGATGCCAGAGCTTTGTCGGCTCCTGAAAGCCGTATATTGAGAACCGCCAGGGATAACTTTAGTCCGCATTACTGTTTTAACCTGCATGACCAAAGGAATATTTACAACGTATGCGGTACTGGGAAAACGGCTACAATATCATTTCTCGCTCCTGCAGAAGGACCGGACAGGGCCGTTACCATGAACCGGCAGCGTTCCATGGCGCTTATAGCCGCAATGAATGCTGCTGTTCAGCACATAATTCCCGGATGTGTTGGACGTTATTCCGATGAATTTTATCCCACGGCCACTGGGGACAATTTCCAGAAGGACGGTTTTGTCACCATGCTGATAGAGAGCGGAACGTATCCAGGCGATCCTGAACGTCAGACTGCGCGTTTGTGTAATTTCACGGCTATCTTGGCTGCTTTGGAATATGTAAATTCAGGATGCGGACAGGACGAAGCTATGACCGGAGATTACTTTTCCATACCGGAAAACGGCCAGAAAATGCTCGATATACTGGTGAAAAACGTGAAAATAGCGCTTAATGGGATTGAGGCCATTGTCGATATCGGTGTTATGTTCGACGAAAAGCCAGCTCCCGACAGAAATTCGATGCTTAAGAGATGCGTTATCGAAAGCATAGGCGACTTGTCGGCCTATTTCGGTATCGAAACATTGGATGCCGGAGGAAAGTTCATGAGGGGCTATACTGAAAAATGTCCCCAGACAGGTTGTGAAATAAACTACCCGGTTGATTTCGAATAATTTATGTATTACTTTAAATAAGATTGTTTATTTGCTTATAAAATAGCGCTTTATTTTAAATATTCAAAGTAGCCCCTCAATATATCCCCGTTGATATCCGCCGGGGTGAAAACTTCCAGTATGCGCGCTTTTTGCGATTCGCCCCAGAAAGTAGCCAAGGTTTCTTTTAAGCTCTTTTCGTCGTTTGCCATCGCATATTCTATTGAATGCATTTCCGCCAGGTATTTCACGCTGAGCTCGTGGCGCGCTTCCAGAAAGCGTCCGCATTCATCGGCTTTACGTGAGCCGTCGAGTATGCGGAATATGCCTCCGCCGTGGTTGTTTATGACTATCATACGAAATGACGAAGGCAGGTAACCGTTCCACAGGGCATTGTTGTCATACATGAAGCTAAGATCTCCTGTTATCAGTGTGACAGGATTTTGAGATGCCGCCGCAACCCCTGCAGCTGTACTCGTACAGCCGTCTATGCCGCTGGTTCCACGGTTGCACGATACGGAAATTCCCGATGGAAGCGAAAAAAGTTGGCTGTAGCGTATCGACGCGCTGTTGGATATTTCAAGGGTCGTATTTTCCGGGATGTGCGAGGTCAGCATTTCCCATACTTTAAGGTCGGAAAACGGCACGTGCGAGAGGTATTCACGGTGTTTTACGTCCCTTTCGGCTTTTATTCCGTCCCATTTTCCGGAGTATCCCGTATTTTCGGACCCAAGAGAGGCAATATGGCTGAAAAAAACGCAGTCGCTCACCTGTGCCTTGTGTGTCAGGCATCCGAATGTATCCGGGAAATCGTACATGTTCACGTGAATGTGGTATTTAGGGCTCATGGACGACAATATGGCCTTTATTTTTTTCGATACGACCATTCCTCCTGCCGTTATGAGCAATTCCGGAGCCAGTTCGCGCAATGTATCCTGTCCGTACGGGATAATCGCCTGGTCTATCTTTTCTACGAAGCATTCGCCATGCAGGTTCGATGTCGTTTCGCACAGTACTGCGGCTCCGCTTTGACGGGAAATACTCATCAAAAGGCTTTCGAGGCGTTTGTCGGGCTTATGAACGCCTACAAGTATCATCCTTTTTTCTGCATCGTTCCATATGCGGCTTATCTCGTCCTTTGCCCTTTGGGAGAGAGTATTTTCCACCGGCAACGTTTCTATTTCCCGGTAATCTCCGAACGCCGTTACGGACGATGTGCCGTATAACGGTTCGGAAAACGGCACGTTTATATGTACCGGGGCGCTTTCGGCTACGGCTTTGTCGAACGCAGTGTTTATCTCGCGGGCGTTGTATCTGAGCGTCTTCTCATCGGTCCCTTCGCGCAGCGATGTACTGTATGCCGTATGTGCGGACAATACTCCGTGCTGACGTATCGTTTGCCCGGCTCCCTGGTCTATGATTTCAGCGGGGCGGTCGGCAGATATGACTATCAGCGGTATTCGCGAGTAATATGCTTCGGCTACGGCTGGGTAGTAGTTCAGCACGGCCGATCCCGATGTGCATGCCAGCGCCACAGGACGGCCTGTTTCCTTTGCCATGCCGAGGGCGAAAAACGCTGCGCTGCGCTCGTCTATTACCGAATAGCATTTTATGCCACTGCGCGAAAAGCCTATCGTAAGCGGTGCATTTCTCGAGCCCGAAGATATCACTGCGTGTCGTATTCCTTTGCGTATCAGTATTTCCACTACGGCCTGTCCCTGCGGGATAGAGGAGTGCCTGTCTTTTAAAATATCGGTCATCGGCGTATCCGCGACATTCTTTGCGCGGTGTTTGTTAATCATTTATAAAACGTACGGCAAAAGTAAAGCAAACATCTTAATTTTTTATTAATTTCATCCCCTGGGTGTAAAAACTTGCCCCGGCCATAATTGCCTTAAAGTTTAAATGCCTACTTTTGCAGGTAATAAAACGGACATCCGCATTCCGTAAAGAGATGGGGGTGCGGGGCAATGGGCCGCCACAAAAAAACAATAATCTATTCGGATGAAAAATATTTTTATTTTAGGTATCTGCATGTGCATGTCTTCGGGAGCGTTTGCTATGGAACAGGCGGCAGCGGATTCCGTAAAAAGGGATGATTCTTTGAAAATACGCCGCATAGGGCTGTTTTCCGAAAAGACGGCTCCGGACTGGTTCTCGGAACTGGGACGTACGGAAGTGATAACGCGACAGGACATAGAATCATGTCCGGTGCAGACGCTCGAAGGCGTTTTGTCCCGCGTTCCGGGCATTTCGATACGCAGGTACGGCCCGATGGGTTCCCTCGGACAGGTAAATGTCAGAGGCGGCGAAGGCAATACGGTGGCCATATTTGTGAACGGGCAGAGGATAAACAGTATGCTCCGCAGCATATATACTCTTGACAACATTCCCGTGTCGCTCGACATGATAGAGAGCATAGAAGTACGTTTGGGCGGCGACAGCCAGCGTTTCGGCGAATTTGCCACAGACGGCGTCATAAACATAATAACCAGGACCGACCTTAAAAATTCCGGTATGATGGTGGACGCATACGGAGGTAGTCTGACCTCGTACGGAGGTTCTGTGACAGGCGCGTTGAACAAGCGCAAATTCGACCTCACGGCCAACGTATCCGGCTCCAACGTACAGGACGAGGACGATGAACACTCCGATGTAAAGACATATCTTCAGACATCTTACGGGATCGCACCTTGGGTAAAACTCGTGGCCGACGGTTCGTTCGTGTACAACAAATACCAAGCCCCGTTCCTGTTCGGTTCAAATACCGCTACGGAGATGGACAATACGTATAATTTCAAAGGTTCCGCTGGTTTCAGGTTTCCCATAAGCAACAAACTTAACCTGTTCGCACTTTATTCCTATTCCAATTTCAAAGAACAGTACGACCCGTTCGATATGAGGGATACGCCTCTGGACGATCCGTATGCCCAATACAAGCTGAATAAAGTACAGTACACACGCTACCGCAACTCGGTGATAGACTTCGGAGGTTCGTACCGTGCGCGCATGGTGGACGTTTACTTCGGATTCAACCATACATCTTCGTATTTCGAATCCAGCAATATTCTCGGCGATCCTTTGGATTACTGGAAAAAAGTACCCGGCAAGCCTTACAATTTCTACCGTTATTACGGTTCTCGCGATACATGGAGGCTTTATTATGATATGAGCCTTAAGTTTAAAAAATGGTATCTTAACGCCGGTTTGAGCATGAACGGATCCGGCGAATACGGTACACTGACCTTCGGGTACGGCGGCGAGCTCGGATTCAACATAGCCAAAGGATTCAAAGCTTTCGTGAGCCTGAACCGCTCATTCAGAAACGCTACGTTCTTCGAACAGTATGTTTACGACGATAATTTCCACGGCGATAGCGAACTCGAGAACGAACTTGTTATGGCGTGGAACGCCGGTATAAAATACAGGAACGATTACAGTGCGTTCCGCCTGACTGCCTACACCCAGTCACGCAAGGAAGCCATAGTGATGCAGAAATATGAAAACTCGACCTATTTTTCCTTTGCGAATTACAGCACCTCTAACATAGCCGTACGCGGATTTGAAGCAGGCTACGATATAAATATCGACAAACTTACCAAAGGCGTGATACCGGTGACCAACCTTTCGCTCGGCTATGCCTATAATACGAACAATCTGGATGCGTACAGCCTTCTTACGAACAACTATATGGAACACAATGCACAGGCTGCCCTTACCATCAAGCTGTTCAAAAACCTGTACATAGACGCCGACTATGCTCTCCAGCACCGTGCAAATTCTCATCTGGTACTCGAATCGACGGATACTGTTGGCTACAAATGGAATTCTCTGCTCGATGCTGCTGTTACGTGGAAAGCGCCTTCCGACCGTTTTTGGATATATGTGCGCGCGCAGAACCTGTTGAACCAGAAGTTCTACGATGTTTCGTACATCAGGACAAACCCCGGAGCCTCGTTCGTAGCCGGTGTTAAATACAACTTCCTGTTGGGCCGCAAGAAGAAATATTGATATGTTTTTCGCGTGAAAAAAAGAAAAACGAATAAATGATAACTATAAAAAAATCCCGTCCATTTTTATGGACGGGATTTTTTATCGTGCTTTATATACAACATTCTAAGGTAAGCGAAGTTCTGTCCGGGAAATCTCTTCCAGTATCGTTTCCACATTCCGCTTAATCATATCTGCGTATTTTCCATTTACCATAGCGGTTATGGTGCTCATATCCCAATTCTCATAAGGTTTCAGGTATTCCCAACCATATGGCCAGTAGTCGGTAGGACGCTCGGACATACATTCCATCTGCCTTTTTTCCACTTTAAGTTTATCGCCGTAATAATTCGATATTCCCCAATAAGAATTTATAGACTCATTTTTGAAGTTTGTCATATTCTTTGTTCGTTACCGGTTCAAGCCATTCGTTCGATGTTTCCTCTCCTGGAACCTCGAAAGCCAGATGTGCGAACCAACTGTCGGCTGCTGCGCCGTGCCAGTGTTTCTCGTTAGCCGGAATGTGGATAACCGTACCGGGCAGAATCTCAACAGCCGGTTTGCCGTCTTCCTGATACCAGCCACGGCCGGCTACACCTATCAACATCTGCCCGCCGCCTTTTGCTGCACGGTGTATATGCCAGTTGTTGCGGCAGCGCGGTTCGAAGGTTACGTTGGAAATCGGGATTTGCTCTCGTGAGATCGGTGCGAGGTAGCTGTTACCGATGAAGTATTTGGCGTAGGCTGTGTTAGGCTCGCCTATCGGGAAAATCATCTCCCGCTGGAAAGCGGCTTTGTCGTTTTCGCCGGTAGTATCTTCCGCCCATACGCCTTTTGCCAGATTGAACGCCGCCCATGCTTTGGGCCAGCCAGCATAGAAACCTATATGGGTGATGATTTCGGCTATCTCGGTGCGGGTAATACCGTTCTTCTTCGCCGACTGGAGGTGATAGACTAGCGAATTGTCCGTGATACCCTGGCTTATAAGGGAGGTAACGGTCACTAAACTGCGGTCGCGAAGGCTGAGCTTGTCGGTGCGGCTCCACACCTGGCCGAAGAGAATGTCATCGTTTAGTTCCGCGAAATTGGGAGCGAACTCTCCGAGTTGGTCGCGTCCTGCAGTCTGTACTATCTTTTCCTGTGCCATAACATTGAGTGTTAAAATGCTGAATACTGAAATTAAAATGATTCGGTTCATAGCTTTTTATTTTGTGAAGTTATTGATTCGGTTTGCGTATTGAACCGGTGTTTCCTTTATTAAAGGCATGTATATGCTGTGGGCGATGCATTTGTGTGTAGAGGATTCCTTTTACACGATTGAGAAGTGTATTAAGTCCGTTTATATCCATTGAAAATAGAATATCAACCCTCGGCGTTACCGGATGCGCCCGATACGCCTGACATGTTCGACAACCGGTGGAAACAAAGAAACCGGTTGTTTTTTTACGGAAAAATCATTAGCCCTGTTTAAGCAGCAGATTATACGTCTGCGTGGCTATTTCCAGTTCTTCGTTAGTGGGTATCACGAACACCTTTACCTTCGCTCCGTCTTTTTGTATCTCGCGCGGTTGGTTGGAAGGGGCCGTGTTTTTAGCATCGTCTATGTCTATTCCCATGAATTCCAAGTCTCGGCAGGCTCCGGAGCGTATATACGAAGCGTTTTCTCCTATACCGGCCGTAAAGACAACGGCATCCAGCCCGCCCATAGAAGCCGCGTAAGCGCCTATGAATTGCCTTATGTGGTAGCAGTAAAGTTCGTATGCGAACAAAGCGTCATCTTTGCCGGCTTTCATACCCGCATCGACATCGCGCATATCGGACGAACCGCACAGAGCTTTCAGTCCCGATTCCTTGTTCAATATCCTCACAACGTCTTCCAGGGAATAGCCGAGCTGTTGTATCATGTAAAATACCACCGAAGGGTCCACATCGCCGCTGCGCGTACCCATGACCAGACCGCTTAACGGGCCGAGTCCCATAGACGTATCCACGCACTTACCGTCTTTGACGGCAGCCATAGAACATCCGTTGCCAAGGTGTACTGTTATTATTTTCGAACCTTCTTTTCCGCCCAGCATTTCAACGGCCCTTTCAGACACGTATTTGTGGCTCGTGCCGTGAAAACCGTACTTACGAATGCCGTGCTTCGTGTACAATTCTTCGGGAATAGCGTAACGATAGGCCACAGGCGGCATCGTCTGGTGGAAAGCGGTGTCGAACACTGCTATCTGCGCTGCCTTCGGAAATACCTGACGGGCTACTTCGTACCCCTGATAGGCAGGCGGGTTGTGCAGCGGGGCGAGAGGGAACAGCTCCTTTATCTTGTTTTCAACGTCAGGCGTTATCAGGCATGTATCGGAAATGTATTCGCCTCCGTGTACCATACGGTGTCCGACCGCGCGTATTTCCTCCGGATGGGATATCACTCCTACCTGTTTGTCGGTGAGCAGTTCGGCCACGCGGCGGAGTCCTGTCTTATGGTCCGGTATCGCGAATGTCTGTTGTGTTTTTTCCATTTTCCCGCCGCGCAGGTACTTGTGGGTGATAACACCTTCTGCCTGGCCTATGCGTTCCACAAGTCCGCTGGAGACGGGTTTGCGGGTGTCCATGTCGATAAGCTGGTACTTTATTGACGAACTTCCCGAGTTTAAAACCAATATTTTCATCTTGTGTGTACTGTTACGTTAATCCTCTTTCCTGTTTCAAAAACGTTTTCTTAATCCGGTAGAGGCGCGTATACTATATTTTTTAATTAATTGTCTTTTGTCCCTTCTGTCTTGTCCTGCGACTGTATGGCGGTAATGATTATGGTGTTGAGTATGTCGTCCACCGTGCATCCGCGCGACAGGTCGTTCACCGGTTTGTTCAGCCCCTGGAGCATAGGTCCTATGGCCAGTGCGCCTGTTTCCCTCTGAACGGCCTTGTAAGTGTTGTTGCCTGTGTTCAGGTCCGGGAAAATGAGTACGGAAGCCTGGCCCGCCACTTCCGAGTTGGGCATCTTGCTGCGTCCCACTTTCATGTCCACCGCCGCATCGTACTGTATCGGGCCTTCTATCTTCAGGTCGGGACGTTTGGCGCGTGCTATTTCAGTAGCCTGGCGCACGATGTCCACATCTTCTCCCTTGCCAGAAGTGCCGGAAGAATACGACAGAAGCGCCACTTTCGGCTCTATGCTGAAATCTTTGGCCGTATCCGCCGACGATATGGCTATCTCGGCCAGTTGCTGTGCGTTCGGGTTGGGGTTGACGGCGCAGTCGCCGAAAATGGAAACACGGTCGGGCAGGCACATGAAAAATACCGACGAGACTACCGAAACGTCTTTTTTGGTCTTTATAATCTGGAATGCCGGCAGTATCGTGTGCTGCGTGGTATGAGCCGCACCGGACACCATGCCGTCTGCCAGTCCCTTGTACACCATCATCGTACCGAAATACGATACGTCGGCCATAAGGTCGCGTGCAGCCTCTTCGGTCAATCCTTTGGATTTGCGCAGCTCGTACAGTGTTTTTACGAAATCCTCGAAATATTCGCTGTTTACGGGGTCTATTACCTTGATCTTGGTCAGGTCTATCTCCACTCCGGCGCGCATGGCCGCTTCCTTGACCGTTTCCTCGGTACCGAGAATGGTCATATCGACCAGATCCTGGTTCAGAAGGCGGCTTGCTGCGGCTACGATACGTTCGTCGTTGCCTTCCGGCAGGACTATGTGTCGGCGCTGTACCTTGGCTTTCTTGTACAAGTTGTACAGGAACATTTTAGGAGTCATGCCTTCCGTCTTGAACGTTATGATTTTCTTTTCCAAGGCCTCGGTGTCTATGGCATCGCGGAACGAACGTATCATGAACTCGATCTTTTCGATGCTCGTGGGATATATCCTGGCATTGACCCGGCTGACGGTTATCGCCGCATCGAACGTGTTGTCCTGTACGCTCATCACCGGCATGTTTATGAAACTGCCTTCGAACAGGCGTATTACGCTTTTTTCCGGCAATATCCCTGCCGAAAGCAGGATGCCGGCGATATTGGGATAATGCGGGGACTGGTTGGCCAGAGCTGCGGCCATAAGTATGTCCGAACGGTCGCCAGGCACTATGATAAGGCTGTTGCCCTGTACTTCTTTCAGAAAATTAGGCGTCTGCATGGCGCCTACGAGCGAGTTTTCCACTATGTTGCCCAGGTAATCGTGTCCAAGCAGCACCCGCGCTCCTATCGCGCGGCGTATCTCGTCTATGGTAGGGCAGTCCAGGCGTTTGTTGGACGGTATGGCCGCTGTAAGTACCGCGTCGTCTTCGATGGCTATCGATATGTCCTCGCGTATTTTCTTCGTATTTTCCGACGTCTTGTTGGCAACGACGGCTATAACGTCAACGTCCTTTTCGCTGAACTCTTTGTATATTATGCTGACGTTGGTTACGAGTTCTTCTTCGGACAGTTCATTCTGCGCTTCTACCAACACGGTAGGTATGCCCAGGTTGCGGGCTATTTCGAGGTTGAGTTCGAATTCGACTATCGAGCCTTCGGGATAAAAGTCCGAACCGTCCACCAATATATAGTCGAATTTCTCCTCCAGGGCCTTGTAGTGTGATATTATACGGCTTATCACCTGATCGGACTTGCCCTGGTTGATTAATCGTTCGACTTGCGAGCGAGTAAATACGAAAGCGTCGTCGTATTCCATGTCGATATTGAAATACGAGAGGAACGTTTCGATGTGTTCGTCCCTGGCTCCGGATTCGGGGTCCGAGATAACTGGGCGGAAGTAGCCCACTTTTTTTGCCATGCCCACCAGAATGTTCATAAGCCCGAGCGATACGGACGTTTTTCCGCTGCGGGCGTGCGATGTGGCCACGAAAACTGCTTTGTTCATTTTTTTTTAAGTATTTTATACGTTTCCGGCGCTAAAAAAGAAAAAAACAAGTTATGCCCGGAAAACTGCGCTACAAAGTTAGCGATTTAAGGTTAAAAAATGTTCCCCGAACGTTATGATTTGCCCTTTTTGAAACGGAATATTTTCATAAAGCTCATAATTAATTCATAAAAATGGGGACAATTATATTGCCGTTTGTAAAATTTGAACTTACTTTGTACCAATCGGTGTACGTACACTGTACGTATGTAACAATAACACTAAAGAAAAACACTTTTTCGAAAGGGGATAATGGACAGACCTGTATCTTTTAAAGTATGTGAGCGGCAGACCGAGAGGTCCCGTATGAACAGATATGAGATTTTTAAAATAACTTCACTTGTTCTTTTGTTTCTGGCGTTATCCGGCAGTGCGTTCAGTTCGTATGCCCAGCACCGTCTTCAACCTGTAAAGGGCCGTGTCATAGACTTGTATACGCGCAAGCCTCTTGAAAACGTACACGTGATAAACATGACCACGTTTTTCGGCACCACAACCGACGAAAACGGTTTTTTCCGTATCGAAGCGGCACAGAACGACTCTCTTTACATATCTTCGGTAGGGTATAAGAACACCAACGTGGTGGTATCCCCGAATATGCTCAAAAGGGAATATACGCCTTTTTACATCTCTCCTACGGTATATGACCTTGACGAAGTGGTGATACGCTCGAATCATCTTACAGGCATACTTGAAGTGGATATAAGGTCGCTAGACCCTGTTTTTGAAAGCAAAGCGGTAAAACTTGCCAACATCAAGACTTCGGAAAACATAGACCTTTCCGCGGCCAAAAGGCTCAACCCGCTCAATCCGGTGGAGTTCATAAATTCGTTCTTCTCGCAGGATAAAAAACTGCGCAAGATGAAAGAAGAAAACGAAGTGGCCAATATGCTGGCTGAACGCTACGACCGCGATTTCCTGCGCAATGCACTGGGAATGACACAGGAAGAACTGGAAGAGTTGCTCCTTTACTGCCAGCAGGACCCTAAATGGGTACTCAAGGCTTCCGATCTGGACCTTATCAACGCCCTTATCAAATGTAAGCAGGATATGGACGAAAAAGCAAAGGCAAAGGCCGAAGAGGAGGAATAGTAATCGTTTTTTTTAATCACGTGACTATGTACGGAAAATCAATACTGGCGGCAGCTATGTCTGTCATAGCGTCGTTTTTCTGCGTTCCAGCCGTAGCCCAGTCTTATTTCGGCGACAGGGATGATAATAACGTCACTGTGAAAGTGAAGACTTATTATATGAATAAAAACGATTATTCATCAGGAGTGTGCGAATTTCGCCCTGTAAGATCCTACAAGAATTATTATTCGGTTCTGGGTGACAGGCTGTTGGTCTGTCGGCCGGGGGATTACATATATCTGCGTCCCATAGGCACTTCGGCGGCCAAATGTAGCGGGTACTATATTGTCAGATGTGAAAAATACATATCACAATATCAGAAGTATAAAATACCGTTTAAAAAAGGCGACAGCGATACTGATATAGTTTTTGAAATGAGAGTTGAAAAGCCGTACAATATGGCGAAGCCACTTTTAGTCACCGTAGAATTGTATTTCAACGACGACTGCTGCGAATAATCCAAGGGAGTTTGTCTTTACTCGCCGGTAAAATTTACACATATATTCAAATTTTATTTTTTATTGATGCATGTCGATAAGGCAGGGTATGCGCCGAAATTTTCTATTTTACATAATGCAAATTATATTCGGAAAGTGCATGACAATAAAAATGCTTATTTTCAATAGTTTGTCTGTAAATTTATCCGGCTGCGGAAATAACGCGGAATTATACCAATACACGTATACCTAGTTTTTGCTCAACGAATATTTTCAGCATCATGTTTGCTAAAAATCCATTCCGGAATGTCGGGGCGAACATTTATCTGCGTATTTTTGTATTCAACTACACAAGCACATGAAGAAATATGCCATCCCGGCCGTAATGGGCATAATAAACGTTACGGACGATTCGTTTTTTGCCTCTTCCCGCATGTCAAGCGTCGCTTTGGCCGTAAAAAAAGCCGGAGAAATGTTAAATGACGGAGCATCTATACTCGATATCGGCGGTTGTTCCACCCGTCCAGGATGCAAGGTCGTCGATGCGGAAACGGAAAAAGAGCGCGTGATACCTGCCATAAAAGCCATCTCCGAGCATTTCCCTGGAACGGAAATATCGGTCGATACGTTCCGCAGCGAAATAGCCGTAATGGCAGCAGATGCCGGAGCAACTATTATAAACGATATATCGGGCGGCGATTTCGACAATGACATGTTCCCTGCAGTAGCATCCCTCGGGCTTCCCTATATCCTTATGCACACCAAAGGAATGCCTGATGAAATGGTCTCTAACGCCCATTACAGGGACGTAACAGGCGAAGTCGCTGCCCATATTTCCCGCAGGATCGAAAAACTCCGGGCTATGGGCTTCGACAATATCATAGTAGATCCCGGCTTCGGCTTTGCAAAGGATGCGGCTCAAAATTTCCGGTTGATGAAAGATCTTGGAGAGTTTAAAAAGCTCGGTTATCCAGTTCTTGTCGGTATTTCCCGTAAAGGAATGATATGGAAAACATTAGGCATAACACCCGACGAAGCGCTCAACGGAACTACGGTCCTCAATACGGCAGCTCTTCTTCATGGAGCCGATATACTCCGAGTACACGATGTAAAGGAAGCCGTGCAGGCCGTAAAACTTGTGTCCATGCTCGGTATTGATTAATTTTGCATACGAAAACACACACCAACACATATCCAGATGGGTACTACCGTAAAACCGTATAAGGACTCGGACAAGAGCAAAACTCAGCAAGTGCGCGACATGTTCGACAACATATCCCAACATTACGATTTCCTTAACCACGCATTGTCTTTCGGCATAGACATAATATGGCGTAAAAGCATGGTCAGGATAGCACGTAAAGCATACCCCGGACGTTTTCTGGACATTGCCACCGGCACGGGCGACCAGGCGGTAATGTTGGCTGAAAAATTGCATCCGCAGCGTATCGACGCCATCGACCTGTCGGAAAAAATGATGGATATCGGCCGAGGCAAAGTGACAAAAAAAGGCCTTTCGGATAAAATATTCTTCCAGCGGGCCGACTGCCAGAGCCTTCCTTTCGACCACAACACCTTCGATCTTGCCACCATATCGTTCGGTGTGCGTAATTTTGAAAACCTCGCCCAAAGTCTTTCCGAGATACACCGCGTACTCAAGCCCGGCGGAATGCTGCTTATACTAGAATTTTCACACCCCACGGCATTCCCCATCAAACAATTGTATTCGTTTTACAACAAATGCATACTCCCGGCCGTAGGTTATGTCGTATCCGGTGACGCCAAAGCATATACTTATCTGCCCGAATCTATAAAAGCTTTCCCGTCAGGCAGAAACTTCATAAACCTCTTGCGTGTCGACGGTTTTCTGGCCACCAGAATGACGCCGATGACAGGAGGAATAGCGACGATATATTCCGGCATAAAAGCCCCTGAAAAGGTTTAATTTTCAAATTCTTCCGTTTTTTCCGGACTTCACACGGCGGCCTTACCTGATTTCACAGGTTTGACGATACGGAAATGTTTGGCTCCTGTCCCCTGTCCTGCCGGGTAACGGAACTCTACCGCCGGCGTTCTCTTGCTGAACAGTATTTTCTGAAGTTTCTATCCTGTTTGAACTGCAAGTAAAACACCCTCCGCCGACAAGTCATTATGGGGCTTGGCCGACGCTAAGTTCATGGACGGAACCGATAAAAAGCATACATTTGCGTGGAATATTTTTCAGCATAAAATCCCGATAGATAACATTCGGTTATGATAACAGAAGTACAGCTGAGACTCAGCCCGAAAGACGCATCCGACGCCGGTACTGTCAAAAACGCGGCGGCACGGGCGGCAGGTGTGAAACACAGCGGAGTAAATGCCGTACAGGTGCTCCGCCGTTCGATAGATGCGCGAGGGCGGAACGTAACTATACAAATGTCCGCAGTGGTTTTTTCGGGAAGCGATTTTCCGGAAAAAACTCCTCCGGCGGAATATCCCGATGTCAGCGGCAAAGAAGAGATAATCATCGTCGGTTCCGGTCCGGCGGGAATGTTCGCCGCGCTTAAAGCAATCGAAAACGGTTACCGTCCCATAGTGCTCGAACGGGGCAAGGATGTGAGGGAACGCCGCCGCGACCTCAGGGCGATAAGCGTGGACCATACGGTAAATCCCGACTCCAACTATTGCTTCGGCGAAGGAGGCGCCGGTACGTATTCGGACGGGAAACTGTACACGCGTTCGAAAAAACGCGGCGATGTCGACGGCGTACTCCGCCGTCTGGTAGAAAACGGAGCTTCGGAGGAAATAATAACCGACGCCCGCCCGCATATAGGTACTAACAAATTGCCGGGTGTCGTGGAAAATATCCGTAAAAGGATAACCGCTTGCGGCGGCAGTTATGTTTTCAACAGCCGCGTGACCGGCCTTGTGATAGAAAACGGTGCGGTAAAAGGCGTTACGCTCTCCGACGGCACGAAATACGAATCCCGCGCCGTCATACTTGCTACCGGACATTCCGCCAGGGACATATACCGCCTGCTCTACTCCAAAGGCATACTCATGCAGCCAAAAGGCATAGCCGTAGGCGTGCGCATAGAGCATCCACAGGAGTTGATCGACCGGATACAATACGGTCCCGGCGGACGCGGAGAATACCTTCCGGCAGCAAGTTACAAACTGGTGGAACAATGCGGCGGGCGCGGGGTTTACAGTTTTTGCATGTGTCCAGGCGGATATATCGTACCGTCGGCTACCGAACAACAACAAGTGGTGGTAAACGGTATGTCGCCGTCTTCGCGCGACAACAAATACGCCAATTCGGGCATAGTCGTAGCCGTGAACCCGCAGGATATACCCGAATACTCCGCTTCAGGGATAATGGCTGTGCTGGATTTCGTATCCGATATGGAAAAACGCGCCTGGGAGGCAGGAGGATGCCGCCAGAGCGCTCCGGCGGCACGTATGACCGATTTCTGCACGAAAAAGACACCACATACCCTCAACGATACGTCGTACCAGCCAGGTATAACGCCGTCCGACCTCGATTATGTCCTGGGTGGTTTCGTCGCTCCCAGGCTAAGGGATGGACTCGTGGCTTTCGGACGTAAAATGAGAGGTTTTTATACTGAACAGGCCAATCTTATAGGTGTGGAAACCCGTACGTCGTCGCCTCTTAGGATACCGCGCGATGCTGTGAGTTTGTCGCATCCCCAGGTATCGGGACTTTTTCCGTGCGGAGAAGGCGCCGGATATGCAGGAGGTATAGTGTCAGCGGCTATCGATGGCGAGAACTGTGCGCTTGCCGCGGTGAGTTACCTGAAAGGGAGTGTTTAAACATCGTATTTTCATGCGTTTGCCGTCGGTGCACTACCCTTCCGTATAATCCTTTCATGTTGGATTTAAGATTTTCCGATTAGTTCCGGATACCGGAAACGCAATTTGCGCTTTTGTTCATCAGGACATTGAATACTCGCTCACCCATAATGGTGAATATAACGCTTTTATCCTTTGCCGGAGCTTCTGGGATGGTATTTTTCGATTACTTCCGACAGGCGTGAAAGTTCTATGTGCGTGTATATTTCGGTTGTCGATATGGACGAATGGCCCAGCATGGCCTGTATATCGCTAAGGTCGGCCCCTCCTTGGAGCAGGTGCGTTGCAAAACTGTGCCTGAGGGTATGCGGACTTATGTTTTTTCTTATCCCGGCATCGGCCGCTGCGCGTTTTATCACGGTAAATACCATGGCACGTGTCAGGGATGTTCCGCGTCTGGACAGAAATACTATGTCTTCGTTCCCTTTTTTCATTTTCTGATGAACCCTTATGGTATCCACGTACATGTTCACCAGTTTTACAGCGCGTTTGTTTACGGGGACGAAGCGCTCTTTCGAGCCTTTGCCTCTCACACGTATCAGGCCTTCGTCGAAGAACAGGTCGTGAAGCCTAAGGTTGGTGACTTCCGACACGCGTAACCCGCACCCGTACATCAGTTCCAGCATCGTTCTGTTGCGTTCGCCTTGCGGCTCGTCAAGCCGCACTGCGCTTATAAGGCTGTCGACTTCGTCAACGGTAAGCACTTGAGGCAGTATCCTGTTTGATTTGGGAACTTCCAGCAATACCGACGGGTTGTCTTTCACCAGCCCTTCCAACGACAAGTATTTATAAAAGCCTCTCACTGCCGATACTATACGGGCCTGCGACTTTGCATTCAGTCCTTTTTCCGAACAACCCTGAACGAACACTTCCAGTTCTTCAAACGTTAATTCCCATGGTTTCCTTCCGTCGGCGGCGGCGAATGCTGCGAGTTTTTCCAGGTCCGAGGAATATGAAACAGCCGTGTTCTCACTTAGCCCGCGTTCGATACGCAGGTAATACGAAAAATCCTTTATGGCGTTTTCCCAGACTTTCATGGAATAAATGTGTCTTTTACGTGGTAAAATTAGCAATAGATTTTCATGTCGCGGCAAAGCTCCGGTGAAAACTTCGTTTTCATTTTATTCCGCACTAAGGCTTTGATGCTGCGAAGGGCCAATAATGTAAAATATCGAATGGTAAGCTTACAAAAATATTGCGGCTTTTTTCCGTTTCCACCCGGCTTTGCGTATATTTGCATAATATAGGGTGCGCATGGAGCATAACTTCAAGTAGACTTGGGTTCTGCATTCGGCTTTCTCTATATTTACGGAATATAGACAACATATGATTTATTTAGGTCATAAATTATGAATACGAGACATTTTATGATATTCTGCCTGGCAGCTATTGTCGCGGTTTTATCCGGCTGCGGGCAAAACGGCGCTAGTAAAAATAACAGTACTGTCACGGTTTCCGGCGTCGGTACCGTATCGGTAGAACCTGACATGGTACGTCTTAACGTATCCTTGAGCAATACGTCGCCGACGACCAGACAGGCGCAGGAAGCGATAGGCAAAATGGCCTCCAGAGTACTTTCTATCCTGGAGAATGCCGGCATCGCAGATAAAGATATCAAAACCGAATCGCTCATGTTCAGCCCCGAATACGAATGGCGGCGGAACAAGAGCGTCCTGATAGGACAGCGAGCCGAACAGGGTATAGAATTTGCCGTCAGGGACATACGCCAGGACAGCGGGAAGGTGGCGCGTATTATAGACAGCCTTGCCGGGATAGACGGTATCACGATGAACCGGATTAGTTTCGGAGTATCGGACAATACGGAATACTTCGTGCGTTCCAGAGAACTCGCTTTCGGGAAAGCCATGCAGAAAGCGCAGCAGTACGCCGGTCTTTCCGGGCTTAAAATAGTACGTGTGCTGGATCTGTCCGAAGACGGCTCCAACGGCGCTTTTCCTATTTATGGCAACAGAATGGTCAACCAGTTCGCTAAGGAAGAAGCCGTCGTAGCCGATGCAGTTTCAACAGTGCTCCCCTCGGGACAGATGGAGATAACTACCCGTATCTCCGTAACATTTCTGTTGGAGTAGTTTAAATAGTTTATGAACGGCAAAGTGCTGCATATAAAATACGTTTAAGGTTTATCCGCATATATCGCATGGGTAAATTCTATAATATTTCCAAAAATATATAAACCTTCGCACTGATATGAAAATCCTGATAATAAACGGTCCTAACCTGAACCTTCTGGGAAAACGCGAACCGGACGTGTACGGTAGCGTATCGTTCGACGATTATTTCGAGACGCTCAAAAGCAAGTACGCAAATGTGTCCCTGGAGTATTTCCAAAGCAACTGCGAAGGCGAACTGATAACAAAAATACAACAGGCCGGTTTTTCTGCCGACGGGATAATACTCAACGCAGGAGCATACACTCACACTTCGATAGCCATACACGACGCTATAAAAAGCGTGCCTGCTCCTGTGATAGAACTGCATATATCCAACGTACATGCCCGCGAGGATTTCCGCCGTCATTCGGCCATCGCGCCAGCGTGCAAAGGCGTCATATGCGGATTCGGAATGAAAGGTTATGATATTGCCATAGAGTCTTTTATATGACTTTAATTGATATTTTACACTACATTCGCAGCCTTATGACTGCGGATGTTTTTTATTGTTTGCATACGAAGGAAAAAACATTGATGAAATAATGGTAACACAGGAACAGGTAAAAGACATACTTTCACGCGCAGCGGCGTTATACGGATATCTCGATATCGACCGCAAACAGATACAGATAGAAACGGAAGAGGAAAAGACCCACGACCCTTCGTTCTGGGACGATCCAAAAGCCGCGGAGGCCCATATGCGTGCACTTAACTCCAAAAAACGCTGGGTGTCGGACTACGAAGCGGTAAAAGCCGCCGCAGGCGATTTGGAAGTGATATACGATTTCTATAAAGAAGGCGAAGCCGGCGAAGAGGAAGTCGAAACGCAATACGAGGCTGCAAAGACCCAACTCGAAGACCTCGAATTCCGCAATATGCTCTCCGGCGAAGAGGACGCTATGAGCGCCGTACTCCAGATTACCGCCGGAGCCGGAGGCACGGAAAGCAACGACTGGGCTTCGATGCTCATGCGCATGTATCTGATGTGGGGTGAGAATTTCGGAGCAAAAATACGCGAGCTGAACTTTCAGGAAGGCGACGTGGCCGGTGTGAAGACCGTAACGCTGGAATTCGATGCCGAGTACGCTTTCGGCTATCTCAAAGGCGAGAACGGCGTACACCGCCTGGTACGCATTTCCCCGTTCGACTCGGCCGCCCGCAGACATACGTCGTTCGCATCGGTGTACGTTTTCCCGCTTGTGGACGACACGATAGAGATAAATATCAATCCTGCCGACATCACGTGGGATACTTTCCGATCGTCAGGGGCCGGAGGCCAGAATGTAAACAAGGTGGAAACTGGCGTACGCCTGCACCACGCTCCTTCGGGACTGGTGATAGAGAATACCGAAACGCGTTCTCAGCTTGAAAACAAAGCCAAAGCCATGCAGCTCCTCCGCTCGCAGCTGTACCAGATAGAACTCCAGAAACGCCAGGCCAAACGTTCGGAAATCGAGGCCGGGAAAATGAAAATCGAATGGGGCTCGCAAATACGCAACTATGTACTGCACCCATACAAACTGGTCAAGGACCTGCGCACAGGCTATGAGACTTCGGACACCGAAGGCATACTTTCCGGACGCATAGACGCTCTTTTGAAGTCCTACCTTATGATGAGCGGCCAGAAGGACGAAAACGCGTCCGACAGCCCTTTTTAATGCTTTAACGGCGGATGATGAATGTCATTGATTGATACGATAATTGTTAAACGATATAAAAGTATATTTTTTGAAAGTGATGAATATTTCTGTTAAAAAGTTGGCGTTGCTGGCCATAGCTTCGGTTTTTTCCGCCGGGCTGTGGGCGCAGAAAAAGGAATTGACACTCGACGAAGTGTTCCTGTCCCCCGGTAAATTCAAACCGGAGGCGTATTCCGGTGTGCAATGGTCCCCCTCCGGCGCACAGTGGGCGCATTACGATGCGGAGACCGAAGAGCTGGCGTTAGAAACTCCTAAAGGCTACACATCGCGCGTAACAGCCTCAGACCTTGAAAAATCATTGGGCGAAAACGTGTCCTCCGTGCCGTCCGCTTATTCATGGAAAGACTACGACAACATATATTTCGAATTTCCGTCATACGTGGTAAAATACACATTGTCGGCAAAGAAAGCGGAAATCGTACTTTCGTGGGACGAATCGATCAAAGGCGTACATGTAAGTCCGGTAAAAGACGCTGTAGCGTATAGCAAAGACGGTAATGTGTACTATTCTAAAGACGGAAATACGGTAAGAGTCACTTCCGACGGCGGTAACGGAATAGTCAACGGACAGTCCGTCCACCGCAACGAATTCGGTATAGACAGTGGTATTTTCTTTTCACCCGACGGGAAAAAACTGGCATACTACCGCAAGAACGAAAGTATGGTAACGCCCTACCCGATCGTCAATACCTCTTCACGCATAGCTACGGTGGAAGAAATACCGTACCCTATGGCCGGAGAAAAATCCGAGGAAGTGGAACTCTGCATATACGACGTACAGAGCGGAAGTAGCATCCGCCTTGAAAAACGCGGTGCTGCGGAAGATTATCTTACGGCAGTGACATGGGACCCTTCAGGGAAATATGTCTATGTGGCAGAACTTACACGCGACCAGAAACACATGGATTTCAACAAATTCGACGCATCTACCGGTTCTTTCGTAAAGACTCTCTTTTCCGAAAACAGCGACAAATGGGTGGAACCCGAACAACCGGCCCTGTTTTTCAAATCGCGCCCCGGGGAATTTTTCTGGCGCAGCGAACGCGACGGCAACGTGCATTATTACCGCTATTCCACCGAAGGCACACTGCTGGGAAAAGCGACCGACGGCGGCGTGCAGACCATGTCGGTGATAGGTCTTGCAGGCGATATTTTTTATTACACAGCCACAGCTGACGCCGGTATGGACCGTACTGTGAAATTCACCGACCTTAAAACCGGAAAAGTCGGTTTCGTGCGTTCGGATAAAGGCACTTGGAACGGATTCCTGGACCCGGCAGGCAAATATATGGTATGCACTTTTACCGACCTGAATACTCCTGGACGGGCAGAACTCGTCGCCCTTACAAAGGACGGGCGCAATATGGGCAAGACCGTACGGCAACTTTTCGAGGCTAAGAATCCCCTGGCCGAATACAGGACAGGTCAGGTAAAACTCGGTAAGATCATAAAGAACAACGTGGAATACAACACGCGTATGGTACTCCCGTCCAATTTCAACCCGGCCCAGCGTTATCCGGTACTGTTGTATGTTTACGGCGGCCCACATCTTCAAATGGTACGCAATACGTTCCGCGGCGGGGCCGACCTGTGGATGCATGTCCTGGCGGAAAAAGGCTATGTCGTTTTCACTATGGACAACCGTGGCACACCTGCACGTGGTTTCGACTGGGAGAGCAAAATACACCGCAATTTGGGAAAAACCGAGGTGGCCGACCAGATGACAGGCGTGGAATACCTGAAGAACCAGTCGTTCGTATATCCTGACCGTATAGCTGTTTACGGTTGGAGCTACGGCGGCTTTATGTCGCTCTCGCTCGTGACTGAACACCCCGGTGTGTTCAAAGTCGCCGTTGCCGGAGGTCCTGTCATCGACTGGAAATGGTACGAGGTCATGTACACCGAGCGTTATATGGATACTCCGCAGGACAACCGCGAGGGCTATGCTTCGTCTTCCCTGTTGGACAAAGTGAAAAAACTGACGCCGAGAAATAAAGTATTGCTAATACACGGTACGGCAGACCCTACGGTCGTATGGCAGCAGTCGCAGGAATTCGTCCGCAGCGCAGTGGACAATGGCTGCCAGGTGGACTATATGATATATCCCGGACATGGTCACAATGTACACGGGCGTGACAGATTGCACCTGTTTAACAAGATATTCAGCTATATAACGGAAAACAACAAATAAATTTCGCATTGAACTGTCTTTTCGGCTTGCAGATTTGGAAAAATAGCGTAAATTTGCACCCGTAATGACAGTACAAGCCGGTATAGCTCAGTTGGCCAGAGCACGTGATTTGTAATCTCGGGGTCGTGAGTTCGAATCTCTCTACCGGCTCTCTGTAAAATAAAAGCCATGTAATTTTTTACATGGCTTTTTCTTTTGCGCCAAAGAACCGTATTTTTTCTGCAATTTCTTTATCTGTAACACATACTTCTTAATATACACCGGCTTTCGTAATAGATTTTTTTGAATATTCTCGAAAAACGACAGATTTATTTTCTATTATAATTTTAAACATTATATTTGAAACGAGCGCTCGATATTATTCACTTAGTATTACATTCCATGAAGAAAACAATAAATTCATTGGAAAAAGGATTAATATCCGCACTTCTGATATTGACCTTTTCCTGTTCGCGGGAATTGGACTCCCCGCCCCCCGGAGGGCTCATGTCCGCCTCAAATACCATATCGGAATATGAAATGCTCAACACCTCCCGTATATGGTTTGAGGAAAACTACCAATCTCCATGCTACGTCGTATCGTGGACCAACGCCAAAGTACACACCAGCGACACGGCTTATTGTGCCGAAGCGCGCATTACCGGGACATTCGGCATGAAATACCTTTCACCTGAAAAAACAGGGTTGGATGCCGACATGCCGCACCTTGTCGTAAAATCGGTCGAAAATGAGCGTCAGGCCCGCATCATGTACATCTCCCCGGATGCCGGGAACACGCAGGACGTCAGACTGATGAACTACTCCAATGTAGGGATTTTCACGGGTAAGATTTACTATTTCGATCCCGACGAAAAACTCTCGCACATCATCCTTTTCCGCAACGGCCAGGCCGATACCTACTTTGCCCCTGTCGCTTCCGGCAACGCATCGGGCGGCGAGCTTCTGATGGACGACGAGATTACGGAAGACGAGTACAACGATTTACCCGATGATATCAAAACATTGTACTGGTACGACAGGAAATCAGGCAAATACACGTTAAACCATTTCGACGAGGTTAAGATCACACCACAACCGAGTGGCGGCGACGATTCCGGCAAAAAGACAAATCTCGAAGAATATCCAAGGCCGAAAGACGATGCATTCCCCAGAAAAGACGGGGGCGGTTCTTCCGGAGGAGGAAGTGGTAATGGAAACCAGCCTGCAAAAAACAGACCGCCGTTAAAAGTAAACGAAAAAGTAACCGATGGTATTTTGGATGATATACGTGATAAATTTACAGATGAAGAAAATAAAATTGTCGATAGTTTGATTAACAATGGTATATTCACAGCAGAAAAAACTGACACCGTAAAAACGGCTCAGATAAAAATAACCAATCCCAAAGATCCGAGCAGGAGAAAATATGAATTGCAGATAAATAAATATATAGCGGAAAATTTAAATGCTAAGGTCATAAAAGGATTGTTGGTGCATGAGTTCGGTCATTTGTTCAGTAACGAAAGAGGAGAGTTCGGGTCCGATACCGAAGGATTGGAGGATTATCAACACAGGATGATGATAGAAGGGAAATATTTCCCTGATTTTTTCAAGCGAATGTTCCCCAATCAATCTCCTGATTTTTATCAGTACGGGCCGTATAACGGAACGCCTGGTTCTCCTGTATTTGAGAATTTAAACGAAGGCTTTCAAAACGACATAAATAGATATTTAGAACGAGTTAAATTAAAACCCATTTATAATTAAATACAAGCTACCATGAAAAAACTAACAGCAATAATAATCATGCTACTGTTACTGCCAATGTCGGCAGTATACGCCCAGCACACGGAAGACACCGAACACGAGCCGGTATATTTCATAATTACATCTACGACAAATAAAAATATATCGGAAGGTATATCTCGCAGTTCCCTAAAACGTGATGAAGTATATGAAAATGATGAGCCAATATTTTTTACATATAGGTCAAAATCTAAGAATGTAAGAGTTTCATTTTTGCATGTCGATTATAACCTCTACCAGATCGGAAAAGAGCGTGAAATATATTGGAACGATTCGATGGAAATACGCACCGAACCGGCCACTTTTATCGATAATAATCCTGTAATCGATATGGAGCAGCTTTTCGATGCTCTTACAAAAGAAGAGATTTGGGAATACTCCGAAGGTTTGCAGAATAAACGTGTGTATATTATAGACCGGAACCCGGAATTCGGTGAAGCAAACAATGAAACAGTTAGGTTGATACAGGTAATATTGACGTCCAATAACCGTCCGCAAAGATCGGTGATAATCGTAAATGAGTAAATTTATTACCCCCGGCAAGTATATATTTGCCGGGGTATCATACTCTTTTCTGTACCATGAAAAAACTGATATTAACCCTCACAATCATAATAGCATCTGTGTTTAACGGATATTCACAGGAAGAAGACATGGAACATCCTCCTTTGTACTTGACATTCACATCCAAAACCGGACATGATTATAAAAACTCAGGTGTTTACAGAAACAAAGCAGACAAGCTATGGCCCATGTTTAAAGCATTACCAATCAATTACACATATGTAAATCCAGATGTGAAAGCCTCTGTGTTTTTAATATATGTCGAACTTGATCTCGAATACAGGAGAAGGGACATGGGCGGAGAACTTCAATATGATGATTCTCTTACCGTAGCCACATACCCTATCAAATTTATGGAAGAGAACAATTTCATAGATATTGACGAACTTTTTTCCGGAATGTCAAAAGAGGAAATATGGGAAATAGTAGAAACGTGGAGAGGAAAAAGAATCTACATTGTGGATAAAAATCCGGATTTCGGAGAGATAACCGATGACAGCGTAAAGGTAACGCAGGTTAAATGCCTCGGAACAAATCGACCTCCAAAAAATGACGCTATTATCAGAAACTGAATTTATTACCCCCGGCAAATATATACTTGCCGGGGTATCATACTCTTTTCTGTACCATGAAAAAACTGATATTCACCCTCAGCCTTTTAATTGCGATAACAACAATATCATCATACGCCAAGCGCGATGATAATGACACCTCTCCATATTCACCTGTATATTTAACATTTTCATCTGCTTATACAGGGAGCAATGAATATTTTGTAAGGAATGGAATGCACCGTTCCATTCTTGAAATGGATGATACGGATAGAATACCGTCTATAAATTGGCAATATTCCAACAGCAATGGTGCTGAAGCATACTTCGTATATGCCGAGTATAATTTTGAGGTTTTAAGGACATATAGGGAGTTGACATGGGAAGACAGCCTGTATGTCCGTACCGAGCCTGTTTCGTTCCTTGAGAATAATAATGTCATAGACATAGACGAGATGTTCTCGGCAAAGACCAAGGAAGAGATATGGGAGTTTACCAATACACTCCAGGACAAACGTGTGTTCTTTATCGACAAAAACCCTGATTTCGGCGAAGTGACACGGGACTCAGTAAAGATTTACAGGGTAAAATACTATGGCAATAACCAGCCGGTAGATGATGTTGTGTATGAAGAGTAAATAAACCACCCCACCCCGGCAAATATATACTTGCCGGGGTATCATACTCTTTTCTATATCATGAAAAAACTGATATTAACCCTCACAATCATAATAGCATCTGTGTTTAACGGATATTCACAGGAAGAAGACATGGAACATCCTCCTTTGTACTTGACATTCACATCCAAAACCGGATATGAAAACATAGGAAACGGTGTTTACAAAAATAAGGCAAACAAACTATGGCCCATGTATAGAACATTGCCTATCTACTATACATATAGAAATGCAGATGTAAATGTTTCAGTGCATTTATTGTACGTTGAATTTGACCTCGAATACAGGAGGAGGGACATGGGCGGAGAGCTACTTTACGACGACTCCCTTACCGTAGCCACATACCCTATCAAATTTATGGAAGAGAACAATTTCATAGATATTGACGAACTTTTTTCCAGGATGTCCAAAGAGGAAATATGGGAAATTGTAAGTACATGGGAAGATAAAAGAGTATATATCGTTGATAAAAATCCGGATTTCGGAGAGATAACTGAGGACAGTGTAAAGGTAACTCAAGTAAAATACGCCGGAACAAATCGACCTCCAAAAAATGACGCTATTATCAGAAACTGAATTTATTACCCCCGGCAAATATACTTGCCGGGGTATCATACTCTTTTCTATATCATGAAAAAACTGATATTCATCCTCACAATCATAATAGCATCTGTGTTTAACGGATATTCACAGGAAGAAGACATGGAACATCCTCCTTTGTATTTGACATTCACATCCAAAACCGGATATGAAAACATAGGAAACGGTGTTTACAGAAATTTTGGGGATGAAATTCATCCTTTTATATCACGCCCTATTAATTACACATACCAAAATGCAGATTCAAATGTTTCAATATTTTTAATATATGTCGAACTTGATCTCGAATACAGGAGAAGGGACATGGGCGGAGAACTTCAATATGATGATTCTCTTACCGTAGCCACATACCCTATCAAATTTATGGAAGAGAACAATTTCATAGATATTGACGAACTTTTTTCCGGAATGTCAAAAGAGGAAATATGGGAAATAGTAGAAACGTGGAGAGGAAAAAGAATCTACATTGTGGATAAAAATCCGGATTTCGGAGAGATAACCGATGACAGCGTAAAGGTAACGCAGGTTAAATGCCTCGGAACAAATCGACCTCCAAAAAATGACGCTATTATCAGAAACTGAATTTATTACCCCCGGCAAGTATATATTTGCCGGGGTATTATACTCTTTTCTGTACCATGAAAAAACTGATATTCACCCTCAGCCTTTTAATTGCGATAACAACAATATCATCATACGCCAAGCGCGATGATAATGACACCTCTCCATATTCACCTGTATATTTAACATTTTCATCTGCTTATACAGGGAGCAATGAATATTTTGTAAGGAATGGAATGCACCGTTCCATTCTTGAAATGGATGATACGGATAGAATACCGTCTATAAATTGGCAATATTCCAACAGCAATGGTGCTGAAGCATACTTCGTATATGCCGAGTATAATTTTGAGGTTTTAAGGACATATAGGGAGTTGACATGGGAAGACAGCCTGTATGTCCGTACCGAGCCTGTTTCGTTCCTTGAGAATAATAATGTCATAGACATAGACGAGATGTTCTCGGCAAAGACCAAGGAAGAGATATGGGAGTTTACCAATACACTCCAGGACAAACGTGTGTTCTTTATCGACAAAAACCCTGATTTCGGCGAAGTGACACGGGACTCAGTAAAGATTTACAGGGTAAAATACTATGGCAATAACCAGCCGGTAGATGATGTTGTGTATGAAGAGTAAATAAACCACCCCACCCCGGCAAATATATACTTGCCGGGGTATCATACTCTTTTCTATATCATGAAAAAACTGATATTAACCCTCACAATCATAATAGCATCTGTGTTTAACGGATATTCACAGGAAGAAGACATGGAACATCCTCCTTTGTACTTGACATTCACATCCAAAACCGGATATGAAAACATAGGAAACGGTGTTTACAAAAATAAGGCAAACAAACTATGGCCCATGTATAGAACATTGCCTATCTACTATACATATAGAAATGCAGATGTAAATGTTTCAGTGCATTTATTGTACGTTGAAT
>QALN01000007.1 GCA_003150615.1 Flavobacteriales bacterium | reverse complement strand
AATAATATTATATTTGCAAACAAATAAGAGTTGTTTGACAGCATGAGAAATATAGTGTATCAAAGCACTTTACCAATTTCTTATCCGTTGCCCATTCTCATGCGAGTTTCTTTTAATCTATTTGTAGTCAATTAAATACCTTCAGACTACATCAAATATACGAAAAAAAATTTAACGGGAAGACATGCGGATCGCATCCTCGGTATGAGGATAGGATATTAAATCGTTTACATTGGAAAATAAGTACTGTTAATCATCGGCATTATTTGATCGTCTCATTCGTTTTTTATTCCACTTTCTTTTGCCGCTTGCATCCAGACGTACCGCGTCGGCTTATCCGGAAAGGAAATGTTCCGGAATAAAAAATAAGGATTAAAAGCGCGACATGGCTTGCGTATTTTTCCCCTCACAAAACGGATTTACGCGACATAGCGGCAAGGAACGCCTCGCGGTAACTGTCGGAAACAGGGACATAAGTCTTGCCGAACACTATCCTCTGACGCTCTATTACCTCCACTGCGTTGACATTCACGATAAACGAACGGTGTACCCGCACAAAGTCCGTCGCCGGCAATATATCCTCCATAGCCTTGAGGCTGGAAAGCGTGACCACAGGTTTTGCAGCGCCACTGACGTATATCTTTACGTAGTCTTTCAATCCCTCTATATAAAGAACCTCTGACAATGTCACGCGCACCTGACGGTAGTCCGTTTTGACAAAAATATGCCCTGGGGACGTATCCCGCGTTGCCTGATCCCCATCGCTGCGCGACATTGAAAACCATTTGAGGGCTTTGTTCGCTCCGCGCAGGAATTCGGCATAATCGAACGGTTTGAGAAGATAATCCACCGCGTCGGCCCTGAAACCTTCGAGAGCATACTGAGGGAAAGCCGTGGTGAATATCACTTTCGTACCGTCCCCCGTCAGGCGCGACAACTCCAGCCCGTTCATCCCAGGCATCTGTATATCCAGAAAAGCGACATCTATGCCGCCCGCCGAAAGCACTTGCAGCGCTTCCCCCGCCGAAGCGCATTTCCCTTTAAGCTCCAGAAAAGGCGTGCGCACCACATAGCGTTCCAAAAGGTCGAGCGCCAGCGGTTCGTCGTCTACTATCAATGCCGAAAGTTTCATAAGCCTGTGATTTTATTGCATATCCGGCATACGTGCCGGAATAACGAGCGTGCATGTATATATTCCGTCCGATATTGCGCGTGAAAACGAATAGGCCGACGGATATATCAGGTTGAGCCGCCTTATGAGATTGTCCAGACCTATGCCCGAACCGCTGCGGTCGGAATCGCTTTTCGGGAAATTGCCGTTGGAAATACGGCAGATTATACTCCCTTGCGACAACGTTACCGAAATATCTATAAATGACTCTCCCGAAGGGTTTATCCCGTGCTTGAAAGCGTTTTCAATAAGCGATATGAACAAAAGCGGGGCCACCATAGCCCGTTCCCCCACGTCCTGTTGCGGCAGGGAAAGGCTTACCTTTACGTTTTTGCCCGTGCGCAGCATCATAAGGCGGACATAACTGCTTATGAACGCCGTTTCCCTGGACAGCGGTACGGCCGGGGCGTTATCCTCGTACAGCACGTAACGCAGCAGCCCGGACAATTCATGTACCGCATCCTGTGCGCGGCGCTGGTCTATTTCCACCAGCGAATAAATGTTATTCAGCGTATTGAACAGGAAATGCGGGTTGAGCTGACTCCGCAGGTTTTTAAGTTCGGCGCTTGCCCTCTGGCGCTCTATCTCTTTTTTCTGGTTTTCGGAACGATACCAGTTAGATGTCATTTTTATAGCCACCGCCAACCCTACGGTGAGCAGGAAAAGCATCACATCCCGCGCCATGAAAAACACCGGAGGCAGGTCGAACGGGCCTCCAGGCTTTCCCCTGCGCGGCTGATCGGCTGTGAAATTAGCCATATAGAATTCGCGCCACATGTGTGTTCCCACCCATACAGTCACAATGACCAGTATGTTGATTGTCATAAACAAGGCCCACCGGCGTGTAAAGAGCAAACGAGGTATCAGCACGAAATAGTTCAGGTAAAAAACCGCCATGAACGACACCGGCATCATCACGTACCCCAGATACCAGTGAGCATCGGTCTGGGGTTGCCTGTTCTGCCAGTTCAGCATAAGCGGAAATGCGAACAATATGCCCCATCCGATGATGTGTATGGCACACATCAGTATGTTTTCCCTGTTTTTTCCCACGTCTGAAGAATATTTCGGTGTGTACATCGCTAAGGTAGTTTTTTTACACTGCAAATACAACAACGGTGCGCAACGATTTTCATGGCGCCCCAAGCGCCATGAAAATCGTTTATTCGTAACGCAGGGCTTCTATCGGATCCAGCCCCGAAGCCTTCTGCGCCGGGTACCACCCGAAGAAAATACCCGTAACCGAACATACGGCAAACGACAGCACCACCGACCACAACTGAACGTAAACCGGCCAGCCGGCTATATACTTTATCGCCGCCGAAACGCCTACGCCCAATACGACGCCTATCACCCCTCCGGCAATGCTTATTATCACCGCCTCGATAAGGAACTGCATCAGTATGTGGCGGCCCTTTGCCCCGATGGACATGCGCAAGCCTATCTCGCGGGTACGCTCCGTGACCGAAACATACATTATGTTCATAATGCCTATGCCTCCCACGAGCAACGATATGCCCGCAATACAGGCCAGAAGCACCGTCATCATATCGGTAGTCGAACTGAGCATGGAACTCAGCTCGGCTTGCGAACGTACCGTGAAATCGTCTTCGTCCGCAGCTTTCAGTTTGTGGTTGGTGCGCAATATCTCGCTTATCTCGCCGATAGCCATGTCGGTAGCTTCTTCGCTCACAGCCGAAGCGTAAATGCTCTGAAGGTACGTTATGGCCAACACTCTTTTTTGTATAGTAGTGTAAGGCGCTATGATAAGGTCGTCCTGGTCCATACCCATCGAGTTATAGCCTTTGGCCGTCAGAACGCCTATTATCCTGAACGGGATCTTATTGAAACGTATTACCTTGCCTATCGGGTCTTCTCCGTTTTTAAACAGGTTGTCCACCACCGTCTGCCCTACTATGCACACCTTGGCCGACGATTTTATATCCGCCGGGGTAAACATATCCCCCTGTCCTACGGAATACTTGCGTATGTCGAGATACTCCTCATTTACTCCGTAAACGCTGGTAGGAGCGTTATTTGCCCCGTAAATAACCTGTCCGGACGAACTTACCGAAGGCGAGCATTTGTCTACGTACGTGGTCTGGGTGGCGATATCCTGATAGTCCTCAATCTTGAGCGTCTGCATGGATGCCGGGTCGCGCCGCACCCCGCCTCGCATATCGCCTCCCGGATGTATCATTATCATATTGGAACCCATTTCCGATATCTGGGCGCGTATGCTCCGTTTGGAACCCTGTCCTATGGCCAACATGGCTATGACCGAAGCCACGCCTATGATGATGCCTAACATGGTCAGAAAACCGCGGAACTTATTGTTGTTCAACGCACGGAGGGCTATTTTTACCAGGTTCTTGTAATTCATCTTCAAAAAAATGTGTATGTTTCATTAATCGTCCTGCAGAGGCAAAGCAGCCAGTGCATCGGCCGCAGAAAGGATGTTGCCGTTCTGCTCGTCCTGGATTATATGCCCATCGCGCAGGACTATGTTACGGCTGGAAAACTGCGCCAGTTCCGGATTGTGCGTAACGAAAACAATCGTACGCCCCTTGCGGTGCAGGCTTTGGAAAAGGGTCAGTATCTCGAAAGACGTACGTGTATCGAGGTTTCCCGTAGCCTCGTCCGCCAGTATTATCACCGGATCGTTCACCAGCGCCCTGGCTATGGCCACTCGCTGCTGCTGCCCGCCCGACATCTGGTTGGAACGGTGGTTTACCCTGTCCGCAAGACCTACCGATTCGAGAGCCCTTACCGCACGTTCGCGGCACTGCTGCGCCGACACCTGCGGATTGTACAAAAGCGGCAGCTCGACATTTTCGATAGCCGTGGTCTTGGGCAGCAGGTTGTACGACTGGAACACGAAACCTATTTTGCGGTTACGCAAGGTAGCCCGGTCATTCTTGTTCATCCTGCGCACCGACACTCCGTCCAGATAATATTCGCCCGAAGTAGGCGTATCCAGGCATCCTATTATGTTCAGAAGGGTGGACTTGCCCGAACCGCTCGTACCCATTATCGTAACGAACTCACCCTGCGATATAGTGAACGATATCCCGCGAAGCGCGTGAACCGTTTCCCCTCCCACCATAAAATCGCGGCGTATATTGTCCACGCGTATTATGCCTGTGTTCTTATTCTCGGTGTTATTCATGGCGATATGGTTTATTTTTTGCGGTTTCCGCCGCCGGGTGGCGTAGGCATAAAAGGATTGTTCTCTCCCGGCGTACCGTCGCTTATCTGCGCGGCGGCACTTTTGGACGAAACTATCACCTTGGCCCCGTTTTCTATTCCGGATATTATCTCCACGTTTACTCCGTCGCTCATGCCCGTCTTCACTTTTGCAGGGCGCACTACAGAGCCTTCCATCACCCACAACGTCTTATCACCGGCATCCTGCGCCGCAGCGACAGGCTTGGCCTGCGTGCCGCCTTTTGCGGCATCATCCGGCTTGAAACGCAGTGCGCGTACAGGTACGGTCAGCACACCGTTCTTTTCCATCGTATATATAGTCACGTTGGCCGTAAGTCCGGGCTTGAGTTTCAAATCGGGATTCGGCGCATCCACCACCACTTCGTACGTCACCACGTTAGAGGTTGTCGTAGCCAGAAGGCGCGCCTGTGTCACCGAACCCTCGAACGTATCGTCCGGGAACGCATCCACGGTAAACACCACCCTTTGCCCTTCTTCCACCTGGCCTATGTCAGCCTCGTCGACATCGGCGATAACGCGCATTTTGCGCAAATCGTTGGCTATGGTAAAAAGCGTAGGGGTATTAAAACTTGAGGCTACCGTCTGACCTTCCTCCACCGCGCGGGAAAGCACCACCCCGTCGATAGGAGAATAGATATACGAGTAGCCCAAGTTCTTTTCCGCCCTTATTATGTCCGCTTTGGATTTGGAATACGAACTGAGGGATTTTTCGTAATTGTACTTCGCCTGCTCGTATTCGGTATCGGAAATGAGTTTCTTTTCCCACAAGCCCTTCTGACGGGCGAAATTCTTCTGCTGGTATTCGTATTCCGAGCGTGAGGAAGCGAGCGAAGCCTGCGAGGACTCCAGTTCGGCTTCGAGCAGCGAGCGGTCTATCTCGGCCATCAGCTGGCCTTGTTTTACCACCGTATTGTAATCGACATAAATGTTGGATATGATACCCGACACCTGAGCGCCGACCTCTACCTGGTTTATAGGTTCTATTGTCCCTGTGGCCGTCACCGTAGTCGAAAGGGAACCGGGCGACACGGTCACCGTCTGATAACTGCTCTTGCCTGAACCCGTCCCTTTGCACGAACAAAACAATGCGGCGGCGGCCAGAACGGACAGCGATAGGATTCTGAGATGTACTTTCATTGTATTTCCTGTTTGTTTTTTTATAATTCTATTGGTTTGTCGCGGTAGAAATCGAGCAGTTTGGCCGACAACACCGCCTGGTATTTCGACTGTGCCGTCTGGAGCTGTGCGGACAGGTAATTGTTCTTTTCCTGAAGCAATTCCACGGTATTTTTCATACCCGCATCGAACTGCGCCGATACGAGGCTGTAACTAGTTTCGGCCGATTTCAGTTTGTCCAGCGCAGCGGCATAGCGGCTCTGCGCGGATACGGCGTCCTGGTACAGCGACTCTATGGTGCTGAGAAGATTTTTCTGTGTGTTTTGCAGTGAAATATCCGCCGAAAGCGTTTCCAGACGCGCCTTTTCCGATGCGCTGCGGGCCTGGCGGTTGTTGAATATAGGTATCGATATGCTAAGTCCCACGTTCTGGCTGAAACGGTTGTCCAGCTGGCGCGAAAAAGCATCCGACGAAGACGTGGCATGTCCCGTGCCGAGTCCCGCACTCAGGGAAACGCTAGGCAGGGCCTGCGCTTTGGCTATGTTCTCGCCCATTTTGGCCGCTTCGACCGAAAGGCGGCTGCTTTTTACTTCCGGCATCACCGAAAGGGCAGTGTTGTAAACATCCGTCGAAGACGGTATGACGGCATACACCTGGTCGTCGCCGATCTGCGGGAATTCGACCTGAAAATCGTAACCGGCCTCCAGTTCGAGCAATTGCTTGAGTTCTAGCACGCTTCTGTCCAAAGTGCTCTGCGCCGACACCAGGTTGTACTTGTCGGACGAATGCTGCGACTCTATCTGGGCATAATCGCTAAGGGATATCGAACCTGCCCGGTACATCTCCCGTGCGCGCTCCATCTGCGAGAAGGAGGTTTCGGCCGTAGCGCGGTTTATCTTTACCGCTTCGGCATTATACAATATCTGCAGATAAGCCTGAGTTACCGCTATTTCAATACTGTTCTGAGCCCTGTCAACATCGAACGCCTGAGCCTGGTTGCTTATTTTCTGTTGTTTGAGGGTATTGTTCAGCTTGCCGCCGTTCCACAGCGTCATACCGGCCGAAAGCTGGTAGTTGCCAGTATAAACGAGATTGTTTTTCGTATCCCCGCTCATGCCGTCCTGGCGCGAATGGGAAAGTCCCTGCGATATGGATGCCCCGAGCGAAGGCATACGAGCTGCCGAAGCCTGTTTTACGTTCACCTCCGATGTTTCCAGCTGTATCCTTGCGCTCTGTACGTCGAGGTTTTTTTCACGCGCATAGTCTATGCACTCTCCGAGAGTCCATTTTTCGCCGGAAGCCTTCTGGCAAAAGGCCGGCGTCTGGAACAACATCGCCGCAGCCGGAACGAGTATCAGCGTTTTAAGAAAGGTTGCATTCATGTGTCTGTGCCTTTTTATTATCAGGCACAAACATAACCGCCGGCAAATGCCGGGACAACAAAAATAGACCGCCGTCCGTTTTTCCGTGACGGACAGGCGTTTTTTATCTACTTAAAAAAGAAAGCTTAAAAACGGACAACCTCTACCGGTAACACGCGTCATACCAATCCGTACGGACGTAATAAACGTTGTACCGCGAATACGCCGCCACCGGGATATACGACGACAGCCCGCAGCACCGCGTGATCGGCTCTCCGAAAAAATCGTCCGTATGCGCGGCGTAAAGTACAGTTTGCGAAAGCCGTGCGGAAAAAACGGAATAATCATCCGCCGATGCAGTCCTTTCCATAAACTGGTCAAGGTCGAACATGAAAGGCTCGGCATAAGCATCGAAATACTGCATTCCCGCAAGCGGCAACGACGAAACAACCGAGGCGTTTTTCTTCACAATATTCCCTACCGACGCAGCCAGCGCAGCGAGTCCGGAAGTTCTGACCAGCGATACCGTTGCCGAACGGTACGACGGGTCAGGATGCCCGTTGTAAAAAGAAAAATATTTCTCGCAAATACGCTTGTACGAAGCCTCGGCGTTCCCCTGCGGAAATAAATCACCCGTTATCAGCGAATACGGCATGCCGTCCGCTACTACCCGTGCAGGCGACGATATTATGTACTGCGCTTTGTCCCTGAGCGCATACGCCGTTTCCACACCGCCCATGTAACATGCATCGAAAAGTATCAGCTCGAAAACCCCGGACGGCACGGACTGTTTCAGCGCGGACAACTCTATTTCATAGTTCGTCCCTTCATAGTACTGCTGTCCGAAAGTCCTGGTAGGCGGATACGGGCTTTGACCCGCCGGGGCATTTGCCGTGCGAGGCGAAACGGACGACAACGGGAAATCCGCAGGAGCCCACCCCGTACCGTGCGACCACAATACCAATCCGTAATCCAATGCCGGGAACATAGCCAGCGTTTCTCCTATCACCCCTGCCAGAGCCTCCGGCGTACAGGAATTCCGCTGAGGATATGTCTTTAGCGTATGTACGCCCCGGCTGTCCACACGGACCAGTTTCGGATTTTCTCCTATCGCGTCGAAATACACTATCAAATTGTCCGAATCGCTGACCCCGGCATCCTTGTACCCTTGTGCCATCCCGGACAGATTGGCATACGCCTCATCGCTGAGGCTGTTGCGTGCCGCCATATACACCAGCACCGTACGACGGGCAGTCTCTACTCCTCCCGTCCTTTTCGAGCATCCGGAAAATATCACGACCGCAGCGGCGGCCAACGCCAATATGATTTTTTTCATATGCCTTCCGTATTGTTTTGCGTCAGGTGACAAAAATATATATTATAGACATACATAGGAAGCGGACGGGAAAATATTATATTTGTCATAACTTATCAATGACAAAAACACGGTAATAATGACAAAGAAATTTCTAAAAAATAAGGCTCTGGCCGTAAAATGCGTTTTTTCAATGCTTCTGGCGGCTGTTCCGGCCACCGAGGTTGCGGCACAGACCGACATACGGGAAGTATCGGTCACCGCCCCTGACGGCGTGGAACTGAAAGGCACGCTGACCGTCCCCGACAAAGGCGGCGAGCCTGTATCCCTGGTGATAATGATAGCCGGCTCCGGCTCTCCCGACAGGGACGGCAACCAGAAACGTGCCGGGGTAAATACCGACTGCCTCAAAATGACAGCCGAAGAACTGGAAAAAGCCGGAACCGCCTCGCTCAGGTTCGACAAGCGCATGGCCGGCGAGAGCATCATACCGGACATGAAGGAAGAGAACATGCGCTTCGACGATTATATCTCGGACACGCGCGCACTGGTGGACAAATACTACGGCGACCGCCGTTTTTCCCGTATAATACTGCTCGGACACTCCGAAGGTGCGTTGATTGCCATAGCCGCAGCCGCAAACAATCCTAAAGTCGGCGGGTTGATAACAGTAGCCGGGCCGGGACGCAACATGGCCGACCTGCTCAAGGAACAGCTGGCCGACCGTGCGCCTCAGCTGACGGCCTCCGTAACCCCGATAATAGACTCGCTGAAAGCAGGAAAGGAATACCCCGGAGTACCGGCGGAACTCAATTCCCTTTTCCGGCCTTCGGTCCAGCCGTTTCTGATATCGTGCATGAGGTACGAACCGGCCGAACTGATAAAACAGGTAAAATGCCCTATTCTGGTAATTCAGGGGAATATGGACATACAAGTGTCGCTACAAGATGCGGAAATCCTGTGTCAAGCCAACCCGGCGGCGAAAAAAGCCGTAATAGAGGGGATGAACCACGTACTCAAGGATACCGACACAAAAGACCTGCAAACACAACTGTTCAAAACATACATGAACCCTTCGGTCCCTTTGAGCGCAGGGTATGTCAAGGCGGTAACGGCTTTCGCCGCCGATTGACCGGGCAAAGAGCAGGTATGCCGGTAACTGGAATATCCTCTCCTCTTTCTTTATTTCTACAAAAGGCCGGGTGGTCCCGGCGGAATATAAAACAGCCTATGACTGCGGTTCCTCACGCATTTCTACGCCCTGGAAAGGAGGTTGTAGTGCCGCGTAAATCCGCCATGTCATGGCTAGCTCGGAAACAAACGCGCCGTGTCGGCTTATCCGGAAAAGGAGCCGCTCAGGCGGATGAACTATAGATTAATGGTACTTATATTCATGCTTTTGCCAGGCGACATGCCTGACAAAAGAAGACGGATATGATGGAATGTTCTGGAATAAAAAATAAGGATCAAAAGAAGATTTTCTGCTGCTGCCCGTTTTACGGCTTTAAAATCACTTCGCGGGCCAGACGTGCCGTGAGCGCTTCCCTTGAATATTTGTCCAGGCTGCCCTTATTTGACAAAGTACAGTCCGTACCGTCTTTGTACGATTTGTAAAGCGTTTCTACCGCTGTTTTGAGTGATTTTTTGTCCTCGAAATCCACGGCGTAACCTGCCCCGGCATCACGGAGTATGTCTGCAGCGTCGCTGTCGGAAAATCCTACAAGCAGCACAGGCCGGCGTGCGGCCAGATATTCGAACAGTTTTCCAGCTATGTACATAGCCCCGTCGGGCGTACGGTTCATCATCATCAACAATACGCGCGAGGAATATTGCATGCGCACGACTTCGGTATGTGGCGCGTAAGGGATGTGGACTGTATGCCCGGAGAGGCCGGACAGCTCCAGCGACCGGAATACTTCCGGACTGACATTTCCGGTAAGGCGTATCTGGAGGTCCGAGGCGAACGAAGGCTTTTCCCGGCATATTTCACCGAGTGTTTCCCATAGTTCCTCAGGGTTGCGGTCGGCGTTCATCGAACCTATGTGCGAGATCGTGAATTTTTCGTCAGGGAGCGTTTTCCCGCAAGGGGCATCGGATATGTCGAAACCGTTGGTGATAACGTGCAGGAAACCTTTGGCACGGTCCTGGTAGTCGCGAGCCATGCTCCGTGAGACGGTTATAACGTCGTCCGCTTCGGATAGTACACGGCTTTCCATTTTACGGTGCAGTTTTAAGGCCGGGCCGGTCAGCGGCAGATGGTGGAAATAGTCTATTTTGGTCCACGGGTCTCGGAAATCGGCGATCCACCGGCGGCATAGCCTTTTCTTTTTCAGCGCCAGGGCTATCATGTGCGTAGAATGGGGAGGGCCGGTGCTTATGACCGTGTCGATGCCTTCCTCACGCAGGATACGTGCGCATCGCCTGACGGACGGGCGTATCCACAGCATGCGGGCGTCGGGAATGAAGATGTTGGCCCTTATCCAGGCGAGAGTTTTGCCGAGAAGTCCCTTTTTACCGGACGAGGAATCTATAAAGCCTGCACTGGTGTCTTTTGCTTTTTTAGCACCAAGGCGTGAGAGGATGCGGTTGGGTTCGATGATCTTGCCCCGGTATATTTTAAGTCCTTCGGGTATTTCGCCTGCCAGCGTGGGGTCGGTGATAGGGTAATCGGCATTTTCGGGGACGTACATGACGGGTTCTACCCCGTAATGATTGAGGTATTTTACGAACTTGAGCCAACGTTGTACGCCCGGCCCGCCCGCAGGAGGGAAATAATAGCTTATGACAAGGACTTTTTTCATCGTCGTTATTCGGACTTCCCGTCGGTTTTTTCAACGGCAGGCGGATTTTTCCTGCCCCGGATGGAAAAATACAGCGCAGCGGCCGCGGCGGCTATCGCCAGAAGCGTGCAGGCGAGGTTTATGCGGTCGCCCCAGAGGACTTCGGCAGGCTCGAAACGGAATTCGACAGTATGGCTCCCGGCAGGGACTATCATCGCACGCAAGGTGTAGTCGGCGCGGAAATGGCGGGCCGGAGAGCCGTCGACGTACGCGTTCCAGCCTTCGGGGTAGTATATTTCGGAAAATATCACCGGTGCGGCCGATGCCATGTCCGTGGCGTATGTCAGGCGGTTAGGCTGGTAAGATGTCAGGCGGACGCTGTACACTGCCGAGGAGTCCTCCGTCGGAGCCTGGAATGATGCTTCGTCTTTGAATTTCACGTCGGCCACTGCCGTACGCCTGAGGTCGAGCGCGGCGAGTGCGGCGAGTTCTTCATTGGCGTTAGCGGCGAAGACGATGCTGTCCACTACCCATGCCGGACCGAATGCTTCTGTGTTGAGCCTTATCTGCGGGGCATCGGAGCCTGGCTGCGGCGGTTCTATTATGTATTTGGTGTTGAGCATGGATACCACTCCCATGTTGTTTTTCGAGATGTGGTAGTCCCACAGCTCCTGGTAACGCTGTAGTTTTGCGGCGTGGTATCCGCCAAGGGAGTTGAAATAGAACGATGTCGATGCGTCCTGCATGGTGCTTACCGTTCGGTTCCAAACGCGGAAATACGACGTGTCCCCGGATAGCATGCGCGAGGCCATGTGTGCTGTAGTGCCCCGGAACGGATCGGACATGGTGTATTTCGATGTGAAATTGGAATTATCGAGGTAACGTTTGTCCACGCCCCACATATCGAGCACGACCAGCGCGCACAGGGAAAAGACAACGACGTTGCTGTTTATTTTACCTTTGAACGAGAACCACAGCAGGGCTCCCGCTGCCGCGATGAAAAAGAGCGAGCGTACTGCATCGCCAACGAGCATGTCGTGGCGGTCGGCCTTGAGCGCGCGCAGTATCTGCGGGTATGCTCCGAACATCTGCTCATCAGCAGGGCCGGAGAACGACATCACGCTGTTGGACAGCAGTACCAGAAAGGCGCACACTCCTGCCGAGAGCAGCAGCGATATGTTGAAATACAACCTGCGGCGTTTGTCGGTAAGGTCGGTTTTTTCGCGCCGGAACCACTCCCTTACGGCCAGAACTGCCAGAACGGGCATCGTTATCGACGATACGATAAGGGCCGAAGATGGCGTACGGAACTTGTTGTACATGGGGAAATGGTCTATCATAAAGTCGGCGAACCACATGGCGTTGCTGCCCCAGGCCATAAGGAAACTTAGCGCGGTTGCGGCCAGAAGCCACCATTTTACGCTTCCTTTGACGATGAACGCTCCCAGGATGAACAGGAACACGACTATAGCCCCGACGTACGCCGGGCCGGAAGTGAACGGCTGATCTCCCCAGTATGTAGGTGCGGCGGCGGATATCTGGTCGGCCTGCATGGCGTTGCCTGTGTAGTCGAGTACGGCTTTGCGTATGTTGCTGCCGCGTCCCAGATCGGTCTGCGAGCCTCCTCCGTACAGGTTGGGAATCATCAGGTTGAACGTTTCCCCTTTGCCGTAGCTCCACATCAAAAGGTAATCTTTGTCCAGTCCTTTTTGTTCCTGTCGGCCTTCTGCCGTAAGTTCGCTGCCTCCGCGTATGGTGTGCTGTTGGTACGACCATGTGCTCCACAGCCGTCCAGCGTTCATGCCTACGCCGACCAATGCGCCCAGTGCCAGTATGCCGGTGGCGATGAAAAAGTGCCTGAGCCGGCCTTTGAAGTAGCATTCGAAAAAGTAGATTATGACGAAGATGGCGGTGGCCAGTCCCATGTAGTATGTCATTTGCGGGTGGTTGGCATATATTTCCAGTCCCATTGCGAAGGCCATCGCTATGCCTCCCCACAGGTATTTGCCACGGTATGTCATCACGACGGTCGCCACTACCAGCGGCAGGTAGGCTATCGCATGAGCCTTGGAGTTGTGCCCGGCTTCGAGAATGATGTACAGGTAGGTGGTAAGTCCGAACATGAGCGCACCGAGAAGCGATTTTTTCCATCCGGCGCGCATTGCGAGCATCAGTGCGAAAAATCCTGCGAAGAATATGAAAGCGTAGTCGGCCGGCCGCGGAAGGAAGCGTATGGCCGAGTCGAGGTATTTTATCAGGTTGAAATCGAAATCGGATGTTATCTGGTATCCGGGCATGCCGGCGAACATACGATTGGTCCAGTACGGGTCGGCGCCGTGGTTTTCGGCGCGGTATTGCAGTATTTCCTGGGCCGAACCTGCGAATTGTTTTATGTCGCCCTGTTCCAGTACTTTACCGGAGAGTACGGGGTTGAAGTATGCGAGCGATATCAGCGCGAGCAGAGCCAGGCATAGCGCGTATGGCAGGTATTTTTTGATGTTCTTTCCGTTTTCCGTCGGTGTTTTTTCCGTTTTCATGCGACTGTGGGGTATTTGTGCCTTTCGGGGAGCGGTTGGTTACAGGTTTTCGAGTATAAAGTCGGTCATCATGGTAAAAAGGTGGAGCGAGGTCATACCGCCGTTGATGCTGTGGTTTTTATCCGCGTACGTCATCTGGCGGAACGGCCGGTTATGCGATACAAGCAGGGATGAAAAACGCATCGCATTCTGGTAATGAACGTTGTCGTCAGCTGTACCGTGTACCAGCAAAAAGCGGCCGGAGAGGTCGCCGGCGTATGTAAGGGGTGAGTTGTCGTCGTAGCCTGCCGAGTTGTCCTGAGGTGTGGACAGGTAGCGTTCGGTGTATATGCTGTCGTAAAAGCGCCAGCTGGTAACGGGCGCTACGGCTATCGCTGCGCGGAATATCCCGCCTCCGCGCGTGGCGCACAGGCTGGACATGTATCCTCCGAAACTCCATCCGAATATGCCTATGCGTGAGGGATCGACATAAGGCAGGGTGCTTATTTTACGCGCCGCTTCTATCTGGTCTTCTGTTTCGAGTTGTCCCATACGGCGGTATATCTGTTTTTCGAATCCGGCTCCGCGTCCGCCGGTGCCGCGGTTGTCCACGCACGTTACAATGTAGCCCTTGGTAGTAAGGTATGCAAACCACAGGTCCATGGAATTGTACCACGAATTAAGCACCTGCTGGCTGCCGGGCCCTCCGTAAACGTACATGAGTACCGGGTATTTTTTAGCGGGGTCGAAATCGGCCGGTTTCATGGTCCACATCTTCAGGTCGTAGCCTCCGTCCATTTTCAGCGTGGAGAATTCCTTGCGCGGAAGTGCGAGCGAGTCTGCAAGCGCTGCCAGAGATGTGTTTTCACGCAGCGTTTTTATCACATGTCCGTCGCGTGGGTCGTTCAGTGTGTAAAGCGGCGGGGTGTCCGTGCTTTTGAGTGTATTTATGTAATATTTGAATCCTTTGGAAAAAACGGCCGAATTCGTTCCTTTTTCTGCCGAAAGATGATATACGCTTCCACGGCGGGCGCTTTTTTTTCTGATGTCGACACAGGATACCGTTCTGTTTTCCGGTCCGTGTATCGTGCTTTGGATGTATGCAAGCCCTTTTTCCTCGTCTATGCCGTAAAAGTCGGTGACCTGCCATTGTCCGCGCGTGAGCTGGGTTACGCTGCCTTTTTTGTCCCTGATGTAAAGATGCGCCCGGCCGTCGCGCTCGCTTACGAAAACCACGCTGCCGTCATTGAGGAATACCGTGTTGTCGTCCAGGTTTATGTATGCTTTGTCGGTATCTTCGAACAGCAGTTCGGTGTTATCGCCGTGCGGGTCCGTTGAAAATACCTCCAGATGGTTCTGTGCGCGGTTCATGACGAAATAAGCCAGGCGGTCGGCTCCGGGGGCCCATTTTATGCGCGGGATGTAGAAGTCGCCACGGCTGCCCATGCCTATTTCTGTGGCTGAAGAATCGGCCAGATGGTATATGTGCAGACTGACGCACGAGTTGTTCTCCCCGGCTTTTGGGTATTTGAACGTCTGGCGCACGGGGTACAGCGATTCCCCGTAAATGTCCGTGCCGTACACAGGTACGGCGCTCTCGTCGAAACGCACGTACGCTATGTGTCCGCCCGACGGACTCCAGCCGAACATGCGTACCACGGCGAATTCTTCTTCATACACCCAATCTGCCGTGCCGTTTATCACATGGCCGTGACGGCCGTCGCGGGTCACGCGGACGATATTGCCCGATGCGAGGTCTTTGTAATAGATGTCGTTGTCTTTGCTGTATGCTACTTTTGTGCCGTCGGGAGAGAATGCCGGCTGTTGTACTTTGGAGGTATCGAGTATTTCAGAGGTGCCTTTGTCTCGGTCGAATACGTAATACCTGGCAAGGAATGAACGCCGGAATACCGGTTCGTGTTCCGTTTCCAGGAGTATTTTGTCCCCGGACGGGCTTATTTCGTATCCGTATATTCTTCTGCCATCCAATCCGGGAATGCCGCGCGAGGAGAAAAGGGTGCCGGTTTTCACTCCGTCGGAGTAGCGGTATTCGTTTACCGAATAGTTTCCGTTTTCTCTTTCCAGAAGGGTGTAATGTATCCCGTCCGCAGACGAGCGCAGATTGTCTATGCCACGGGCTGTAAATCTGCCGTTTTTGTATATGTCTTCCAGTGAGAACTTATCCCCGGATTGTCCTGCGGCGGGGAATAGTGTCAGCATAAGGGCTGAAATTACCAGTACGGCGTGTCTTATCATGGATATTTATTCGGTTGCGTTTTACGTATCTGCGAAATTATGGAAAAACGGTCAATAAATCAGCCGGTATGGCTTACCTTTGACAAAATATTAATACCTCAAGGTTAGGATATGGATACAGGAGAGAAACTCGGAAAGATAAGTGCCGCCCTCAGGGAATTCTTTTCCCTGGATGAGGCTCCCGGTATTGCGGAAATGATATTTCTGGCGGGGCTTCAGTCGTTGGGAAAGCCTGCGGGGCCCCTTTCGCGCGACGACAAGATGAATGTGATGCACATAGGTACGTGCGTACTGCTGGAACCGTACGGCTATTACCGGTATTCGCACCGCGATGCGGATGGTTATCCGCATTATGAACCGGTGAAGGAGCGCGACGGCGGCGCGCCTTCGCAGGATGTGCTGGCCGATGCTATTGTCAATTATTTTGCCGGATTGTTGAAAGATTGAAAATAATTGTGAAAAACGGATTGCAAAGAACGCAAAGCAAACGCGTTTTTATTACATTTGCATCCTGTGTGTTGTGAAAAATATGCTCAGTTACGTAGAAATAAACGGTTTTACTACATCGACGGGGGCTTTTTACCCTTCGCTCAGGTTGTCCTATGAAGTGTTCGGCCGGCCGCTGGGCAGCCCCGCGCCGGTGGTGATGGTATGCCATGCGCTGACCGGCAACTCGAACGTATGCGGACAGGACGGATGGTGGAACGGGTTGATATCTCCGGCAAATGTTGTGGATACCGATAAGTATTGCGTGCTTTGTTTCAACATACCGGGAAACGGTTACGACGGTTTTCTGCTCGGAGACAGATATACGGATTTTACCGCCAGGGACATAGCGCGCCTTTTTGTCGAAGGGGCTAAAAAACTGGGAGTGGGACGCCTGCATACGATGATAGGCGGTTCTCTGGGAGCCTGCCTGGTGTGGGAAGCGCTGGCCGAATACCCGGATTTCGCCGCTCAGGGCGTGGCTGTGGCGGGCGACTGGAAATCGACAGATTGGGTTATGGGGCTTTCGTCCGTACAGATGTCGATGCTCGCACGGGGCGACGGGGGAATGTACGATGCCCGTATGATGACGATGCTTTTTTTCCGCACTCCGCAGTCGTTCAGGGATAAGTTCTCGCGTACCGAAAATACGGACTTGGGAGTGCCCAATGTCACATCATGGCTGATGCATCACGGCGATAAACTATCCGGGCGTTTTTCCCCGGACGCCTACCGGCTGATGACGCACCTGATATCGACGGTGGATATAAGCCGTGGCAGGGGTTCGTTTGAGACGGCCGTAGGGCCTGTCAGATCGCGTATAGTGCAAGTGGGGATAGATTCCGACATGTATTTCCAGGCATACGAAAACGAAGAAACGCACCGCGCGCTCATTGCCATGGGCAAGGATTCGCATTATCTGGAGCTGAAAACGCCGCACGGGCACGACGGTTTCCTGATAGAATTCCGCCAGTTGCAGGATTTGCTGCGGCCGTTTTTCTAATCCCGGACAGCCGGGTTATCCCGGTGAACAGACAAATATCAAATGGCCTGTGGCCATGGTTTAACAATTATAGACCGTATAGTAAAAAGATGAAAGTACTGAAATTCGGCGGCAAATCGCTATCGGGAGCGGAAGGCTCCCCCCTGGAACATTCCCTGGACATTATAAGCGACCAGGCGCGAATGGGCAAGATACTCGTTGTATGCTCTGCCCGGGGTCGCTCTACCGATATGCTGGAAGATATGCTGGAAAAGGCTGCGCGGGGAGAGGATTATTCCGAAGCGTTCGAATATTTCTGTCTCAGGCAGAAAGCTCCGGCCGAGGATATGGACATGTCGGCCGAATTTGCAGAGATAAAGAAAATACTGGAAGGCGTGGCTCTTCTTGGCGAGTACAGTCTGAAGATAAAGGACCGTTTCCTTTCCTTCGGCGAGATACTCAGTTGCAGGATGGTGGCGCATCTGCTGGAAAAACGCGGTTTTAAGACGCGCTTTGTCGATTCGCGCCATCTGATAAAGACTACGGACGAATACGGCTCGGCCAGTGTCATAATGGACGTTTCCCAGAAAAACGTGAAGGACTTTTTCGCCGGCGCGCCACAGGACGTGATAGAGGTGGTGACGGGCTTTATCGGCACTACGATAAACAACCAGACGACCACTCTGGGCCGCAACGGAAGCAACTATTCGGCTACGCTGATGGCCAGTTTCCTCGATGCCGAGGAGGTTCAGAACTGGACCAACGTGGACGGTGTGTACACGGCCAATCCCAATCTGGTCGAGGATGCGCAGATAATACCCCTGTTGTCGTACCGCGAGGCTAACGAACTGGCTAATTTCGGTACGAACGTGCTGCATGCCAAGACCATACTGCCGTTGGTCGAAAAAGGCATCCCTATCCGCATTCTCAACTCGTTCAATCCGCAGTGCAAAGGCACTACCATAGCAGGGGAAGGCTCCGGCGAGGGGCTTAAAGCCATTTCGGTGATAGATGACGTGGCGCTGGTGAGTATCGAAGGCAGGGGCATGCTGGGAAAAGTGGGCATAGACGGGCGCATATTCGCTTCCCTGTCGGCGCACGGGATAAGCGTGAAGATTGTCTCGCAGGCATCTTCTGAACGCGGCATAGGCTTTATCGTGGATTCGGAAAAGGCTTCGCTGTCCAAAGTGGTGCTTGAGGAAGAGTTCGCAAACGAGCTTCGCGTCGAGGATATATCGGACATAGCGGTGGACAAAAATGTGGCCGTTATTTCCATAATAGGGCGCCATGCCGATTTCCTGGACAAAGCTTATTCGGCCCTGAGGAAAAACGCGATAGTGCCGTATCTTATCAATAATACGATAAACGGCGAGCACCTTTCGCTGGTGGTGGACAAGACGAACCTTAAAAAGGCGGTGAACGTAATACACAACCATATATTCGGCGTGTCGAAAAAACTGAACGTGCTGGTGTTCGGCTGCGGCAACGTGGGGGGTACGTTGATAGACCAGATACAGGATACCGAGGACGGAATACTGGAGCGCCGTAACCTGAGGATAAACATATTCGGTGTGGCCAATTCCAAAAAAGCGTTGCTCGACAATCATGGCATAGGACGCGGCTGGCGCGCCGATTTCGACGCCCATGCCCAGCCGTATTCCATAGACTCGCTCATAGAGTATATCGAACAGCACAATCTGGAAAACGTAGTGGTGGTCGACAATACCGCTTCTGCGGATTTCGTGCGGAATTATCCGCGGTTCGTGTCGGCTGGGTACGATATAGTCGCATCCAACAAGGTGGGCAATACCATTTCATACGATTTTTACGCTTCGTTACGCCGCCTGCTCAAACAGAAAGGCAAGACGTTCCTGTACGAGACGAACGTGGGCGCGGGACTGCCGCTTGTGGATACGATACGTCAGTTGCATCATTCGGGCGACAAGATACGCCGCATACGCGGTGTGTTTTCCGGTACACTGAGCTATATTTTCAATCATTTCTCGGAAGAGGACAAGGATTTCTACACTATCCTTCGCGAGGCTATGGAGCGCGGTTATACCGAGCCCGACCCGCGCGAGGACCTTTGTGGCAACGACGTGGCGCGCAAACTCCTGATACTGGCCCGCGAGATAGACCTCAAGAGCGAGTTTTCGGACATAGCGATAGAAAATCTCATACCGGAATCTTTGCGAACCGGCTCGGTGGAGGATTTCTTGTCTTCCGGGGATTACCTCAACGAATATTATGCTGCGCGCAAGGCTTCGTTGGCGCCTGACGAGGTTCTTAGATATGTGGGTGATCTGGATGCGGTGACCGGTACTTTGGAGGTGAAACTGGCGAAGGTTAAAAAAGGTACGGCTCTGGGTAGCCTGAAGGGTTCGGATTCGATGTTCGAGATATATACCGAGTCTTATGGAGAAAATCCTCTGGTGATACAGGGTGCGGGGGCCGGTGCTCAGGTGACCGCACGCGGTGTGTACACCGATATACTCCGTCTGAGCGAGGCGGTGTATGCATAACGGATTTTTTTCTTCTGCAAAGAATAAAAGGCGGGGCTTTAAGCCCCGCCTTCTATTCCCTGAGTTGGGAATGGCAGAACTGTGTCTGAGTATGATTTTCAGAGTATGAAAAAAGCTTTCCGGAATATGAATAAAACAAGGAAAGGAGCATCGTAAGATGCTCCTTTCAATAAAACTAACCCAAACCTAAAAACTATAACTATGAAAAACTAAAATTGTATTTTAGTGATACAAATATACTACTATTTTTCATACTCTGAAATAAAGTGGCGTGCAAAAGGGTATTTTAACATAGTTAAATTTGATTTGTCAATTAAAATCCTTATTTTAAGGACATGTTAAATTATTTGTATCTACATTTGCACAAGACACATAAATAAAGGAACTTTATACTTGGATTGACCGCTTGAAACATTATGCCTGTGCAGCAATATTCTGATTTACTGTCCTGGAGGGAGGGGCCTCTGGACGATAAGAAAGCGTGGCGGAAATAAGCGGTATGATTCGGGTATATAATTATCCTAAATAAATATACGACAGGTATGGACATTTCACTCGAACTATCTCCCGAAGGAAAAATGATAGCCAAAGGAGCGGCCGGTTACCCGGTCTTCGTCAACCGCATAGATCCTCTGCACCCGGAAGGTACGGGTCCGATGGAACTGGTGCTGGAAGGATTGGCCGGATGCGCTTCGATAGACGTGCTGATGATACTTGAAAAACAACGCGCCGAAGTAAGGTCTTACCGTGTGGATGTCCACGGGGACAGGTCCGAAGGCGTTGCCGCTCGGCCTTTCAATCATATAACGATGCATTTTTCCATAGGTACTGATCTGGCTGAGGAAAAGGTAAAGCGGGCGATAGGTCTTTCACTGGAAAAATACTGTTCGGTGGCTGCGATGCTGGATAAGACGGCTACGATCGAATATACGCTTACAATACTGTGAATACCGCCGGTATGCGACGCAGTATCATAACCGTTAAATAACTTCATACAAATGATAGAATACCTGTACGATACCGTTTTCGAACTGGAAGACGAGGATTTTTATACCGATTGGATAACGCGTATAATAGAGGGTGCCGGTAAGGAAGTGGGAGAATTGTGTTATACTTTCTGTTCCGACGAGCAGCTCCTTAAGCTCAATATCGAATATCTCGACCACGATACTTACACCGACATAATAAGTTTCGACTATTGCGAAGACTATATCGTGAGCGGGGAGATGTTCATAAGCGTTGAGCGCGTGGCGGACAATGCCCGTTCGTTGGGCGAGGATTTCCGCGACGAGTTGGATCGTGTTATGGCTCACGGTGTGCTGCATTATCTGGGGTACAAGGACAAAACCCCGGAGGAGGCCGGGCAAATGCGCAAAGCGGAAGAAGCAGCACTGGCTATGAGGTAAAAAATCAAAAAACTATACGGTTATGAAAGATCGCCTGCATGTTTTTACAATGTGGCTTTTGTTGGCCGCTGTATTCGCCTCTGTTCGTATGTCGGGACAGGAACTGCCTTCGGTTTATATTCTGGCGACCGGAGGTACGATAGCCGGGGTGGGCGGGACTTCCACTGCCGGGTCTTACAAACCTTCGCGGATAGGAGTGGAACAATTGATAGAAGCGGTGCCGGAGGTGAATACCGTGGCACGTGTCAGGGGCGAACAGGTTTTCAATGTGTCTTCGCAGGATATGGACTCCTCGCACTGGCTCGTGTTGTCCAAAAAGGTAAATGAAATACTTGCCATGTCCGGTGTGGACGGGGTGGTGATAACGCACGGCACGGATACGATGGAGGAAACGGCGTTTTTCCTTTCCCTTACCGTGAAAAGCAGTAAGCCGGTGGTGCTCACCGGATCCATGAGGCCGTCGACATCGCTCAGTGCGGACGGGCCTCTCAACTTGTTCAATGCGGTTGCAGTGGCGGCGGACAAACAATCGCAGGGACGTGGGGTGATGATAGCTATGAACGGCGATATCCTCCAGGCTTCTGGTGCGGTGAAAACTCATACGACAGCCGTACAGACTTTCCGCGATCCTGACGGAGGGCCTGTCGGACGCATACATGGGGGAAAAGTATATTACACGGAGCGATACGCAGGGACGAACGGTTTGTTTTTCGACGTTTCGGCGGTGAAAACCCTTCCTGAGGCAGGTATCGTTTACGGTTATGCCGGAGTGAAGGCAGATGCCGTCCGTGCGCTTGTAGCAGCCGGATACAAAGGTGTGGTCGTGGCCGGTGTGGGCAATGGCAATATAGGTCGCGAGGTGTTCCCTGTGCTGGAGCGCGCGGCTGAAAACGGTATTGCGGTAGTACGCAGCACCCGTGTTTTTTCGGGTGGGGCCACTCCGGATGCCGAGGTAGACGACGCACGTTTCGGATTCGTACATTCCAACGGGTTGAATCCGCAGAAAGCCCGTATATTGCTGATGCTTTCGCTGATCTCGACGTCGGATCATGTGCGGATACAGGAGAATTTCGACAGGTACTGAAAAAGAAACTGCGGCGTGTCTGCCTGAAAAACTGCGGGACGGGATTTTTAAGATTCTCTTTAAAATGTTTAATCAGCCGAAAACGCATGAGAAAATTCGCAGATAAACTGCAAAATACAGAGATAGAGCGCAAGTATCTCGTGAGTGGGGATTTTCCTTTACAGGGAAGCGTGTCGCGCAGGATAACGCAGGGTTATCTGTGCGACGATCCTGCACGTACCGTCAGGGTGCGTATATCCGGGGACAAGGGTTTCATAACGGTGAAGGGAACTGGTTCGTCCGACGGGTTGTCGCGTTTCGAATGGGAAAAGGAAATAAGCGCTGCGGATGCGCAGGCCCTTATGGGGCTGTGCAAAAGCGGGGTCATCGACAAGACGCGGTATGAAGTGCCGTGCCGTGGCCATGTGTTCGAGGTGGATGTGTTTCACGGTGAAAATGACGGGCTTGTGCTGGCCGAGGCCGAATTGGGCAGCGTGGACGAGAAAGTGGAACTGCCGGAGTGGATAGGCCGCGAGGTAACGGGGGATGTGCGTTATTACAATTCATACCTGTCTGCTCATCCGTTTTCTTCATGGGGTGTGGGCGAGGATGTTACCGGAAGGTAAGCGTCTTTTTAATTTTTTGTAAACAATTCCGTACGCTTAATCTTTTTAAGTCTTTTTAATTACCTTTGGCTTGTGAATTGTCGGCGCAATGCCGTCGGTGACAATAAAATGCGCACTTATGAATCCTTCTGAAATAAAAATACTGCTCGTCGACGACGAACCGGATATACTTGAACTCGTAGGTTTCCACCTCAGGAAAGAGGGTTATACCGTATTCACCGCCTCCGGCGGCAAAGAGGGTGTCGAGATAGCCCGTAGGGAACAGCCTGCGCTTATCATACTGGATGTGATGATGCCTGATATGGACGGTATGGAAACGTGTGAGAAAATACGGCAGATACCGCAGCTGAAGGATACTCTCGTAACGTTTCTCACGGCCCTGGCCGAGGATTACTCCATGATGGCCGGTTTCGACGCCGGAGCCGACGATTATATAACCAAGCCGGTGAAACCCAAAGTTTTGGTTTCCAAAATAAAAGCCTTGTTAAGGCGCGCAGGCGGACAAGACGTGCAGGCGGAAACGAGTCTGGCGGCGGGAGATTTGGTGATAGACCGCGACAGGTATGTGGTGGTGAACAAAGGCCGGGAGATAGTCCTGCCGAGGAAGGAGTTCGAACTTCTTTCCCTTCTCACCTCGCGTCCCGGCAGGGTGTTCAAAAGGGACGAGATAATGGATACCGTATGGGGAAACGAGGTGGTCGTTGGAGGCCGTACGATAGATGTGCATATACGCAAACTGCGCGAAAAGATAGGCGAGGATTATTTTAAAACGATAAAGGGCGTAGGATACAAGTTCGAGGCTTGAATATACCCCGGAAAACCCGGAAAAGGAGCGGGACTGCCTATGGAAATGTTCTTTAAAAAGGTCTTTATCAAAGCTGTCCCGCATGTGCTTTTTGCGGCATTCATGGCGGTTATGCTTTTCCTGTGCCTGCGTCTGGATGCGGGCATAGAGCTTACTTACTTTCTGGTTTTTTCCCTGGCTGGTTTTTACCTTCTGGTGTGCTTTGTAGTTATCCCTTATATAAAAGGCATTTACACCGATAAAATAAAAAAAATATACAGGCATTTCACGTTTTCGAGATACGACAGTTCCAAATCGTTCCTTTCACAACTGGTGCATCTTGAAAGGAGCATGGGGGGGTATGTAAGAAACCGCCGTTCGGCCGAGAACGTTATGCGCGACCGCGAGTCTTTCCAAAAGGATTTCATAGGCAATCTGTCGCATGAACTTAAAACACCGCTTTTTACCGTTCAGGGATACCTGCTCACGCTTTTGGAAGGAGGGTTGGACGACCGTGAACTTACCGAGAAATACCTTCGCCGCGCTTCTATCGGTGTCGAACGGCTGTCTTCAGTGATAAAGGACCTCGATACGATAACAAAACTTGAAAGCGGGAAAAACTCGCCGGTGAAAGAACCGTTCGATATGGTTGCGTTAGTGCGCGACCTTGTCGATATGATGGATATCGAAGCCGCAGAACGCGGCGTTGTGCTGCAAATGGACGGCGATTACGACAGGCCTGTTATGGTGCTGGCCGATGAGATGAGGATAGAACAGGTGCTTACCAATCTTATAACCAATTCGATACGTTATTCCAAAGATACGGGCGGCAGGGTAAGCGTAAAATTGTACGAATCGGGAGAAAAAGTGATAACGCAGGTTTCGGACAACGGCATAGGGATAAGCCCGGAAAACCTGCCGCGTGTTTTCGAGCGTTTTTACCGTGTGGACAAAAGCCGTTCGAGGGAAAACGGGGGCTCGGGGCTGGGCCTTTCGATAGTCAAGCATATAATAGAGTCGCACGGCGAGGGCATAGAGGCCGAGAGCGAACTTGGATCGGGTACGACGTTCCGCTTTACGCTTCAATCAGCGGCCGACTGATGCTGGTTAGAACAGGCCGTGGTAATCCGGGCGGAGTAAAAATAAAAACGGAATAACCGGTCTATGACCGGGATTATCGGTAAAGCCCGTTTTTTTCCATATAGGAAAGTACGGCAGGAGGTACGAGCGCTTTGACGCTGCGTCCCAGTGCTATATCTCGGCGTATTGCCGATGCGGACACCTCGACTTGCGGTGCGCCTTCGATGACTTTAAAACGGGAACCTTCGATAACGGGGCTTGTGTTTTCATATCCGGGACGCGGATATATGTAAAGGGAAAAATATTTGAGGATGAATTCGTAGTTTTTCCAACGCTCGAAACCTATTAGACTGTCCGCTCCTACTATGAGCGAGAAGTCCCTGGAGGGGTATTTTTCGGACAGGTGGATGAGCGTATCGCACGTGTAGCTTGGCTTGGGAAGACGGAATTCGGCATCGCAGGCGCGCAGGCGATCGTATCCTTCGATGGCCAGGTTGACCATCTCCAGACGGTCGTAGTCCGAGGCGAGGGACGATTTTTCCTTGAACGGGTTGTGAGGCGATACGACGAGCCATACCTGGTCCAGGTCCGTATGCCAGGCGATGTGTTCGGCCACTATCAGGTGACCGGCATGTACCGGGTTGAACGAACCGAAGTAAAGTCCCGTTTTCTTTTTCGTGTCGGCCATGTCTTTATCTTTCCAGAAAAGCGCGTACGGCGGCTTCGGCTTCACGGACGGCTTTTTCCAAATCGTCGTTGACTATGATGCAGTCGAAGTCCTTCGAGTACGATATTTCCCTTTCGGCTTTGGCTATGCGTATGTCTATCTTGTCGCTCGCATCCGTGCCGCGTGATTCGAGCCGGCGGCGAAGTTCGTCTATCGACGGAGGCATCACGAATATGGCCAGCGTGTTTTCCGGGTACATTTTCTTTATGTTCATGCCGCCTACCACGTCCACATCCAGTATCACGGCGTGTCCTTTGCCCCATATCCGCGTCAGTTCGCTTTTGAGCGTCCCGTAATAGTTGTCCCGGTATACCTCTTCCCATTCCACGAATTCACCTGCGGCTATGCGTCTGCGGAATTCGTCGGGCGAGAGGAAATAATATTCCTTGCCGTGTGTCTCCTGTCCGCGCGGGGGGCGCGAGGTGGCCGATACGGAAAATTCCGCAGGCATCCATCCTTCGGACAAAAGGCGGTTTACTATCGTGGTTTTCCCTGAGCCGGAAGGCGCCGAAAAAATGAGAATCTTGTCCTTTCCCTCCATATATCCAGTCCGGTTATTATAATACGTTGAGCGATTGTTCCTTTATCTTTTCCAGTTCGTCTTTCATGCGCACTACTATTTTCTGCATGTCGGGCTGGTTGGATTTAGAGCCTAACGTGTTTATCTCGCGGCCTATCTCCTGTGCGATGAAGCCCAGTTTTTTACCGCAGTCGGCCTCGTGTTCCATTGTCTTGAGGAAATAATCCAGGTGTAGTCCGAGGCGTACTTTTTCCTCCGTCACGTCCAGTTTTTCAAGATAAAATATTATTTCCTGTTCAAAACGGTTTTCGTCCACTTTGACGTCGGCTTCGACAAGGTTTTTCCTCATGCGTTCCTTTATCTGGTCCACACGAGCCTTTTCAAAAGACTCTACCTGTCCCAAAAGCGTACGTATGTTACCTATGTAGGATGACAGTTCGCCTTGCAGTACGCGGCCTTCGGCGGTGCGGTAGGCGTCGATCGCGTCGGCTGCGGCATGTGCGGCTTCCATTACCGTTGCCCATTCTTCTTCCGTGAGCTCTTCGCGTTCGCCTTTGAACACGTCGGGCAGGCGCATGGCCGTTCTGAGGCGTTCGGCAGGTGTGGCGGACGGTTCTATCGCTTCGAGCTGCGACATGTACGAACGCACTGTCGCTACGTTTATGTCGTGGCTCATGTCGGCTTCTTCCGTTTCCGTGTACAGCAGTACGTCTACCTTGCCGCGCACAAGGCGCGAGGTCACGTAGCGGCGCAGGTCCAGTTCTTTTTCACGGTAGTACGACGGTATCCTCGTCGAGAGGTCCATCTGTTTGCTGTTGAGGGATTTTATTTCTACCGTTATCTTTTTTTTCGGCAGGGACACCTGCGCCCGGCCGAAGCCTGTCATCGATTTTACCATTCGTGTATGAAAAATAATGTTGTTCCGAGGCTACAAATGTAAGCAACTAATTCCTTTTTACCGCAATCGGCAGGGCGGTAATATATTCCGTGGGTTTTCACTGTACCTGCGGGTAACGCATGAGGCTTTTTGCAGGTTTTTTACAAAGACGGAATGCCGAAAACAATGTGCGTTATGCAGGGACACAGTCAGGTGTTTGTCGTATCTTTGCATGCAGTTATGAATTATCTTTCGGTAGAAAATCTCGAAAAATCCTTCGGCGTACGCACGCTGTTCACCGGGATTACGTTCGGTATAGACCAAGGCGACAAGGTGGCTTTCGTCGCAAAAAACGGTTCGGGCAAGACCACCCTTATGCGCATACTGGCCGGACGTGAAACCCCGGACAAAGGCTCGGTGGTGTTCCGCAACGGGATAAAGACCGGTTTTTTGGAACAGCAGCCGTCGTTCCCGGCGGAGATGACGGTGGAACAGGTGATATTTTCCGGCGATTCGCCCCGTCTCAAGGCCATAGAGCGTTACGAGCGCGCAGCATCGGATCCATCTTACGCCGAAGATTTCCAGGCAGCTTACGAACAGATGGATTCCCTTGGCGTGTGGGACTATGAGCTCAGGATACGCACGATACTTTCGCAGTTAAAACTCGACAGGCTGGACATTCCCTGCGGGCAAATGTCAGGAGGTCAGCTCAGGCGTCTGGCCCTGGCGCGCGTGCTGGTTGAATCGCCCGATTTCCTCATACTGGACGAGCCTACCAACCATCTTGACCTGCCTATGGTCGAATGGCTGGAAGAGTACCTGTCGAGGGAAAAAATAACACTGTTCATGGTAACCCACGACCGCTGGTTCCTGGACCGTGTGTGTACCGATATACTGGAACTGGACGGAGGAATGTTGTACCGTTACAAGGGAACATATTCGTATTTTCTGGAAAAACGCGCCGAGCGTTACGCTGCGGCGGATGCGGAAGCGTCCAAAGCGCGCAACCTGATGCGTACCGAACTGGAGTGGATACGCCGCCAGCCACAGGCGCGCGGCACGAAAGCAAAGGCCCGCATAGATTCCTTCGAGGATTTGAGCAAAAAGGCGGCAGGACGAATGGAGGAGCGCGTATTGTCGCTTGGGATAAACATGGAGCGGCTAGGCAGCAAAGTGGTTGAGATGCACGGCGTGTCGAAATCGTGGGGGCAATTGAAGGTTCTGGACGGGTTCGACTACACGTTCCGCAGAGCGGAAAGGGTAGGCGTAGTCGGCGACAACGGTACGGGCAAGTCCAGTTTCGTAAGATTGCTTACGGGGGAAGTGCCGCCGGATAAGGGCAAAGTGGTGATAGGCGATACGGTCGTGTTCGGATATTACCGCCAGGACGGTATAGAGGTGAATCCTGGAGAAAAAGTGATAGAAGTGGTCCGTAAATACGGCGACTATCTGCCGTTGGCAAAAGGCAGAAAGCTCTCGGCCGAACAGCTTCTCGAAAAATTCCTGTTTTCACGCGCCCAGCAGTGGGACTATGTGGAAAAACTATCCGGAGGCGAACTGCGCAGGTTGTATCTGTGTACCGTGCTGATAGCCAATCCGAATTTTTTGATACTGGACGAGCCTACTAACGACCTCGATATCATAACGCTGACGGTGTTGGAGGAGTTTCTGGCGGAGTATCCCGGCGTTTTGCTCATAGTGAGTCACGACCGTTATTTTATGGACAAGATAGTGGACCACATCTTCGTGTTCGAGGGCGGCGGGAAGGTAAAGGATTTTCCAGGGACGTATTCCGAATACCGCGCGTGGCGGAGGGGAATGCCTGCCGGGGGAAATGAAAATACGCCGTCCGAACGTGCGGGATATAAAGAAAAACCCAAGTCGAAAACCGGTCTTTCGTACAAACAGCAGAAGGAACTGGAAGCGATAGAAGAGGAAATACCCGTGCTGGAGGAAGAGAAAAAGAACATCGAGGATATTTTTTCATCGGGCGAAGAACTCACGGCCGGACGTATAGGCGAGCTTTCGGACAGGATGAAGGATGTGCTGTCGCGGCTGGATATGCTGGAAGAGCGTTGGCTGGAACTTTCGGAAATACGCGAAGGGGCAGGGTGATACCGGTTCGATCGCTCTCAGACGGGAGCGTCATCATAAAAATTTCATAAGTTTTTTAAGGATATATGCCGCCGCCATCGCTGCCGCCGCCATTCCAGCTATCGTCATGGCCAGGGATAGTGCCGCCGGTTCGGAGGTTTTTTCTTCGGTGGCAGTTTCCGCAATGGCGGACGTTGCCGCCGTACTGTCGCAACTTACCGTTGCGGTTGTGCCGTCGGCGGCCGATGCGCTGTGTCCTGAAAAATCGTACATGCGGCGGGTTTCTTTTAAAGTGCGTCCGCATGTGTCTTTTTCGGCGATTGTCTCGTATATCTTTAGGCGCGCGGCCGAAATTGTCTCCGAACGTTTTACGGATCTTATCGCCGTGCGGTTTACGGATGCTGTTTCCGTTGTTTCCCGTATGTCATGTTGCGTGATGGAACGTTTTGCGCTGCATGAACACAGGGCGGCAAGTGTGGCAATGGTCAATACGGTTTTGCATATCGCGTTTTTCATGATATCCTTATCGTTATCGTCTCCCCTTTTTCCTGAGTTTTGAGCAGAAGGGATGTGAGTGTTCTTTCTTTTTCCGTCGAATTTTTGAGAAGCCCGCGTCCTGCGCTTTCACCCACAAGGATGCAGCCGGAAGTGTCGCCTGCCGTGTTGCCCCGGTGTATCCTTATGCCGGAAAAGTACGGCACGTTTTCCACCAGGGGTAAATACCGCCCGAATTTAGGCGACACGGATACCGTAACTCGGTAGGTTCCGGCAGGTATAGCCGTGAGGCCGGGGATTTTCTTTTCTGCCGGCAATCTGCGCACTCGGTCTTCGAGCGTGTGGCAGAAAAAATGCCCGTTTATGCGCAGTTCCCCTTCCGTGAAATCATCGGAAAGGCTCGTACGTATGAGTTCAATTTCCATCGTGTTTTTTTATTATCGGTTCATTTTTTCTGTTTTTGCAGCCAACTTCGCAGCAGTAAAGTCCGTCGCGTTCGCGGCGCAGTACCTGGAGTTCCAGTTCTATGTTGTAAAGTTTGCGGGACAGTTCGTTTATCAGCGCGCGTTTGGCATTCAGCGCATCCTGCATTTTATCCACTTCCTCGTATGCTTCCCTGAGGCTGTCTTTGAGGAATTTTACTTGTTCGCGCGAGGCGGCCTGCAGCTTCGCCGAGTTGTCTATCCTTGCCGATTCGACATCCTCGCTGCGGCGGAATACGGCTGAGAATACCACCGGTGCCAGTTCTCGGATGCCCAGTGCGCCTGCCAGCGTGAGTAAAAGTTGGGTAAAACTTATGTTGTCCTGCATTTCCCCTTATATCTTATGTGTTTTGTTTAATTGCTAACTTGTTTCCTACAAATATAATAATCAAAAAGGAAATATCAAAACGAAAAGGTAAAAATGGACGGAAAACATCGCATGATGTGGCCTTAACGGCATGCGGGTATGGTTGCCTGGCGGTCAAAAAGTGTCTTAAAATGCTTGTTTAAACGGATATATGTGCGTAATATTGCGAAATGAATGTTCATTCTAATTCGAGGCAGGCAAATCCCGACTCAGACAGGTATGACAAGCGTACGGCCATATTGAGAAGTACGCTTTTTCTGGTATCCACCTATGGGTTCCACGGCACTTCGATGGCTATGATTGCCGAAGATGCCGGTATAGGCGCCGGTACTATATACCGCTACTTCAGGAACAAGGACGAGCTGATATACCAGCTGATAAGGGACATCCAGCAGAGGGTCATCGTAGCCATGCTGGACGGTTATGACGAGAACAAGCCTTACCGCGAGCGTTTCGAGGGTATGTGGCTCAACATGACGCGTTATTATATGAGCCATCCGGCCGAGTTCCAGTACGCCGAACAACACCGTCATTCCGGTTATATGCAGCACCTGGCGCGTGTTTCCAGCGTACAGATACTCAATCCTGTGCTTCGTTTTTTTATCGAAGGAAAGAAAAAGAAGCTGATAAAGGACCTGCCGCTTTACACTATCATCGCAATTTCGAGGGGGCCTATCATCGAGATGGCCAAACTCCACATAGACCACAACCAAAAACTTACCGAGAAGAGGATACAGCAGGCTTGCCATGCCTGTTGGGATGCATTAAGAGTCACTCAATGGGACGAAAACATCAAATAACTACTGGATAATTATATGGAAAAAGTGCTTAATACGGTCATTACAGGGTCGGGAAGTTATCTGCCTGAAAAAGTCATAAAGAATGACTATTTCATGGATGCCGAGTTTTACGACGAAAAGAACGAACGCATACCACGCTCTAATGAGGAAATAATAGAAAAATTCAGGGAATTGGTGGGTATAACCGAGCGCCGTTATGCCGAAGACCACATTGTTAATTCCGACATGGCCGCCATAGCGGGTTCCAGGGCGGTTGAGGCCTGGGGAGGCGACAAGGAAAACCTCGATTATGTGATAGTGGCCCACAACTACGGCGACGTAAGGCACGGGGTTTTTGCCAGTGAAATGGTACCGTCGATGGCTGCACGTGTAAAACACAAGATGGGCATCAAAAATAACAAGTGCATACCGTATGACATGATATTCGGCTGTCCCGGATGGGTTCAGGGCGTTATTCTGGCGCATCAGTTGCTCCAGGCCCGTCAGGCGAAGAACATACTTGTGGTGGGCAGCGATACTCTGTCGCGAATTTACGACCCTTGCGACCGGGACAGCATGATTTTCGCCGACGGAGCAGGTGCGGTTGTGCTTTCGGCTGTTGAAGATAACAAGAAGTACGGTGTGCTTTCGACTGCCAACGTATCCGACTGCGGAGATGAGATAGATTACCTGAAAGGCGGGCCTAGCCTCAATCCCGAATATACCGAACGCCCCACGATGATACGTATGGCCGGCCGCAAGGTTTACGAATACGTACTGCGTAATGTTCCTGCAGCGATAAAATCGGCGTTGGATGCGGCCGAGCTGTCGCTCTCGCAGGTGTCGAAACTGATAATACACCAGGCTAACGAAAAAATGGACGAGGCTGTCTTCATACGTCTTAAACGCCTGTACAAGGATTGCAAGGCCGAAAGCAGGGACTTTATGCCGATGAGCCTGCCTTTCCTCGGAAACTCTTCGGTAGCTACCGTCCCTACGCTGTTCGACCTTGTGTCGCGCGGCAAGATGGAAGGCCACGTGTTCAAACCTTCGGACAACATAATATTGGCTTCCGTCGGAGCCGGTATGAACATAAATACGGTAGTGTACCGTTTCCCGGATGAAATGTAAGTTTTGTATATAGTTTTCCGGTTTCACCCGGAACGTAAAAAAGTTTACTTGTTTAATCTATTTATTGTGTGTATGTAAAAAGGCGTCCCCGGTAAGGGACGCCTTTTTCGTAGCGTTGCTTTTTATGATTTTTATTTTTTTGGCGCGAACTCTACCAGGTCTATCCATATCATGGAACGAGTCTTCAGGTTGAGGTTAAGGGTGATGCCGTCGCGTCCGCGGCCGGGCTGTTTTTCCACCGGAACGTCTATCGTGTACCGTGTCCACTGCGGATTGTCTATCGTCACGTCGGTGTCGACGAGGTTTTTACCTAAATGGCGCAGGTTGACATGCAATACGGGCTCTTCGGGTTTGATTTTCTCGGTTTTTACTTTTCCGCGTTTGTTCAGGTAGTTCTTGGTCGTAGGGAATTCCTCTTTCGGTGCGGCTTTTGCCCAGAAAGATATGGTATATACGCGTCCGGAATCCACTATCATCGGAAAATGCTGGAGCGTTACTCCTTCGCCATTCTTGTGTGTGGTAAGGCGCAGGGAGTGTTCGCCGCTGTAAGCCGTGCGGGAATCCGTGAAGTATGTCGAACCGCGGCCGGTACCGACCTGTGCATATATTGCATTCGGTACGCCTACCGATGTGTTCTGTTCGAAATCCGGATCGACTACCACATTTTCAGGATCTCCGTATGTTGCAGGCGCCTTTTGCGTTATCTTGTAAACTTTGGAGTCGTAACCGAGCATTTTGTCCGTTATTACGCCGTTTTCGGCCATGACAACACGGTCTTCAAACGGAACGGATACAGGGCCGGAATAGTCCGAGCCTTCTATCTTGACGGATATGTCCTTTGGTTTGTTTTCCTGGTTTACCACCGCTATGACGGTGTTCCCTCCGCGTGTCCATGCGCGGGCTTCGGCCAGCGAATCCGCTATGCTCACTTCGGGCGCGTCTTCACCGGAGAGCACATACGGGCTTAGTTCGGCTATTTCAAGCGCCATTGCGCCGGCTTCGGCCCATGCTGTTGTCGATTTGGGAAATCCGTTCTGTCCGTGGCGTATGAAGTACTGGAAACCACGGCTGCCGTTTATCAGCCCCATGTATGTCGCTCCGCGCATTTCGGCGGCTGTCGGTTCGCGCGTCCACCATTCGTTACCTCCGAAAGCCTGCGGTACGAGCCATATGGCTTTTTCGAGCATGAATTCACGGGAAAGCTCGTCCTGGAATGCCGAGACTCCTTTAAGCGGCGCGCGCGGCACGGGGTACAGGTCGCCCATGGCTATGTCCAGTCCGTCGGCGTATTTGCGAGCCGTGCCGCGGTGCATGAACACTATTGTCACGGGATGGTACGGGTCTATTTCTTTTATTATATCGTAAAGTTCGACGATGTCTTCGGGAGGCGTTTTACGTCCGTCCGGTTCATCGGCCAGATACCAGCTGAGCAATGCCGGATGGTCTTTGAACATTTCAACTTCTCGGCGGAGCATTTCGGTGCGTTCTTCCGGATTCTGGTTTTTGTTGTATCCTGTTCCGCCCGTGGCTACGCTCAAAAGATTGTAATTTACCTTCATGCCGAGTTCGGCAGCGCGGTCCATGTATATCTTGCGTGCTTTTATGTCGGTGCGCGGGATATTTTGGTAGGGAGACAACAGGTTGAAGCCGCGTACGACTTCCTCTTCAGCTATCATAGGCTGTACCGGAGAGTAGCAGTAAAAACCGAAAGGGATCACAGGCATTCCCCGTGATACGACTCCCTGCGTCTTGCGGTCCACCTGTGTGGCGTTGAACTTGTAAGGCAGTTTTTTCAGCGTGACCTGCCCTGCGGCCGATTGCGATGCGCCTTCGACCGAATACCGGAATGTGCTTTCGCTGGTAGGGAGCGCCGATATGGGTACTTCGACTGCCGTTATTTTACCTTTTGGGGCGGGGGCTGAAAATGTCTGCCCCGATGGAGAGGTGAGCGTTACCGATGCGCCGTCGAAGGATGTGGTATCGGGAACATAGACAAGGAATTCGGCTTTTGGCTCGTTCATGTAAAAATCCAGGCGGAAATTGGCCTTGACGGATTTTTGTGCGTGTGCGCCTGCCGAACACAGGCATACGGCGAGTAGGAAAAGTAGTTTTTTCATGGGCGGAATGTTAATTACGGTTATTTGTGTTTTACATTTGTTATTTACGGAGTGTAACATGTTCTTTGCGGCGTTCCATATATGATGCATTGCGCATGATCCGCATCACCAGCAGTATCATTGCGGCGCTTATCAGTGCCGACCACCACGGTATCCGGGATGTCCCGGCGTCGGCGTCGTATCCCGTGGCGGCAATCAAGTACATCATCAGTATGTTCCACGAATTCGATGCGAAATGAAACGCAACCGGGACCCACAAAGACGATGAATACAGGTATAGATAACCGAGTACGACCGAACATACGAATATGCCTGCGCAGTTGAAGTAATCGAAATGTACGGCAGTGAATACTGCGCTGGTGATCAATATGGCGAGGTATCCCCGGTGCGTGACCCTGAGCAGGAGCCGTTGCAGGGTTCCGCGGAAGAAAAATTCCTCCGTAAGCGCCGGAACCAGTCCTAGTATGATTATGCTCAGAGGGAAAGAGCCCCATGATTTGTCGCCTGTTATGGCGTTTATCGCATTTTCGCGTACGGCTTGTATGTTTTTCAGGCCGGCGAATGTATCGGCAGAGAGAGAGTATTCCAGAAAATCCCTTGTGAACATGACGATGAACTGGATGAACGGCTGTATGGCGAACATTATTATCACGGCATATGCCACAGTTCTCCATTTCGGAGCCGAAAGCCGCAGCCCGTTTTTGATGCCGTAACCCGTCCTGCGCCAGAATATCGCAGCCGGCAGAGCGAACATCACGATGGAGGCCGCGATCTGGAAAACCCGCAGGAGCGTTGTCCGTAATTCGGCAGTGTATCCTATGTTGCTCCAAACGTACTCGGCCAAAAGGTACGAAGCGGCGCTGGCCGTTACCGCGCAGGCTACAGACGTCAATATGAAACGCATGAGCAATATGCCGGGCGCGTCGGTATAAAAAGCCTTTTTGTTCGTATGGTACGGCATTTTACAGCAGTTCTTTGCTTGGTTCTTATGTGCGGCCGTTATTTTAGATGTTTGTAGTGTTACAAATATATATCTTTGTGCCGGAATTAACGCTATATGTGCGGCCAAAAGTCGTATTTCTGTTTTGAAAAGTAATACATACGCTCTTACGATATGAAAATAGGCGAGTTGGACTTGGGGGAATATCCCGTTATACTGGCTCCGATGGAAGATATTACGGACCCGCCGTTCCGCACCCTGTGCCGCGAACACGGGGCGGACATGTCGTATTCTGAGTTCATATCTGCCGACGGTCTTATACGAAACGCCGAAAAGAGTCTGGTAAAGCTTGATATCGAAGATTCCGAACGCCCGGTGGGCATACAGATATTCGGGGCCGATGCGGACAGCATGTCCAAAGCGGCTGGTATGATAGCTTCGCTCGACCGTAAGCCTGATGTGTTGGACATAAATTTCGGCTGTCCGGTAGGCAAGGTGGCGGGGAAGGGCGCAGGATCGGGTATTTTTCAGGATATTCCGAATATGCTGAAGATAACCCGGGCTGTGGTGGATGCATGTCCCGATATTCCGGTTACGGTAAAGACCCGCCTTGGCTGGGACGAACACAGCATAGTAATTGCCGATATAGCGGAAAGCCTTCAGGATTGCGGCATAAAAGCCTTGACGATACACGGGCGCACGCGATGCCAGATGTATAAAGGGCAGGCGCGCTGGGATGTGATACGCGATGTGAAAAGAAATCCGCGCATACGTATCCCTGTGGTCGGCAACGGCGATGTCACGTGTGGCGAGGACGCTCTCCGCATGCGCGACGAATACGGGCTGGACGGATGTATGATAGGCAGGGCTGCGGTAGGCAATCCCTGGATATTCGCCGAGGTGAAACATTTCCTCAAGACGGGTGGGCATCTACCCCCGCCGTCGGTGGGCCAACGGACCGAAGCGGCACGCACGCATCTTTTAAGGGCGGTGGCGTGGAAAGGCGAGCGTCTCGGCGTCCTGGAAACGCGCAAGCATTATGCTTCTTATTTCAAAGGGATAGCCGGTTTCAAGGATACGCGCATAAAGTTGTGTACTGCGGATACTTCGCAGGCGGTGTTGGAAATTCTGGAGCGTATTCCCGATGTTTTTTCGTCTTAATTATTTTTTAGTGTCCGAAAAACACTATCTTTACCCCTTGTATGCCGGCCTGTGGCCGGGGAATTCTGCGGATAAGTCAAAATAAAACATAATTACTTAAAACAACGATGGATACAAACAAGCAACAAAACTATCTCGCCCCGTTCATTACGATGGTGATTTTGTTCTTTTTCGTCGGATTTCTGACCTGCATCAACCAGCAGTTCCAGGGGCCGATAAAAAAGGTGTTTCTGGATGACCCCAGCCTTCAGAACATAAAATTCACGCTGGGAACGATAATCATATTCTCGTGGTTCCTGGCATATCCGCTTACGGGAAATACAGGCGCCAACTGGGTGACTAAGTACGGTTACAAGGGCACTATGATACGTGCACTGGGCGTACTGGCCGTAGGGTTGGGCATATTCACGTTCTCGGCATGGTACGAAGTAAACGTGTCCAGCCGCGTGGATATAGCCGGATATAACATTCCTGTCGCTTATTTCATTTTCATACTCGGCTCTTACGTGGCCGGGGCCGGTGTGACGATAATGCAGGTGGTGATAAATCCCTATCTGGTCAATTGTGCGGTAAAGGGCACTTCCGGCGTGCAGCGCCAGAATATGGGCGGTTCGGCCAACTCGATAGGTACGACTATCGCTCCGTTGTTCCTCACATACGTGGTGTTCGGCGGAATGGCCAGCGAAGATATAACGATCAACCAGGTGATACTGCCGTTTGCGGTCCTTACTGCGGTGATACTCGTCGTATCGTTCGTGGTGAGCAAGCTCAAATTGCCTACCATACCGAATACCGTGTCCGAAGTAGGGGAAAAACTGCCGAAAAGCATATGGAGTTTCCGCCACCTGACATTGGGCGTGGTTGCCATATTCTTCTATGTTGGCGTTGAGGTTTCGGTCGGCACTTATGTGGTGGATTATGCTAAATCGCTGGACGGTTCTTTCGCAGCCAATGCCGCTCTTATGGCTTCGCTTTATTGGGGTGCTATGCTGGTGGGACGTCTTGTGGGTAGCTCGCTTTCAAAGGTTTCCGCACGTACGCAGCTGGTGTTTACTTCCGTGGCTGCCGCCGTGCTTTGCCTTGCGGCTACGCTGATGCAGAATCCTTGGATACTCGTTGCTATGGGTCTGGTACATTCGATCATGTGGTCGGCTATATTTACACTGGCTATCGACGGACTTGGAAAATACACTTCTAAGGGTTCCGGCGCGCTTATGATAGGTGTGCTTGGCGGTGGTATCATACCTCTTGTACAGAGCATGATGGCTGACTACTTCGGCGGTTTCCACATTACGTGGTACTTTATCGTCGCTTGCGAGTGCTATCTTATTTTCTATGCGCTGGCAGGTTCGCGCCACAGCTCTTCGGAAGAATAACCGTATCTGTAAATACTGCGAACGCAAAAAGGCAGGCCCTTTAAGGGCCTGCCTTTTTGCGTTCGCAGCGTATTGCCCGGTCTATACTGTATGAAAATCACCGGTCAAAGCGCGATAGGCGTCGCTCCACGTTCCGTCTTCGCCCCGGATACACAGTTCGTCCGTAACGCATGGTTCGATCGTATTTCGTGAAAAACACATAAGCGAGCGTTTCAGCGGGGCGGAAGGGGAATCCCTCACATCGGTCACTGCACACGGAAGAAAACCATGCTGCGCGAAAATACCGGTTATGCCGGTTTTGGAACTATAAGGGTATATCACCGCTATACGGCCTTCCGCAGACAGAAGTCCGGCGCAACGCGCTGCTATTGCCTGCGGTGGTAAAGCTTTCGTATTTCGCGCTGAGGCACGGGAAGCATCGGGACTTTCCGTGTCTTCGGAGTAAAACGGAGGGTTGGATACTATGAAATCGTATTTTTTTCCGAAACCGTATGAGGTGAAATCACCTCCGGCAAGTGTAAGCCTGTCGGCCCATGGACTAGCAGCGAAATTGTCTGCCGCATCTTCCAGCGAACCGTTGTCGGGTTCTATGGCGTCTATTTGCGCCTGTGGGAACCTTTGAGCCATCATAAGGGCTATTATTCCGCATCCGGTACCTACGTCCAGTATTGCGTTGGCATTGCCGGCATCGGCCCACGCCCCGACAAGAACACCGTCAGTGCCTATTTTCATGGCGCTACGGGAGTGTACGAGCGAAAACCTGCGGAACAGAAAAGGTTTGTCGTGTTTTTCAGCCATAGTTTTGACAGCTTCCGCCTGATTTGTAACTTGAGGCAGGCGGGTGCGCTTCGGATGCGCCAAAATTAGCGACATAAAATGAAAACCGGAAATATTTTATCGGCCGCATTGGTCTGCGAGCTTTTTTTTCCGTGCGCAATGTTTTTCTTAAATGTTTCTACCGATGCTCCCGTCGGGCGTATTTGCAGTTGAAAATGTAGCTTGTGCGATATGCTTTGAACCATATGCCGGCGCGGATGGGTTTTCAGCCGGTACGGAGGGATTTTACCACCTGCCGCACATCAGATGAAAAGCGGCGCTATGAGTCCGAACAGGATGTAGGCTACGGCGAGTGTCAGGACGATATTGAACGCCTGAGCCGTGACGAATGCGGCCAGCGGACGTTTGTTCTCCTGCGAGAATAGCTGGCGGAAATTGGTTTCCAGTCCGATGCTCACGAAAGCGATGGCGAACAGCGCCTCCCGGAAATTTTTATTTGCCGCCGAGCCTATTTCCTTTGCCGTGCCTGCGTCGAAACATGTGCTGAATATGACCGAAACGGCTACAAAACCGAGTACGAACTTCGGAAAACGGCGCCACAGAAGCGATGCTGTAGGTTTTTCTTCACGTTGTGTTCCTTTATACGACCAGTATATGGATATCAGGAAAGCTGCCAGGCCCAACAATACGTTTTGCGACGATTTTATTATCACGCTGTATTTTTCCGCCGTCTCGCCTATGAATTTACCGGAGGCGACAACGGCTCCCGTAGTGTCTATCGTGCCGCCGAGCCATGCTCCGGCCACTTCCTGTGACAGCCCCATTTTCACTGCCAGCCAAGGCATGACGTACATCATCGGGATGGCTATCACCAGAACGAGCGATATTACGTAAGACAGCTTTTTATTGTCGCCTTTTATGGCTCCGCATGTGGCTATCGCAGCCGATACGCCGCAGATTGATACGGCGCTGGCGAGCATGGTGGACATTTCGTCGTCCACTTTCATTTTCCGCGCTACCCAGAATGCGAAATACCATACCCCGAATACGACCACAAGGGATTGCAGTATGCCGAAGAATCCGGCCTTGAGTATTTCGGAAAATATCACCGACGAGCCGAGTACGACAAGCCCGGTCTTGATGAAAAATTCGCTTTGCATGGCGGGGCGCAGCCATGATGGTACGCTTGTCAGGTTGCTTATCGCAAGGCCTATGGCTACGGAAAAAAGGACCGATTCGATGCCGGTCGATTTTACCGCCGGTATCCTGGTTATGTATACCGCAGCGGCGGCCAGAGCGAATATTACGGCGAACGAGGGTATTACGTTTTTTACGCTTTTTCCCATTATGGCAAAACCGGCAATGGTAAGTGCGCACAGGAACGCGAACATGTACGCCAGGTTTGCAGCGTCGGGCAGGGATGATAATTCAGAAGGGAATTTTGGTATGAGGTACGTGTGTCCGGCGAGTGAGGCGGCGGTTACGAACAACATGATGACGCCCCCTAGTATTACCGTAGTCCAGTCTTCGTTTGCGTATGTGCGTTTGGCTTTTTTTATGGTTTCCATTGGGGTGTTATATTATTAAAAGTTATGGTGTATAATTTTTAATTATCGTAAAAGTACGGGCAAATGTAAGCCCTTTCGGGAAACCGGTAAAATTTTTAACAGCCTGTTTTCTCCGGAAAGGTGTGTGAAAATTGAAATTGTGTGCGGAAAATACGTGTTTAAAGCGTCTGTGTTCCGTGTGGAATATGCGGCGTAGCGTATGGTAAACGGGTAAATTATTTTCTGGGGACTTTTTTGAAGAACAACCTCCATATGGCCAGTGCTGCAAGTGCGCTGCCGATAACGCCTGCCGTTGCCAAAAACAGCGAATATCGTCCTAGCGGGAGCAGATTGTCCATTATCGAAGGGTCGGAGCCTACCGATAGGCCCAGAAGGAAAAGAAGCAGCCATATGGCCGGGGATACGAGATTTTGGATAAATCCGGAGACAGGGTGGCGTTTGAGCGCCAGTCCGGCCAGTATCCCGGCAATCATTATGGTTATTACGGTAAACATGTGTGTATGCTTGTTGCCTCCGGGCTTACTTCGTTTTTATTTGAAAGTTATGCGGGCACGGGAAGAGTCGCGCGTTACAGTGTCTTTTTGTGCAGGCGGTACGGTTTTTGTTTCGGGTATGTTTTTTGCGTCGCTGCCGTTTTTTGTGTTTTTATCTTTGTTTTTGTCCTTGTTCTTGCCGGGGTTGCCGCTTTCTTTTCCGTTTTCTTTTGTCTTACGGCGGAAAGTCTGGGCTATCAGGCGGCCCAGTTCCCGGAAGTTGTTGAATTCCTGCCTGTACGATACGCCAAGACTCTGTATGTATCCCTGTTGGTTGTTCATGTAGTCTTCCTGGCGGCGGTTTACGAATACGCCGCGGAAGCGCCCGTCACGGCTTATGCTGTATTCTATTTCCACGTCGCCCACAAGGTTGGACTGTGTGGTCCCTGTCGGTACTCCCACCACGCCGTTGACAGTCACGCGGTCGTTGAACAGTTTTGTAGATATGCCAACTTCCAGGTCGGTGCTCTCGGTAGTTCCGAGGGCTTTGTTGGTCGAGGTGTTCAGATTGACGTTTATGTCCACGCCGCTGACAAAACGCTGTATGATGTTGGAGAACTGCGATGAGAGCATACCTGCGGTAAGTCCGGCTACGCCTGTGGCCACTGCGTTCTGGTTTTCGCCTTCCCCGCCCGTGTTCGTGAACGCATTGAAGGCCATAAGCGATATGAACTGCTGGTTCAGTTGCTCCTGGTCCGAAAGACGGTATGCAAGTTCCTCGCGCACGTTTTCAGGGGCTTTGGGCATCGTGATGTCGAAATTGTACACAGGGTTGGACAGGTTGTTGGTCAACGTTATGGTCATTTCGACCTCCTCGCGCGCATTTTCGTTTACCGTAGAAAGGTACGAGGACGGTTTGGTGGTGGTTTTGTAAACGGCCGAAAAATCTATCATGGGGTTTGCCGGATCTCCGTCGAAGGTTATTTTCCCTCCTGGAACCAGTGTGAACGTGCGTTTTATCAGTTCGCGGTAAACGAACATGTAGTTTCCGCTCGATAGTTCGTAACTTCCGTCCAGTGTGAACGTGCCGCGGGGCGTCAGGTGCATGAGCATCTTTCCGGAGCCGCGCCCCTGCACCATATGTCCGGAGGCTTTGTCCAGATATATATCCAGCTGAGCATCGGGGGTGGCTTCTATGGCGATGTCCATTTCCGATGTGGATTCTTTTTTTGCCGCTATCTTTTTCAGGTTAAGAAGCAGCGAATCCGTGTGCGAGGTCTTTGGCGGTACGAATATTATCTGGTCCGAAGCCTTGAAGTCCGATGTGCTGCCCACGTCTATGGCGAACAGGGTGTTGCGTTCCGTACGCGCCTTAATGTCGTATTTGAGCGAATATGTGGGGCCGTATAGATCCAGCGAACCGGTAGCGAATACGCGACCGTAAAATTTTTCGTTGTTGTCGGCAGTGGTGTTAAGTACCAGTGTGTTGTCCGTGCCGACGTCCAGATCGAGAAACCAGGGTTTGAAATTGTCGTGGTATATCCGTCCGTCCAGTGTGCCGTATGTAGAGTACAGCACGTCTTTTATCCTTATTTTGTCGAAATGGAAGAAACTGTTGCGTATGGGCACGATGGTGGAATCCGGTATTTCGTATTCGACATTCGTGAAGTTTATGCCAAGGTGCGTGTCGTCAAGACGGATGTAGCCGTTGATATCCGGTTTGCTGATAAGCCCGCCCACGTGTATGTCCGACGAGGCATATCCTGACGAAATGTTGAATACGGACGGAAGCAGGTAATGTACGGGAGACAGATCCAGGCTGTCCAGTTTGAGCGTCATGTCGGGTTCGAGTTGGCGTCCCACGATGTTAAGTCCCCCGGAAAGGAAAAGCGAAGTGCGTCCGTTGCGCTTTAGCGATGCGAATGTTTTCACATAACGGTTGGCAAGGTCGGCATTGACCGCCACTATGACATCGCCTATTTTGTCTTTGTCTATGGCCAGCCCGTTTATTGTAAGCGTTACTCCGGGGACAACGGTTTTGTCATCGGCTTTTTTATACAGCCGGAAATAACCGTTGAGTATGCCTTGTAAAGGGTGTTTGCCCCTTATCAATACTGAGCGGGACAGATCTATGGATTTTGCTGTCAGCCTCATGTCCATTACTTCGGGACTTGAATAATATCCGGCTGCGGTTATCGATGCATTGCCGGAGGTGAGCGAAAGGGAGTCTATGCGCAACCGTCCGTTGTCCACATCCCACAAGATTCGGTTTTTATCCGGTGATTGTCCGCCCAGTTTCCAGCTTATGTTTTCGAGGTTTATAGTAGAGGGAAGAAAACCTATCGTAACGTTGCCGTCGGGGGTGTCCTTTTGATATGCGTTTATATGGAAAGCTATGCTGTCTGCACTGTTCCATTTGTAGAAATCGCTCCTTATGGCCAGGCTGTCGTCTGTACGGCCGGCCGAAAGGTCCAGTTTTTCTATGCTGTAAACGGGGTTGATGAATTTCTCGGCTTTTATGCTGAGCATGTCCCTGTCGTATGAATCCAAGCGCAGGGTGAGCGTGTCCACCAGTATGTTGGAATAGTTTATCCTCTGGGCCAGCAGATTGAATACCATTCCCTCTTTGGAGCTGTCCACGCGCCCGTCCATATGGGCGATGCCGTAGAATACCAGAGGTGTGTTGATTATCCTCACGTCGGGGGCCGACAGATCCAACTCGAAAACGTACTGTTGTCCGGGCGTTGTTTTTTTCTTTTCGTATGTTTTGAAGCCGCCCATTATGCCGTTGAGTATCGTAGCGGGGACTTCAGAGAGCAGGTAGTTCCCTTCTATGTAGCCGTTGAACAATTCGTCGGATTCTATGGAAAGGCGTCGGCGGGTACTGTCTATCTTTTCGGACTCGATCAGTATCCTGTTTATGAAGTAATAATTGTAGCTCATCTCCGTAAAGCTGAGCGTGCCTTCAGCGTCGTTTATGCCGGTGCCTGTCAGGTCTGCCTGTATCGTTCCGCGCAGGTTTACCACCGAATCGCGTACCAATCCCAGTGCGTGGAGGTTGCTTTTGTCGAGGTACATGTCGAGCGTGGCGTGATAGGCTTTTGTGTCGGTATGGGCCAGCGAAGCGTTTATTTTGGCTTCGAGGTTAGGGTCCGATACCGAGATTTCGGATTCCAGTTTGCCGCCGGATAACGCCGATGTTATGTTTATATCGGTGTACGGATAGCCTTTGAATTCGAAAAGGTGTGCCGAGGTGTTTAAATGGGCGCGTGCGGTTTTAGGCGAGAGACCATCTCCGGATATGGAGGAAAATAAAGTGACTCGGCCCAGGTCCTTCGAGCCGGTCAGAAGGCCTAGGTTGACGCCGACCAGGCTTATCTTCGCTTTATAGGATATTTCACGCCGGCTGAAGATGTCGTCGGCAGTGGCGTTTACGAATATCTGTCCGTCGTCGCTTCTGAGCGAGGCTATGGAGAAGATGTTGCCTTTTTCCAGTGTTACCAGTCCGCTACCGGTCACCGTGGCGGCTTTTTCCATACGTCGTATGGTATTTCCGTTTGTTTTTATTCCGGCATGGGCGGCATAGCGTATCAGTTTTTCCGGTACGGCGCGGATGTTTTTAAGTATTAATTTGCCTTGGGCGTCCTTGAGGTTTTTCGAGCCTGAGGGCGATGAAATGCGTCCTGCCGCATCTGCGGAAAACACGCCTTCGCAACGCACTTTGAATCCCGTTATGTCGAGAGTTCCTTCGGCCGCGCTCATACGTGCCGAGAGGTTTACGGGGGGCAGGCCCGCGGCTTTGGGATAAATGAATGCCGCATCTTCGGGGTTTACCAGCGAGGGTTCCACCGAAAGGCTCATTTCCGAAGCTTTCAGCTTTTCGGCAAGAGTAAGAGTGCTGTCGGTGGTGTCCCTGAAATATGCCGCCGCACTGAACTCCAGACGCGAACGCCCGGTGGTTATGTTTATACGGTCGGCTATGATGCCTTTAGGGCAAAAACGGAACAAACCCGATATGTTTTTTATGTCCGTACCCAGCGACGAATCCATCGCCAGGGAATCTATATCGAAGTGTATGTCGTTTTTGACTACCGATATGCGTGACGCTTTTATTTTTATGTGTTCCAGGGAGTATCTTAGCGAGCTGTCCGGTTTGTTGAGGTCACGGTACGAGGCTTTTCCTCCGTGCAGTCCGGTCTGCAACGCGAAGAGGCGTAGTTCCTTTTTGCCGGCTTTGTCGTCCCTGCGGCGGGAAAAATTTGAGATGAACAGCGACAGGTTGTCGCGTCCTTCGCCATTGTATTTGACGATGTTCACCAGCGGGTCCTTTATTTCGGCGCGCGATATGCGAAGTTGTCCGCTCAAAAGGCCCCAGAAGCTCAGCCGCGCCGATATGCGCGGTATGTATATCATGGTGTCGCGGTGGTGGTCTTCGAGTTTTATGCCCGTCAGGTCAACGGAACCGGACGGGGTTATGCGTATGCTGTCGATGGATATGTCTTGGGGGATGTTTTCCGATACTATGGCTGCGACTTTGCGCCCCAGATAGCTTTGCACCGGGGGCAGGAGCGCAAGTCCGCTCACGATTCCCGACAGAAGCAGCATGCTCACCAGGAAAACCACTATGGCGCGGACGATTTTCTTCATTTAAAGTATCTTTATTATTCGTAATTTTGCCTTATGGCAATACAGAAAGACCCGGTAATACTCGGAATAGAATCCTCCTGCGACGATACCTCGGCGGCGCTCGTCCGTGGTACGCGTCTTTTGTCGAGCGTGATAGCTTCGCAAAAGGTGCATGAACTCTGGGGCGGCGTAGTGCCGGAACTGGCATCCCGTGCCCACCAGCAGAATATAGTGCCGGTGGTGGACGCTGCGATCGTACAGGCAAATATACGCAAAGAAGACATTACCGCAATATCTTTTACCCGCGGACCGGGGCTTATGGGCTCGCTTTTGGTGGGTACGTCTTTTGCCAAGAGTATGGCGCTGGCCCTGGGCGTACCGCTTATCGAAGTAAACCACATGCAGGGGCATATACTGGCCAATTTTGTGGATTCGGGCGACGGGGCGCCGGTACCATCGTTCCCTTTTTTGTGCCTTACCGTCAGCGGCGGGCATACGCAGATAGTCCGGGTTGACGATTATTTTTCCATGCAGGTGCTGGGAGAAACGATAGACGACGCAGCCGGCGAGGCTTTCGACAAGATAGGCAAGGTCATGTCGCTGCCTTATCCAGCAGGTCCGCACATAGACCGTCTGGCCAAGCAGGGGCGTGCGGATGCTTTTTCGTTCCCGCGTCCTAACGTGCCGGGGCTGGACTTCAGTTTTTCGGGGCTTAAAACCAGCGTGATGTATTTCTTGGAGAGAAAATGCCGGGAAAATGCGGACTTTACGGAAAAGAACCTGCCCGATATATGCGCCAGCGTGCAGTACACGATAATAGACATACTTGTCAAAAAACTACTCAAGGCAGTGCGCCAGACAGGCATCCGCGAAGTGGCCATAGCCGGGGGTGTTTCTGCCAATTCCGGGCTCAGGGAAGCGTTGGCGGAAGCTGCATCGAAACACGATCTCCGTCTGCATCTGCCGCAACTGAAATTTACCACCGACAATGCGGCAATGATAGCCGTGACTGGTTATTTCAAATACCTCAAAGGTGATTTTACGGACGAATCGGCAGCGGCGTCCGCACGTTACTCGCTTTAAGAATAAAAAAAACGGTATCGATATATGCAGCTTTTTTATGCTCCTGATTTGAACGAAGGCGATGCTTTTGCCATATTGTCCAGGGAAGAAAGCCATCATGCGGTAAAAGTGCTCCGTATGCAGGCCGGGGATGAAATGTTCGTGACTAACGGACGTGGCCTGGGGGTGCGCGGTACGTTGAGCGACCCTTCGCCTTCGGGGTGTTCGGTAAGGATCGAAGATGCGCTGGAAGATACCCAGAAGCGTGGATACAGGATACATGTGGCGGTGGCTCCGACAAAGGTGAACGACCGTATGGAGTGGTTCCTCGAAAAAGCTACCGAGATAGGCGTGGATGAGATAACGCCTCTGATATGCGCCAGGAGCGAGCGCCGTGTGTTCAACCATGCCCGCGGCTCGAAGGTCGTATTGTCGGCCGCCAAACAATCGTTGAAATATTCTTTTCCGGTGCTTAACGAGGCGGAAGGTTTCAAAACTTTTCTGAAAGGTATTTCTGCCGGTAAAAAATTCATTGCCCATTGTATGCCTGAAGGCCGGCGCCTTTCGCTTAAGGACGGGCTATGTCCTGGCGATGATGTGTGCATACTGATAGGCCCTGAAGGGGATTTTTCCCCGGAAGAAGTACGTGCTGCGGTGGACTGCGGTTTTGTCCCCGTGACATTGGGGACCAGCCGTTTGCGGACGGAGACAGCCGCGCTTTTCGCAGTGGCTATGGCTTGTACGGTAAATATGTGATGTTTTTTTTCTCCCTGTTCCGTGCGGCCGGGTGGTCCCGGTTGAACAGGAACAATCGGTTTGTGTTGAATATCAAATTGGTCTGTGACCTCGCTGACAGAAATAAACATCGGGCGGTCTATGGCTGCCGGTTTTGTAATTACAAACAGTCAGGTTAAGAATAATTAAGTCCCTAAAAAAATACCGTGCCATTTCCGGACACGGTATTTTTATACATTCACTTTGTAGAAAAAATTCGTCAGAAAAGGAAATCGTATCCTTTGAGCGACATTTTCTCGTATTTGTCTTCGTCGAATTTGTAGAGCTTGGACACTTTTCCGTATGACGTTTCTATCGTTTTGTCCAGGTCTATGAGCAGTGCCGAATTGAATACTTTCTTGCGGAAATTGCGCTTGTCGAACTTTTTGTTGAGCGCGTTTTCGTAAAGTATCTGGAGCTGGGTGAGCGTGAACTCTTTCGGCAACAGGGAAAAGCCTACGGGACGGCGTTTGAAGCGGCGTTTGAGGCGTTCCTTGGCGTAATCTATTATTTCGTTGTGGTCGAAAGCCAGATCCGGTATTTCCGAATAAGCGGCCCATTTCATTCCTTTCTGTTCGGCAAGAAGGCGGTCTTCTTCGGTCATTTTTACTATGCAGTAAAAACCGACGTTTATCACGCGGCCCAGCGGGTTGCGGTATACTTTGCCGAAAGCGTTGAGTTGTTCGCTGTACGAGTCGATGGTGTTGGTCATCGGTATCGTTTCCTCGAGCAGGATTTTGGAGTTCAGTTCGAGGCTTTCGTTGGGCAGCACGTACCGGGTCGGCAACTGCCATGCTCCCTTGAACGGTTCTTCAGCGCGTTTTTGTATGAGTATCCGGAGTTTTTCGCCGTCGAATGCGAATATTACCATGGAGGTGGATATCGCCACATTGAAGTACTCCTTCATGTCTTCTCTTGTCATCGTAGGTGTAGGTATTGCATTGTAAAGGAACGACAAATGTATGTATTATTCACAAAACAATAAAGAAACACATAAAAAATATTGTACTTAAGACACTATATTTACCCTTATGCACGGGTAATGCCCGATATGCCCGTCATGGGCGGAGCGGGTTTGCGTTATCCCCCATCTTGTACTATATTTGGCATGGAAAAATCAACATAAACAAATATTATGAAACGTATATTACCGGTATCGCTGATGCTGTTGTTCAGCGTTTTGTTTTGTGCCGCACAAAGTAAAAATGACACTATCATTTTCGCCTATATCTCGGATACGCACATAGGTTCGGGCAGCGGACAGGCCGACCTCGAAAAATGTATTGCCGATATGAACACACGGCCTGAGATACAATTCGTAATCCACGCCGGCGACGTGACGGAGTTCGGCGCGGATTCTGAAATAGAAACGGCCAAAAACGTAATGGACCGCTTGAGCAAACCTTACTACATAGTTCCCGGCAACCACGATGCCAAATGGAGCGAAAGCGGGTGCAACACGTTCAACAAAGTATTCGGCGGTTCGGATTTCGCATTCGAGAAAGGCGGTATACTGTTCTGCGGCACAGGTTCCGGACCTAACATGCGCATGGGTATGGCACAGGTTCCGCGCGAGAGCATGGTATGGCTCGATTCGCTGATAAAAGCCACTCCTGCTGACAAACCTGTGATATACGTCAACCACAATCCGGTGGAAAAGAGCCTATCCAATTGGGATCAGGTGTACGACATCCTCAAGCGCGGCAACCTCGTGCTTACCATGGGCGGACACTGGCATACCAACAACTACCGCACGTACGACGGCGTGCCTGCCGTTATAGGCCGTTCCACGCTGGCGCACACTCCAAAATTCGGCGGTGCCGGGTACAATATAGTGAAAATAGTGCCCTCCACACGAGAGATAAAGATATACAACCGTCAGGCAGGAGGTGAAACAGCCGCCGAGCCGTGGTGTTCGTTCACATTGGCCGATCTCGACCGTAACGCGCCGCAGTCGCGTCCCGACTATTCGCTCAACGACAAATATCCTAACGCCAAAGTCGTATGGGAAAAACAGGATAACAGCGACATAGGTTCCGGATTCGCTTTCGACGGCAAACGTATTTTCTACGCTACGGCTTCCGGTGTTATAAAGGCAATATCGGCCGCCGACGGAGCCGACATCTGGCAGTTCGCTACCGGCGGGCGCATATATTCTTTTCCTTATTACAAGGACGGCCGTGTGGTCTGCGCTTCCACTGACGGCTCGGTATATTGCCTTAATGCCAAGAACGGAAAGAAAATATGGGAATACAAGACTGAAAAAGGTATCGTGGCCTGTCCGTTGGTCGTGGACGGCGACGTGTATATCGGTTCTTCGTGCGGCAAATTCTATGCGATAGATCTCAAGACCGGTAAAACGCGCTGGGTGTTCGACGGAGTGAAAGGATTTATCGAGGCACGCGCAGTAGCCGACAAGGACAAAGTGTATATAGGCTCGTGGGGCAACGAATTTTACGCCCTTTCCCGCCGCGACGGTTCGTTGGTATGGAAATGGAACAACGGCGGTTCGCGTATGCTTTCGGCGGCTGCCAATTTCCCGGTGATAGGCTCCGGACGCATTTTCATTACCACTCCGGAACGCGCCACGCGGGCCCTCGACAAGGAAACGGGCCGCGAAATATGGATGAGCAAGGAGACGAACGGCCGCGAGAGTCAGGGAATATCCGCCGACGGACGCACGCTTTACGTAAAGACGATGCTGACCAACGAACTGATAGGCGTGGATACGGCTGCCGATACGTGCCGCATAGTATGGCGATGCAAATTGCCTAACGACCAGGATATGGACCTGGCACCCGGCCCGATAGAAAGTTCGGATGACGCTATACTCGTACCTTCGAGCATAGGCAAGGTTTATGCCGTTTCTCCTGACGGCAGCCGTGTCATCTGGGCTAAAAAACTGTCTAATACGGTGATAAACCACATCGTTCCGATTGGCAGGGACAAGGTGATAGCATCCACGATGGACGGTAAGATAGTATGCATCGAATACATGCTTTGAAATTTTAATACCATAAGACTATTATGAAGAAACTGTTCACATTTTGGGCGCTGGCCATGTGTCTGTCGCTTTGGGCGCAGGACAAAAAAATAACTTTCGCCGTGCTGTCGGATACCCACCTTGGCTCTTTCGCCTATGCGTTGGACGACCTCGAAAAGGCTATCGCCGATATAAACGCCAATCCGGATATCGACCTGGTCATCATTTCGGGCGATATAACCGAATTCGGCACTGACGATGAGATCATGGGGACTAAGAAAGTCCTTTCGACGCTTACCAAGAAATACCTTTTCGTGCCGGGCAACCACGATACCAACTGGAGCGAAAGCGGTTGCACCACGTTCAATAAGGTGATGGGAGGCAGCCAGTTCGAGTACATGTGCAACGGGGTGCTGTTCCTGGGCATTTCTTCCGGGCCGTACATGAGGATGGGCCCGTGCCAGGCCCCGCGCGAGGACATAGTATGGCTGCGCGAAAAACTCGCAGCGACACCCGAAGATACGCCTGTCGTATTCGTGATACATTCGCCTCTGACCGAAACTTCGATAGCCAATTTCGATGAGATAATAGACGCGCTTAAAACTCGCAACATACAGTTCGTCATAAACGGCCATTATCACGTGAACAAACCGGAAAATTACGAGGGTATAAACGGCGTGATAGTGCGTTCCAACCTGCGCAGGCAGGATCCTTGCGGCGGCTATACGGTAGGAGTTATGGATGCCGGTCGCGTGTCGTTCTATGAAAAACGCCCGTGCGAGGACACTATGCGCGGCCCATGGGCCGGTTTTGAACTCAAAAAGTTCGACGATGCGGCTACCGAGCACCCTTCGCGTAAGGATTATACTGCCGAAAACGATGAGTTCTCCAAAGCGCGTGTAAAATGGATGGTGCAGGATGATAGCGATATAGCTTCCGGTACGGCTTACGGGAAAGGGGTGATATATTTCACCAACACCGTCGGCCAGGCCAAGGCTATAAGCGCTAAAGACGGACGCGAGTTGTGGAGCTTCCAGACGGGCGAGAAGATTTTTTCCGAGCCGGTATTGAAAGACGGCAGGGTGTATTTCAGCTCGGCTGACGGCTCGGTGTATTGTCTTAATGCCAAAAACGGCAAAAAGATATGGCAGTACGGTACCGATTACCCGATACTTGCCACCCCGGTGATAGAGGGCGACTGGTTGTATGTGGGCGGCGCTAAGGGGCGGTTTTATGCTCTGGATGCGAAAACAGGCCGCGAACGTTGGGTTTACGAGGGTATAAACGGCTATACCGAAGCCAGGCCGGTAGTGTATGAAAATATGGTTTACGTAGGTTCATGGGGGGCTGAATTTTATGCTTTCGACCGTTTCACCGGAGCTTTGGTGTGGAAATACGCTCCGGGGAAAAACCGTTACGCTTCGCCGGGGGCTTGCTGGCCTGTGGCATACGACGGCAAGGTGTTCGTACATTCGGCGGACTCTTTCCTGTATTGTTTCGATGCGAAGACCGGAAAAATCATCTGGAACACGAAAGACGCACGCGGGCGCGAGTCCATCGGCATATCCGGCGACGGAAAAACTGTTTATGTGAAGAGCGTGAAGGACAATATCGTGGCCATAGACGCTTCGGCAGACAAGTATTCTACACTGTGGGTGACGGATGCCGGTTTCGGCGCGGAATACGGCCCTACGCGCGTCACTTCTACCGATAAATACGTGTTCGCGGCTACTGCCACCGGCAAGGTGTATTGTTTGGACAAGGCTACGGGCCGTGTGCTGTGGCATCACAGGTTTTCCTCTACGCTCATTACTTCGGCAAATCCCGTAAGTGACCATGAACTGGTGGTAACGACTATGGACGGCCGTATTTTCTTTATGGAATTCTGACCGCTAAGTAACAGGCGCAAAAAAATATGCTCCGGGTTTTACCCGGAGCATATTTTTTTGCGCCGACGTTTTTGCGCCGGTATATTATTTGAAGATGTGGTGCATCAGGCGTTTTTTGTCAGAGATGCTCTCTTCAAGAGAAATCATCGTTTCGGTACGGGTAACGCCTTCGATGTCGTCCATCATGAATATTATCTCTTTGGCATGATGCGTATCGCGGGCCTTTATCTCGCAAAAGATATTGTACTGACCGGTAGTCTGATGGGCTACCACCACGTAAGGGATTTTTTTGAGTTCGTCTATCACGTGCGAGGTCAGGTTGGTTTTGGCCAGGTAAAGTCCTATGTACGCCGTAAACGAAAATCCCATCTTGGAATAGTCGATATTGAGCGTCGAACCGGTGATTATGCCGGCTTCTTCCATTTTACGTACGCGTACATGTACCGTGCCGGCCGATATGATCAGCTTTTTGGCTATTTCGGTGTACGGCATGCGCGTGTTTTCTATCAGTAGTTCCAGTATTTGGTTGTCTATCTCGTCGAGTTGGTAGTTCGAGACAGGCTTAGCATAAGTATTAGTTTTATTTTCCATAGCGGGCATCATTGATATTTGTGCGTGTGTAATTTTTACCAAAATTATATAATTTGCCAAAAAATGCCAAAAAAAATTGCGAAATAATTAAAAAATCGAGCTTTTTGTTTTATATGAACAAAAAAAAGGCCGTTCCGGTGCTTTTAAACGCATACGAGCCTCGGATACGGCAGAAAATGGGCCGTGTTTTTTTCGATACCGGAAAAAAATATGGTTACATTTGCTTACGGCTAACGTGAAAGAATTGTTTTAACATAAAATATCAAAATCCACACACATGAAATACGTATTGTCTGCGATGTTATTGTGCCTGGCATTTGCCGCAGGCGCCAAGAACGGTAAAATGCCGCGTTCACTTATGAAAGACAGCCTTCCGGCAATGACCGAAAGATGCGAAAAAGTGCTAAAGGCAGCTTATATGGAAGGGACTCTTCTGGAAGTGAATAAGAAACTGGAAGGTTGGGAAGGGTATCCTGTAAGGCTGTACGAGTATTACACCGGCTACGACAGTACGGCCTGCGGACCTAAAAAAGGCAAAGTTTACCTTCTTAACCCTTCGCCGGAAAAACTGGCCAAATGGATTATGACTGCGGTATGGGAAGTAAAAGGTAACCTCGATTTCCAACATACCGAAAAATTGCGCAAGCAGATATTGTACCAGTCAGGCGCCCAGTTCCCCGTGTCTGGCGTGGTGTACGAGGCTATGTACAAGAAGGGCGATTACTATCCCTACCTGTTTAAAAACGGCGTTTCGGTATGGTTGCTCGACGCATCTTTGAAAAACCCGCATCCTGATGAAAAGCTCCTCGATTTTTACCTGAACATGAAATACAGCGACCTTAAGCCTAATGTAGGCACTTATGCGCGCATATGCAGTACCACTCCGGACCAGTATTTGGCTGCAGGGGGAACGGAGGATATAGGTTCCGGTAAAAATATAAAACAGCATTGGTTGGATGTTGTTCGCGAACTGTATAAAAAGGCGTGGAAGTCCGACCGCAACGAACTGATGGTAATATGGTGCAAAGCCAATTTGTAACACATTGCCGGTTTTACGTATAAAAAAAGCACGGCCGCTAAAGCGGCCGTGCTTTTAAGTCTTGTAAAAATTATTATTTTTGATTTCCGGATCGGTCATGCCGTTTCCGGGTACACCGGCACCTTAGATTAAAACAACAATAAGGACGATACGATATGAGGTATACGTTTATGATAATTATTCTCGCGGTCTTTGCGCCGTCGGCCGTCATGGCCGGGCACGGGAAGTTGCCGCGCAAGATTATGCGCGACAGTCTGGAAGTAATAACACGCCGTTGCGCCGAAGTGCTGGACGGTGCGTACATGACTCAGAAATATCTCGGAACGAACCGCAGGGTAGAAGGTTGGGAAGGATACCCTGTAAAGTTGTACGAGTATTACACCGGCTACGACAGTACGGCCTGCGGACCTAAAAAAGGCAAAGTTTACCTTCTTAATCCTTCGCCGGAAAAACTGGCCAAATGGATTATGACGGCAGCATGGGAGGCTTCCGGCACGCTCAAATTCGAGTATACGGAAAGGATACGCAAGTACATAGCACATCAGTCAGGCGCCCAGTTCCCCGTATCTGGCGTGGTGTACGAGGCTATGTACAAGAAGGGCGATTACTATCCTTATCTGTTCAGGGACGGAGTTACGGTTTACCTTGCCGATAGCACGTATTTTGCCGCTGACAAACACCCGGACGAAAAAATGCTGGATTTTTATCTGGGTATGGGATACGGGGATTTGAAACCGTACACAGGCCGTTATGCCCGCATTTGCAGCACCACCCGCGAACAGTACAAAGCGGCCGGAGGTGCGGAGGATGTCGGCGACTCCGAAAACCGGAAGCTGTATTGGCTTGAGGTAGTGCGCGGGTTGTACAAAAAGGCCTGGAAGTCGGACAGCAATGAATTGATAAACGCTTGGGCCAAAGCATATATACCGGGTGAGCCGGGGCAATTGGACTGGGCCGGGATAAAATGAATGCACGGTGATGCTTGGGTTTGCTATGATTAACTAAAAAACATTTTCAGATATGGCAGAAGGAAGATTTGCAGTGATAGGTATGGGCCGTTTCGGAACGGCAATAGCTCAGAGACTGGCCGAAAAAGGCGCCGAAGTAATAGCCATGGACAGCGATCGTGATCGTATAGAGCGGATACGCGACAAGGTAACTTATGCCGTTGCGCTCGATTCTACCGACAGGGAAGCTCTGCTCTCACAGGGTATTGCCGATATGGATGCCGTGGTGGTGTCGATAGGCGAGAATTTCCAGGATGTGCTGCTGACGACTTTCGTGCTTCAGGAAATAGGCATAAAACGGATAATAGTGCGTGCCAACGGCGAGATACAGAACAAGATACTCGAAAAAATGGGTGTCAAGGAAATACTTTCGCCCGAAGGCGAAGTGAGCAATGCCGTGGCTGAAAACCTGATAAATCCGCACGTGCTGATGTCGGTCAAACTGCCGGACGATTACCAGATAATAGAGGTTAAGTCGCCGAAAGGTATTGCCGGGCGTTCGCTTACCGAGATAGGCCTGCGAGAAAAATACAAGATAAACCTCGTAACCCTGCTGCGCTGGGACGGGCAGGGAGAACCGCCTGCGGAATTCATGGGCGAGAATGCGTCGCACATAAATCACCATATAATCGGAGTGCCGGACGGCAATATGAAAATAGAACAGTCAGACATATTGCTCCTTTTCGGAACGTCCAGAAACATACAGCGTTTTATCGAGATAAATTCGTAAGAGGATGTATGTCCGGTACTTGCCGGGTTTAAACACCGGGAGGCGGGCCTAAAGGCCCGCCTCCCGGTGTTTTATTTTAAAGGATGAAAACGGTGGTTAGTCCAGTCCCTTGTATATGAACTTGCCGGTGTTGATGTCGAAATACAGGAATTCCCCGTCCATTACTACCTGAAGCACTCCAGGCGAGTATTCCCTCAGGCGGTCGTATTCTATCGGCAGGATTATTGCGCCTTCCTGGTTCACTATTCCGGTCTTGCCGTTTTTGGCCACTATGTACATGTCGTCGCCAAGCGGTTCGATATTGCTGTATTCCAGCGGTATCAGTATGACGCCTTTGGTGTTTATCACTCCCCAAAGTCCTTTACGCACGACGATGGCGCGTCCGTTTTTAAAAGGTTCCGCCGAATCGTAAACGCATTTTATTACTATGCTTACCTTGTCGTTGGCATAACCCCATAGTCCGGATTTCTGCACCGGCACGGGCCACGTGTCGGCCGTTATTATGTCGTCGAAAAGATTGGGCAGAAGCCGTTTTCCGGTGGTGCTTATCATGCCGTATTTGCCCCGGTAGGAAGTTTTGGCGCGTTTGTTTTTAAATCCTAAGGCAGACATATCGCCGAAAGATGTCATATTGACCGCGATAACTTCTTTGCCCGCCGGGTTTATGTAGCCGTATTTGCTGCCGGTCTCGACTGGGGCCAGCCCGTCTGAAAAACGTCCCACGGCATCGTATTTCTTTGTCGAGCGCGGTGTTCCCGAAAGGTCCGTCACGGTCCACTTGGACAGTGAGTCCATTATGAACAGCGTGCTGTCGCCGGCTATCATGATGTCCGAAAAATTACCGGAGAGAATGTCCATCCCCCGGCTGTTTATAAGGCGTGCGCGTCCTGCGGATTTTACTACCGCCATATCCCCGGTAAACGGAGTCGCCGAATCGAATTCGTCGAAAAGCATACGTCCTACTCTGGAGTAATACCTGTATTTACCGTCTTTGCGCGCCAGTATAGGGCCGGCGGACGAGAGGGTTACATCGTCGAATACGCAATCCAGCACCACTCCTCCCGCTTTGTTTATGACCCCGTCGTAATCGCCGCACGAAACTACTGCCAGTTCGCCTTCGAACGGACGCCCGTCATCCCATACGAAATCGGTCAGAAGGTCGCCTTTGGGGTCTATGTAGGCGACTTTGTCGCCGCGTCCTACCAGCGCCGCACGCGAAGAAAAGTCATCGACGAAATCGTACTGCGGATTTACGGTTATTTCTCCTTTGGAGTTGACGAAACCGTACATCTTGTCCTTGGACAGTATCGGGAAATACTTGAGGCCTTTCGTTTTTATATCGGCCTCTAGCCTGGCGCCGAGCGGCGAATGAGGAAATGCCGAGCGGAAGCTCATGACTTCGGCATCGGAGAAGTTCGAGAACCATAGTTTATATATCGAATCCCATGCTTTTGCAGCATAAGGGCTGTCCGGGTACAGGCGCACGAATGCGGTAAACTGTTCCAGGGATTTGTCGGGTGTGGTAAGTTCGAATATGCGGTCCTGGGCCTTCCGTACATAAGGGCTCGAAGGATATGCTTTTATGAATACCATGTACTGTTCCGGGGTGTCGCCTTTGGTGGTTTCCTCGAAAAGTAGTTTTTCGTACATATCGTTGGCGCGTTTGGCCTGCACGGCTTCTGGGTACGTATCCGCGAATGCCTTGTAAGCTCCCCATGTGTTTTCCGCCTGCGCCAGCGAGAATGCCAGTTCGTCGCGCCGGCGCACGGACTCGGCGTAACGATTGCTGAATTTGTATTTTCCGACCACGTAGTTAAGCGCAGGTACGGTGTTTTGTTTTATGGCCTCGTCAAGTGCCAGCGACGCTATGTTCTGTTTTTGTGCGCGGATGGTGTCAAGGTCGATACCTTGTTCCTCGAATATCTTTTTGCGGTCTTTGGCTTTCGTGTCGCCGTAAGCCTGTTCGCTTTTTTCAATACGGGAGAAAGCGGAATCGAGCTGGTAGAACGGGTTGTTGGAACGCGAATATATTATGCTCAGGCCGTAATTGGCCAGCATCGGATCGCTTTTTATCGATTTTTCGAACAGGTCCTTGGCTTTGAAATAGTCGTGTACGTCCAAGGCCTCGAAAGCCTTGTCCAGCCTGCCGGCCGAGAGCGTGGCCGATAGCAAAGCCAATATAACCACGAAGTATGTTCTTTTCAGAGATACCATTTCGAAAATTATATGTGATGATATGAGAGATATCAGGTGAAAAATTCGTTTTTACACCACCTCGAAAGTGGTGTCCGTTATTTCGTCTCTACCAGGGCGCGGAGTTTTTCCGTCAGTGCATCCACCGAAGCGTCGAATTCCTTCCTCACTTCTTTGGCGTGCGCTGCCGTTCCTTTTTCCCTGTCTTTCGAGCCGAGGCGGTCAGCCATGTCGTCATATGCCTGTTCTATTTCCTGGCAGAGAGCCTGCAGTTTTTCCCTGTCCGCTTTTGGACACACCATTTCCACGATGTAACATTCGTCCAGCAGAGCGCCGTAGGTGTAAACCAGTTCTTTTTTGAAATTCTTTATGCTTGCCATTTTCTATAAAGTTTATCGCAATGTTTTAACTGGTACAAAGATAGGTTTTTATTCCGTGATTTAGACAACAAATGCGTAATTTTGCAAAGCTCAACGGTGCAAAATGGCGTTTTTTTGCTGTTTGCGGGAAAAACGGCCGTGAGGGCCGCGCGTGAGGGAACGAGGATTATTATGGAAAAAGGTAAAAGGGTGGTTGTCGGTCTTTCCGGCGGTGTGGACTCGTCGGTGGCTGCTTATTTGCTGCTGGAACAGGGGTATGACGTTGTCGGTCTTTTCATGAAGAACTGGCATGATACGTCCGTTACCGTGTCCAAGGAATGTCCCTGGCTGGAAGACAGCAACGATGCGATGATGGTGGCCCAGGCTTTGGGCATACCGTTTTCGGTGATAGACCTGAGCGAGGTGTACAGGCAGAAGGTGGTCGATTATATGTTTTCGGAGTATGAGAAAGGGCGTACGCCCAATCCGGACGTGTTGTGCAACCGGGAGATAAAGTTCGACGTTTTCCTCAAAGCGGCTATGGAGCTCGGTGCTGATTATGTGGCTACGGGTCATTATGCGCGTATAGGGACTACGGAAAAAGGCGGACGGACGATATACAAGCTGCTGGCCGGATCGGACCCGAACAAAGACCAGAGCTATTTCCTGTGCCAGCTTTCGCAGGAGCAGTTGTCAAAAGCCATTTTTCCTATCGGCGATATGCTGAAGCCGGATGTGAGGGAAATAGCGGCCCGTGCCGGGCTGGTTACGGCGGCAAAGAAAGATTCGCAGGGGATATGTTTTGTCGGGAAGGTGAAGCTGCCGGAGTTCCTTAAGCAAAAACTGGCTCCGCGCGATGGCGATATAGTCGAAATACCGGCATCGCATCCTATGTACGCTCAATACGAGGCTGAGGTCTCATCTGCATCATCGGCCGAAGAGCGTCTGCGGGTGTCGAGCCGCGCTTATTCTTATAAGCCGTCGGACGGTATTGTCGCCGGGCGGCATCACGGGGCGCATTTCTTTACCGTAGGGCAGAGAAAAGGACTGGATGTCGGCGGACGGCCCGAACCTCTTTTCATAATAGCAACCGATACGGATACCAATACCGTATATGTGGGCCAGGGAAAATCGCATCCGGGGTTGTACCGCCGTGCGTTGTTCGTGCCTGTTTCCGATATGCATTGGGTGCGCGGGGACGTGTGCCCGGGCGTAGGCGGGACGCTCGATGTAAAAGTGCGGATACGCTATCGTCAGCCGTTGGAAAAAGCCGTGTTGCATTTGTTCCCGTCAGGGGTGTATGTGGAGTTCGAACGTCCGCAGAGCGCGGTGACTCCGGGGCAGTTCGCTGCGGCGTATATCGGCGACGAATTGGTTTTCAGCGGCGTAATAGCTTAAAAAACATAAAAAAACGCATAAAAGGCGGTGTGAAAACGCCTTTAAACCGCATAAATTTCGTAATTTTGCAGTTGCACGCTTTGTTTCCCGTTTTTAAATCCCCTGGAAAACGTGCCCAATACGACAGTCGGGAAACATTTTCAGGGTTAAATTTTTATTAAAAATAATATAATGAAAAACAAGAGGATTTTGTACGTTTCCTCGGAGCTTACACCCTACTTGCCTTCGACACACATATCGGAAACATCGTTGGAAATTCCCAAATACATGCAGGAGCAGGGTTGCGAAGTGCGCATATTCATGCCCCGTTTCGGGAATATCAACGAACGCCGCCATCAGTTGCACGAGGTGATACGTCTGTCCGGTATGAACCTTGTGGTGAACGATATAGACCAGCCGCTGATAATCAAGGTGGCGTCGGTACCCAAAGAACGCCTTCAGGTATATTTTATCGACAACGAAGAATATTTCAAAAACAAGGAACGTGAATATGCCCCTTCCGGCGAGCTTTATCCCGATAACGACGAACGGATGATATTCTTCGCCAAAGGCGTGCTGGAAACGGTGAAAAAACTCAACTGGAGCCCCGATATAGTTCACGTGAACGGATGGATGAGCTATATGCTTCCCGTGTATGTCAAGACTATGTACAAGACCGATCCTGCCTTTGCCGATGCAAAGGTCGTGGTATCGGCTTTCGGCGGGTCTTTCGACGGGGCGCTAAATGGGTCGATGGTTGAAAAACTGGCTTTCGACGGTATAGAAGAGCCTCTTTTGGAAAACCCCACCCATGCCAATTTAACAAAAACTTGTCTTAAATACTCCGACGCCCTTATCGTGGAAGACGAAGAAGGCTCGAAGGAGGCTGTCGAAACGGCAAAAAATCGTAAATTGCCATGCTTTAATCATCCTGCGTCTTCCGACGGGGATGTTTGCTGCATGTATGCGGATCTGTACCGTAAAATATTAGACCAGGATATCGAATAACATACGATGATAAACAAAATGTGTGGAAGCATGACATCCGATAGCTTTCGGAAAGTTGTAAAAGGGGCTGTTTGCGCAATATCGGCCTTGATTTTGTCCTTTTCCCTGTATTCCTGCAACGACAAGGAATTCCGTATGGGTACGGACATTGTGGACGGCGACAAGGTAGGTACAGGCGAAACGACTTTCCCTGTGAAAGCGTGGACCGTGCGGGATTTTACACGGGATACCCTTTCCGGGCGCGCATATCTGGGAAAGATATTCAACCCGCAGAGCGCAGGCTCCGGTATAAGACAGTATTTCTTCAATATCGTGGGGAACTATTCGGTTCCCGATCTGTATGATATAGAGGCCGGTTTCGCAACCAGACTTAATATTTCCAACAATATTCCGGTATTCGGCGATATGGTGGTTGACTCCGTGTTGTTTACGATAGCTTATACTCCGGTTGCTGAACTTTCTGCTTCATCGACAGAAGGGTATGTGGGATTCGAGACCAATTCGCAGACATATACCGGGGTGTTCGATCCGTTCACGTATGTGATATACGGAAATTACCTTTCAAACAACATAGCTCTGGAGATTTACAGGTTGGGTGAAAAATTCCCGGACCAGTATTCCACGATATCAGGTACGAGCATACAGAAAGAAAACCATATCCCGCTTACCAAGAAATGGGCTACGGCCGAAATGATACACGAGGAACTTTTCCAGCCGGTTTTCGACACTATAAAATCGACTACCGACATTACCGATACGACATATACGTATGACGACGATGGAAAGGTGATAGATACCACGTACATATATGCTGACTCGATATACCCCCGTCTGCAGTTCAAAATGGACAAGGATTACTGGCAGAATGTAATCGACCATTTCAAGGGATACATAATAACTCAGGATGCTTTCAATGATTATTTCAACGGGTTGTATTTCAGGGTGAAAAAAGGGTTTAAGTCCCCTCTTCTGATGCTCGACCTGTTTCAGGAGGCCTCCGGATCGAACGGACGCGGAAGCAATATCACCATTTACTACCATTCGTCGAATATAAGCGGAGGTACCGTGTCGTTCAATTTCCTGAACAGCCTGTCCAACATGCCGTTTTCGGCAAATTCCATACAGACTACTTTTTCCCCGCGTCTGGAGGCGATGATGGAAAATCCGGATACGGTAAGGGGCGAGAAGAGCCTTTACATCATTCCTTACGGCGGTACCGAGGTGGTAGTGGATGTCATAAGCGAAGAAAATATCAATTATATACGCGACAAGGGCTGGATAATAAACGATGCCTATATAGAATTTACCAACAAGGGATACAATGAAAGCGCACGCAATTTCCCCGTGGTGGAATTGTGGATGTACAAGTATCCGTACGGCGACCAGTTCGTGTATTATAATTCCTCGTTGGGGTATCCTTTGGAAAAGGTGGACTTCTACATCCCCGACCAGGCTACCTTTACGTACAACGAGGCTTCGGATACATGGCAATATACTCCAAGGTACAATTATGGCCTGAACGGGATAATAAACGAAAATTCGGCTTCGGCGAAATTTTCTTATCCCGGAAAGTATAGGATGAGGGTTACGCGGACCCTTATAGATATGGTGTACGGAGATGCAAAGAACGTCAAGCTGGGTCTCCGTCTTCCGTTCGGCGTGACTCAGAATGCACCGTTCATGTCCGTGCTTAACGGCGAAGATCTGAAACTGGTCGTCAAGTACACTGAAAAGAACGAAGGGGAATAACCTGGCTGCGTAAATAAAAGTTTGCGCACGGGTCGGATTAAGAACAAAAAGAGCGTCTTGCGGCGCTCTTTTTTTGTTTTGCCGGGCATTATCGGCCTTCCGCCTAAAGACTATTTTGCATACCTTTGTAACTCCAAAACACTAAATATCTATGCATACCATATCAGACGAAACGATACTGGAAATATTGCGCGCCGATACGGGCATGGCGTTGGGATGTACTGAGCCGATAGCGGCGGCGCTGGCCGTTGTCAAAGCCAGAGAGGTGCTCGGTGCTCGGCCGGAGCGTATAAGCTTGAAGGTCAGTGGTAACATATACAAGAACGGCATGGGGGTGGGCATCCCCGGTACAGACAAGTGCGGGATAAAAGTAGCGGCAGCACTTGGCGCCGTTACCGGTTCGTCGGACAAAGCGCTGGAAGTGCTCGAAGGTGTCTGCGACACTGTTGCAGCCTCTGCTGTGGAGTTTGTGTCTTCGGGAGGCGTGGATGTCAGCATTGCCGAAAATGTGGACAAATTGTACATAGAAGCCGAGGTTTCGGCCGGAGGGCATACGGCTACTGCTACGGTGGAAAAGACTCACACCAATATCACGCGCGCCACTTTGGACGGTGAACAGGTGTATAAGGCCGAGGAGAAGGAAAAATCATATTCCATGGCGGACAACGGGCGTATAGAAGGGCTGTCGGTAGCCCGTCTGTATGATTTTGCGTGCAGCGTGGATGTGGAAAGACTGGACGATATAGCGCGCGGAGCCGAAGCCAACTGGCGTATAGCCGACGCAGGGCTTAAAAAGCGCTACGGTTATTGTCTGGGCAAGATGCTTTCGGCAAAATCACGTACGGATTCCGACCTGATGCGCTCTTCGATGTCGAAAGTGGCTGCCGGAATAGACGCGCGTATGTCTGGTTCAATACTTCCCGTTATGACAAACAGCGGGAGCGGCAACCAGGGCATAACCATTTACATACCTGTGATAGATCTGGCGCTTTCAATGCAGGCTACCAATGAACAGATGCTGCGCGCATTGGTTTTTGCCAATCTTGTGCCAATACACATAAAGAAACGTATAGGTCCGTTGTCGGCTCTTTGCGGTATAGTCCCCGCTTCGATAGGTGCGGCGTGCGGTATAGCTTTCCTCAAAGGCGCGACTCTGTCCCAGATAGAAAATGTGATACAGCTGATAATCGCCAATATATCCGGCTTGTTCTGCGACGGGGCCAAGGCTTCGTGTTCGATGAAGGCTTCCGTGGGTATTGCAGCGGCTTACGAGGCTGTGTATATCGCTGTCGATAACGATATTGCGGCCCGTTGCGACGGGATAATAGACAGCGATGTCGAACATTCGATAGACAATCTCTCGCGTATCGCTGTGTCGGCAATGGACTATACGGACCATGAAATAATAGAAATAATGACCTGCAAATAAACAGGGAGAACAGCCCGTTTTAAATTTGAACCGCAAACTATGACAGAGATACTTATCCTTATAAATCCCAATTCGGGTACGCACCAGCTTTCGGAGCTCGTTTCGGCGGCCGATGCCCTTTCGCGTTCGACTTCGCTTTGCCGGATAGATACCGAAGTGGTACAAAGCGTGGAGCATTCACAGGAACTTACCGCTGCTGCCGCTGCCAAAGGGTATTATGCGGTGGTGGTGATAGGCGGCGACGGAACGGCCAATACGGTGGGCAGCGTGCTGTCGGGGACGGATACTGCGCTTGGGATAGTGCCTGCCGGCTCCGGCAACGGCGTAGCGCGTCATATAGGGATGTCGATGGATATAAAAAAAGCCCTCAGACAGATATTGCTTTCCAAGGTGTACGACATAGATACGCTCAGGGTCAACGGCAGTTTCTGCCTTGGCGTGGCGGGTACGGGGTTCGAGGCTGCGGTGGCCCAGAGTTTTTCGATGAAGAAAAAAAGGGGGCTGATATCGTATTCCACGGTGGCTATAACGGAATTTTTCAAGTACACGCCTTCGCGTATCCATTTGGACATAGACGGGCAGACGATAAACCGCACTCCGTTTACGGTGGCGTTCGCCAATTCGTCGCAGTGGGGGAATGATTTCAAGATAGCTCCTGACGCTTCGATGACATCGGGCAGTATGAAGCTGGTGATAATATCGGACATAGACCAGATAAGCGTCATGCCGTGCGTGTACGGCCTGATATCGGGAAATATAAACACCATACCTAATTGCGAAACGATAAACGCTTCCCGTGTGAGGATAGAAAAACCGGGCATATCGTATCATATAGACGGAGAACCGATGCCGCCTCAGGATAGTCTGGAAGTCGAAATAAGGCCGTCCAGTCTAAAAATACTCTCGCCTAAGAAGAGGGCTTTTTAGTGTGGTTAAGTGTATTGAGAATAAAAAATATCGAGGCGGTTATGGAGGTAAGAAACAACGATGATAAAATGACGGCAAAAACATTCGTGCCGCGTTATGTGGTGTTCACCGCATTGTGCTTTATGGTTTTCCTATTGCTGATGCAGGTGTACAAAGCCGTGTTTTACGGGTATTTTTCAGCACAGTTCGCATCGGCCTCGACGGAGGAAATCCGTCATGCGTTAGGGGTATCCCTGCGGTTCGACATAAGGCTGGCGCTCATGACAGTGTTGCCTGTGGCTATTCTGCCTGCGATAGTGCCAAGGGGAAGGTTTTTCGAATCGGTTGTTTTCAGGCGCATAAGTGCCGTTTATCTTACTTCGGCGGCGGCGCTCTTGTGTCTGGCGCTTATGGCAGATGCCGGTAATTTCGCATATACGGGCGAAAGGCTCAACTGGTCGCTGGCCGAATTTGCCAAAAATCCGCTCATATCGCTCGGAATGTTGTGGCAGACATACCCCGTGGTATGGGCAGCTGTAGGATTGGTGGCGGCAGGATATGCGTTTTACAAATTGTTCGGGGCGATATACCGTTTGTGCGCGTGGCTTAGGCCGGCAGTACGAAAAACGGTAACAAAGGCCGTTTGGGCGGTGGTATGGGTGCTGTTGTGCGCATGGGGGATTTACGGTTCGGCCACGCATTACCCTTTGCGATGGAGCGAGGCGTATTTTTCCAAAGACAAAAATGTCAATTCGCTGTCGTTGAATCCGGTGCTGTTTTTCTTTTCCAGTTTTACCTCGGCCGATACTTCTGTGGATATGGAGTCTTTCGCCAGATATTTGCCTTCGATGACACGTTATTTGGGTACGACAGAGGAAGCGCCTTTCGACCGCGTTTCGGAAGGTAAGGCGGGACCCCGTCCGAATATTGTGTTCGTTATGCTGGAGTCGTTCGGAGCGGCGCCGATGAGCGTGTTCGGCAACCCGATGAACTCTACCCCTTGTACGGATTCGCTTTTGAAGAAATGCCTTTTCTTCAGCAATGCCTACGTGCCGCGCTGGGGGACTGCATTCACCGTATTCGGTTCGACTACTGGCATACCTGACGTGACGTTCGGGACTACTGCCTCGCGCATACCGCGCGCGATAGACCAGCGTATTCTGATGGACCAGGCAGAAGGCTACAAACGTTTTTATATGTTGGGCGGAAGTGCGAACTGGGCCAATATACGGGCTATTTTCCAGAACAATGTAGATGATATAAAAATATACGAAGAGGGCTCTTACGACACTGAAAACCGTGTGGATGTGTGGGGGATCGACGATTACGACCTATTCAGCCAGGCTGCGGGTATTTTCGACAGTCTCAACCGTGCGGGCGAGCCGTTTATAGCTTATGTGCAGACATCTTCAAACCACAGGCCGTACACAGTGCCGGACGAAAGGGACGGTTTCCGGCCTTTACGTGAAGACGAAATAGACATGAACGTGCTGAAAAAAGCGGGATTTCTCGAACCGGCTCAATTCAATGCATTGCGATACCTGGATTTCAATATATCGCGGTTTATAAAACGGGCGGAAGAACAAGGCTGGGCCGAAAATACCGTATTCGTGTTTTTCGGCGACCACAACATGAGCATGGAACCGTTTACGCACATGAGCCGTCCTGAATATGAAGCGGAACTTGCCCTTTACCACGTGCCGGTGTTCATTTACGCACCGTCTTTTGTCTCCCCGCGCGAAGTGGACGTTCCGGTTACTCTTATGGACATTTTCCCGACGGCTTTTTCCGTAGCGGGATTGCCTTATGTGAATCATACCTTGGGGCGCGACATGAGCGATACGCTGAATTATAAGGATTCCTATGCTTTCGTGTGCCAGCCTTATATGGGAGGCGACGGGCTTACGGTCGTTTCCGACGGTGCCGTTTACCGCAGGGCTGTAGACGGTAGCGGTAATACGGCATTTTTCACGTATGTTCCCGGCGGGGAAATAAGGCCTATGGATACGGGTTCCGCTCAGGCGCAGCGCATGGATTCGCTCGCAATGGCGTTCTATCACAGTGCGCGCTACCTGTATTTCAATAACCGGAAACAGTAACGGTATGTTCCTGTATTATTCGTGGTAATAAATCTTTAAAAATACGGACAATATGAACTTCTTTTTAAACATCATCATGCAGGCCACTCCCGAAGTGGCCGATACGTTGCATAAATCCGCTTTCAGGGAATTTTTGCAGACGATAAAAGGTATGACTGGCGAACAGATAATCGATATGGCCATACGCGGTACGCTCGATGCGATAGTGCGTATTGCCATAGCTTGCGTGATATTCTACGTAGGCCGCTGGATAGTGCGCAGACTCACTACGGTCATACACAAGATATTCATAAAGCGGGATGTGGAAGCGTCATTGGCGACGTTCCTGCTCTCGTTGGTCAATATCTCGATGACTTTTATACTTATTATCATCGTGATAAGCTTCCTTGGCATAGACACTACTTCGTTTATTGCCATATTCGCGTCAGCGGGACTTGCCGTAGGTATGGCGCTCAGCGGCACTTTGCAGAATTTCGCAGGCGGGGTGCTCGTACTTTTGCTCAAGCCTTACCGCGTGGGGGATTTTATCGAAGCACAGGGGCAGACAGGTACTGTAAAAGCGATAACGCTTTTTTCTACCGTTCTGGCCACTCCCGACAATAAGAATATAATATTGCCGAACGGCGGTATGTCCACCGGTATAATCAACAACTATTCCAAGGAAAATATCCGCCGGGTCGACTGGACTTTCGGCATAGCTTACGGTGACGATTACGACAAGGCTAAGGCGACTATCGCTTCCCTGCTGGAGGCCGACGACCGTGTGATGAAAGATCCCGCTTATTTCATTGCGCTCGGAGCATTGGCCGATTCGTCGGTTAATATAACCGTCAGGGCATGGGTGGCTTCGGAAGATTACTGGGGCGTTTTCTTCGATATGAACGAAAAGGTTTATAAGACATTTCCCAAAGAGGGCCTCAATATACCGTTCCCTCAGATGGACGTACATCTGGACAAAAATTAGAATATGTGTCCGTGGTGATGATAAAAACGGGGCGGTAACGCCCCGTTTTTTTTGAGCGAAGCAGGATGTGATGCATGGTTGAAAATAGTCGTACGGACTGCATTTTATTATTTGTCCGAATAAAAAATATGTCGTACATTTGCCGGGTACTTAATTACGGTGCAATTGCGGAAATAGCTCAGTGGTAGAGCACCACCTTGCCAAGGTGGGGGTCGCGGGTCCGAATCCCGTTTTCCGCTCAGGAGGCAGGGCAGGGCTTGGTAAAAGGCAGGCCCTGTTTTTGTTACCTAAAGGTAGCTCGAGTGGTGGAATGGTAGACACGAAGGACTTAAAATCCTTTATTCAGAAATGGATGTGCGGGTTCGACTCCCGCCTCGAGCACAGAAATCCCCTGCGTAACACGCAGGGGATTTTTTATGGTTTAGATTTAGATTGCAGATGCAGGGATTGAATGATCTACGCGTTAAGGACGAGTTGCCGGTATATCGCACGCCATTTTTCTTTTGCGCCGGCGTACCAGTAACGTGTCGAGCGTTCTGCATTTGTTTCTGAAATTGTTGAAGGTATCCCTGGATACCCCGTAATGGTGGCACACGCGTGCTATCGAGGCGCCACGTTTGACCATGTCGACTATGTCGTCCTTGTTGTCCAACAGCAGGTTTAACTTAGTGTAGCTGCCGGTTCTGCGTCCTAACTGTATCCCTTCCGCTTTCCGCAGTGCGAGCGCTTCCTTTGTACGCATGGATATGAGGTTTCTCTCTATTTCTGCTACAAGTCCGAATGCAAAGCACAGGACTTTGCTGTTGATACTGTCGTCGAACGCATATCCGTCCTTGGTGCTGTAAAGGGTTATGTTTTTTTCAAGACAAAGCCCCATTATTGCCATTATGTCGGTGAGAGTCCTCGATAACCTGGACAATTCGGTGACGATGAGCGTGTCTCCGGCTTTCAGTTTTTTCAATAACTGGCCAAGTTTGCGTTCCTTTTGGGCTTTACGTCCGCTCACGGTTTCCGTGACCCAGCGGTCGACCGTGAGGTTCTTGGATTTGGCAAACCTGGATATTTCGTCCTGTTGGTTGGCCAGAAGTTGTTTGCCTGTACTGATTCTAAGATAAGCGATTACCATAATTTTTTATTTCTATTGATTAGGGACAAAAGTGTTATTCGTATATGATCTGAGGCATGAAGTGTGCACAAGTTCCGGCGTTGTAATTTGGCTTAATGATTTGTTTGTCAGGGTGTTATTTGTAGTGTGGGCATAGTCCGGCAAAAACAAAAGAGGCCTCAGCCCTAAGGGCTGAGGCCTCTTTTGTTTTTGCCGTATGTTTTTTCAGAATATTTTTGAAGTTCCCAAAAGGCAGCTTACATACTGTTCTTTTATGCCGAGTTCGTCCATCCAACGGCGTGTTTCGATTGTTTTGAGGATGTGTGTGTCGAATCCCTTACCGGCATCGTTGTTCCAGACCCAGGTCGGTGTGGGCCAGAGGCAGGCGCGGAATTTGACCGTACGGTAAAACTCGCGGCTCACTCCGGCTTGTCCGTGATGGGCCATTTGCAGATAATCGCAGTCCAGTTCCCGTGCCGCAGCCGAAGAGAGAAGCTTTTCTCCGCCTTCGATGCCAAGGTCGCCGAGGAAAAGTACTGACTTGCGTTTGTCCCATACGCGCAGGACCATGCTGGAGTTGTTGTACGGGTTTGCGGTTATTTCCGGGTTGGTAACGCCTAAGACTTTAAGGTGCATCCCGTCTATTTTAATGGTAAGGCCCGGACGGTCGAGGTTTATTTCCTTTATGCCTGAGCTGTCGATAAGGCTGTACAGGCGGCTGGCGTGTTTCTGGCTTCGTTCCAGTTTGCGGAGGCTTTCCGGAAAACGCGACTGGAGAATGGATTTTATCTCTATGCTGCCGGGTTTTTTGAGTATTTCGGTCAGTGCGCCGCTATGGTCCGGGTGGGGATGGGTGATTATCCACATGTCCACTTTTCCTCCTAATGCGGCTATGAAACCGCGCAGGTAGGGGGCTTCTTCGGCGTAACCTCCGTCGATGACTACGACGCGGCCTTTGTCGGTGCGCATGACGTAAGAGTTGCCTATCTTGTCTGCCTGCGAAGCCAGTTGCCACAGGGAAAAGCCGCCGCCTGCCTGTGCTGAGAGCGATATCAGCAACGCAATTACGGTTGTTGTCAGTTTATTTTTCATATCGGACGTTTTTTTAAATGCGTATCGTGTTTCCGGTATGTTTCAACATGAAGGCCCGGAAGAATTTTCTTCCGGGCCTTCATGTTGAAGACTCTGTTATCTGTTGTACCAGTTAACGGCCTGTTTGCGTGGCAATGTGCGTTTGAGGTACAGTTTGGTGCCGACAGGCGGTTCCACACCCTGTTTGATGCGGTTTTTGTCGTACAAGGTCTTGACGGTAACGCCTGTTTTCTGTGCTATCAGGTACATGGTATCGCCTTCCCTGACGGTATAGAAATCCTCCACTCCCTTGGTCTTTTTCGGTGCGAGGAATACGTACTGCCCTGGTACGAGCTGCGAGTCGTAGCGCAGTTCGTTATACAGCAACAACTTGTCCACCGATACCTTGAAGCGTTTGGCAATGTCCTCCGCGGTATCGCCTTCGAATGCCACTACATACATTATGCCTTTGTTTGCGTGGCGGTACATGGCGTTGCGGTCGGCAGCGGCTATTCCCGTGTCTGTTTGTGAACCCGGAGTTTGTACGCCGGTGTCGTCGGGCATCGAGGCCGCGCCTTCGATATCCAGGGTGTGGAGCGAGTAGTTCTCGATAAGGCGTATCAGTTTTTCGGCGTAAAGCGGGTCGGTGGCGTAGCCTGCGGCTTTCAGCCCTTTGGCCCATGCTACGTAGTCGGTAGGTTCGAGGACGTACAGGGAGGAATAGCGGTCGCGTTTGAGGAAAAGCGAATGGTCGCGGTAGGATTCTTCCGGATGGTCGTATTTGCGGAAGCATTCGTTCTTGCGGTCATCGTCTTTGAGCATGGTTTTGCCTGTCCATTCCGAGGTGCATTTTATGCCGAAATGGTTGTTGGCTTTCACGGAAAGTTCGCTCCGCCCTGCGGAGGACTCAAGCAGAGCCTGGGCCATGATTATGCTGGCGGGAATGCGGTTTTCACGCATTTGGCGCACCGCGGTGGCTTTGTATTTTTCTATGTAGTCCCTGTATGCTTGTGACGTGGTCTGAGCCGAAGCGGTTACGGAAACGTAAAACACAAGCAGGAACAATGATAAACGCTTCATGGTATGTCTATTTCTCGGTTTTTTTTCAGCGGCGCACCCGGGTCGGCATCTAAAAGCCTTTGACGTAACGGTCCGATTTTTTGAACGAGGAACGCTCGTCGAACGCTTTCTTCTGGAACAATATGAGCAGTATTATGCCTGCCGATACGGCTACGTCGGCTATGTTGAACACGGCAGGGAAAAACACGAAATGCTCGCCTCCCCATAGCGGGAGCCATGAAGGGAGATTGCCTTCCCAAAGAGGGAAGTAGAACATATCGACTACTTTTCCGTACATGAACGGAGCATATCCACCGCCTTCAGGTATGAATGAAGCTACCCCGGCGAACGGAGCGTCGAATATCATGCCGTAAAACAGCGAGTCTACGATGTTGCCTACGGCTCCGGCGAAGATCATGGTGAGCGGTATGACCAGTATGTTCGGCGATTTACGGTTGACAAGGGTCCATATCCAAAATAGCAACAGCCCCGATACGAGTATGCGGAAGACGATGAGGATTATTTTGCCGTAATCGCCGCCGAACTCCATGCCGAAGGCCATTCCGGGGTTCTCCACAAAGTATATCTGGAACCAGTCGGTTATTATTTTCCTCTCGCCCAGCATTATGTGTGTTTTTACCCAGAATTTGAGTATCTGGTCGGCGAGCAGTATGAAAATACTTATGTAAAATACTTTTTTCAATCCTTTATGGCCGTATTAATATGGTAGACGGGTTGTTTTACATACATTTTGACAAATCTATGAAAGTTTTGAGATAAAACCGTGGATGTTCGCCTGTTTTTTTGATTTGGCGCAAAAATCAGAGCCCGCAGAAGAAGGTTACGAAAAAAGGTACCGTGAAATCCACGACCGCTCCGTGGAAAACGGCTATAAAAACGTATTCGCGTCCCGAAAAACGGGTTATAACGCCGAGTGTCGTATCCATCGTAGTCGCTCCTCCGGCACAGATGGGAGCCAGGGGGCTGAAAAAGCGTACCAGGAGCGGAGCGAAGAGCAATGTTATAATTTCACGGAATATGTTGGTCATAAGCGCTACCGTTCCCAGCTCCGCCCCTTTGTACTGGGTTATGAATACCGAAGAGAGCGAATAATACCCGAATCCGGAACCTACGGCCATGCAGTCGTAAACCGAATACCGCGATATCATAAGGGCGGCCAGAGCCGAAAAGGCTAGCGTTCCGGTTATCGTTGCTATGGGGACGAGCAGGGTTTTTATTCCAAGGCTGCGGAACATCTCACGTATTTTTCCTCCGGCTCCCAACGAAGCCCCAACCAGAAACATCAGAAGATAAAGGGCGTATCGTGTATAGTCGTCCCACGGACTTGATGAGGTCCATATACCGGCCATTCCGGTCAGGACGCCGGCTACGAAAAACGATACTATGACTATGCTTCCTTTCAATGGCAGTCCGGGTTTTACTTTTATGCGCCCGGCAAAATTACGTCGAAACTCCCGTTTTTGAAATACTTTTGGAGCCGTCAGCCGGCGGCAGAACAGGTAAATTTGCATCGGGATGTATTTGATGGTTATATTTGCATAAAAGCAAAATGATATAAACGTTGCATTATGGAAACAGACAGATACCAGTACAATTATTACCATAAGGCTACTATTTTCCAGGCGGCGTTGCTTAGCCTGTCGGTGTTTGTTCTGATATGCCTTCTGGCGGATGCCGTGTTTTATCTGCCTCCGGAAATGGCACGGCTTATATCCATTTACGACAATACGTTGTGCATATTTCTGCTCGGTGATTTTTTCGTCAGGCTGATGAATGCTCCGGATAAGTTCAGGTTCATGCGTTACGGATGGTTCGACCTGCTTTCGAGCATTCCGGCTTTCGGTACGGGTTATATAAGGGATATCACGCGTATTTCACGCCTTCTGAGGATTTACAGGATTTATTACACGGTAAGGTACGTCCTGAAGCGTCTGCGTTCGAATCCGGAGGAAAGGATATTTCTTTTGATTGCCTGTTCGGTGGTTTCGGTGCTGATGATGACCAGTATAGCCATACTTGCGGTCGAGACAGCTCCTAATTCGAATATCCTTACGGCAGAAGATTCGCTTTGGTGGGCCATAACTACTATTTCGACAGTCGGTTACGGCGATTTGTACCCTGTTACCGGCGCAGGCAGGCTCATAGGGGGAGTGCTGATGGTGTGCGGCACGATAGTCATAGGCGCTATTTCGGCTTATATATCGTCGTGGGTGGCCAGAAAACGGTGATTTTTAATGGTAATAGTGATGTAAATTGACTAATTTTGCAGCTTCGCAAAGCTGTGGGAACTGCCTGTGTTTGTTTGCATACGGATTCCCCGGTTCGGTTGCGGGATTTTTCAGGAATTAAAAGACAGATATAAAAATGTTCAGAACGCATACATGCGGGGAACTCTCCGCAAAGAACACAGGGGAAAAAGTTACCCTGGCAGGTTGGGTGCAGCACCTGAGGGACTTGGGGCAAATGGTATTCATAGATCTTCGCGATCGTTACGGGGTGACGCAGCTCGCATTCAACGAGAAATCCGCTGCCGGTCTTATGGAGGCCGCAAAGAAATTGGGCAGGGAATATGTGGTGCAGGCCGAAGGAACGGTTATCGAAAGGGCGTCCAAAAACCCGTCCAACCCTACTGGAGAGGTTGAACTTTTCGTCGAAAAGCTCACGGTGCTCAACGAATCCGAAGTGCCTCCGTTTACCATCGAGGACGAATCGGACGGAGGAGATGACCTGCGTATGAAATACCGTTATCTCGACATACGCCGCAATCCGGTCAAAAATAACCTGCTGCTTAGGGCCAATGTAAGTATGGCCGTGCGCAAATATCTCACCGGAGAGGGATTCGTTGAGGTGGAAACGCCTTACCTGATAAAGTCCACGCCTGAGGGCGCGCGTGATTTCGTTGTTCCTTCGAGGATGAATCCGGGAGAGTTCTACGCATTGCCGCAGTCGCCCCAGACGTTCAAACAGCTGCTCATGGTAGCCGGTATGGACAAGTATTTCCAGATAGTGAGATGTTTCCGCGACGAAGACCTCCGTGCCGACCGTCAGCCTGAGTTCACTCAGGTGGACTGCGAGATGTCATTCGTGGAACAGGAAGATGTGATAAATACTTTCGAAGGACTTTTCAAATACCTGTTGAAGGAAATACGCGGGGTTGAAATAGATGAAATACCGCGTATGCAGTATGACGATGCCATGCGTTTGTACGGGTCGGACAAACCGGATATACGTTTCGATATGCGTTTCTGCGAGCTGGACGGTCTTATGAAAGGCAAAGGCTTTTCCGTGTTCGACAATGCTCCGCTGGTAGTCGGGATGGCCGTTCCTGGATGCGCCGGATATTCCCGTAAGCAGACGGATGAACTGACCGACTGGGTAAAACGCCCCCAGATAGGCGCTTCGGGATTGGTATGGGTGAAATGCAACGAAGACGGGACGTTCAAATCGTCCGTCGATAAATTCTATTCGTCCGAAGACCTCTCTGCCGTGGCTTCGGCAACGGGCGCAAAAGCAGGCGATCTGATATTGATAATGGCGGGACAGGCTGACAAGACGCGCAAGGCCCTTGGCGCTCTGCGTCTTGAGATGGGTTCGCGCCTCGGACTGCGGAATCCCGACGTGTTCGCTCCCTTGTGGGTGGTGGATTTCCCGCTTTTCGAATGGGACGAGGAAACAGGGCGTTACTATGCGATGCATCATCCGTTTACTTCCCCTAAAAAAGAGGACATACCGCTTCTGGAAACGGATCCGGGTGCGGTACACGCCAACGCTTACGATATAGTGCTGAACGGTAACGAGATAGGCGGCGGGTCTATACGTATACACGACAATGCCACGCAGATGATGATGTTCCGCCATTTGGGATTTACCCCGGAACAGGCGCAGGACCAGTTCGGCTTCCTTATGAATGCCTTTAAATACGGCGCTCCTCCCCACGGCGGACTGGCTTTCGGTTTCGACCGTTTGGTGGCGCTTTTGGGCGGCAACGAGATAATACGCGATTTCATAGCTTTCCCGAAGAATAATTCGGGACGCGATATGATGATAGACGCTCCTTCTCCTCTGGCGGAAGACCAGCTAAGTGAGCTTTCGATAAAAACGGTATTGTAATCCGGTTAAAAAATATGCGGCCGTGGAGCGGAACAGATCTGTATTTCATTCGTTAAAAACGCTCGTGAGCTATTCTCTGCGCCTTTTGTGGAGCGGGGAGGCTTTGCGGCGTTTTACGATATGGAGATACAGGCATCTCTCGCTCCGGCAGTTCGTGCTCATATCGAGTATCGTGGTCGGCATTCTGGCCGGACTTAGTTCCGTAATACTTAAGAATTTCACCCATTACATACAGTATTTCGTCGAGAATACTCTGGTAGGCAGGTTCGGATTCAACGGTTTTTATTTTGCTTTTCCGATAATAGGCATTTCGCTTACGTTGCTGATAATACGCTATGTGGTACGCAGGCAGATAGGGCACGGCATACCGAACGTGCTGTATGCTATTTCACGGAAAAAGTCGATTATAAAGTTCCGTTCGATGTATGCGTCGCTCATAACTTCCCCAGTTACGGTGGGTTTCGGCGGTTCGGCCGGTCTGGAAGGCCCTGCGGTGTCGACCGGTGCGGCCATAGGCTCGAACTTTTCTCGTATGCTGCACTTGGACTCGAAGACGCGTTCGCTACTTCTGGGGTGCGGTACGGCGGCAGCGTTGTCGGCGATATTCAAAGTGCCGGTGACGGGACTTATTTTCGTAATCGAAGTGTTTTCTCTCGATCTGACCATTGCTTCGCTCATACCGTTGATGTTGTCGTCGGCTACGGGGTTGCTGGTGTCGTACTTTTTCATGGGGCAGTCGCTGACGTTGGATTTCCGTTCGGATGCCGTGTTCCAGCTCCAGAATATTTTTTACTATATACTGCTGGCGCTTTTCACTGCCGTGGCATCCATCCATTTTACCAGGATATATTCCCGCGTAGGACATTTTTTCGAACAGAACCTTCGCAATACCTACGCGAGGTTGGTGGTCGGAGCGTTAGGGCTCGGATGTATGATATACCTGATGCCGCCGCTGTACGGTGAGGGTTACTCGACGATAAATACCCTTTTGGCGGAGAACTACCGTTCGGTAATAGGCTTTGAATGGGCGGAAAACCTGCCGGACAGTCCCTGGATAGGCGTCGGACTGCTCGTGGCGATGCTTTACCTGAAGATGCTGGCTACCACTGTCACTTTCGGAGCCGGAGGCATAGGAGGTACGTTTGCCCCGACATTGTTCATGGGTTCCGTGGCGGGATTGGCGTTTGCGCGGATAGTTAACATAATACGCCCGGCGGCGGAACTTTCGCTCAGCAATTTTGCGCTGGTAGGTATGACCGGATTGATGGCCGGCGTGATGCAGGCGCCGCTGACGGCTGTTTTCCTGATAGTGGAAACTACGGGCGGTTATGCGCTGATAGCTCCTCTTATGGTTGTTTCGGCCATTTCGTTCGTGATAACGAAGTACAATACAAAATTCAATGTCTATACCGAGGAACTGGCCAAAAAAGGCGACCTGCCTACACACGACAAGGACAAGGCCATACTGGGCGATATGGAACTGGAAAGGATAATAGAGCGCAATTTCGTGCAGATACCAATCGAGGCGACGCTCGGCGAGGTGGTGCACAATGCCGTCGCAAAATCGTGCCGAAACATATTTCCTGTTGTGTCCAAGCATAATCACCTGATAGGCGTGGTGCTTCTGGACGATATACGCCCTGTGATGTTCGAGCGCGATATGTACGAAAAGCTCAATGTGGCCGAGATGATGCAGCAACCTCCGGCGGTGATCGTACAAGGTGAGGATTCGATGGCCAGTATAATGAAAAAGTTCCAGGATACGGGGGCATGGAATCTTCCGGTGGTAGGCTATCATAACCGCTACGTAGGTTTCGTGTCGAAAAGCAAGTTGTTGTCCGTGTACCGCCGCAAGATGATAGAACTGTCTTCCGGGACGTTGTTCTGACGTGTTGTATGAAAGTTCGTGTTTTTATAGATTTGAAATGATATGCACAGGACTTTTGGCGGTCCGGTGCGTGTTTTGCAGGGTATTTTAATGCACCGGTGAAAACAGCGAAAGAAAAACCGGAAGACCGCAAATATGTCGGCCTTCCGGTTTTTTACAATAGGAAGATGGGGTGACGTGTCAGGACTCCAGACCCATTTCACTGATGATTCGAGCCAGTTTGTCGTCAAGCATTTTCACTTTTTCGTCATATTCGGCTTCGCCCGCAAACGGAGTGTTTACGCTGAAGTAGAATTTGATTTTCGGTTCCGTGCCGGACGGGCGTGCGGCTACTTTCGTGCCGTCGGCGGTGTAGTAGATAAGGACGTCCGATTTGGGGATGTCGATAGATGTTTGCGCTCCTGTGGTCATGTCCTTGGATATGGAGGTCTTGTAGTCGTTTATTTTTACAACAGGCGAGCCGTCTATCGTTTTGAGCGGGTTCTCACGCAGGTTGTCCATCATGGCTTTTATTTCCTGTGCGCCGGAGAGGCCCTCGCGTACGATATTCACCAGACTTTCTCGGTACATGCCGGTTTTCTCGTATATTTTGAGCAGCTCTTTAAAGAACGACGAGCCTTTGGCTTTGGCGACGGATGCTATTTCCGAAGCCAGGACGGTGGTGGTTATCGAATCCTTGTCGCGCACGAAATCGCCGACCAGGAAACCGAAACTCTCTTCTCCGCCGCCAACGAATTCCTGTTTGCCTTCGGCCTTGCGTATCATGTCGGCTATCCATTTGAATCCGGTAAGACCGGCCTTGCATTCTACCCCGTACAGGTCGGCTATCTTGAAAAATATATCCGAAGTAACTATCGTGGAGCCGATGAACTGGTGTCCGTTCAGTTTGCCGGCTTTCCTCCAGCGTTCGAGCAGATAGGCTATGAGTACCGTATTCGTTTCGTTCCCGTTTAACAGTTGGAGTTCGCCTTTCAGGTTGCGCACGGCGATGCCTATGCGGTCGGCGTCAGGGTCCGTGCCTACCACCATGTCCGCGCCGGTTTTGTATGCCAGGTCCATAGCCATGGACAGCGCTTCAGGGTTTTCCGGGTTAGGCGATTTTACGGTCGGGAAATCTCCCGAAGGTATCATCTGTTCCGGTACTGTTATCACGTTTTTAAAGCCGGCTTCTTTCAGTGCCGGTATCATGGCTTTGAACGAAGTGCCGTGTATCGGAGTGTACACTATCTTGAAGTCGTCGCGGCCGGTGGCGTCCGAACTGCCGTTGGCTACGGCGGCGTCGACGAATGCTTTGTCGACTTTCTCGCCGATTATCTCTATGAGGTTTTCGTCGGGAGTGAATTTGATGTCTTCGGGTTTTACCCCGGCCACTTTGTCGATAATGCCTTTATCGTGAGGAGGCACTACCTGGCTGCCGTCGTCCCAGTAGGCTTTGTAGCCGTTGTATTTTGGCGGGTTGTGGCTTGCTGTGATGATGATCCCGCTTTGGCTGCCGAGGTAACGTATGGCGAACGATATTTCCGGAGTAGGGCGGAACGAGTCGAAAAGATACGCTTTGATGCCGTTGGCCGAGAGTATTTCAGCGCAAAGACGCGAGAATTTGTCCGAGTTATGGCGCACGTCGCAGCCTATCACTACGGATATCCGGCGGCCGGGGAACTGTTCTTTAAGATAGTCGGCCAGGCCTTGCGTGGCGGCCCCTATCGTGTATTTGTTCATGCGGTTGGTCCCGACGCCCATTATGCCGCGCATGCCTCCGGTACCGAATTCGAGGTCTTTATGGAATGATTCCACTACTTCCTGCGGGTCGTTCTTTATCATGTCTGCTACGGCTTCGCGCGTGGCTTTGTCGTATTTGTCGGAGAGCCATTCACGGGCTCTTTCCATAGATAGTTCTTTGATGTCCATAGTGTCTTTCTTTATTGTTTTAGTGCCTGCCTTTTAGGTGTTGTTATTTCTGTTTTGTTTCTCCGTGAGTTTTATCCGTAGCCGGACCTATTTCACGGTCGAGGTTGAAATCGGGCATGTGGCTGCGATTTTTTACTATCATCTCGCCTATGAATCCCGCCATGAAGAACTGTACCCCCAGTATCATCATGGTCAGCATGATGTAAAACCACGGGTTGTCTGTAACGAGGATCGCCTTTTGTCCTGCGGCGAGCATGTACAGCTTGTTTATGCCTATGTATGCCGCGCTGAAAAAGCCTACCGTGAACATGAGGAAGCCTACCAGTCCGAAGAAATGCATGGGCCGGCGTCCGAAACGGCGTAAAACGACGATGGATATCATGTCGAGCATGCCGTTGACAAAGCGTTCGAGTCCGAATTTGGTGTGTCCGTATTTACGGGCGCGGTGCTGGACTACTTTTTCTCCTATTTTGGAAAAACCGGCTCCCTGGGCCAGCATAGGTATGTAACGGTGCATTTCGCCGTAGATGTCTATGGATTTGACCACTTCACTGCGGTATGCTTTCAGCCCGCAGTTGAAGTCGTGCAGGGTTAGGCCCGAAGCCTTGCGCGCCACGTAGTTGAACAATTTGGTGGGTATTGTCTTGGACAGAGGGTCGTAGCGCTTTTTTTTCCACCCGGATACCATATCGTAGCCGTCGCGGGTTATCATGCGGTACATTTCGGGCAGTTCGTCTGGCGAGTCCTGCAGGTCGGCGTCCATAGTGAATACGACATTGCCGCATGCGGCCCTGAAACCTGCCCTTAGGGCGATGGATTTGCCCTGGTTGCCCCGTAGTTTTATGGCTCGTACACAGGTGTCGGACGAAGCTATTTTCTCTATTTCGTGCCATGAGCCGTCCGTGGAACCGTCGTCCACGAATATCACTTCATAAGAAAACCCTTCTTCGAGCATTACCCGGCGTATCCAGTCGTTAAGTTCGGCCAGGGATTCTTCTTCGTTGTATAAAGGTATTACTATGGATATATCCGGCATGGTTCGTTTTTGTTTTAGCATTCATTTCCCACAGCGGCATCGCGGCGGAATGACGAAGAGTATATTGCACCGAATATCGCTCCCAGGATAAGGTGTCCCAGAAATGTGAAGAAAGTGGCGAAATACGGTACGAAGCTCATCATCTTTTCTATGTAATCGGCCGATATGTCTATGCCTGCGTCGGCATAGCCTTCGCTCACCGCCTCGACGACTACGTCCATGTCGCCGCTTGGTATCGCCGCTATGCTGACGATGCTGTATATGGCCGCGATTATGCCTATGTACATGAACATGAGGAAGGTGAATTTGAATCCTTCGCCGGAAGTGAGCGTTCCGTCGTTGTAGCGGTCGCGGAAACGGCGGGTGAAGAACATAGTCAGCGATACCAGGGCTATAAGCCTTACGGCCCATACCACCGAACTTACCGGCGGAACATAATCGAGCAGCGATATCAATGCCAAAGCCAGGCCTGTGGTAGCGCCTGCGCAGAGCGAATATTTAGCGAGAGACATTCGTTTTTCCATTGTATATTTAATGTTTTAACGCACACTCTCCCGCCGGAAATGCTGTTGTCAGTTCTGTCCGGACGGAAAGTGTGCGTTGTTGTTTTTTTTTAAATCTCTTCCTGCGGGTTTTTCCTGGACAGAATGCCGGATATTATGGCGCCGAGGATACTCCATATGATCAGCGATCCGATAAGTCCGAGTGCCATTTTGCCAAACGAAAAATGCATGGATGCTTCGATGTTTTCCATCATTGACTGCTCCATTTCATCGGTCATCGTGCCTCCAATTTTCTGGACCATAGCGGATGAGACTTCCATGGCCTGGGCCATGTAGTCGGGGTTTATGTAATTTACATACACCAGGTTGAAGAAATAGCTGATAAACGAGCATACTAGGCCGGCGACGATTATTATTCCGAATCCCTGTCCGAAAGACATGAAACCACCGTTGGCTTTGCGGTATGACAGTACGCCCCATACCATAACGCCGAGGAGCACTGCGTAGTTTATCACCTGGAATACCCAGCCGAACATGTTCATTCCCGTTACATACGCCAGCAGCGTCAGTACTATCGAGAGGCCGATTGCGATAAGGCCGGTTTTTACCGCCTGTGGAAAAATAGATTTGCTTTCCATTTCAAATATGTGTTTTTAGTTTTTGATGCCGGACTGTGTATAGTGAGCGGCTTGAATATTTGTAATATTTAAGCAAATATAATGTAATTAGGGTGAATTTTGTCGTTTGTGAAGGCATTATTTTTGCCTTGTTGGTATAATTTAGTAATTTTCGCCTATGGACACGACAGGCAATACTGAAGACGGAAACAGGGAACAAGTACCTGACATAGCGGGCGAACTGAAGCGTATTTTCAACAAGAAAATAAGGAATAACCGTTCGGTGTTCGTGCTGCTGGTGAGTTTTGCGGTGGTTTTTTCCGTGTGGTTTCTCAAGCAGGTGCAGAACGGCTATGTCATTTCCGCACAGATAATGCCTGTGTATGTAAACACTCCGCCGGGATATACGTCGCAGGAGCTGTCTTCGCGGACTGTGGCCGTGACTGTGGATATGGACGGTTTCAACATGTTGAGTTATATGCTTGGCAAGCGGCGAGCAGAGATAGATGTCAATAAAGTGGTCGAACAGGCCCACGGGCGTCATTTCTGGATACCGTCGAAATATCCTTCGATGCTTTCGGCGGCGATACTGTCTTCCGACAAGTTGAAAACGGTGTCGTCGGATACTATTTTCCTGAACATGGGAGATGAGGTGGTAAAAAAAGTGCCGGTGGAATTGTCCGATATAAAAACCGAGTACCGCCCCGGGTACGGCACTTTTGAAAAGGTGAGGATAATACCTTCGCAGGTGAAGATAATAGGAACGCCCGAAGAGGTGTCGGCAGTGGATGCCGTGCAGTTGCCGCCATTGTCGTACCGGGGGCTTTCGGCTCCGGTGGAAGATACCGTGGCGTTGCCTCTGCCCGACGGGCTCAGGCATGCCAGGATAGAACCTGAGAGGGTAGTGGTGGCTTTTTCGGTAAAACCGTACACCGAAGGGGAGATGACGCTTGCGATACGGGCGGTGAATGTGCCCAGGGGGTACAAAGTCAAGTTTTTTCCCTCTAAGGTAAAAGTGAGGTACAGGGTGTCGGTGGACGATTATCCGAGGCTTTCGGAGAGTGACTTCAGCATAACGGCGGATATGTCGCATACGGACCCTTCGTCGCGGATCATTTACCCCAAGGCGGTGTCGTTCGCTCCGTTTGTCGGGCAGGTGACCATAATGCCTGAACGTGTGGAATATCTCTACCGCAAGGAATAAATATCCGCAATGGTTTGAAATACGGGCAAAAAAACGAAAAAGATATGAAATCTTCGGTTTACACGGTGGGACTGACGGGCGGTATAGGCTCCGGCAAGACCACGCTGGCAAAAATGCTGGAGGAAAAAGGCGCGGCGGTGTATTATGCCGACACGAGAGCCAAGGAAATGATGGATGCGGACCATGTGCTGGTGGAAAACATAAAGGATCTGCTTGGGCCGCAGGCTTACAGGCACGGCAGATTGGACAGGGCTTATGTGGCCGAGAGGGTGTTCTTGGATAAAAGTTTGCTGGGAAAGCTCAATGCGTTGGTACATCCGGCGGTATATATGGATTTCGAGCATTGGAGGTTGTGTCTGAACGAGCCTTATGCCGTGCTTGAGTCGGCTATATTGTTTGAATCTGGCGGGGACAGCAGGTGCGACGTTACCGTGGCGGTGACGATACCGGAGGATTTGCGTGTAAAGCGCGTGATGGAGCGTGACGGGACGGACGAGTCGGCTGTCAGGGCGCGTATGCGCTCGCAGATGTCGGATACCGAGAGGAGTAAAAGGGCGGATATAGTTGTAGACGAGCCTGAACTGGACGGGAAACGCGCCGCTGCCGCCAGGTTGGATGTGTTTTTCAGGGAGCAGGCCGCACGGCAAGCGGAGTGACCCTGTCGCCGACTGACGTCGGGAAACAGACATTAACATCTGACGGGTTTGGGCAGCGACCGCGGAAATATACGCTGCGTAAGTCTTGTTATAGTTTCTGTTGTAAATAAAAAACCTCCCGGAAATTCCCGGAAAGTTTTTTATTCGTATTGTCCGGACGGACATCCGGTACGGGTTGTTTTTTACTTCTTGCCGTATTTGCTGCGGAACTTGTCTATACGTCCGGCAGTGTCCACCAGTTTTACTTTTCCGGTGTAGAACGGGTGCGAGGAACTGGATATTTCCAGTTTTATCAGCGGATACGTAACGCCGTCTATTTCCACCGTGTCTTTTGTCTCGGCAGTCGAGTGGGTTATGAAAGTCTCGCCGTTGGACATGTCGCGGAATGCGCACAGCCTGTAATTCTCAGGATGGATACCTTGTTTCATCTTTATCTGTAAAAACTGTTGTTTAATAATCGTTTTTCATATCGCCTGAGGTATGTCGTGCCATTCTCTGCCGTATTTGCCGGATAAGGTTGGTCGGGCCTTCTCCGTTAGCAGTCAAGGACGTACGCACATACCGCCAAGTGAGGTGCAAAGGTATGAAACGCCTGGCTTAAAACAAATAAAAAAATAAAATTCTTGCAAAAGACAGATTAAATAAATAAAATTTGCCCCTACTCCAAATTCAAAAAATGATGGACAACAATACGGAACACCGGCATAAGCGCAGGGTTTATCTCGATAACAGCGCCACGACGCAGCCTTATCCCGAGGTGATATTGAAAATGGGCCAGGTGATGTACGATACTTACGGAAACCCCTCGTCCCAGCATTCGGCAGGTCACGACGCCAGGATAACGGTCGAACAGGCGCGCCGCACCATAGCCTCGCTCACAGGTGCGCTGCCGTCGGAGATATTTTTCACCTCCGGCGGCACGGAAAGCGACAATACGGTGCTGCGCGCGGCCCGGGGTATGGGCATACGGCGTATTATCTCCTCGCATACAGAACACCATGCCGTTACCGCCACACTTGGCGCCATTGTTGCCGAAAACGCGTCTTTTTTACCGCACATGAATATCTCTGCGGAATATGTGGACTTGGACACGCACGGCAGGATAGATATGGCCGGTTTGGAAAACATGCTCCGCGTTTCGGACGGGAAAACCTTGGTCAGCCTCATGCATGCCAATAACGAGACAGGCAACCTTTACGATCTTAAGGCCATAGGGGAACTATGCCGCAAGTATGGCGCGTTGTTCCATACCGATGCTGTGCAGACGGCAGGGCATTATCCTTTGGACCTTAAGGAGTTGCCGGTGGATTTTCTTTCCGCCTCGGCGCATAAGTTTCACGGGCCGAAAGGCGTCGGTTTCCTTTTCGCACGCTCCGGTACGGGATTGCGGCCGATGATTTCGGGAGGGGAACAGGAGCGCGGTATGCGTTCCGGTACGGAAAATGTCCCAGCCATAGCCGCTATGGCACTGGCATTTCAGATGGGACATGATGATATGGATGCGGACAGGGAGCATGTGCTGTCTTTGAAAAAACGCCTTCTGGAGGGGTTGTCTGTGATAAATGGCGTGCGTTTCAACGGGTTGTGCGAATGTGAAGATGAAAGCATGTATTCGCTGGTCAGTGTTACCCTTCCGGTGAAAAAAGATTCGGGCATGGCGCTGCTGGCATTGGATATGGCGGGCGTGGAAGTTTCTGCCGGAAGTGCGTGCATGTCCGGAGCATGGCGTCCGTCGGAAGTGATAAGCCGTTTGTATGGCCCGTCGGACGATATGCCGGGATGTCCCACGCTGCGTATTTCGATGTCCAAGTTCAACACGACTGACGATATCGACTTTGCCGTTGCCGCGATACGTAAACTGGTGTGAGTGCGGAGCCGGAAAGAATCCCCGTCTTTGGAGGATATATTATAAGTTCGCTACATTTCCTTAAGGGCACAGATAAGGACTTCGGCTTTGGAGCGTCCTACTACCGCGGCCAGTTCGTCCTCCCCGGCACGCTTTATTTTTTCAAGCGAGCCGAAGTGTTGCAGAAGTGCGTCCCTTGATTTTTCACCTATGCCTTTTATGCCGTCAAGAGCCGACACAAGGGCGCTTTTCGAGCGGCGGTCCCGGTGGTGGGTTATGCCGAAACGATGTGCTTCGTCGCGCAGTTGTTGTATTACGCGGAGCGTTGGCGAGCGTTTGTCCAGGTACAGGGGCACCGGGTCGTCGGGATAGAAAAGTTCTTCGAGGCGTTTGGCAATACCGATTATGTTGATTTTTCCGGCCAGTCCGAGTTCGGACAGTATCCGGTATGCGGCACTCAGCTGGCCTTTGCCTCCGTCGACGATTATAAGGTCGGGCAGTGGCGCGTTTTCGTCTTTAAGCCGTTTGTAACGGCGGTACACGACTTCCTGCATGGTAGCGAAATCGTCAGGGCCTTCCACCGTTTTGACGATGAAATGCCGGTAATCCTTTTTCGACGGTTTTCCGTTCTTGAATACCACGCATGACGATACGGGATTGGTGCCCTGTATGTTCGAGTTGTCGAAACATTCTATGTGGCGCGGCTCAACCGGTAGGTGCAGGTCCGTTTTCATCATCTGCATCAGGCGGTTGGTATGAGCTTCGGGGTCCGTTATGCGCTCCTTGTTCATACGGTCCAGACGGGCCAGGCGTGCGTTTTTCTCGGACAGTTCCACAAGGTGGCGTTTTTCCGATTTTTTAGGGACAGTCAGTTTTATACCTGTGCCCAGGTCTATGTCCAACGGGAACGGCAGCAGTATTTCTTTTGCCGCCGAGGAAAACACTCCCCGTATCTCGACAATGGCCAGCGCGAGGAGTTCGGCATCCGTCTCGTCCATGCGTTTTTTCATTTCCATGGTGTACGATTGGACGACAGCCCCGCGTACCACGCCTAGGTAGTTTGCGTATCCGGCTTCGGCATCGGATACTATGCTGAACACGTCCACGTTGCCGACCGAGGTGCTGGCTACGGTGGAATGAGCCTGGTATTTTTCTAGGTGTTCGATTTTTTCCTTGACTTTTTGGGCCTTTTCAAACGCCATACTACGTGCGTAAGCGGTCATTTCCCGTCGGAGCGAGGCTAGTGTCCCTGCGAACTGACCTTTTATTATCTCGCGCGCCATTGCGAGGTTTTTCATGTATTCCTCTTCGCTTTGATAACCGGCGCACGGTGCGGCGCAGCGTTTGATGTGGTATTCGAGGCATGGCTTTATACGGCCTTCGGAAATGTTTTTCTCGGAGAGGTCGGCTTTGCAGGTGCGTATGGGGAACAGTTCGCGCAGTATGTCCAGAAGTACGTGGGCTGTTGATACCGAAGGGTACGGCCCGAAATATTCCGATCCGTCGGATGTTTTCTTGCGCGTGAGGAAGATACGGGGGAAACGCTCGTTTTTAATACATATCCAAGGGTATGTCTTGTCATCCTTGAGCATTATGTTGTACCGGGGACGGAGCGTTTTTATCAGGTTGTTCTCCAATAACAGCGCATCCGCTTCGCTTTGTACCACTATGAATTTGATGTCCGCTATTTTGGATACCATTACTCGGGTTTTGGGACTCTGGACGTTGGACACGAAGTACGACAGCACCCTTTTTTTCAGGTTCTTGGCTTTGCCTACGTACAGTATTTTCCCTTCGGAGTCGAAATAGCGGTACACTCCGGGGTCTTCGGGAAGGGTCTTGAGTATGAGTTCTATATGCGGAGACATGTATTTTCTGCTGATTTTCAGGATTTGCCGTCTATTATCTGTTTGGCGCGCTCTATCATGGAATCCACTCCGGCTCCCATGGCCCCGATATCCATGTCGTGGCGCTCGTCCGGTTCGACGCCCAGTTCGAAATCCGCTCCGTGTGCGTCGGTGGAACGGGTGGTGCTAAGGCGAAGCTGCCATCCGCACGGCAACAGGTAATCTATCGGAAGACCGGCGCCGCCGCCAGTGAGGTCGCCCAGAACGGTCACGTTGGGAAATTCCTTGGCCATTACTACGAAAAACGACGTTGCGCTGTAACACGAACGGTTGGTCAGTATCACCACCGGTTTTTTAAATCCTTTGCCTATCGGTTTGGAGTAATGTTCGAATGCTTTCGACAGGTCGTCATGTCCGGGACCGTCCTTGTACCTCATTACGTAAGTGAGCCTTTTCGTGTCCGCCAGGTAATCGGCAAGTATGTGGGCGTTGTCCAGGGCGCCTCCGCCGTTGCCGCGTACGTCTATTATTATGCCGTCCGTGTCTTTGAACCTATCCAGCACCAGGCCCATGTACGATACCGATGAATTGAACGACGGATAGTATATGTATCCGTATTTCTTGCCGTCCAGAAATGCGTTGCGCAGGCCTCCCGACGCCCAGTAGTCGCGTCCAAGATAGTTGCGTTCGATTATGGTATAGTTGAAGTTCTGCGGCGAGTCGAGATACCATTCCCAGTTACGGGCGTAATTGAAACCTGCGTACAGGTTTACATGTCCGTCGCGCAGTTCGTAAAGCATGTCGGCCAGTACTTTGTACAGTTCGTACGAGGATGTGCTTTCGTCGATTTTAGATTCGTATTCGGCGCGTATTGCGTCCCAGTCGATATCCTTGTAAGTGAGGTAAGAGTATTTTTCGTTCACCGTGTTCCATAGCGATTCGAAAATCTCGCGGTTGGTGAATTTCTTGGGGTCGGTGTCCATCAGTGCCTTTTCGCATCCCGATACGAATGTCAGGATTGCAAACAGCAGGGTCGTAATCCATGTTTTGCGGAGCGTTTTTCTCATAGCGGTCATAGGTCGAAGTAAAAGATGAACGAGATATTGTGTACGGCCTGTTTTACCGTGTTCTGGTAATCGTAATACCCGTATTGCCAGCCGTACGAGAGCGACATGGCGTTTCGGTTTTTCATGCGGCGGAAAAGCCCGACCTCTGTTTCGGCATGTCCGTACGAACCGAACGAGGCCAGACGGATGTTATCCAACCGGTCGTTGCGGAACGGCATCGAATACGTAGGACGCATGACAAAGGCCATGATGTCGTAATTTATTTTGCCGAACACGCTAACCTGTTTTTTCAGGACTTCGAACGGGTATTCGCAGTAGAACTGCGGAGCAAGTCCTATGTGTCCGAAATAGTTGGCCTGGCTGTTTGAAAACGGTATAACGGTGTTTATGTGCGCCTGGATATCGAGTTTCCCCCCGGCGAACATGCGGAAACGGTTTTCCTGGCGGCTGACGGAATGCATGTACGTGCCGGAAAGAATGCCGTAATACCGGTCTGCTATGCGGTTTTCGATGGACGGGAAGCCGAACGTATTCAGGAAACCTATTCCGGCTTTCAGTCCGATGCCCCAGATGTGCTTCTCGCTGCGGTTGTCGAAACCTATGTCCAGCCCGGCAGAGGCGCCTTTCATGGGTACGTCGCCTATTGTCTTGTCATTGAGGACAACGTAATCCGTGCGCAGCCCGAAGTGTACGGATTTGTACGTGTCCGTTTGCGCTGCGGCGTGAAATGCCCCGGCACAAAGTACAATGGCAAGTAGTTTTTTTTTCATGGCGTCGTAGTATGTTTACATGTGCCGCTGGTGTTTTCTGCCGTTAATGGACTGTTTTGCCGTCCATAGGCGGGGAAACATTCATGCAGAGCGCGGCAGATTTATTTTATCGTGACGTTTATCACGGAATCCATTTCCTTTATCTTGTCCACGAGTTTTTTCAGCTGGCCTTTGTTCTTTATTACCAGTACGACTTCGCCGCTGAACATTCCGGCCTTGCCCTTTACGCTGATGGATTCCATGTTTATCTCCATGTTCTCGGAGATTATCTGCGTCAGGCGGTTGACTATGCCCATGTTGTCCACTCCGGTGATATCGAGCGTGACTTTCGATTCTTCTTTGGACGAGTCTATCCATTTGGCCGACAGCACGCGGTAGCCGTAGTTGGACAGCATGTCGGTGGCGTTAAGGCAGTCCTTGCGGTGAACTGTTATGCCTTTTCCTACGCTGACGAAGCCAAATACATCGTCGCCGGGCTGAGGTGCGCAACACGGGGCTAGGGTGTAGTTGAATTTGTCTTCGTTTTCGCCGAACACCAGGCGGTCGTAATGCGGGGCTTCTTCGTCGGGTGTTACTTTCGGCGCTCCCATGATAGGAGCGCGCCGGAACAGGTTGGAGAAGAAACCTCGTCCGGATACGAACTGTTTGAGAGTGTTGTTGTCCACCAATCCTTTCCCGAAGCGGTAGAACATCTCCTGCGATGTTTCGGCTTTGAGAAAGGCGACTAGTTCGTTGACTGTTTTTTCATTCAGTTCGACCTTCAGGTGGCGCAGTTTGCGGGCCAGGATTTCCTTGCCGTAGTTGGCCGTTTCGCGGATATCTTCGTTAAGTGCGGCTTTTATCTTGTTGCGGGCGCGCGTGGTTTTGACGAATTCGAGCCACTGGGCTTTCGGTTTCTGGTTTTTGCCGGTGATTATCTCCACCTGGTCGCCGCTTTGGAGTATGTAGTTAAGGGGAACCAGAGTGCCGTTGACCTTAGCCCCCAGGCATTTGCTGCCTATGGCGCTGTGTATGGCAAATGCGAAATCGAGTGCAGTAGCGCCTTTGGGTAGGCTGCGCAGGTCGCCTTTCGGGGTGAAAACGAATATTTCGCCCACCAGAAGATTGAGTTTGAATTCGTTGACCAGGTCGGCGGCGTTTACCTCGGCCTGTTCCAGGGTGTCGCGTACTTTGGCTATCCATTCGTCCATGTAGCTGTCGGAGGCTTCTCCTGCATGTTTGTACTTGTAGTGTGCGGCGTAGCCTTTTTCCGCCAGTTCGTTCATGCGTTCGGAGCGTATCTGCACCTCTACCCACCGGTTTTCGGGCCCCATAACCGTGGTGTGCAGGGCTTCGTACCCGGTAGATTTGGGTGTGGATATCCAGTCGCGCAGTCGGCCCGGATTGGGGTGGAATTTGTCCGTGACGATTGAATATATTTTCCACGCGCAGAATTTTTCCTCGTTTTCGGCGCATTTGTACACGATACGTATGGCGAAGCGGTCGAAAACTTCGTCGAAGCTGACGCCCTTGCTCACCATTTTCTTGTGTATGGAATATATCGACTTGTTGCGTCCGGTAATGGTATAGTCGAAGTTTTCGCGGTCAAGAACGTCTTTTACCGAACTTATGAATTCTTTTATGTAGGCTTTCTGGGCTTCGTCCGATTCCTTGAGCAGGCGCACTATGTTCTCGTAGGCCTCAGGTTCGGTGTATTTGAGCGAGAGGTCTTCCAGTTCCGTTTTTATATTGTACAACCCCAGTCTGTGTGCCAGCGGAGCGTATATGTACAGCGTTTCGGAAGCGATTTTTTGTTGCTTCTGGCGTATCATCGCGTCCATCGTCTTCATGTTGTGAAGGCGGTCGGCGATTTTTATAAGTATCACCCGTATATCGTTCGATATGGTGATGAGCATCTTGCGGAAATTTTCCGCCTGTACGCTTATGTTCGAGTCCGATATGCCGGATATTTTCGTCAGTCCGTCGATGATACGGGCTATCGTTGGGCCGTATTCGCGTTCTATGTCTTCGAGGGTTACGTCGGTATCCTCCACCACATCGTGCAACAGGGCGGAAGCTATGGCCGTGGCGTCGAGGCTCATCTGCGAGGCTACTATCGTAGCTACGGCTATCGGGTGGAACACGTAAGGCTCGCCCGAACGCCGGCGCTGGTGCATGTGAGCTTGTACGGCCTGGGAAAAGGCTTTGTGTATAAGTGCGGTGTCCTCCTTGCTCAAAGGATGGTTGACAGAGCGCAAAAGGCGGCGGTAGGCTTTCAGTATGTCGAACGCTTCCTCTTGTGATATTTCCGGTATGGGGGCTTTGCTTGGTGTCATTTTATCACTTTCTCCTTTATCTGTTTTCGAGGCGTTTGTTGCAAGCAATAAATTTATGAAAATTATGACAAACTGGAGCTGCGCAGGCCGGCTGTCGTTTTTTTAACTAAAAATTAATTGAGAGCCACCAATTCATATGCCGCAGGATTGCCTAAGCGCCAGAGTTGTGTGTAGTATGCCGAAACAGTAGCGGCCTTGCTGTTGTGTTGTAAGGCCGGAAATATTATCTGGAAAAAATAAAAAAGCCCCCTTTTCAAAGGGGGCGTATTTTCAGGGTGAAAGATGGGTCTCGAACCCACGACCTTCGGAACCACAATCCGACGCTCTAACCAACTGAGCTACTCTCACCATTTCTGCGCTTTCAGTACGCCTTAGCGTATCCAACGCCGTGCAAAGATACGGTTTTTTGCGAAAAATCAAACGCCCAGCCTAAAATTTATGTATTCATCGTGTTTCCTTGGTTTTTTGTTTCGTTGCAGGGTGTATAATGGCGGTAAAAAGAAATCCGGCAGTCGCATTTAAACCGGGAAAAAACATTAAATTTGCTTAGTTCAACATTAAACAACACTACCCAAATGGAAAACAACAAATACGACCTTATCGTTTTAGGTTCAGGCCCAGGCGGCTATGTGGCCGCCATACGCGCATCGCAACTCGGAATGCGTACGGCAGTGGTCGAAAAAGAGAATCTTGGCGGGGTGTGCCTCAACTGGGGGTGCATACCGACAAAGGCGCTTTTAAAAAGCGCTCAGGTATTCGAGTACTTGTCGCATGCTGCGGATTACGGTATAACGGTTCCCGAAGGTGCGGACAAGGACTTTTCAAAAGTGATAGCACGCAGCCGGTCTGTTGCTTCGCAGATGAGCAAAGGTATAGAATACCTGATGAAAAAGAATAAGATAGATGTGATAACAGGTACGGGAAAAGTATTGCCCGGACATAAAGTCGAAGTGGTGTCGCCAGACGGGGAAAAAACGCAATATCAGGCAAATAACATAATAATAGCCACCGGGGCGCGTTCGCGCAGCCTGCCGGCTCTGCCACAGGACGGAAGCGGCATAATAGGCTACCGCGAAGCGCTTACGCTTGAAAAACAACCGGAGGCGATGGTCGTGGTGGGATCCGGCGCGATAGGTACGGAACTGGCGTATTTTTACAACGCGATGGGAACGAAAGTAACTCTGGTAGAATTTCTCCCGTCGATAGTTCCGGTGGAAGACGACGACGTTTCGCGTGAACTTGAGCGCATTTTCCGTAAAAAAGGCATAAAAGTACTCACCGGATCGGAAGTGACGGCGGCGGAAAAGCTTCCCGACGGCAAGGTAAAAGTAACCGTCAAGACACCGAAAGGTACGGAAGAGATCGTGGCCGATGTGGTGCTTTCGGCCGTAGGCGTACAGGCGAACATCGAAGGGATAGGATTGGAAGAAACGGGCATAAAGACCGAAAAGGGAAAGATACTCACAGACCCGTATTACAGGACGAACGTGGAAGGATATTATGCCATAGGCGATGTCGTCCAGGGGCCTTCACTGGCGCATGTGGCTTCTGCCGAAGGAATAACCGCCGTCGAGAAAATGGCGGGCCTGGACGTACAGCCAATGGATTACGGCAATATTCCGGGAGCTACGTACACTTCTCCCCAGATAGCATCGGTGGGAATGACCGAAAAGAAAGCCCGCGAAGCGGGATATGATGTTAAAGTGGGCAAGTTCCCGTTTACAGCTTCGGGCAAGGCAAAGGCTTCGGGTACGCCCGAAGGGTTTGTAAAGGTGGTGTTCGACGGAAGGTACGGTGAACTGCTGGGTACGCATATGATAGGCGACAACGTAACCGAGATGATATCCGAGGCTGTACTGGCGCGCAAAGGCGAGCTTACAGCACACGAGATACTCAAGTCCGTACATCCTCACCCGACTATGAGCGAGGCGTTCATGGAGGCTACGGCAGCCGCTTACGGCGAGGCGATACACATCTGACGTATGAAGTATTATCTGTCGCTGGGAAGCAACATGGGCGATTCCGGGGCTATACTGGCGTCGGCAGCACGCGGGATAGGCTCGCGCGTCGGGGCCGTAGTAAAAGAATCGTCCGTTTACCGTACTGCCCCTTGGGGGTTCGAGGCGGAAAACGATTTTCTCAACTCGGCCATTATTGTGGATAGTGCGATGCTGCCACACGAGGTCATGTCCGTATTGCTTGAAATAGAACGGCAGTGGGGGCGTGTACGGCCGAATGGAAATGCGGGATATAGCTCCAGACCTCTGGATATAGATATTATTTTTGCCGCATCCGAGGTAATAGATACCGCGGATGTGACAGTACCGCATCCTAGAGCGCACTTGAGGCGTTTCGTGCTGGAGCCTATGGCCGAGATAGCTCCTGATTTCATTCATCCGGTACTGGGAAAAAGCATGGAGCAGCTGCTGGCTGAGTGTCCGGATGAAAGCCGTGCGGTGAGGTTGGGTTGACGGTGCGGCCGGGGCCGGTGTAAAGAAAGCATATTGTCCTTTCAATGGTATAGGTCGTTTTATGGTGCGGTAAAAAAAGCGGTATAGGAAGGGGCTGTTTATAAAGTATGATTAAAAAATAACAGAGATGAAAATAGCGTTTATATCTGACATTCATGGTTCGGCTTATGCGGCCAGGACAGCACTGAACGCCGCGTTGCAATGGGGTGCGGACAGGATAGCGGTATTGGGGGATGTGATGTACCACGGTCCGCGCAATCCTTTTCCCAAGGAATACGATCCGAAGGCCGTAGCGGAAATACTGAATGAAAACAGGGAGCGCATAGTAGCGGTCAGGGGCAATTGCGACAGCGAGGTGGACCAGATGCTCATAGAATATCCCATGATGGGCGACTATGCCTGGATAACGCTTCCAGAAAGGTCTTTTTTCCTCACGCATGGTCATGTGTTCTCCCCTGAGGACCATCCGCCGTTGCCTGCCGGTACGGTGTTGGCTTTCGGGCATATACATACTCCGGTGGCGGAAAAGGACGGCGATGTTTATTACTTCAATCCTGGTTCGGCTTCACTTCCCAAAAATCCTTACAAGCCTTCTTGGGGACGGTATTCCGGCGGGCTGTTGGAAATAGTGGCTTTGGACGGCGAGATAATTAAAAGCATGGAATTATGAGCGACGAACTGAACGACAGGGGGCATATGGATTTCGTGTTCATCGAAAATTTCGATAAGGAAGCTTTCCCTGAATATGCTTCGATGAGCGCTTCGGAGCGCACGAGCCTGCCTTCCACAAATTTCTGGAGGGGCAAGAACGGTATGCCGCTGATACCTGTTCCGCCGGAGGACAGGTATTACCATTATTATTTCCGCGATACCGACCATGTGAATTACGTCAATACCAATGTGAAGAAAAAGCAGAAGTAGCGTAATACAGGAATGAAAATCTTCCCCTAAGCGCGCAAGGCTGCCCCTTTGGGGGCAGCCTTGCGCG
>QALN01000008.1:49583-162775 GCA_003150615.1 Flavobacteriales bacterium | reverse complement strand
ATCGCAAGCATCTGATTCCAGCAAGTGAAATGTTTCACATATCGGTTGCCATCATACTTGCGAACATAATTGTTGAACTGAGTTCTGTTCAGAAAAGCGGTTAGTTGAGAGAATACGTATTTGTCTTGGAACATAGCAGCTATTTATATTAGACTGCAAAGTTGCAAAATCAAGTCCGTTTCATTTCAAAAAACCATGTAAGTGACTATATTTCAATAATTTCAAAGAACTATTTATCCACTTTTACGGGACAGTAGTGTAAGCAATTATAAGTTTACCGAGCGTTACAGCCTTTCATTGAATCTGGATTACAGTACTGGCAGACCTACCACCGTACCTGCCGGAAAATATTACAACCCGATGACAAATACCCTGCAGGTGTATTACACGGACAGGAATACGTACCGCATTCCCGATTATTTCCGGGGGGACATAGCGTTCAATGTCGAGCCTTCACACAGACAGACGGCGCTTTTCCACAGCAAGATATCCATAGGTCTGTATAATTTCACCGGAAGGAAAAACGTGTATTCCATTTACTATATCACCGAAAACGGCAAGATAAACGGATACCAGCTTTCCATTTTCGGTTCTCCGATACCTTATGTGACTTACAATATAAAATTCTGACAGATATGAGATCAAAGACAATATTTATGATATTCGCTGCGATTATTACGGCATTTTCTGTAATAGTCGTCAACTCCTGCATATCGGAATTCGACGCTCGTCTTCCGGCCGATGAAAACGACGTGTTGGTAGTTACCGGCGATATAATCGGTAATTCGGAAGTGGATATCGTTCTCAGCAAGACGTTTCCCATAGGGAATCCGGCTCCTCCGCCCGAAAGCCAGAATATCACGGCCACAGTAACGGTAGTCGGCAGCGACGGCTCGACTACGGCTTCGGGGATACAGGTGGATAAGGGAACTTACAGGTTGTCCATAGGCGAATTGGACGGCGATGTCAGTTATGGCCTTAGGATAGAGTACAACGGCAATGTTTATATTTCCGAACCCGCCAGGCCTTTGCACACACCCGATATAAAAGAATTGTCGTGGGAACAGCCGGAGCCATACGGAGATGTATATTTCCGCGTGTCCACTGGGGAAGCCCCGTCTGATGAACCGCAGTATTTTATATGGTCGTACCGGGAGGATTGGAAGTTTCTTGCCTACGAATATACCGAATTGTATTATGATTACGATTTAAAAAAAATAAGCATGTTGTCGGAGCCTGAGATACTTGAAAAGTATATTTGCTGGAAAAGCAACGTAAAAAACAAGCTGTTGATAGGTACGACACAGGGGCTTATAGTGAATAGCCTTGTGAACAAACGTATTTTGGAAGTCCAGTCCGGAAGCGATCGTTTTTCGACGGACTATTGCCTGACTGTCAGCCAGAAATCCGTGAGCAAAGCCGCTTATGAGTATTACAGGAACAAAAAGACCGAAAATGAAGAGATGGGTGGCATTTTCACCCCTCAGCCAAGCGAGGTGCTGGGAAATATCACGTGCGTTACCGACCATGCGAAAAAAACGATAGGATTCGTGTCGGTGGTTAAAAACGTATCGGTTAAAAGACTGTTTGTCAGCGGCGGGGAACTGGTAAGAATCAACCCTGGATGTGAATTTTTCATTGAGCCGGAAATATTCGAGGAGAACCGCGCCAAACAAGGTCTGGAGGAGTGGGAATATGCATCCAGAAATGATCTGGAACCTGTGGGAACCGAATGGGAAAACGGCACGGACCCGTTGATACCGTATAAATTGATAGGTTGGGCGCGCACTATCTGTGTGGATTGCGTGATAGCCGGAGGAACGAAAAACAAACCGGATTTCTGGCCTGAAGAGGCAGATTGACAATAATTTATTTTAACAGTTACAGCCATGAAACATTTGTTGTATTTTATACTGGCGGGAATGTTGCTATGCAGCGGCCAACCGGCATATGCACAGGAAAAAATTACGGAAAGGGTTTATATACACCTGGACAAGGACTATTATATAGCCGGCGAACCGGTACGGATGAAATTTCTGGCGCTCGACGGGAACTGCAGGCCATCGGACTTGAGCAAAGTCGGATATGTGGAAATATCCGGGACCGAACGGCCGTACGTACAATTTAAGCTGGCGCTTTTCGGCGGCAGCGGTCAGGCGATGGCGTATATCCCGGCGGGTATGCCTTCAGGCATATATCAGTTGTCCGGATATACGCGTTATATGAAAAATGAAGGCAACGGTGTGTTTTTCAAAAAACAAATAGCCATAATAAATCCCCGGATCCGGCCGGACAAATCAAAGGCAGAATTTATGTCCGGTGAAGAAGTCGAGACGGTTAAACCTGGCGGAAGGGACATTGGCGTTTTTGCCGACAAAAACGAGTACGGCAACAGGGAAAAGGTCAGGATGCACGTGTCCGGTCTGCCGGAAAACCTCGTGGATCTTGTAATCTCTGTCAGCGGCATAGACTCGATTTCCTCCGTTCCTCTCGATGTGGAATATAATGTCAAAGATGTCAGGGCAAATGCTCTGTCCGGCGAATGGCTTCCGGAATATGAGGGACATATCATAACCGGGCGGTTATATCCTAAACCGGATAGTACGGCCCTTATGGCAAACCTGTCCGTCGTAGGCCGGGATATCAAATATATAAACGGCCGGATAAACCGGGACGGGGAAACGGTATCTTTTTATACCACCGGTATATACGGGCCGCAGGAGATAGTGGCTTCGGTTACGTCGGTAACCGGAGAGGCTATAACCAACCGTTTGGATGTTATGAGTCCTTTTTCGGAAGATTTACCGCAAAGGTTGCCTGTACTAAGGTTTTATCCGAGTGAAAAGCAGATTATGGACAGGTATGTGGCCGCACAGTTGTCCAAGGTTATGGAGGCGGATACCGTATCCGGACGTGTGGATATGGACTATTATGATTTTCCCGTAACGAGAAGCTATAATTTGGACGATTATACGCGTTTTAATACGTTGAGTGAGACTATATTGGAATTCGTACATGGAGTTGCGGTGAGAAAAACGGGAAATGTGCGCAGGATCTCCATATTTTCCGGGGAGCAATTGAAGTTCAATAAGGATAATACTCTGATCTTGCTGGATGGCATTCCTATTTTCAACCACGAAGATATCCTGGAATATAATCCGCGAAATATAAAAACAGTCGATATATATGATGGCAGGTATATATTTGCCAACGAACTTTATGAAGGAATTGTTTCTTTCGTTACGTACAGCGAGAAGCTTCCGTTTTTCAAACTCAACGACCTGTACCAGTTGTTCAGGTACGAGTTCCCACGGTTCCCGGTACAGTTTGAACATCCTGATTACACGGATGCGGCTGTTGCAGGGAGCAGGCTTCCCGATATGAGGCATACTTTGTACTGGAATGCGTCAGCTAAACCGGACACAGGACGGGAGGCGTCATTTTCGTTTTTTACGTCCGATTTGTGCGGCGATTTTAAAATTGCTGCGGAAGGTATAACGTCCGACGGACGGGTTATAAAAGGAAGCGCGGTTATCAGTGTCGTCAAAAAATGAAATTTTCCGTAAAAGAGGCCGCCCCGCAGTTGTAATGTATGATTGCTTTGACCCCGGAAAAACGGGCAGGCATTTTTGCCGCCCGTTTTTCCGGGGTCAAAGCGTTAGCTGTCGCGGTGCTCTTCCGAAAGGCTGAATTCCTTTCCGGCGAACAGTTCCGCCAGTCCGGATATCTGTTTCATGCGTAGCAGTTCGTCTTTATCCATGCCTATGTTGTTCATAATCCATCTGTCGGACATGCCGGAGCGCACTAATTCGCTGACGATTCCCGTCATCAGTTCTATGGAGTGGGTTCCTCTGGCTCTGTTGTGCCGTATGGTGGAGGCTATCCTGTTGGATATGTCTTTGTCTATCACGGCCACCGGCAGCAGCCCGTTTTCCCTTTCGTATATGCGCCTGGATGTTTTCATGACCATGTAGCGGTGATAACCGTCCACGATTTCGTACAAGTCTTTGTCTTTGAGATAGTAGCATACGCATGGCATAGTGTATCCGTCTTCCCAAATGGACAGTTCGAGCAGGCGCATCTCCGGAGGGGCAACGATGTTCGGGTTGTAACTGTTGGCAACGACCTTTTCTACCGGGACGGCGCGTACGGCATATACCGGGCTTTTGTAATTATCAGGCATGGCGTGTGTTTTTGTATTTGCTCATCGCGTATTCCCTTATGAACTTTTCGCGTTTGGTCTGTGAGAATCCCATATACTTACACGTATGGTCGTTTTTCATGATACATATACACATGCGCTTGTATGTTGGGATTTCACGGAACTCCGCTATGTCTATGTCGTCGAGATATTCCATCCTGACCGGTTTCTTGTCCGTTTTATAACCTGTATTGGTCTCTACGGTGATGGGGATGCGGGCGGCTTTCAGTTTCTTTATTGTGCTTTCCGAAAGGCAGCCTCCTTTTTCCCGCCAGAATTTTATGCTTACTTCGAGTTTGTCCAGATAATTTTTCCGTGTTTCTTCGGGAAGGGTTCCGAGCAGGAAGTTCATGTATTCCTTCCATGAGAAACCCGGCGGACAGGTTATGCCCCGCCAACCCATCGCCTGTGTGTTGCCGTATATAGCGGCGCATCCTATGCCGTTCACACGCCCTACCATTCTCCCCCAGGTGTCGGGGTCTATGGCCCGGTACAGGGCAAGCATGGGTATGGCTTGTGAAATGAACGGGCTGGCTACCCTTTGGCGGGAGATGGGTACTCCGGCCTTGTGGTACAGGTCGTACAAGCGGTTGTAGTCCCAGTTGAAGCGTCCGTTGGCTGTCCATATGTCGGTTGTTTTCCAGTCGTATATCGGATAGGCATTGTATTCATGATGTCCCGTGCGCCGTGTCCACTTGTAATTGTTTAGTTTGCGGTAATTCTTGTCGCTGTGTATGGCACGCCATCGGTTGAAACTTTCCTGAGTCCTGATACCAACCAGACAGCATATGCGTTTGCTTTTTTTCCGACGGTGGAGCCATTCGGTAAACATGTTCTGGAAGTCGTAATCCCATAAGTCGGCATTGAAAAAGTCGAAATCCTTGTATGTTAAACATTTGTCAGGCATTTTCCTTACCCAGATATCCTTGCATCCATCGTCCCAAGGCCGCCAGTATTGCTGAAACATGGACGTGCACGTAGAGACCTTGAAAGGTATGCAGCAGTGAAAAACTTCGAGAATATCGCTATTGGCGGCAAATGTGCGTTCCACGTATTCGGTAGTTTGTCTGTATTGTGCTTCATAGTCCATGTGGAATACTCCCAATCTACGTTCCGGAGCGTGTTTTCTTATGTAATCCATACATAAGTTCAGCAGGACGCCGCTGTCTTTACCTCCGGAGAAAGATATGTACACGTAATCGAAATAGTCGAAGATTATTTTAAGCCTTTTTTGGACGGCTTCATATACGTTAAGTCTGTCCATAAGCATCCTCCTTCAGGCAATACAGCATTTTATCGTAGTTTTTCCATTCTATTTTCGAGCGGAAACCGTTTTGTGCGAACAATTTTATGTGCCGTTTATGTACTGTCGCCCACAATTCGGACGGCCCCGACGAGCCCTCGATAGTAGCTGCCAGCAATGCCTTTAAGACGGTGGCGTCATCACCCCTTACATAGTAGTTGTCAATCATGTAATTATCGGTTTCCGTCATTTTTACCGGCATGAATCCGCAGACAGTACCTTCGTCCAGAGCGATATACCAGGTGTATTTGAAACTTGTTTTGAACGGATAATTATTGTTTTGCCGAAGAATGGCAGGGCTCATTACCAGCGGTCCTACCAGTTCGTATAATTTGCTGTTCGTCCCGTGAAGTTTAATAATTTCCATAAAACAGTTACCTAGTGTGCCGTACAAATTTATGAGAATGAAAGTAAATGCCCAAAGGTTAATCAAGAATGTTTGTTCTATAAATAATTGTAGTGTCGTATTTTTTAATATAGATGCAGGATATTAACGTTTTCTTATCTGCCGTATATCCGAATCTATGCGGTTTTGGTAAAGAAACGGTAGGGATTTGTCCGGGAGATAACAATATTCTTATCGGCAGGATAACCTGTGCTGCATTAATCCATGTTTATCAATATATTGAAAACAGACATGCACTGTATTCGTTGGTATTGATGTCATGGTGTAAATTCGGGTGTAAACTATATTAAAAAAGCCCCCACGGTACTGTGGAGGCTTTTCCTGTGACCCCGGAAGGATTCAAACCTTCAACCTTCAGAGCCGTAATCTGATGCTCTATTCAGTTAAGCTACGGGGCCGGTGTCATTTGACGGATGCAAATGTATGGCTAAAAACTATTTTGTGCAAATTTCAGAGCTTAAAAAACGAACATTAATTTATCTTGCAGTATAATCCTCGCTGTTTTAGGTTGTTGCATTGCCTGGTGACGACATCCAGAGGGGCTGTCTTCACTACGCATGAGCCGGTATTGTGGGCTATAAGGGCGCATTGTTCGGCTTGTTGCTCTTCATGTCCGCATACTCTGATGAGGGATTCTATTACGTGACAGAATGTGTTTTCCTGGTCGTTGAGCAGGATTAGTTCGTGCAGGGCTTCCATTTCGCTCTGGCTGCAATGTTCTCCTGACGGGGTGTATAATGGGGCGTCTGTCATTTTTATTGCGGTAATTGGTCTGGTAAATATAGAAAAAACGGATGAAGGTTTTTTACAACCTTCACCCGTTTTTATCATTATGTGTTGTACGTGTTATTCGGCCGGCAGTATGTATTCGGATACGGTACTCTTTTTTCCGAAAGCCGTCGTAACGGCTTTTACATTAGTTCCTTCGACGGCTACGGGAGCGGTCCACACAGGCGATTTTTCGTCCGGAGTGCTGCCGTCGGTGGTGTAATGTACGGCAGCGCCAGGAACGGAGTTGCTGATGTAAAGCATTCCGTCCTTTATCTCGATACCGGGGGATGCCACGCGGAAATTGAGCCCTTCGCGCTGGAAGTACGGCATTTCCTTTACGGCTATTTTGGTCAGGTATTCGCCAAGGCCCAAGCCGTATTCGGCATCACGTTGTTTGGCGTCTTTGACCAGCGACCAGTGCGGTACGGCGTTCCATGCTCGTTCGGCCATGCCGAGGATTTTCGGGAACATGTAATATTCCATCATATCTTCGCTCTTGACGGTCTCGTGCCACAATTCGGCCTGAAGGCCGCGTATGTGTTTCCTGCCTTCGGCAGTGAGCTGTTCTTTGAGCGAACCGTCGGGTTTATGGTTGGCTTTGTCCCAGTCCATGACATCGCCGCGCATGCCCATGCGTACGGAGCGGTAAACGTCGTAGGGAAGGAGGTCGTACGTGTTGCGTTCGTTTACCCATCCGCCCCAGTACAGGCCTGGTTCCTGCGGGTGTTTGTTGTATGCGAAGTCGAGGTAGAGGTTAGGCGCGTTGCAGAGAATGATGTCTATACCGGCGTTGGCAAGTATATACGGAACCTGTTCGCCGCCCCATTCGCCGACCGTATCCCAGCAATAAGCGGTAAATCCGGCATTCTGGAATTTGGGGTTTGGCTTACCTTTTTTGGATGCTATTTCCATCCATCCGTAGTATTTGAGGCCCTTGTCGTCGAGTATTTTCTTAAAGCGTTCGGTGAAGTAGTCGCGCAGGTCGCCGAGTGATTCGACTTTGCCGCTTTCTACCAGCGCCTGGCATACGGGGGAGCCGAGCCACGATCCGCGCGGCACTTCGTCTCCGCCGGTCTGTATGGCGTAAAGCGGAGCTCCCGCTTCTTTGTACATGGCCTGTATTTCGGTCACTACCTTGTCAAGGAAGTTGTACACGCCTTCGCGGGCCACGCACATCACGTTGTCGTGGAAGCCCTGCGCCGAGGTGTATTTGGATGTGTCGGCATCGTCGCTCATCAGATATTCCATGGCTTTGTCCATGTCGGAATCCTTGTATTTTTCGTAGCGAGCCTTCATGGAGTAAACGGCTGCGCGGGCATGGCCCGGAGTTTCTATCTCGGGGATGACGTCGATGTGGAGTTTCGTGGCGTAACGGAGCAGGTCGATGAACTGTTCGCGTGTGAAGTATCCGTAGCCGCGGGATGTTGGGTCGTCGGCAAACGGGCCGGAGCCGTACGTCGGGTGGAGCATGTTTTTTTCATCGAGCGTGTGTCCGCGGCGTGCGCCGTATTCGGTCAGTTCCGGAAGTCCCGGTATTTCCAGCTTCCACGATTCGTCGTCGTTGAAGTGGAAATGGAATTTGTTGAGCTTGTAGTACGACATCTGGTCGAGAACCTTCTCGATGGTTTCCTTTGTTTGGAAATTGCGTGCGATGTCGAGCATGAATCCGCGGTAGGCGAAATCGGGCTGGTCCTCTATAGCGACGCTTTGCAGTGAAACAGGCAGTTGGGTAACGCCGATAATGCCGCGCAGGGTCTGTACTCCCAAAAGCACGGCTGCCGGAGTGGCGCCGGTTATAACAGCTCCGTCCTTGGCCAGGGAAACGGCGTATGCTTCGTCGTTTTTGGCTTTAAGCGACGGGTCGAGGGCGAGTTTTACAGGATATGCGCCTTCGGACGTTCCTACCTCGGCTCCGTAGTCTTTTTTAAGTTTGCCGGACAGGAAATCGGCTTCGTTTTTGAGCTCTTCAGGAGCTGAAACGGATATTTTTTTGCCGATTACCACCGTGTCCTGGCCGGGTACTGCGCTTTTTACCGAGGGGATGATGTCGTAGTCTTTAAGAGGCTGTCCGAGAACGATGCCCTGGTCCTGAGCGTAGAGGAATTGTCCGGTTGGGTAGGGGTAATTGTCGCCGCTGTTGCGTTTGTGTATGTCGTTGCCGTAGGGGGCGACTTTGACAGGTGCCATTTTCATGGGAGTGAGTTCCTGTCCGTCGGCGTCGCACGGTACGAAATACATGCCCATCGGCGCTTCGATTTCCTTTATCGAGGAGCCGCGGAAAAGAATGGTTACCTTGAGCGAGTCGCCGGGGGCTATAGGTTTGTAGTACTCGGTGGGGTATATGCGGTAGAAATTACCTACTATTTGCTGCGCCTTGACTGCGGAAGAATCGCTGTGGAGAGGCACGCGCGGGAACTGGTTGTAGTATATCGCCCAGTTGTTGTCCAGCGGTTTGTCAGATGTGTTCCGGAAGCAGAACTCTGTCTGGTAATAGATGTTGTTGGGCCCTTTCTGGTTGCCCTGCATCGCCCAGGACACTTCCACGGGCGCGACTTCTGCGGCTTTCTTGCCTGAGGAGCAGGCTGCAAGAGCAGGGATTATCAGGGCGGAAAGCAATAATTGTTTAAGCATAGATGTGTTAAGTTATTGATTGTTGATTTTTATTTGCAACTGTATGTGTTTTACTCGTGTTCCATGCTGCGCGGTTTATACATGTCATAAAGTTCAGCGGCCGGCTTTTTCGTCTTCTGACGGGTCGCGTTCTTCGAGCAGGAGGCGTATCTGGCGTACGGATGACAGTTCCGGGTAGTTGTCGTTTACCACGCCGGACAATTCCGGAGCGGTCGAAATGGCTTTGCGGAAAAGTGACAGGCTGCGCTGGAGGTCGCCCAGGGAGTAATATACGGCTCCCATGTGGTAAAAGACTTCCGGAACATCCGGAAATAGGGTGCGTGTTTCCTTGAGCGTGTCGAGCGATTGTTTGAGCATGCCGCGCTGGTACTGGAAGTAGGCCATGTCGAGGTAATCGTCGGCGGTACTTTCAGGGTGGTTTACGACCTGCTGCAAGTGTGAGAGCGCTGCCGGGTACATTTCGAGTGATTCTTCTATTTCCCAGGCCAGGCGCAGGCATTCGATGTCGTAAGCGTCGGCGGCGAGGCCCTGCCGGACGTAATCGAGCGATTGTTTTTTGAACCCGCTGTCGAAATGTACGGATGCGAGCCCGTACCAGCCGCGTGCGAGCTGTGGGTCGTAATGTACGGCTTTGAGGAAATATTCGCAGGCGTTTTCAAAATCTTCCAGGCATTGGTAGCTTTCCCCTATCATCACGTAAGGGTATGGGTCTTCCGTGGGTTTTACGGAGAGCAGTTTTTTCAGCACAGCTATCACTTTCCCGTATTCTTCCTGGGCGTTGTACGCTTCGGCCATGTCGTAGTACGGGGACGGTTTGTCGGGGGCCAGCAGGATGGCGTATTCGAGAGCGCGTATGGCTTCGTCGTAGCGTTCCATGCGCAGAAGGAACATGCCTTGGTAGGCCCATGCGTCGGCGTTGTACGGATTGCGGTCTATCAGTTTGTCGAAAAAATGTGCCGCGAGGGTGTAGCTCTGGCTGACGGAGTATATCTCGGCAAGGCGTGCGGCGGCGTTGGGTTCCGAAGGATCGGAGGTGACGGCGCGCTGGAAGTATTTTATGGCCAGTCCGTAGTTTTCTATCGATGCGTATTCTTCGCCCAAAAGGACGTTTATACGGAAATAGTCGTCGTAGTCCGGATATGCCGCCAGGTACAGTTCTATGGCTTCGCGAGGATGCTTGTTCATCGAATGCCATATGCCTTTAAGGACGATAAGGTCGGGGTTGGACGGCATGACGCCGTCGAGATAGTTTATTATTTCTTCTGCCTGCGCGTATTCTTCGTCGTATATGAGGGCTTCGGCGCAACTGAGTTTCAACTCGGCCGAATAAGGGTACGTTTCCATAGCCAGGTCGGCTGCATGGCGGGCTTCGCCGTACCGCATGTTTTCTATGTAGTAGCTTATGATGTCCTCCCATTCAAGCGTGTCGAAGAAACCTCCGCGTCCTTCGAGCATGGCCTGGTAACGGGATATGAGTTCTTTGTTGTCTTCTCTTGGGTTAAGGAACATTTGTCCGTCCTCCTTTTCGTTTTGCGTTACTTTGCGTAATATGTCGTAAAAGTACTAAAAAACAGTGGTAAAACAGTGTTGTGGGGTTTATATTTATCAACAAAAGTGTGTGGAAAGCCGTATTTTCAGTTTTCCCGCATGAGGGTTTCGGCAAGACGGGACATATTTGCGCGTATGTAGAGAACCGACGGGCGGAGGAGCTGCGTACGGGGCCGGCAGGTGAAGTGCGGCGCGCAGAGGGGAAAATGGAGCGTGATGTCGGTGTTTATGAGCATGGCGTTTGCGGCGGAGCCTCCCTCTATGTTGAGAAAGGGGAGGCGGGCAAAGACGGAGATGGGAATGGCAGGTAAGCCGTAAGCGCCGGAGGTAAAACTCCCGGCGCTTTACCTGTCGTCGTATTGGTTTTCTTCGTCTGCAATGGTCAGCAGTATCTGTTTTATGCGTTTGCGGTCGAGCGACTGTACCGTGAAAACATATCGCCCGAACTGGATTTCCTGTCCGCGTTTGGGGAAGGCTCCGTTTATTTCGAGCAGGAATCCGGCCAGCGAGTCGGCGTCGCCTTTATTGTCCTCGAACATTTTTTCGGTCTCGTCGTCCAGTTCCAATATACGGTAAAAGTCCTTAAGCGGCACGCTGCCTTCGAATGTAAAATGCGCATCGTCGCTCTTGGTGTACGGTATTTCCTCGTCATCGAATTCATCGGATATGTTGCCGACTATCTCTTCGAGTATGTCGTCCATGGAAATGATGCCCGACGTGCCTCCGTATTCGTCAACCACGACGGCCAGGTGGTTTTTCTTTTCCTGGAAATCCACGAGTATGTCGTCTATCTTGCGGTTTTCGGGCACGAAAAAAGGCTCGCGCAGGAGGTCCTGCCATAGGAAGTCCTTTTCGCCAAGGTAGGCCAGAAGGTCTTTGATGTACAGCACGCCGGTGATATGGTCCGGGTTTTCGTGGTAGACAGGTATGCGTGAGTAGCCTTGTTTTACGATAAGACGTTTCAGACGTTCAAATGGGCAGTCGTCCGATATGGTGAACATTTCGGTGCGTGGGGTCATAACCTGTTTGGCTTCGGTCTTGCCGAAAGATACGATGCCTTCGAGTATGCGTTTGTCGTCCGCCTGGTCCATTTCGTCGGATGTCATTTCGAGGGCCTGCGATAGGTTGTCGACCGAAAGAGTGGATTTGCTTTTGTGCGAAAACAGTTTTTCCAGTCCCCGGCTGAAAAGTATGAAAGGCGCGCTGAATATCCTGAGGATATTTACCGTGAAATTCATCGGCCCTGCGGCGAAACGGCTGAAACCTTTGTAGTTGCCGGTGGCGTACACTTTCGGAAGCACTTCTCCAAGGAGCAACAGGAGAAATGTGGTCAGTACCACCGATGCCAGTACTCGTATTATGTCGTTGTCGATGACCATGTAGTGGCGCAACAGGTATTCGAATATCAGGACGATGCCTATGTTTACGAAGTTGTTGGCTATAAGTATCGTGGCCAGAAGTCGTTCCGGGCGGGCAAGGAGGCGGGCTATGCTCCGTTCCGACGAATCGGAGGAGTTTTTGAAAACTTCTATCTCGGATTTGGAGAGTGAAAACAGAGCCGTCTCCGAACCCGACATGAGGGCCGAGAGCATGAAAAGGACTATCAGTACGGCTATATAAATTATGGCGTGAGTGTCTATCGCGCCGGAAAGGAGGATTGTCGTTCGACTAAGCGGGTCAGGGTCCAAAATGAAATGTTTTAGTTAGTACTCCGTAGGGATGCGGCGCCTTTGCCGGCGCGTTCGGTATGGCTTCCCAATTTTTTACAAAAATAATCATAAGAAAGCAAACAGGCAAAATAATTTGTGGGATAGGGCATTAATGCTTGCGGGGTGACATAAACAAAGGTGTTTTTGGCATGAAAACCGAAAAATTATTCGTATTTTCGCAAGTCTTAAAAGAACTTTTATCACGCCGAACAACAGAAGTATGGACAAGAAGAGTTTCAACGAGTATAAAGGACTGGACCTTACCGGTTTGGCGGAGCAGCAGCTTCGCTATTGGGAAGATAACGGAATATTTGCCAAAAGCGTTTCGCAAAGGGACGGCGCGCGTCCTTTCGTATTTTTCGAAGGCCCGCCTTCGGCAAACGGTATGCCGGGTATCCACCACGTTATGGCACGCACGATAAAGGATATTTTCTGCCGCTACAAGACGCTGAAGGGCTACCGCGTGCAGCGAAAAGCCGGATGGGACACGCACGGGCTGCCGGTGGAACTGGGAGTGGAGAAAGAACTGGGAATAACCAAGGAGGACATAGGCAAAAAAATATCGGTCGAGGACTATAACGACTATTGCCGCAAGGTGGTGATGCGCTATACGGACAAATGGAACGACCTGACGCGCCGCATAGGTTATTGGGTGGATATGGAACACCCGTACATAACGTACAAGTCGAAGTACATGGAATCAGTGTGGTGGTTGCTTTCGCAGATCTACTCCAAAGGGCTTTTGTACAAAGGATATACGATACAGCCGTATTCGCCCAAGGCCGGTACGGGACTTTCGAGCCACGAGCTGAACCAGCCTGGCTGTTACCGCGACGTTTCGGATACCACTGTTACGGCCCAGTTCCGTGCGGTAAAGGATACCTTGCCGGAAGAATTGAAGAAATACGAAGGCGATGTGTTTTTCCTGGCCTGGACTACCACGCCCTGGACGTTGCCGTCGAATACGGCCCTTGCGGTGGGAGATGATATAGATTACGTGGTCGTGCGCACGTTCAACCAATACACTTTCTCTCCTGAGCATGTGGTGTTGGCAAAAGACCTCGTCCCGGCTGTGCTGTCAGGCAAGTATTTCATGACGGAAAGCGCGGATGATCTTCAGGCGTACAAACCGGAAGACAAAAAGATACCGTACATGGTGTGCGGGCAGATGAAGGGAAGCCGGCTGGTAGGTGCGCGTTATGAGCAACTGATGCCGCTGGCCCTTCCTTATATGGATGCCGACAAGGCTTTTCGTGTGATATCCGGCGACTATGTGACAACGTCCGACGGTACGGGTATAGTGCATATTGCCCCTACTTTCGGTGCGGATGACGCGCGTGTGGCCAAAGCTGCTGGCATACCGGCTATGCTGGTGCTGGACAAGGACGAAAATCCGGTGCCGCTGGTTGATTTGCAGGGACGTTTTATAGACGGGCTGGGCGAATTTTCCGGGATGTATGTCAAAAATGCGTATTACGCCGATGGGCAGGAGCCTGAAAAGAGCCTCGACGTCCTTATAACCATAAGACTGAAAGAAGGAAACAGGGCTTTCGCTGCGGCCAAGCACGTACACTCTTACCCGCATTGTTGGCGCACGGACAAGCCTGTGTTGTATTACCCTCTCGATTCGTGGTTTATAAAAGTGCCGCAGGTGCGCGACCGTATGAGCGAACTCAACGGAACGATAGGCTGGAAGCCGGTCTCGACAGGTACGGGGCGTTTCGGCAACTGGCTCTCTTCGGCCAACGACTGGAATCTGTCGCGTTCGCGTTACTGGGGAATACCTTTGCCGATATGGCGTACTGAGGATAAGAAAGAGGAAAAGATAATAGGTTCGGCCGCAGAACTCAAGGCCGAGATAGCGCGTGCTGTCGCGGCCGGGTTTATGGAAAAGGATCCCTACCCGGATTTTGTGCCGGACGATATGAGCGATGAAAACTACGAGCGTATAGACCTGCATAAGCATTTCGTTGACGGGATAACGCTGGTTTCCGACAGCGGCCGTCCGATGCGGCGCGAGGCGGATCTGATAGACGTGTGGTTCGACTCCGGATCGATGCCTTTCGCCCAGTGGCACTATCCGTTTGAAAACAGGGGCCTGATAGATTCGGGAGAAGGTTTCCCGGCTGATTTCATAGCCGAGGGCGTGGACCAGACTCGCGGATGGTTTTATACGCTGCACGCGATAGCTACTATGGTGAAAGATTCCGTGGCGTACCGCCATGTGGTGTCCAACGGGCTGGTGCTGGACAAGAACGGACAGAAGATGTCCAAACGCCTGGGAAATGCCGTCGATCCGTTCGAAATGATAGAAAAATACGGCCCTGACGCTGTCCGTTGGTATATGATATCGAATGCCCAGCCGTGGGACAATCTGAAGTTCGACACGGAGGGCATAGAGGAAGTGCGCCGCAAATTTTTCGGAACGTTGTACAACACGTATTCGTTCTTTGCGCTGTATGCCAATCTGGACGGCTTTACGTATTCGCAGGCCGATATAGATTACGCCGGGCGTGCCGAGATAGACCGGTGGATACTTTCGGAACTCAATACGCTGGTGAAAAAAGTGGAAGAGGCGCTGGACGATTACGAACCGACAAGAGCCGCTCGCCTTATCCAGTATTTCGTGTGTGAGAATCTGTCCAACTGGTTCGTGCGGCTTTCGCGCCGCAGATTCTGGAAGTCGGGCGACGACCACGATAAATTGTCGGCTTACCAAACGTTGTACACTTGTCTGGAAACGGTGTCGGTGCTGATGAGCCCGGTTGCGCCGTTCTTTGCAGACCGTCTGTTCCGCGACCTTAACGCGGTGACGGGGCGCGATGCGAGCATTTCGGTGCACCTGGCCGATTTTCCGGTGTACGATGCCTCGCGTGTGGACAAAGGGCTTGAAGAGCGTATGGAATTGGCGCAGAGGATATGTTCGATGGGGCTTTCGCTGCGCAAGAAGTGCCGCGTGCGGGTGCGCCAGCCGCTTTCCAGGATAATGATACCGTGCCTGTCGGACGATTTTGCGGCGCAGGTCGGCGCAGTGGAGGGACTTATACTTTCAGAGTTGAATGTTAAGGCGCTGGAACTGATTTCAGACCCGTCCGTGTTCGTAAAGCAGATAAAGCCTGATTTCAAGAAAATGGGCCCTAAGTTCGGACGCGATATGAAGCTGGTTGCCGGGCGCATACAGGAGATGACGCAACAGGAGATAGCGATGCTGGAGAGCGATGGGAAAATATCGCTTGAGGCAGGGGGACGGACTTTTTCCGTGTCGTCCGATGAGGTGGAGATAACCACGCAGGACGTCGAGGGCAGCGCGGTAGCTTCGCAGGACGGGCTGACCGTGGCGTTGGATGTTACGGTGGATGCGGCGCTGAAGGCCGAGGGCATAGCGCGCGAGGTGGTCAACCGGATACAGAATATGAGGAAGGAGAGCGGGCTGAACGTGAGCGATAGGATAGACGTGGACGTTAACTCTTCGGAAGAAGTAAAGTTGGCTATTGAAGCGAATATTGATTATATTTGCTCTGAAACTTTGACGCAGAAGCTTTCGTTTTCGGAAAACACGGCCGGTGAAACGGTTGAGTTCGACGACATTAAAATGGTTATTAACATTAAAAGACACGTTTGAGCTATGGAGACAAATGCAATAAAAGAACGTTATTCGGATGCTGAACTCGAGGAGTTCAAAGCGCTGATACTCGACAAGATAGCAAAAGCGGAAAGGGATCTTGAGATTATACGCGGGACGTATTTGAACCATGCCGGCAACGGTACGGAGGATACATCGCCCACCTTCAAGCCTTTCGAAGAAGGCTCGGAAACGATGTCCAAGGAAGCTAACGCCCAGTTGGCTGCGCGGCAGGAAAAGTTCATCCGCGACCTTCGCAACGCATTGGTGCGTATAGAGAACAAGACATACGGTATATGCCGGGTTACTGGAAAGCTCATTTCCAGGGAACGGCTTTTGGCCGTGCCGCATGCGACGTTGTCCATTGAGGCGAAAAAACAGAGGTTGTGACCGGATACGGCACATCCGTATTGCCTATGGTATAAGGACGGCTTTTGTCTTAATTTCAGACAAAAGCCGTTTTTTTTGACATTTTTCTATCATTGTCCCAAATTCGTTGTTTTTCATGTAAATATATGCCTGAGTATTCAAAATAGCGGTATTATATTGTTGCCTTTAACACAAAAGGCTTTATTTTTGTTAAAAATTGTATAAAATATACTGAGAAAAAGAATAGTTTACTTGTTCGCCGTGATGGCGGGACTCTTCGCGTTTTCATGTTCCAAAGGCGGTGACGAACCTTTCGTAGAGGTCACTTCGGATCGTACGATGGTGTTCGGGGCCGACGCTACGGAAGGCTATATAGACATTTCGGCCAATACGGACTGGAATGTTACGGGTTTCAATACCTGGTGTACCCCTGGCAGTGCGACCAGCGGCAAGACAAGCGCCCGTGTGAAACTGGTGCTTACCCCCAATACCGGCCATGATGTACAGGTGGCCGAATTGAAGGTGAACAGCAGTGTCGGGACAGTGCCGGTAACGGTAAAGATGGGCGGCGTGGACAATGTGCCGCCGACGGCTCCCGTGCCCACTGCGCCGGCAGACCAGGCTACTGATGTAAGGACTTCGCCTACGTTTACGTGGGAGGCTTCGACCGATGCCAACGGGGATGTGATAACGTATGTCCTCTATGTTTCCAAAGACCAGCAGACTTGGGACAGCTACAATACGCGTGAAACGTCGTACGTTTTTGAGTCGAAACTGGATAAAGGCGCAAAATATTACTGGAAGGTGACGGCCAAGGATGGTTACGGCGGCGAGGCCACCAGCCCTGTGGTTAGTTTTACTGTCAATAATGAAGAAGTGCGTTCAGAGGGAGAAGTGATGGTGATGGAAAAGAACACCGAATCGCCCAATGCTATAAATGTGATAATACTGGGCGACGGGTTTATCGAGGAAGACCTTACGGTAGGCGGTGTTTTTGACAGGGCCGCCAAGGCTGCGACCGACGCTTTCTTCGATATAGAGCCTTACAGGAGCCACAGGACCAAGTTCAATGTGTATGCCGTAGTTTCCGAGAGCCAGCAGCGCGGCGGCAAATACGGTTTCGGTTATGACGGAAGCCAGAAAAACAATTATCAGACTTTCCTGCCGAATACTTCGTTCAGCACGACGTTTACAAAAGAAAATAATTATTCGACCGGCATGTCCTGCGACTATGTCAAGTGTTTCAGATACGCTCGTATGGTGCCAGGCATGAAGGTTGGCGACGATGTGACGACGGACCCTCAGGGATATTGGTACGGCGCAATAACCAACAAAGCCAACCCTATCAACAACTGCGTGATAATCGTGGTGGTAAACGACAAACGCTATGCCGGTACGTGTTCGTTCTGGGGTTCGGGGGCGTGCATAGGCATGTGCCCGATGTCCGATGCCTATGAACCTACGTTGCGGCACGAGGTTGGCGGACACGGCTTTGCAAAACTGGGCGATGAATACTCATATGCCAGCACTCCGCCTATGACCGCAGAAGAAAAAGCCTCCTTCGAATATTGGGAAAAGAATTGCGAGGCATATAAAAACCTTTCGCTTACCGATGACCTTTCAACTATAAAATGGAAGGCGTTCATAGATGACGGCGGATATCCTGAAGTGAGAGCTTACGAAGGCGGCGATACCCGTACGATGGGTGTTTGGCGTCCGGAGCAGATAAGCTGCATGATAGACAACCGTTCGTATTTCAACGGGCCTTCGCGATATGCCATCATACACCGCATAATGAAACTCAGTTCGGGAAATGCTGGCAATGATAATTATGTATTCCCGTTCAGCGAGTTCAAGAAGATAGACAGGAAAGATCCGAATGTGGCCAACGGCAATTCCCGCCGCAGCTGGGAAACGTTCGGAGGTTTCGATGCGGACCGTCCTCCGTTGGGCCGTCCGGTGATGATAGACAACCTGAGGAAATAAAAACCTTAAGTCCGGTAGTATAATCGTTCACATGCATGAAAATATCTCCCCTGGCTCATGTCGGCGTCCGGGGGAGTTTTATAAATGTATATAGCGGCAGGGCGTCTGCGATGGTCTGCTGTTGCGCTTAAGCTTGAGGATGACAGGATATTATTGTATAAATAACGTAACAAAGAAAAAATATGGGACAATTTTTTAAAATGTTCTTCGCCGCACTGTTGGCGGGAATAGTTCTGATGGTGCTGCCTTTTATGGTGTTCATAGGGTTTGTGTCGGCAATATCGTCGAGCATGAATTCCGAGCCGCCTGTGGTGGTAAAACAATCCAGCGCGTTGGTTATAGACCTTAGCGCGCCGATAATGGACAAGGCAGTGGAAGATCCTATGGCCATTTTCACTTCATTTTCGGCTATGGCCGGCGATATAGCGAAACCGATAAGTCTGAGGGAACTGACCGAAGCGATAGCCAGGGCAAAGGATGATGACAAGATCGAGGGTATCGTGTTCGAGGGCGAGGGCTTCGGAGGGGGCTTGGCGCAGTTGGAAGCCATACGCAAGGCTGTACTCGATTTTAAGGAATCGGGCAAGTTCGTGGTTTCGTATGCCAACCTTTACGGGCAGGGAGATTACGCGCTCAAGAGCGCAGGTACGCACCTTTTCCTCAATCCGAACGGTATGATAGACGTGAAAGGGCTGTCGATGACCAACATGTTCTATAAAGGTTTCGAGGATAAATACGGAGTAGAAGTGCAGGTATTCCGCGTTGGCAAGTTCAAAAGCGCTGTGGAGCCTTTTCTGGCCGATAAGATGAGCGAGGCCAACCGTTTGCAGAGCCGTGAATTGATCACTACCGTTTGGGATACTTTGTCGTCGGCTATGGCCGCATCGCGCGGGTGGACGGGAGAACAGATGGACTATATCGCTGCCAACCGAGTGGGTTATTCGGCATCCGGTGCGTTGGAAAACGGGATGGTGGACAGTCTGATGTATGAAAACCAGTTCCGGGATTTCGTAAAGGATTCCCTCGGAGCGGAAAACCGTGTGAAATATTCCGATTATGTTCGTTATATGCCGGCTCCGAAAGACGGTAAAAAATCCCCGGCCCCGAAAGACCGCATTGCGGTAATATACGCCCAGGGTGAAATCGTGTATGGAAAAGGACAGGCCAGCCAGATAAGCGAAAAGGCTATGCGCAAGGCTTTCGACAAGGCGGCCAAGAGCGACCGCGTAAAAGCTGTGGTGCTGAGGGTTAACTCTCCCGGAGGCGCTGCCCTTACGGCGGACAATATATGGAAGATGGTAGAGGATATCAAAAAGGACAAGCCAGTGGTGGTGTCGATGGGCAACTATGCGGCTTCCGGCGGGTATTACATTTCGTGCAATGCCGATTATATTTTTGCAGAGCCGACCACCCTTACGGGTTCGATAGGTGTTTTCGGTTATGTGCCGAATATAAAGAAACTGGCGGCCGGCCACGGTATAACGACCGATGCGGTGTCCACGTATCCTAATTCCGCAGATCCTACGTTCTTTACGCCGGTTAGCGACGGATTGGGCAGGATAATACAGAAGAGCGTGGAGGAAACTTACGCACAGTTCCTCTCCCGTGTTGCCGATGGCCGCGGAATGAGTGTGGCGGCTGTCGATTCGATAGCGCAGGGCCGTGTGTGGAGCGGTGTTTCGGCATTGAAAATAGGTCTTGTGGATGAACTCGGAGGTATGGACGATGCTCTGGAAAAGGCGGCAGAGCTGGCCGGGCTGGAGGACTATTCGGTGGATGAATATCCGAAGTTCCCTTCGTCGATGGATCAATTGCTGGAAATGTTCGGCGGCGGTCAGAAAACAGACGATGCACGTGTCAGGGCTCTTGTGGGCGACGACATGTTCCAGATGTACAAGGCGGCCAGGGATGCTTCGCAGGTTAAAGAAGCCCGCGTTATGGCACGCGTACCTTACGGAATGAGGCTGGAATTCTGATTCCGGGCGAACGCAACGATAGCAAAAAGCGGCGCAGGGCAAAGCCCTGCGCCGCTTTTTGCTATCATTGCCCGTATGTCGCGGGAAATGCGTACATTTGCCGTGCATTGTTCGAAACGAAAGTTCCTTTACCTGTAATATTTGCGTATTATCAGCCGATACCATGCCTGTGGCACAGTCCCTCGAGTAAAAGACCACGTTGGAGATTTTCCCCTGCGCGCGCACGTTGCGTGTCTGCGGGAATGGATGCTCGGAACCGTTTTCCGAAGTAAAACGGCAAAATAATATGCAAAAAACGATTCTTTATGTTATTTGAAAAACTGAACATTTCGGAGCCTGTACTCAGAGCTCTGGATAATGCGGGCTATAAAGCCCCCACACCGATACAGGAACAGGCCATACCGGTGGTGTTGTCCGGTCGCGATCTTTTGGGATGCGCGCAGACCGGAACGGGTAAAACGGCGGCTTTCGCCATACCTATAATAGAACTATTGAACAAAAAAGCGTGGGACCGCAAGGGCAAAAGGCCGGTAAGGGCGTTGATACTTACTCCTACGCGAGAACTGGCGGGACAGATTTCCGATAATTTCCGGGATTACGGGCGTTATTGCCGTCTGCGGCATACGGTGGTTTACGGAGGCGTGTCGCAAAATGCGCAGGTACGTGAATTATCGTCGGGTGTGGACATACTGATAGCCACGCCGGGACGTCTTCTGGACCTTATGGCGCAAGGATACGCCGATGTTTCGCATGTGGACATACTGGTGCTGGACGAAGCCGACCGCATGCTCGACATGGGTTTCATACACGATATACGGAAAGTCATATCCGCAGTGCCGCAGCAAAGACAGACGCTGTTTTTTTCCGCTACGATGCCGGCTAATATCCGTAATCTGGCATTTTCGATACTTCGCGACCATGTAAAGGTGGAAGTGGCGCCTGAGTCGTCGGTTGTGGAGACAGTGGATCAGAAAGTGTTTTTCGTTGAAAAAACAGACAAAAGGAAGTTGCTGATGTACCTTCTGGAAAACGACCGGATGAATTCCGTGCTGGTGTTTTCGCGCACTAAACACGGCGCCGATCGTCTGGCAAGGGAACTGTCGAAAAAAGGGATACCGTGCGACGCTATACACGGCGACAAGAGCCAGAATGCGAGGCAGAGGGCGCTGGACAATTTTAAGGCGCACCGCAACAGGGTGCTTATAGCGACCGATATAGCTGCCAGGGGTATAGATGTGGATAACTTGTCGCACGTGGTGAATTTCGACTTGCCTAACGAACCGGAAACTTATGTGCACAGGATAGGCCGTACGGGAAGGGCCGGGCGTTCCGGAGTTTCGTTCTCGTTTTGCGACGGTTCGGAAGTGCCCTATTTCAGGGATATTAAAAAACTCGCCGGTAGTCCGATAGAATCCGTGACCGACCATCCTTTCCATAACAGCCAATTTGAAGAGGCTGCTTTTTCCAAGGGAAAGGTAGCCGCGTTACAAAAGCAGTTGTCCGGAGGTAATACGCCGAATGCGGGAAGTGCTAAAAATGTCCGGCCGAAGGGGAGGCATCAGTCGTCGGAACGTATGCGAGGCGACGGAAAGGGGCGTAAAGCCGGAAAAGTACGCAGGGATTGATACTATGGTGGATGAATACTGCCGTCGTCCGGAAACGGACGCCCAGCCGGAATTGGACACTTAACGGGAAAGGTTGAGTTATATGTTCCCCAAAAACAAATCCGCACGGTTAAGTAACCGTGCGGATTTGTTTTTACAGGGGTGTTGGCCTGATGATGTGTGTGGTGGTCTGTGTTGTTATTTAAAGATATTTTCCAACATGTCGGCTATATCGTCTTTTTTCTCGTTGTAGCCGAAGCGCACGGCCATAATCGAGCCGTCAGGCGACACCAGTATCTGAGTCGGGTACATGCTTATGGCATAGATGACGCTGACTGACTGCGGCCCGGAGGGTGTTTCGCACATGTTGACCTGCGTCCATGTAAGGCCGTCCTCTTCGACGGCTTTGCGCCATGCTTTGTCGTCGCGGTCCAAGGCGAGGGATATCATGGCGAAATCGGCCCTGTCCTTGTATTTTTCGTACAGCGTTTTCATGTGTTTGTTGGCCTGGCGGCAAGGGCCGCACCATGAACCCCAGAAATCCAGAAAGACGTACCGTCCGCGAAAGTCGGAGAGGGTTACCTTGCGTCCGTCGATACCCGTCAGGGTGAAATCCGGAGCTTTGGCTCCGGCCGTGATACGGCCTTTGGCTTCTTTCCACGCTTTCTCGGTTTCGATTTGCGAGGCTATGATTTTGGCCTTGGGCGTGGCTTTGACACGTTCCGAAAGCAGGTTGTACAGGCTTTCACGGTGTTTTTCCGAATAGGAACCTTTTATGTTGCCCAGTACGTAAGATGAAAAAGGATCGTCCGGATGAGCGCGCACGAAACCGTCCATGTAGCGGTACGAGTCCTCTACTACGCCCCATATTTTATTGTTCAGTTCCCGGAGTTTTTCGGAGTTTTTCCTGCGCAGTTCCTCGTCTTTTATGTCCGATGCCGTGTTACTGATGGCTTTCATCGAGTCGCGGTAAACGTCGGCACTGGACATTATATCTCTGATGCCGGTAAAATAACTGCGGTATATGCGGTTGTCATAAATGCCGCCCGATATTTCAAGGCCTGGGATGTCGTCGGCAGAGCCTTTGATGTGCAGTCGGTCGCCTGGGTTAAGGCATATCGGCAGTGACTTGGGCTCGGTGCGTTTGATGTCTTCCAGGGTGGTGCCTGCCGGAGCGTAGAAAAGCGCGGCGTCCATGGTGTACGGTATGTCGGAGGAATATTCGAAACGGCCGTTTTTCTCGCATTTGGCTGTGTCGATATCTATGCCGCCGTCGTCTGTTCGTTTTACTATGTAGGCCGTATCGCCTTTTTTCATTCCTTTGATACGGGCGGTTATATTTGTATTCTGAGCGGCTGCCTGTATGCAGAGTGCGCAGGCGGTGAGTGCGAATAAGGTTTTTTTAAGTGTCATTTCAGATTTTGTTTTAAAATAATGTGTTTGTATGTCCGTTATCTGAAATGTTAGACGCTCAGGATACGGAAAAAGTTTCAGGATATCGTTTTTTTTACGATTTTTAATGATTGTAGCGTTTGAGGTACTCTTCGGCGGTAAGGCACAGTTCTTCGTACCAATCGCGCCCGAAACGGCGTACGAGCGGTTCGCGCAGGAATTTGTACAATGGGATGCCGAGTTTCTCGCCCAATGCGCAGGCGTCGCTGCAAATGTCCCAACGGTGGTAGTTGAGCGCGGTGAACGACATTATATTCGACAGGCGGATGGGGTAAAGATGGCACGATACCGGTTTTTTGAAGCGTGTCTTCCCGTCGCGGAAGGCTTGTTCGAACGCGCATAGGGAAACTCCGTCGGCATTTGTGACCAGGTATGCGCATTCCTTCCCCTCTACAAGAGGCGTGACCGGAGAACGGTCGTACGGGTCGTGTATCCATGCTCCTTGCGAGGCTACCGCGCGTCGTCCTTTCTCGCTCATGTACGGCATGACGGAGGGAAGGGCGCGCTCCATCTCCGCTTTTTCGTTTTCGTCCACCGGAGCTCCGGAGTCTCCTTCGACGCAGCATATTCCTTTGCATTTTGCCAGGTCGCAGACGAACTTGCGTGTGAACAGTTCGTCCGATACCAGCGTGTCTTTTATCTGTACCATAGGTGCAAAGGTAGTTTTTTTAGGCTTTTTTTAGATGTTTTTAGCCCGATAAATCATAACTTTGCGTATGTTTGATCAAATGTGTTTTTTCTATGCGGAATATTGCGCTTAAGTTATGCCTGGCAGCGGTGGCTGTATGCGGTCCGTGGTTTGCGGCAGGGCAGGATATGGGTATGGTCAGTATAAAGGCCGACCCGCGTATAAACAGACTTCTCAACCTGCGTATCGAGACGAACAGGGAAGGAAGGCTCGTGGACGGGTTTGTGATACAGATATTTTACGGGCGTAGCCAGAAAGCTGCCGAGGTGCTTAATTCTTTTATGGAGGCATATCCGGATGTTCATGCGGAGATAAAATACGATACGCCTGATTATAAGGTGTTCGTCGGAGCGTATCTGACCGAACAACAGGCCCGTGAGGCGCTTTCGAGGTTAAAACAAAATCCTGATTATTCGGGGGCTTTCGTGCGTCCGAAGCAGATTACCGTTTACGATTGACGGGAGAGAATATAACGATAGCCGTGTAATTCCTGCGTACGGATAATTGCAGGGCGTTTTGTAAAAAAAGAGGATATGAGGTTTATGTTTGCCGGGAGATTCGTGTGCATATTGCTGGCGTTCGCATCCGCCGCAGCGGGAGGAGGCCTGGCATACGGGCAGCAGGTGCGTTTCGAACGTTTCACCATGCCGTCCGGGCTGCGTGTGCTGATACACCGCAACGATCATGCCCCGGTAGTGACGGTGGGCCTTATGTATAATACCGGCACGAACGACCAGCCCGGAAACCTGGCGGGAATAGGCTCGGTGGTGGCAGCCATGAAAACGGAATCGTCGCCGCACTTGTCGGCGGGGCAGTACAAAAAAATACTGGCTTCTTACGGCGGGCAGGGTACGGCGGACATATCGCACGATTTGGTTTTCTTTTCCGATAGTTTTTCATCCAACATGCTGAAGGGGGCGGTGTGGCTCGCTTCTGAAAAAATACGTCCTTTTACGGCCGACCAGGCTGTTTTCGACAGCATACTGGCAGTGGTGCGCGACAAAAAGGACATGGACGTGATGCGCCAGAGGGAAAAGGAGGAACGTGCGCTTTACGATATGGTCCGCACTGTCAACCTGCGGCTTTCACCGCGTATGGCATCGTATCCTGAGGGCGTGGACATGCAGGCGGCAAAACAATACGAAACGCTTTATTTCAGCCCGTCGAATGCGGTATTGGCCATAAGCGGCGATATAGATGTCGATTCGGCGCGAAAGTACGTGGTGGAGATGTTCGCGTCGCTGCCGCCCGATACTCTGAAGGCGGAAAAGCCTACGCTGTTTACCATCGACAGCCATGTAAAGGATTCTCTGGTGACGCCTTCCGGACATTCGATAGACATAGGCAGCGGGATACTGGCTACGGCCCCGATGTCTTCGCATGTGGATACGATGTACGTGGGCGAGTCCTCCGAATCGGTCATTTTCGCATGGCAGATACCTCCGTACGAGGATCCGCAGTTCCGGGTTTTCGGGTTCATAAATACGGTGCTTTGTTCGGGGACTGGGTCGAGGCTTCACCGCAGGCTGGTCGAAGACGGGGATATGGCGGCGGATATAAGCACTTATATGATGCCTATGAAAAGGGCTTCGGTATTCGGCTTTAAAGTGATGCTTAGACCTGGCTACAAGGCTTCGGATGTGGAAGGTATAGTGGAGGAGGAAATAGAAAGGCTCAGGAGCGGCAATATTTCTTCTGCCGAACTGAAAAAAGCTGTCAATACGTCCGAAGTCGATATGTGGTATTTCATTTCTTCGAACCAGGGTATGGTCAGGGCTTTGGCTGCAACGGAGTTGCTTTACGGGAACGCCAACCTGTTCAATTCGCAGACCGGAAGCCTGTACCGTATAACGGAGGATGATGTGCGGTGTGTGGCCGAGAGATTTTTAAGGGGCGACAACATGAAGAAAATATATCTGGTGCCGGCACCGGAAAAGAGTAAAAATTAGATCATGGGAATGTCTGTGAAGGTAATATACATATGGCTCATACTGGTTGCGTCCGCATTTACGGCTTTTGCCGGGCGGGGGAACGGGGGCAACGTGCGTTTACCTGCCGATACTCTCGTGGCCTTACTCGAGGAAGCAGGACTGCCTGCGGCCGATACCTCTTTGCCGAAATGTGACGTCCGGGCTGAGGTGTCCAGAGATACCCTTTTGAAATACGATGCCATTATGGACAGCGCGATGCGGCGTGCCAATGTGCCTTTTATGGATTCAATGCTGAGGGTTATACGTTACGGTGATGTGGACACGCTTTCGATGGCATGCCCGATAGAGGCCAGGGTATACGACTGGTTGCCGGAACCGACGCGTCCGCCGCTTGTGAAGATAGGAAAACCTTTCCGCCGCGAACTGAAAAACGGACTCAAGGTTATTCTTTACGAAGACCACTCTATGCCGTTGGTTACTTTTTACATAGGGATATCCAACGACGGCGTGTTCGAGAAAGACAAGGCCGGCGTGGCGGAACTTACTTCGAGGATGTTGCTCTCCGGTGTACAAAACAGGACAAAGGGGCAGATAACCGATTCTCTGGCCAATATGGGCAGTTCGTACCGTATGACGCGCGGCAGTTTCTACGTATCGGGCCTTAAGAGGTATATGCTGGCGAATTTCAATTTGTTTGCGGACGTGATACTTAATCCTTCGTTCCCGTTGCAGGAGTTTTTCACCACGCGCAGTTCGCTGGCCGATTCATATGCTCTGGCTGAGTCTTCAACTATGAGGATACTGGACCGTGTGTACAGGTCGCTGGCTTTCGGAGGAAAGTCTCCTGCCGGGGAATTCGCTTCGGCACAGTCAGTGTCAGGGGTTTCGCTCGAGGATTGTGTGGATTATTACCGGAAGTATTGGAAACCGAACAATGCCGTGGTGCTGGTTATGGGCGATATAACGCCGGGCGAACTGGACCTTCTGATAAATTCGCGTTTCCGTACATGGAAGGCCGGGATAGTTGAAGAACAGAAGATATCGGTGGCTAACGATGTTCCTTCGACGGCGGTTAACTTCATCCACGATCCGCGCGCGCAGGGATGCAACATAATCATATCTAACATAGCCGATTTCAACTATAATTCGCCGGATGTGTTTCCCGCTTTGTTTATAAACCATGTTATGGGCGGAGACTTGTTGTCGGATATAAATGCGGTACTTGGCGGCGCGCAACGTACTCCTGCCGATGTGTTCTCGCTTTCACCAGACCCGCTGGGAGGATACATGTATCTGAGGACGCGCACGTCGGACATGGATGTGGTAAGGGCGCTTGCAGAAAAGACCGCCGCGCTGCAAAAGCTGAGGGTAACGCCGCTTGCAGAGGATGAACTTGCGTCGCTAAAAAAACTTCTCATAGGGCGTATCGCGCTGTCGCTGGAAGACCGCAATGCGATGGGCTCTTACGGGTTGGCTGTGGAACGCGGATTGGTCAAACGCGGGTTTCTGGAAGAAATGCTGCGGCAGATAAACGATGTTACGGCTGACGATATAATGCGCGTGGCACAGAAATACATAAAACCTTCTCAGTTCCGTATAGTCGTTTACGGCGATGCCCGGAAGGTGGTGCCTCCGTTGGAACTGGCCGGGTACGACGTTTCCTTCTACGATAAGAACGCCCGCCGGACCGAGCGCCCGTCGCTATCGTCACCCGTTACTGACGGTATGACGGCTTTGGACGTGTTGCGGAAATATTTCGACGCGATGGGGGGATATGCGAAGATGAGGGGCGTCACTTCGTTGAAACAGACGTACGGCATAACGATAGGGAATAATGAGTTCACCGCCGATGTGCTTTCCAAAACCCCGTTTTATTACCAGGAACAACTGATGTACGACGGGCAGGTGTATATGAAAAAGACCTTTAACGGCAATATGGGCTACACCAAGATAGAACGCACCAGGACAGACCTTTCGGCCGATAAGGTGGAAAAACAGCGTAAGGTGCGTTCGATATTCCCGTTGCTGGATTACAACAAACCAGGTTTTAAGGCAGAACTGGACAGTATAGTGCCTGTAAGGGGGCATTTCACGTACAAACTGAAGGTGACGCTGCTCGACGGCTCTATGCAGAATTATTATATGTCGATGGATCAGGGTGTTCCACTTCGCATTGAAAACGTGTCCGAGGCTGCAAAGAAAGAGACGGACGAGGACGGACGTGTTGTCAAATACGTTAAGGAAAAGATAAGCTCTTATTCGGATTACAGCGATTACAAGTCCGTGGAGGGAGTCAAATATCCTTTCACGATAGAGATAAAGGACGATTCGGGCCGTATTTTCTGGAAACTCAAGTCCGTCACGCCGGGGATTCCCCTTCCGGAAAAACTGTTCCGGTGATGCAGGCCTGACGTGTGTTGCGGCAGGAAGGCGACCGCAGTCTTTTTGCGCCGCCTGTTTTTCACGTTTCTTTTTTTCTTTTTTCTTTCTGCAATATCACTGAAAAGAATATCAGGCGTTTATGGCAGTGCTTTGCATGTTCCGGCCGGGACGCGTGGACTGTTGCGGGGTTATAATATTAAATATATAATTTCCGACCGCATTTTTTCGCTGTCTGGCTGTAACTTTCCTGCCGTTAATGTCGTCATACATTCGGATGTGCCGTTATCTGGAAAGCAACGGACGTCGTGCCGGCGGTTTGCAGCCGTTTTGCCGGTATGGTGATTTAAAAAACAATGTATAAAAAACAAATGTGATGAAAAGACTTATTTTATTGGTGTTGTGCGCCGCGGCAGCCGTAATATCGGCATACGCTGGAGGTAAGAAAAACGAAGGCGCGAAAGTGGACGAGCGCGTCGAACTAATGAACGTGGTGTTCCGCCTGGCCGGGGCGCAGGAATATTCGTTCAAGTACGCAAAACAATATACGGAGGATATGGAGCAATGGTTCGGGCCGTACAGGGAAGATACTTTGGTGCGTTATGTCAAACGTTTGCGCGGATCGCTGGGTACGGGGTACGATGCGGTGGCTTCGATGGCCATATCGCTACAGGGCAAAGGCGGAGCGTACCGTCTGCCTGAGAATGCGAAAGCTCTGGAGGAATTGTATGATGGAACGGACGATACGGGCCGGTGGAACAGATGGAACGCTCCGGTTTTCGTGAAGATGCTGAACGATTTCTATAAAAAGACCGATTTCGCAGGCTTTTTCAAAAGCCACAAGAAGTGGTATGAGGCTATGGAAAAGCGTTTCAATGAAAATATAGGCTTCAACCGCAGCTGGTATGCCGGGTTTTACGGCGAACCTTCGGACTCGGAGTACCGTATCATCATCGGATGCGCCAACGGCCCCGGCAACTACGGCCCCAGGACTTTCGACGAAAAAGGAAATAAGACGGCATATGCCGTGATGGGTTGCTGGTCTTTCGGAGATGACGGTATAGCAGTTTTCGGTAAAGATTCCGGCCATGCCGGCGTGCTGATACACGAGTTCAACCATTCGTTCGTAAACCCTATGCTGGAGGCGGCGAATGCCGGAGTACGGCTGAAAGACGCCGGGGATAAGATAATGAAATACGTTGGCAAGGAAATGGCAGCACAGGCTTATCCTGGTTTTGAGACCGTGCTGAAGGAATCCGTCGTGCGTGCGGCAGTGGTGAGGTATATGCGCGATAACGGCTATACTCAGGACGAGATAGACACTGAAATAGCCCAGCAAAGGGCGCTTTCATTTCTGTGGATAGAAGGACTCGACAGCCTTTTGGGCGTGTACAGCGCGCAGAGGGACAAGTATCCGGTATTTCACGATTTTTATCCCCGTATAGAGGAGTTTTTCAATGATGTGGCTGAAAACATAGAGTCCATGCATGAGGAATTCCTACGGAAACAGCCGAGGGTAGTGGCTTTGTCGCCGGATATAAACGGTAGGGACGACGTTGATCCCGCTACCGCCGAACTTAAAATTTCGTTCAGCCGTCCGCTCTTCGCTGATGTAAAAGGTGCGGTAGGCGTACAGATACGCGCAGGCGACAAAGACGCCATAACGGGCGCGAAGGAAACGGGCAGCGATTTCAAGACATACAAACTGAACCTCAAACCGGGCACTTATTACAGTTTCAGGGTGATGGGCTTTGTTCCTGCTACCGAGGACGGATACTACGTCCGCAGATACGATATACAGTTCACTACGGCAAAATGATTTGGCAGCCGGTAACCAGGCTGAGTATGACCGTGGCGGGGAGTGCTGTCACTTTTAAAACCGTTCCTGCGGATAAATAACGGAAAATCCGTACATTCGCAACCGTAAAAACAGCTATATTTATAATGGATAAGAAATCGATATTGCTGGGCGCGGCGGCGTTTTTCGCAGCTTCGCTTTCGGCGCAGGACGTACAGATGAAACAGGACGAAAAAAAGGAAGGGAAAAAAGAGATAATTAACCCGTTTTACGGGGATTACAGCACTCCGTACCGCACGGTTCCGTTCGGTGAGATATCGCTTGAGGACTATATCCCGGCCATCGAAAAGGGTATAGAGATAGAAAAGGCGGAAATAAAGGCCATAACGGACAATCCGGCCGAGCCTACTTTTGAGAATACGATAGCGGCTATGCAGCGTTCGGGCGAAATGCTATCGCGCGCGGTATCCGTTTTTTACAACCTCAATTCAGCCGAAACATCGCCACAGATGCAGCAACTGGCACAGCGCATAAGCCCTATGCTGTCGGCCCATTCTTCGGATGTGATGTTCGACAAGGCTCTTTTCGACCGTATAGACTACGTGTATCGCAATCAGGAAAAGGAAAACCTCACCGGCGAGCAGAAAAAAGTGTTGCGCGATACGTGGAAGGCGTATGCCGAGGGCGGTGCGAAACTTTCGCCCGAAGACCAGGAAAAACTGCGCCGCGTGGATATGGAACTCGGTGAGTTGTCGCTAAAGTTCCAGCAGAACGTCCTGAACGAAACGAACGCATTTTCGCTGAACGTAACGGATGAGAAAAGACTTGCCGGACTGCCTAAGAGTGCGTTGGACGCCGCGGCCGAGGAAGCCGCATCGCGCGGAGAGAAGGGCTGGACGTTTACCCTGAAAGCTCCCAGTTATCAGGCTGTGACCAAATACGCCGCCGACCGTAACCTGCGGAAAGAACTATACATGGCTTACAACAGCCGTGCGGTAAAGGGCAATGGGAACGACAACCGCAAGGTGGTGGACCGTATAGTCGAGCTTCGTCGCCAGAGGGCGCGTCTTCTCGGTTATGACAGTTACGCCGCTATGGCGCTGGACGACAGGATGGCTAAAAAACCGGAAACGGTGGATGCTTTTCTGTCCGAATTGCTGGAAAAGGCTCTCCCGGCAGCAAAGGCCGACGTGAAGATGGTGGCAGATTTTGCCAAAAAGAAGGACGGGTTGTCGAGGCTCCAGGCATGGGACCACAGCTATTATGCGAATCTTTTGAAAGAGGCCGAATATTCGTTCAACGATGAGTTGCTCAAACCGTATTTTAAACTGGAAAACGTGATAGATGGCGTTTTCTACGTTGCCAACAAATTGTACGGTCTTACGTTTGAGGAGGTTTACGACATACCGAAATACCATCCCGATGTGCGCACGTATGTGGTGCGCGACGCCGACGGCAAGTTCAAGGCTATTTTTTACGGGGATTATTTTCCTCGCGACGGCAAGCGCGACGGCGCGTGGATGAACAGCATAAAAGACCAGAACAGGATATTCGGCGACAATCAGGCTCCGCACATAATAAATGTGTGCAACCTGACCAAACCGACGGCTGACGCTCCTTCTTTGCTCACATTTTACGAAGTGACGACTATTTTCCATGAGTTCGGACATGCGCTGCACGGTATGCTTTCGGATGTAACGTATCCTTCGGTATCCGGCACATCCGTGCCGAGGGATTTCGTGGAACTGCCGTCGCATATAATGGAAAACTGGGCTAAACAGCCTGAAGTGCTCAGGGTATTCGCACGCCATTACCAGACGGGCGAGGTCATACCGCAGGAATATATCGATGCTCTGATGCGTTCTGTAAATTTCATGGAGGGTTACGCTACGGTGCGTCAACTCAGTTTCGGCATTCTCGATATGGCGTGGCATGGAAAGGCGGCTGACGCTTACATTTCTGATAAAAAACACGATTTGATTAAGTTCGAACGCAATGCGATAAAGGCTACACAGCTTTATCCGGTTGTGGACGGTACGGCGCTTTCGACGTCGTTCGGGCATTTGTTCTCCGGAGGTTATGCTGCCGGTTATTATTCTTACAAGTGGTCCGAAATGCACGATGCCGATGCTTTCGAGTATTTCAAAGAGAAGGGGATACTATCGCGCGAGGCCGGAAAACATTTTGAGAAAGAAATACTGTCCAAGGGCGGCAGCGCTCCTGCGGATGAGCTTTACCGCAATTTCCGCGGACGAGATGCCAATCCCGATGCGTTGTTAAGGCGTGCCGGGCTGGTCAAGTAATATGCCGAAAAGACGGAATGATGTGGCGTCCCGAATGAATATGCCGGCCGGTAATGTTTGGTCGGAGAAAAAATGTCGCTATGAATAGTATGATTTTTTGTGTCACAATGACGCTTATGTGTGCTGCGGCGGCTGTCGGAAATGCTTTTGCCGGGAACTATGTCTTTACCGGGATATTGGTTGTTATGTCGGCGGTGTGGATTTTCAGGATAAGAACACTGGTAAAACGCAGGGACTAAACATGCGGGCAAATAATAACAAAGCCGGGGCATAGCCCCGGCTTTGTTATTTGCATAAAACGCATCAAATACTGCGATTAAAGTTTGTCCAATGCCTGTGAGAGGGAGGACATGAGGCCTTCGCTCGCTTTTACCAGCGGCAGGCGTACATGCGGACAGCATTTGCCCATAAGGCTCATGGCAGCTTTCACGCCCGTAGGGTTGCCCTCGCAAAAGAGCAGCGATATGTAGTCGAGAAACCGGTAATGTATTTCCAGTGCTTCTTTTATCCTTCCGCCGAGCGCGTGTTTTATCATGGCTGAGCATGCGGCAGGATGCGAATTGGCCAGCACGCTTATCACTCCCTGTCCGCCCATGAGCGTCATTGGTACGCCGAGGGCATCGTCGCCCGAATATACGGCGAAACCTTCAGGGCGTTCCTTTATTATCCTCATAGCCTGTTCCATAGAACCTGAAGCTTCTTTCACTCCGGCAATGTTGCCGAAATCGCGCGCAAGCCGCAGGATTGTTCCGGGAAGCATGTTTACACCGGTGCGCGAAGGGATGTTGTACAGTATGACCGGTACAGGAGAGGCTTTGGCTATTTCGGCAAAATGAGCGTATAAACCTTCCTGTGACGGTTTGTTGTAGTACGGGGCTACCGACAATACGGCCGAAACCTCATCCGGGGATATATTCCTGATCCGGGCTACGAGTGCGGCGGTGTCGTTGCATCCTGCGCCCAGCACCAGGGGAAGGCGTCCGGAATTGGTATTTATGATGCAACGGAGGACATCCTGTTGTTCCTGCGGCGTCATTGTGGCTGTTTCGGCGGTAGTGCCCATAGCGACTATGAAATCCGGTCCTGCCGATACGGTTTCCGATACGAGCGTTTCAAGTGCCGGAAAATCTATTTTCCCGTCGGGGGTAAATGGTGTTATAAGGGCTGTGCCCGTTCCTGTAAGCATCTGTAAGTAATGACTGTTGTCAGTTTGCGTTTATCTTTTTGAGGTGTTCGAAAAGTGCGGTGAATGCGCCTGGATTTTCCTCTTCGGTGGCGGGCATGGAAAAAGACATGTCGAAAACATCGTCGGGTATGTTTATTCCTACTTTAAATGCGGCCGTACTGGCGCGCGTAACGGCCCTGGCTTTCCTGTTGTCGGAAAGGCTGAGGTCTATCAGCATGTCGAAACGTTTGTCTATGAAATTGGTAAGGACTCCCTGTTTTATCGAGCCGAAAAACCCGAAATCTTTGGACGTGTATGCCAGAAACGGTATGTTCAGGGCCGGGAGCTTGTCCGAGCCTGGTTTGTCGTAACCGACTACCGCCAGTTTTATGCCCATGGGTTTGACGGCACGCAGGAAGCCTTTCAGAAGGGCGCGCGAACGCAGGTCCTGGTTGTTGAAAAGCACACCGGCGGTGTTAACCTGTGAAAATCTGAATGTTCCCGTGTCGTGTCCGGAAGTGCCGGCATCCGTGTTTCCGGTGCGGGTTTTTGCGGAAAAAAGATTTTTTATGGTATCTATCATGTGTCTCTTGCGGAAATTACACCCAAAATTAGCTATTTTTGTGATGTCAAATATCACAATACCAAAAAAGGATGTTAAATAACAAAATAAGCGCATTAGCGGCGCTTTTCATCTTTGCCGGCGCAGCGTTTTCATGTTCGCAGCCGCAGTACAGGGTGGAAAAAATAACCGCCGAACACATCGAAGTGGGCCCGGAAACGCCATCCGACAAAGAGATGGAAGAGTTTCTGAAACCATATGCCGACAGCCTGTCCGCAGTGCTGGACCAGACAGTGGCGTACAGTCCCGAATATCTCGGCAAGAACGACCGTAACGGCGCTCTGGGAGCATGGCTGGCGGATTTGAGTATCGCCGAGGTGGAAAAATACCTTAAGGACAAAGGTATAAATGAACAGATACACATAGCCCTGTTCAACTCCGGAGGAGTGCGCACCTCCATGCCGCAGGGCGACGTGAAGCGCAGTTTCATCTACGAACTGATGCCCTTTGAAAACCAATACGTGCTGGTCAGGCTGAAAGGCCAGGCTATGCGCGATATGTTCGAGTATCTGGCAAAAGATGCTTCACGCGGGGTATTCCATCCGCTGGGAGGGATGTGTCTTGTGGCGGAAGGCGGGCACTGGAGCAGGGAGACAACCGTAGGACAGTGGAGGCTCAATCCTGAACGCGAGTACACGGTGCTTACTACCGATTTTCTTCTCAAAGGCGGCGACAATATGAACTTTTTCGCCGACGGTACGGATGTTATGGCTACGGACCTTAAGATGCGTGAAGCGATAATGGACTATTTCTCTCATACGGATACGATAACCATACCTAAAGACCTGCGTTATGAAATCAAATAAGACGATAACAGCTATACTGGTGCTTGTGGTGATAATTGCCGCCATAGCTACGTGCAACAGCCGTTACCCCGAAGTACAGACGATAACGATACTACATACCAACGACACGCACAGTCAGATTTTCCCGATAGCTCAGGACAAAGGCCGTTGGGCCGGCTACGGAGGCTATGCCCGCCGCGCGCACCTGATAAAAGAAGCCCGCAAGGCCGATCCGGACATACTGTTGCTCGACGCCGGCGATTTCTGCCAGGGTACGCCGTATTTCAACTTTTTCAAAGGAAATATCGAAGTGGATGCTATGGGCCGTATGGGCTACGCCGGGGCCACGTTCGGTAACCACGAATTCGACAACGGTACGGCAAGCCTCGCCCGGTTGATAGACCGGGCAAAGTTCCCGTTCATATCGACCAATTACGACTTTACAGGGTCAGAAGTAAACGGCAAGACACTGCCGTTCAAAATGTATGATGTAAAAGGCGTGAAAGTGGGCGTGTTCGGTCTGACGGTAAATACCCGAGGCATGGTCGAAGCCGAGAACTGTAAAAATACGCAGTACAAGGATCCTGTCGCTGCCGCACAATGGGCTTCGGATACGTTGCGCTCGCTCGGTGCTCAGGTAGTGGTGGCCCTGAGCCATCTGGGATGGAAGAGCAATCCTTTCTATCTGGGCGACGATACGCTGGCGGCCAAGACATCGGGAATAGACCTCATAATAGGCGGGCATTCGCATTCTGATTGCATAGACACCGTAGCCAATAAAGAAGGTATGCCGGTGCTTATAACACAAGCGGCGAGCCAGGGACGTATTCTGGGCCGAGTGGACATAATGTTGAAAAAGGAATAGTTTTTCCGGCGTTAGCCAGGATTTTTTCCGGCGGTCGTGGCTGGAGCAATGGACTCGTGTCCGGCGCAGGGCCTTTGATTTTGCGCCGATAAGGTTTTTATATGAAATTAGTGATGCGTGGGAACGAAAATTATGGAAAGAAGTAAACTTCGTGCGTGGACGGATGCGCTGAGATTGCGTACCCTGCCTCTGTCGTGGGCCGGAGTGATAACGGCAGCGGGACTTGGAGCCGAACGCGGATGTTTCAGTTGGGGTATATTCGTGTTGATGATGCTTACGGCCAGTTTGCTCCAGATACTTTCCAATATGGCCAACGACTACGGCGACTTTGTGAAGGGGACGGATAATGAATCGCGTGTGGGGCCGGCAAGAGCTTTGCAGAAGGGCGAGATAAGCCGCAGTGAACTCTTACTCGGCATATGCGTTGTCTGCGGCGCGGCAATGGTGTCGGGCCTGGCGTTGGTTCTGGCGGCTTTCGGGCTCAAAGGACTGGGATATGTGGCGTTGTTCCTCGCTTTGGGTGCTTTGTGCATTTGGGCGGCGGTAAAATATACCGTCGGACGGACTGCATACGGTTACGTCGGACTTGGTGACGCGGCGGTGTTCGTGTTTTTCGGACTGGTGCCTGTTGCAGGCGGAATGTTCCTGTACACGGGGCGTTTCGATGCTCTGTCGCTGATGCCTGCGTCGGCAATAGGACTGCTGTCGACCGGCGTGCTGAACCTGAACAATATGCGCGACAAGGACAACGATATCAGAAGCGGAAAACGCACTCTGGCCTCCAGAATGAATATGTGGCAGGGTAAACTGTACCAGAGCGCGCTGATACTTGCGGCTATGGCGTTGGTGGCAGGTTACCAGTTTTCGGTTTACCGCACATTGCTGTGGTATTTGCCTGCCGCGTTGTGCCTTTTGAATATACCGCTGTTGCTTCAGGTGAAAAAAAGGGAAGAGTTCGACGGGTTGCTGAAAGTATTGTCTATATCGACGCTTTTCCTGTCGGTGGTTCTGGCGGTTGCCGTAAATATCTAAAGATGTATCACGTTTTCGACCGAGTACGCCTGTTCGATGTCCGTTACCGGCGCTATGATATCCGGATAGGCCGACTTGTCGGGGTTTAACGGCGAAAGTATTACCGTATCGCGGCGCTCCATGTAATATGCTGCCGTGCGGATCAGTGGCAGTGAGCCTTTGAGTTTTACGAAAATCAGTTTTTTACAGTTTATGGCTCCGGGAAGGTCTTCGGATGACAACCTGCCAAGTTGTACGTATTCGCCTTCGGCGTATTTCGGCATAAGGGACGAATCGCATATCCGTACAAGACAGTCGTCCTTTCTGCCGCATAGCATGTCTTTTTCCATCATGTACCATTTGGCTGGAAGGGAGAGACCGTTGTCTGAGAAATCTTCAGGCCCGTCGTACATCCTGACAGGCACTTTGTAAGGTACGGGAGCACCATAGCCGCGCCTGTCCTCAGCCACCATAAGTCCTGAGGTTGTGTCCCTGGCTGAGGCGAACATTTCTCCGCGTCCGCATATGAGCCAGTTCAGGTTGAGGTTAGGGTATATGCGGATTATTTTGCAGATGCTGTCCGTATTCATTCCTCCTCCGGACGATTTGAAATAGCCGTTGGAAAGGTCGAAAAGTTTTTCTATTTCCTTGTTGCTTGCCAATCCTACTGCGCGGCAGAACAGTAGCAGGCGTGCTTTCGGACTGTCGGCGTTTATTTCGGGATAGGCTCTGGTCATAGTGTAAGGTGAAATTTCGTTTTCAAAGGTAGGAAAAAATAAACGGAAGGGAAACCTTACAATACGAAATTGTAAAATAATTTATGGGCGGGCTTTATTTAAAAAAGTTCGGCAGGCCTTAAGATTAACGGCGTTAATTTTTAAATTTGCCGTATGGCCTCCTATTCGGGGATGCGATTATAAAAATGTACATGACATGAAAATAGCCATATACGGTTCAAGGATAAAAAAAGGCAATGAAAGCTGGTTACAGGACGTTTTCGAGACGTTAAGGCTGCACGGAGCCGAGATATACCTTCACAATTCGACACTGGATTACCTCCTGTCGGTTTCGGGGCATGTTCCGGTCCATCTTGGCGTGTACAGCGACCGCCTGCCTGAGGATACGGATTATATGCTTGTTTTGGGCGGTGACGGTACGATACTGCGCGCCGGGGATATGGCGTACAAGCGCAATGTGCCGATAATAGGTATCAATATGGGTCATTTGGGCTTTCTGGCGACGATATCGAAGGAAAAGATACGCTCGTCGCTTGAGGTGTTGTTCAAGGGACAGATGGAATTCGAGGATAAAATGTTGCTGGAAGTGGAATGCCGCAATATGCCCGCCCGAAAAATAGCGATAAACGAAGTGGTGGTCAGCCGTAAGGATTCTTCGTCGATGATAGCGATAGAGGCTCACGTGGACGGCAAACTGTTGGGAACGTACCATGCCGACGGACTTATCGTGTCCACGCCTACCGGCTCGACCGGGTATTCGCTCAGTTGCGGCGGACCTATAATAACCCCTGCGTCTAAATCCATTGTGCTTACGCCTGTGGCGCCGCATAATCTTAATGTGCGTCCTATAATTTTCCCGGACGGTGTTAAAGTTTATTTAAAGGTACGGGGACGTGAAGACCAATACCTTTTATCGCTCGATTCATGTTTCCAGGCTATGAACTGGGATGAAACGGTGTCGATTTGCAAGTCCGAATCAACTCTGAGGATAGCCAAATTGCCGGGTTCCGATTTTTTTACTACGCTGAAAGAAAAGCTCGGCTGGGGTACCGACGAACGCAATTAACCTTAAGCGATCAAATATTTTAGCAAATCGTTAGATATATGTCCGTCCTCCCTCGGAACAAATTTGTATATTTGCCTGTTTTGTGGCCCTGAAAGGTACATTGGGCGGCAATACAGCAAATATCACGGAACAAAAAACGCGAAAGGACGTGAATGTTCTTTTTTACGTTCTTTTTGCGCTCTCTGCCGCAGGCATAGTGGTATCGGGGAAATTGTCCGCACAAACCTGTGGCAGCCGGTTTGGTGTCTGTATAAGGCCGGATATTTTTTCGGACGCGAGGACTGCCGTTGCGGGTGAATTCCGGACACATGCGGTGCAGGAGCGAGCTTCAGGATTATTGATATACGGAGATACTGATTTTTATGATATCGGAAAATGGTATTGATGCGGGTAAAGTGCCCGCTCACATAGCGGTGATAATGGACGGTAACGGGCGTTGGGCTAAGAAACAGGGCCTGATGCGCGTTTTCGGGCATAAAAAGGGTGTGGAATCTGTGCGAAGCACTATAGAGACATGCCGCAAACTGGGTGTGAAATACCTCACGCTGTATGCGTTTTCGGAAGAGAACTGGCTGCGCCCGAAAGCCGAAGTCATGGCCCTTATGGATCTTTTGGTGAACAATCTGAAAGCCGAATTGCCTACGTTTGTCAAAAACGGGATAAGACTGAACTCCATAGGCGATGTGACGCGTTTGCCGGATGGCGCTGCGAGGCAATTGGAATATTGCAGGGAGCAGACGGCTTCATGTTCGGATATGGTACTGACGCTGGCGCTGAGTTACAGCGCACAGACCGAAATCGAACAGTGCGTTGCGGCAATCGCGGCAGATGTGGCCGAAGGGCGTCTCAAAGTAGGGGATATTGATAAAAATACGATAGAAAAGCACTTGTATACGTCCGGTATGCCGGCTGTCGACCTGCTGATACGTACCAGCGGGGAACAGAGGGTGAGCAACTTCCTGCTTTGGCAGATAGCGTATGCCGAATTTTATTTCACACCTGTCCTTTGGCCGGATTTTTCGGAAAAAGACTTGCTGGATGCCGTACGGTGGTACGCGGGCAGGGAACGGAGGTTCGGGCTGACGAGCGAGCAATTGACAGAACAAAGAATAACAAGACTATAAATAACCATAGCAAAGTGAAAAGACTTTACACGGCAGTTATCATATTGGTATTATCATCGGTGCTTTCCGGTCTGATGGCGCAAAGCAACAATACCCTTTCAGCGGACAGGACATATACCATAGGCGGGGTCAAGGTTTCGGGAAATTCGCTCTACAACGAGAATATAATATCCAGGGGTTCGGGTCTGATAGTGGGTGCTCCCGTCAGGATTCCGGGAGAACAGATAAGCAGCGCTTTACGCAGGCTGTGGGGTTATGGGGTGTTCGACAATGTGGACATTTACGTGGACAGGATCGAGGATGACAAGGTGTTTTTCGAAATAAGGGTCAAGGAGCGCGAACCTCTTACCCGAATACAGTTCATAGGCGTGAACAAAGCGCTTCAGGACGACCTTAAGACCGATCTGGACCTTACAGCGAACACCAAGATAAGCGAAAACCTGATACAGTCGGTAAAGAACTACATAAAGAACAGATATGTAAAACGCGGATTTCTTTCGGCCGAAGTTACTTTCGACGTATTGAAGGATACGCTCCGGGAAAACGGGGGCGCATATGCCAGAATAAAGCTCGACAAAGGCGAAAGGGTTCGTGTGAACAGTATAAATTTCTACGGCAACGATGTGCTCTCCGACGATAAGCTGCGCAAGGCGATGAAGGAGACCAAGCAGATCAAGCACATGAACGTCTTCAAACAGTCGAAATTCGTGGACGATAAGTACGAGGAAGACCTTGTCAGCATAATCAATAAATACAAGTCACTTGGGTACCGCGATGCGAGAATTGTGGCCGACACCATGACGTGGAACAAACAGGACAATACCCTTGATATAAACATAACTCTCGAAGAGGGCAACAAATACCATTACCGTTCGATAAAGTGGATAGGAAACAGTAAGTTTTCAACAGATCAGCTCAACAACATACTCGGTATAAAGCCTGGCGACGTGTACAACGGCGAACTTCTGGCACAAAGGATGAGCGGGGCCAAGGACGGACGCGATATACAGAGCGTGTACATGGACAACGGATATCTTTTCGCGCAGATAATGCCCGTGGAGGTTAGCGCCGAAAGGGATTCGATAGACCTTGAGATACGCATAATGGAATACGACAAGGCGTATATAAACAAGATAAGCGTCAAGGGAAATACACGTTCCTTCGACAATATAATATACCGTGAACTGGCGACAAAACCGGGCGATCTGTTTTCAAAGACGGCAATAATGCAAACCCAGCAGCGTATAGGCGCGCTCGGTTTCTTCGATGCGGAAAACATAGGCGTCGATCCTATTCCCGATCCTTCTACAGGTACGGTGGATATAAACTATACGGTGTCTGAAAAGAACTCCTCACAGATAGAACTCCAGGGCGGATGGGGCGGAGGCCAGTTCATCGGTACCGTAGGTCTGTCGTTCAACAACTTTTCTCTCAGGAACCTTTTCAACAAAAAGGCATGGAAACCTCTGCCGATGGGACAGGGGCAGAATCTGACGCTGCGTCTGCAGGCGTCGATGGGTTATACATCGTACCAGTTCTCGTTTACCGAGCCATGGCTTGGAGGACGTCATCCGCTGTCGATTTCCACTTCGTTGTACTATACCAAACAGGAGGCTTACAACTATTATACCAGCGAACGTCTGCCGGGTGAATTGAATATCATAGGCGGCGGCATACAGCTGGCAAAACGCCTTAAGTGGCCCGACAGTTATTTTACAGGTTCGGTAGGGGTGAATTACAGCCGTTATGACTGGAAAGACTACAGTTGGGGGCCGTATTATAATTTCGACACGGGAAAATCGAACAATCTGAATCTTATGTTCGGGCTTTCGCGCCGTTCGTCCGGTTCCAACCCGATATATCCTATGTACGGTTCGGACATATCGCTTACCGTACAGTTGACGCCTCCGTATTCACTTTTCAACGGAAAAGATTACAAGGCTCCAGTGGAGAAAATGTCCGACGTCGAACGTTACGAATGGTTGGAATATTACAAACTGAAATTCAAGGCCACGTGGTATAATAACATTGCGGCAAAATTAGTGCTTGTGACCAACGCGGAATTTGGCTATCTTGGAATGTACAATCACAATGTCGGGCTTGGGCCTTTCGAGCGCTTCCAGATGGGAGGCAGCGGTATGTCGCAGTACCGTTATTACGGCAGCGAGATAATATCGCTCCGAGGTTACAAGGACAACACCATAGCTTCCAGTGCAGCCGCACTGAGCGAAGGAGACCCGATATACAACAAATTCACGGTGGAATTGCGTTATCCGGTAACTTTGGCTCAGTCGACGAGCATTTACGCCCTCGTGTTCGCAGAAGGCGGTAATACGTATGCCGGGATAAAATCGTATAACCCGTTCAAACTCCACCGTTCTGCCGGTGCAGGTATAAGGGTGTTCATGCCTATGTTCGGTATGCTGGGATTCGACGTCGGTTACGGCTTCGACCCGATGCCCGGCGAGAGCCGCGGATGGGAGTTCCATTTCAGTCTCGGACAGCAGATGTTCTGATTTCATAAAAACTTGTTAAATAGGTTTTACGTGTCTTACGGACAGAAAATATGCTTTATATTGGCACTGATGTTGTGCTTGGGGGCTATTCATGGATAGAATGTGGTGTAGCGCATCGCCGTGTCGGATTTGCAAGGCATACTCTCTCAGTTGCTTTCGTCCCGGAATGCCGGGAGATGCCTTTCCGGTAAGCAAGCCGAATGGGTAAGGGGGGATAAATGCCCTTACGTCCGAATGCGACGCTCCGGAACGGGATTATCTGGCGGAGAAAGTATTGTTCACTGCCGGATATCCAAAGCCCTCCAGAAGGGCATTGCAGGGAAAAAAGCGCGTATAGACACCCTTTCGGGCCTGTATTTCTGGCTTTCGGGTGGGTACATAAAGGAAAAACAACGTTTACTGGCTCCTATGTTGGGGCCTATAAGGCTGTAAATCAATAATTACTGCGAAAAGAACAGGATAAATATAGTGCTTGATAAATCTGAAATGACAGTTTTGTATTTCGATAAATTTTCGGATATTAGCCAAGCAATTATAAACGGATTGAAAAAAGATAATTGAAAAAATAACAGCTCAAAAAAACTCAAGAAAAATGAAAGTAATCAAAGTTTTAGTTTTAACTGCGGTTTTATTCCTTGGAGTAAACACAGCTATGGCACAGTCCAAGCTCGGACATATAAACGTTCCCCTTCTTATATCCCTTATGCCTGAGGCTAAGAAAGCCGATGCTCAGCTGGAAACGATGGCAAAAGGATTCCAGGCGGATTTTGACAAGATGTATGCCGAATATACCAACTTGGCTACAAAGTATCAGAATGAGGCTTCCAAACAGAGTGAAGCTATGAATCAGACCAGGGCAAAAGAGATGGAAGACTGCTCGCAGCGTCTTCAGCAGTTCAGCAACACTGCCCAGCAGGATCTGGAAAAGAAGAGAAGCGATCTTTACAATCCTATCTTCAAAAAAGCACAGGATGCAATAGATGCCGTGGCTAAAGAAAAAGGCCTTATATACGTATTCGATTCGTCCAAGGGTGTTATCATCTACGACGGCGGCGGAGTGGATGTGCTTCCCGATGTAAAGAAAAAATTGGGCCTTCAGTAATGAAACAACTTACCTGTAGTCCGGAGTAAAATAAAAATCTCCGGGCTACGGTATTTTAATCGGGGCTGTTAGTAATAAAAACTCAGGCGGAAACATTATGTTTCCGCCTGAGTTTTTTTTGCAGATACGATATTTTAGTATTCCGGCAATCGGGAAATTAATTTATAGAAAACCGAGTTGGAGTTTGGCTTCGTCGCTCATCATGTCCTTGTCCCAAGCCGGTTCGAATGTCACTTCCACTTTCACGTCTTTGATTTCGGAAAGCCCTTTTACTTTTTGTTCTATCTCTTCGGGAAGGGATTCTATCATGGGGCAGTTCGGTGTGGTCATGGTCATTACTATTTTAACGTCCGCATTTTCGGATACTTCTATCTCGTATATAAGTCCTAGTTCATACACGTCGACCGGTATTTCAGGGTCGTAAACAGTGTGGAGTACGTCTATTATGCGGTCTGTGAGTTTTTCCCTCTGTTGGTCGTCCAGTTTCATTTCTTCTTCCTTTTTTCTGTTGGCTGTATGCGCTCTCATTTTCCGGCAGCGAGCGCAGCTCCGTAATATTTCATCTGGCGTATCATCTCGTACAGTCCGTTGGCTCTGGTAGGCGAGAGGTGCGAAGACAACCCTATGCGGTCGATGAACGAGAGGTCTGCCTTTGCTATTTCCCCAGGGCGTTGTCCGGAAAGGACGTTTACCAGCAGCGATATGATGCCTTTGGTTATAAGGGCGTCGGAGTCGGCGGTGAATACCACATTTCCTTCGGGTGAAAGTTCGGCTGCAAGCCATACCTGCGACTGGCATCCGCGTATCAGGTGATCTTCGTCCCTATATTTTTCATCGATAATGGGCAGGGATTTGCCAAGGTCGATGATATACGCGTATTTGTCCACCCATTGGTCGAACATGGAGAAATCCTCCTCTATCCGCCGTATTTTTTCTTCTATGCTTTCCATATCCGTTTTTATCGTTCCGTTTTTTTCCCTCAGAGAAGCATCCCTTTTGCCTTGAGTGTAGCTTCGTAAAGGCGGTCTATGTCTTCTCTGGTGTTGTACAGTCCAAGCGATGCGCGTACGGTACCCGGAATGCCGAAACGTTCCATAAGCGGTTCGGCACAGTGGTGTCCCGTACGTACGGCTATTCCCTGATTGTCCAGCAGAGTGCCTATGTCGGTCGGATGGGCGCCTTTTATACCGAATGAAAACGATCCGGATTTATCGGCAGCCTGTCCGTATATCTGAATACCTTCTATCGAACCCATTTTTTCCGTCATGTAGTCCATAAGTTCGCGGTCGTGACGCTGCACTTCGTCCATGCCTATGCCTGTGAGGAAATCTATTGCCGCGCCGAGTCCTATCGCGCCTTCTATATTCGGCGTACCGGCCTCGAACTTAAAAGGTATGGGGCCGAAAGTAGTGCCTGAAAAACTTACATGTTTTATCATTTCGCCTCCCCCCTGATACACAGGCAGGCGGTCGAGGGCTTTTTCCGTTCCCCATAAGATTCCTATCCCGGTAGGGGCGTACATCTTGTGTCCGGAAAATGCATAAAAGTCGCATCCTATCTCCTGAACATCAACCGGCATGTGCGGAATTGCCTGTGCGCCGTCTATAAGCACGTCGGCTCCTTTTTCCTTTGCCATGCGGGTTATTTCCTTTACCGGATTGACCGTGCCAAGGACGTTGGATGTGTGGGTTACGGACACCATTTTGGTATGCCTGGAGAGCATACGGGCGTAGGTTCCCATGTCCAGTGTGCCGTCGTCGTTTACCGGGATGACTTTGAGAGTGGCTCCTGATTTTCCGCATGCTACCTGCCAGGGGACGATATTGGAGTGGTGTTCCATCTGGCTGACGATAACTTCGTCGCCGGGGTGCAGCAACTGGGCGTAGCCCGATGCAACGAGGTTTATGGATTCGGTAGTTCCGCGCGTGAAGATGATTTCCCGCGATTGCGGTGCGTTTATAAATGCGCGTACTTTTTCACGTGCTGCTTCCATTGCATCCGTCGAGCGTTGGGAGAGGGTGTGTATTCCCCGGTGCACGTTGGAATTGATGGTGCGGTAGTAACGGTCTATCGCGTCTATTACGGACAATGGCTTTTGTGTGGTGGCTCCGTTGTCCAGGTATACGAGCGGATAGCCTCCTACCTTTTGGTCGAGCAGTGGAAATTGTCTGTGTATTCCTTTTATCGTTGTGCGGTTGTCGTCCGTCATTGGTGTCGTATTTTTGCTTTTTCCCAGCGCGTACCCGCTTGAGGGAATAATGCAAATTTAGTGAAAAAAGAACCCCGTGCTGACGTTAGCCAAGGCGGGATTCTATGATTTTTTCTATCGCTTGATAGAGCCATGTTATGTCCCGGATACCGGCGAGCGTCTCATCTGCGAATGAACGTATCAGCATGCGGCGTGCAGTGTCGTACGGTATGCCGCGTGTGCGCATGTAGAACAGCGCTTCTTCGTCCAGACGTCCTATCGTAGCCCCATGGGAGCAACGTACGTCGTCGGCATAGATTTCCAGTTGCGGGTCGGTTTCGATGCGGGCGTCGGGCGAGAGCAGTATGTTGTTGTTCTTCTGGTATGCTTCGATCTTCTGTGCATGTTTCTCCACGGTTATTTTTCCGTCGAAAACAGCGCGGGAATGTCCGTCGGCGACGTAGCGGAATGTCTGGAAACTCTGGCACAGAGGGCTGGCATGGAAAAGGCGGACGCGGTTGACGACAGTTTCGTTTCCCTTGGTGATTCCAAGCCCGTATAACGTGGTGTGCGTGTGTTCTCCCTGGCTGCGTATCACGGCCGTGTTGGATGAGTTCCCGCCCAAGGCTATGGACGTCAGTTCAAGACGGCTGCCATCGTGCTGTATTGCGGAGTAATCGGTCTGTTTGTCCGATACGGAGAGCCTTATGTGGTGCAGCGAGGCATTGCTGCCTACCGTGACCCGTGTGTTCACGATGGCTCCAGGGAGGGAAAGTTCTATGAGCGTGGCAGCGGCTCCTTCCGGTATGTTTATTTCCATGTTTGCCGTACCGGAGCAAATGACCGTAGCAGGATCGCCGGCCGTACTGCTGGCCGATAGCAATGCGTTTTCCCCTGTTCCGGATAAGGAAAATCCCGGAATGGCATCTTGGTATTGTCCTGCTTCCGTGCCGATGGCTATTGCCGAAAGGCCTTCCGGAAGGATTATCGTATTATCTGCGTGTGACATGTCTTTATGGGTTTATCAGCCAGTCGTAACCGCGTTTTTCCAGTTCGAGCGCCAGGTCGGGGCCTCCGGTTTTGATTATTCTGCCTTTGTACAGCACGTGTACATAATCGGGGACAATGTAGTCGAGAAGCCGCTGGTAATGGGTTATGACTATCGTGGCGTTTTCGGGGCTTTTGAGTTTGTTGACTCCGCCTGCGACGATACGCAGCGCATCGATGTCCAGTCCGGAATCCGTCTCGTCAAGTATGGCCAGGCGTGGTTGGAGAGCTGCCATCTGGAATATTTCAGCCCGTTTTTTCTCACCTCCGGAGAAGCCTTCGTTCAGACTGCGGGAAAGGAATTTCGGGTCGAGTTCGACCAGCGAGGCTTTTTCTCGGATGAAACGCAGAAGTTCGCCGGCAGGTATTTCGTCCAGTCCCTGGCTCTTGCGTTTTTCGTTTATGGCGGTCTTTATAAAGTTGTTGACCGATACTCCCGGTATTTCGACCGGGTATTGGAACGAGAGGAAGATGCCCCGATGGGCGCGTTCTTCGGGCGACAGGCCGTCGATGTCTTCGTTCAAAAATGTGATGCTTCCTCCGGTCTTTTCAAACTTCGGATTGCCGGCTATAACGGACGAGAGCGTGGATTTTCCGGAGCCGTTGGGCCCCATTATGGCATGGACTTCGCCTGCTTTGACGGACAGGTTTATGCCTTTGAGTATTTCGTTCCCGTCCACGCGGGCTTTAAGGTCTTTTATTTCGAGCATTTTTCGGTGTGTTTTTTCAGTGTACTGACGATTTTGAAAATAAATTTATGACCATGACTCCGGCAAGTATCAGTCCCATGCCGAGTATGGCCGGAAGGTCTGGTTTTTGGCCGAAAAGCCAGATGCCGAGGATAGATATGAGCACGATGCCCAAACCGCTCCAGATGGCGTATATGACACCCATCTGGAAATACCTCATCGTAAGGCTCAGGAGGTAAAATGCCAGAGCATACCCTGCGGCGGCCAGGAGCGAGGGCCACAGTTTTGTGAACCCGTCGGACGCTTTCAGGGCGTTGGTGGCTATTACTTCCGATATTATCGCTCCGGCGAGCAATAAGAATTTATACATGTGCCTTAATCCTTTTTTGATTAGGTCGTCCGCTATTGTGCCTGAGACCCTTTAAAATTATTTTAAACTTCGCGGGCAGAGCCCGTTCGATATTGCCCGCCAGCTGTTAATATTTGCCCGGTGAGGTCACTCACCCCGGCCGGATGGTGCATGATCGTTTTTTTTAACCAACGGATCCTTCGAGCGATATTTCAAGCAATTTCTGTGCTTCGACCGCGAATTCCATAGGCAGTTTTGCCAATACTTCGCGCGAGAAGCCGTTGACGATGAGCGCTACGGCTTTTTCGGTGGACAGTCCGCGCTGGTTGCAATAGAATATCTGGTCTTCGCTTATCTTGGATGTGGTGGCTTCGTGTTCGAGTGTGGCCGTGGGGTTGGAGCTTTCTATCTTGGGAAACGTGTGCGCACCGCAGTGGTCGGTCATAAGGAGCGAGTCGCATTGGGTGAAATTGCGCGCATTGTCGGCGTTTTTCGATATTTTGACGAGTCCCCGGTAAGAGTTTTCCGAACTGCCGGCCGATATGCCTTTGGAGATGATGGTGCTGCGGGTGTTTTTCCCCAAATGTATCATCTTGGTGCCGGTGTCGGCCTGTTGGAAATTGTTGGTCATGGCCAGCGAATAGAATTCGCCTATGGAATTGTCGCCTTTGAGGATACACGAAGGGTATTTCCATGTGACTGCGGACCCTGTTTCGACCTGCGTCCATGAGATTTTGGCCCCGCGTTCGCACAGTCCGCGCTTGGTCACGAAGTTGTATATGCCGCCGCGTCCGTCCTTGTCGCCAGGATACCAGTTCTGTACGGTGGAGTATTTTATTTCGGCATCGTCCAGGGCTATGAGTTCGACTACTGCCGCGTGCAACTGGTTTTCATCGCGCATGGGGGCGGTACAGCCCTCCAGATAGGACACGTACGAGCCTTCGTCGGCGATGAGAAGTGTGCGCTCGAACTGGCCTGTGCCGGCCTGGTTTATGCGGAAATAGGTGGACAGTTCCATTGGGCAGCGCACGCCTTTTGGTATGTAACAGAACGAACCGTCGGAAAAAACTGCCGAGTTAAGCGCTGCGTAAAAATTGTCCGTGTGGGGAACTACCGAGCCGAGGTATTTTTTTACCAGTTCGGGGTGTTTTTTGATGGCTTCGCTTATCGGCATGAAGATGATGCCGAGTTTGCCGAGCGTTTCCTGGAAAGTGGTGCGTACGGATACGGAGTCCATCACAACGTCCATTGCCACGCCGGAGAGGACTTTCTGTTCTTCCAGCGGTATGCCCAGGCGGTCGAAAGTGCGGAGCAGTTCCGGATCCACTTCGTCCAGCGAGTTGTATTTAGGCGCGTTTTTCGGTGCGGAATAATAACTGATGCCGTCGAAATCAGGCCGTTCGTACTTAAGGTGCGCCCATGTCGGTTCGTGCATGGTGAGCCAGTGGCGGTAGGCGCGCAGACGGTATTCGGTCATCCATTCCGGTTCTTCCTTGCGGGCCGAGATGGCGCGTATCACGTCTTCGCTCAGTCCTTTGGGAAAGGTGTCGGAGTCTATGTCCGAGTGAAAACCGTATTTGTATTGCGACGAGGATAGTTCGTCTATTATATCTTTGCTCATTTGTCCCGTTTTTGAGCCCTTTGCCGGTTTTCAGGTCGGCAAAGGGCGGTTTGAAGCAAATACAAAGATACGGGTTTTTCAGGCTACATCAGTGGCTTTTTTGTTAACGTAGAACTGATTTCCGAGCTCGACAAGGTGGGTGGCGGTGGAAAGCAGGTCTTTGGTTTCCAGGATGATGCCGAAGAAAAGGTTTGTATTCTTCGGGCTGAGTTCCTCGGAACGTATGCGCGATATTTGCCTTTCGATGATAAGGCTAAGTTCTTTCTTGAGCGCTTTTTTGCGGGATACGATATCCGAAACGTGCGAGAAATCTTTGGAGAGGAACGTTTTTTCTATTTCGCGGAATATGTCGCAAAGTTCGGTGCTGATGTATTTCAGTGCCTCTTTTCGTGTGTCCTTGAGTTCCTTATGGTTGTTATCCACGTGTTCGAAGCTGGCATTTGATATGTAGGCCAGGGCGCGGTTTATTTCCTTGAGATAGTCTATGATGAGGATATAGAAGCGTGATGCCTCGATGCCTTTCTCATCTATGGAACGTATCATGTAGAAAAGCGTGTTCTGTAGGTCGGCAATGTCTTCTTTGAGCTCGGTGGATGCTCGGCAGGCCTGTTTGAGTACTTTCCTGTCGTGTTTGTCCAGTCCTTCGGCCACCCCGGAATAAACTTCGGTAGCATGGGTGAAAGCTTCTGCTATTTTTTCGGCCGAATCGTCTATGACCTGCGATATGCTTATCTGTCCGGCGCGGGCGGTACGCAACAGGCGCTGGCGTTTTTCCTCGCGGCGGTTTACGCGTTTGTATATCTTGTGGCTTGTCATGATGACTACGCCGAGTACCAACAGGGGTATTATGGCCAGCATGCCGAAGCTGTAAACCAACGCTGCGAAAGTGCCGGCTGCCACGAAGGCGAAGAATGCTGTTGCAAACCACCCGAGGATTACGGTCAGCACGCCCGATACGCGGTACACGGCGCTTTCACGTCCCCATGCCCTGTCGGCCAGAGAGGAGCCCATGGCGGCCATGAACGTTACGTAAGTGGTGCTGAGCGGAAGGGTACTGTTCGTGCCTATGGATATAAGGATGGCCGGGACTATTACGTTTACCGAGGCGCGGACAAGGTCGAATGCCGGAGCCTCGAATTCCTTGTTTTGGGGGATGGCTATCACGGGACGGTCGAAACGCACGTCTATTTCCTTGTTTACACGTGCGGGGATTATTTTGTCAACGGCTTTGGACAGGGCTACGGCTCCGCGTACGATGCCGCGCGATATGGTATTGGGAGAGTGTTTTTCGTCCGTAGTTTCGTATTTTGACAGGTCGATGGCTGTTTTCAGTACGTTTTTGGCCTTTTTCGACAGACACAGCGTGACTACCATTATGAGGCCCGCTCCGGCGAGTATGAATACTGGTGTGTGGGCCGTATCCAGAAGTGCGGTCATAGGTATGTTCTGTTGTCCGGCATCTATCCAGGCTTCGTACGAGCTGAGTGCGGCGAGCGGTACGCCGATAAAGTTCACCAGGTCGTTCCCTGCGAATGCCATGGCCAGAGCGAACGTGCCTGTGAGAACTACCACTTTGAGGATATTTTTCTTGAATACAGAAACTATTATCTGGCTGACGGCAACCGATACGACAAATGTGATAATCAGAAGCAAGCGTGTGTGTTCGGCTATCCATTCTTTCCCTTCGGGGCTTATCAGCGTAGTTCCTTTCGAACCTTTGAGGATCATGAAAAATATGATGGACGTGAATGCTATGCCGCCCATGATGCCTCCGTAATATTTGAGTTTACGTTCGTAGCGGAACGTGAATATGAAACGGACTATCCATTGTATTATGGCGCCGGCGAAAAACGCGATGAACACTACGGACAGTATTCCTGTTATCATCAGCGTGGCTTTGTCCTGGTTTATGTATTTGTCCACTTCGCCTATGTTGGCTATCAGCGATTGGAACGAGCCGCCGTCGGGCAGGCTTTGGAACACTTTGAACAGGGAAATGGACACGGCTGCGCCGAGCAGTTCGAACACGAGCGATACGGTGGTCGATGTCGGCAGTCCCAGGGAGTTGAATGTGTCCATCATGATGACGTCCGTTATCATAACGGATATGAAGATGACCATTATTTCCTCGAAGAGGAACATCTGCGGGAAAAGGACACCTTTCCGCGCTACTTCCATCATCCCGTTTGAAAAAACAGCGCCTATTATAACTCCGAGCGAGGCAACGATTATTATGGTGCGGAACGATGCCGTGCGGCTGCCTACGGCCGAACCGAGGAAGTTGACCGCGTCGTTGCTCACGCCGATGGTAAGGTCCGTTACCGCCAGGCCGGCCATTATTACAAGCATTACTACATAGATGTCGTACATTCTCTTTTGCTTTTTTTTGCGGCCCGCCCTGTGCCGTGCGGCATTTTAAACGGGCCGTTGTGTAATAAAATATATATAAGGTTAGTAAAAGTAGCAGGTACGGGTTTGTTTTGCCGGAGGTTATTTTTCCGGAATATGCTGTGATGACAGGCGGACTATACCGACTATCGTTTCGACGGCTTTTTCCATTGTTTCCACGACGGCGAATTCGTATCGTCCGTGGAAATTGTGCCCGCCTGTGAATATGTTGGGGCAGGGCAGTCCCATGAACGAGAGGCGGGCGCCGTCCGTGCCGCCGCGTATGGCTTTTATCTTAGGCGTGACACCGCATTCGAGCATGGCCTTTTCAGCTATTTCGATTACGTGCATCACGGGTTCTATCTCGGCGCGCATGTTATAGTACTGGTCTTTTATCTCGCCTTCGATGGCATCTTCGCCGTATTTGTCTTTAAAAAACCGAATGAGCGATTCGACGGTTTTTTTGCGGTGTTCGAATCCTGCGCGGTCGTGGTCGCGGATGATGTACACGAGCGTAGTTTTCTCCAGTGTGGCATCCATTGTGTGCAGGTGGTAGAAACCTTCGTAACCTTCGGTGTGTTCGGGCCGTTCCCATTCCGGCAGGGAGGATGCGAATTCGACGCCGCGAAGTATGGAGTTTACCATTTTATCCTTTGCGTAACCGGGATGGACGGACAGTCCCTTGAATGTTATGCGCGCAGAAGCGGCGTTGAAGTTTTCGTATTCCAGTTCGCCTTCTGCGCTGCCGTCGAGAGTGTAAGCCCAATCGGCACCGAATTTTGCCACGTCGAAAAAGTCAGGGCCGCGACCTATTTCTTCGTCCGGTGTGAAACCTATTCTTATATCGCCGTGCTTTATTTCCGGGTGCAGGATAAGGTATTCCACGGCGGTCATTATTTCGGCTATGCCGGCTTTGTCGTCCGCGCCGAGAAGGGTTGAACCGTCGGACGTTATTATGGTTTTTCCTTTGTACTGTTTTATCTCCGGAAATTCTGATGTACGTATTACGGTGCCGTCGGGCAGGGCTATGTCGCCTCCGTCGTAGTTTTCCCATATCTGCGGTTTTACGTCGCGGCCGCTGTAATCGGGCGATGTGTCCATGTGGGATATGAAACCTATCGACGGCAGCTTTTCCCCTGTGTTGGCCGGCAATGTGCCCATCAGGTAGCAATGGTCGTCCAGCGTTACGTTTTTCAGGCCGAGTTCTTCCATCTGACTTTTAAGCACCAGCGCGAGGTCGAACTGTTTTTTCGTCGAGGGAACGTCTTTTTGACCTTCGGCCGACTGGGTGTCGATGGCGGCGTACTGGAGGAAGCGCCTTAGTAACTTGTCTTTCATTTCAGTATGTCGTTATTTATTTTTTCTATGTAGGAGAGTATCTCGTCGCGTCCGGCTCCGGTGGACGAGGATGTGAAAAACATTTCGGGAAGGGTTTCCCATTCTTCTAGAAGGCCTTTTTTGTAGGCGGCTATGTTTTTGGCTGCCTGGTTTTTTGTCAGTTTGTCCATTTTGGTGAAACAAATTGCGAAAGGTATGCCGCTCTCGCCCAGCCAGGCCATAAAATCGAGGTCTATTTTCTGCGGTTCGTGGCGTGAATCCACCAGTACGAACAGGCATGCGAGGTTTTCGCGCCCGAGTATGTACGATGTGATTATCTTGTGAAACGCAGCGCGGTCGGTTTTCGATGTGCGTGCGTAGCCGTAACCCGGAAGGTCCACCAGGTACCAGGTGTCGTCGATATTGAAGTGGTTGATAAGCTGTGTTTTGCCGGGAGTCCCCGAAGTCTTTGCCAGCGAGGCGTTGTTGCAGAGTGTGTTGATAAGCGATGACTTGCCTACGTTGCTGCGTCCTATGAACGCGTACTCAGGTCGCGACGGGGGCGGGCATTTTTTGCAGTCCGTGTTGGATATGACGAATTCGGCCTTGCTTATCTTCATGTCTGTGGTGTTAAAGATGCGTTCACCGGTCGTATGCCCCCTTGTTCTGTCATTTGCTTATCCTTTTTGTCTGTCGAGCCACTCCAGGAGTGTACGGTTGAAGATTATAGGATGTTCCATCATGGGGGCGTGCCCGCATTTGTCTATCCAGTGCAGTTCGGAACAGGGCATCAGTTGATGGAACTGTTCGGCTACTTCCGGCGGGGTTACTATGTCGTTCTTTCCCCAGATAAGGAGCGTGGGCTTGTTTATCTTGGGGAGGTCTTTTTCCATGTTGTGGCGGATGGCGCTTTTCGATATTGAAAGCGTGTGCAGGACCTTGGCGCGGTTGTTGACTATATCGAATACCTCGTCGATGAGTTCCGGGGTAGCTGTTGCCGGGTCGTAAAATACTTCCTGCGTCTTTTCGCGGACGTATTCGTAACTGCCGCGTTTGGGGTACGAGGAGCCGGCGTTCTCATAAAGTCCGGAAGAGCCGGTCAGAATCAGGCCTTTGACGCGTTCCGGGTGGCGTTTTGTGAAAACCAGGGATATGTGGCCTCCCAGGGAGTTGCCTAAAAGGAAGAAGTCTTCTATCTGTTTGTATTTTATGAACTGGTGTATGAAAGAGGAAAGGCCGCGCACGCTGGCTTTGAGCAACGATATGGTATAAAGCGGGAGCGAGGGTATGATGGCGCGGTATCCGTTTTTCCTGAGCGCTTCGACTACCGTGTCGAAATTGCTCAGGCTGCCCATCAGTCCGTGAAGGATAACGACGGGCGTTCCTTCGCCTTCTTCAATATAGCGGAACTTGCCCTCTTTTTTTATTTCGTAATTCATTATACTCTATCGGATAGACGCACAAATGTACAAATTTTTGCCTTAAAAAAATGCCTTCCCCTTCATCGGCTTAAAAGTAAAAAGGCTTTAGCGAAGACCGAGTTTGCGGCGCACTTCGGCAAGGCGAACGGAAGCTGCCGACGCGGCTTTCATGGCTCCGTCCATGAGTTTTTCTTCGACTTCCCCTATGTTGTCGGTGTAATAATCGTACAGGCTGCGTTCTTTTGCAAATGTATCGAGGATAACGCCCAGCAGTTCTTTTTTAGCATGTCCGTAGCCGAAATTGCCGCCGAGGTATTTTTTGCGCAGGTCTTCGGTCTGCTGCGGAGAGGCTATCAGTGAATAGAGCTTGAATACGTTGCATGTATCGGGGTTTTTGGGCTCTTCAAGAGGGGTGGAATCGGTAACTATTGAGCCGATTACTTTCTTGAGTTCCTTTTCCGGCGCGAAGATGTCTATGTAGTTGTTGCGGGATTTGCTCATTTTCGCCCCGTCCGTTCCGGGGATTATCATGGCGTTTTCCTGGGTTAGACCTTTGGGTATTACGAATGTTTCGCCCATGCGGTTATTGAAGCGTTCGGCTACGTCGCGTGTGAATTCGAGGTGCTGTGCCTGGTCTTTGCCTACGGGTACAAGGTCTGCGTCATAGAGCAGTATGTCGGCGGCCATCAGGACAGGGTAGTTGAAAAGACCGGTGTTGACGTCGGAGAGACGTTCGGATTTGTCTTTGAAAGCGTGTGCGAGCTGGAGCCGCTGGTATGGGAAAAAACAGTCGAGGTACCAGGTCAGTTCGGTTGTCTGAGGTACGTCGCTCTGGCGGTAGAAAACTGTCTTCGACGTGTCCAGCCCCATCGCAAGCCATGTTTTGGCTACGGCATACGTGTTTTCACGCAATTCCTGTGCGTTCTTTATCAGTGTGAGCGAATGTAGGTCGGCTATAAAAAGGAAAGACTCGTCTTCGCTTCGGGATGCGGCTTTTATAGCCGGAAGGATAGCCCCCAGGATGTTGCCCAGGTGAGGGCGTCCGGTGGCTTGTACGCCAGTAAGTATTCTTGCCATTGTTGTACTTGTGTTTTCTCGTTTGCAAAAATACGCAAAATTACCGAAAAGTAACACCAAGTTACATCCGCGCCGGTTGTTTCGTTTTGTGTGAAATATAAATGATTAAAGTATGCGGTACATTAAGGACGGAACGTCACCATGTAATGTCTTCGGACCACAATGCCCGTATTTCTATCGGGTCTTTCAGGTATTTTACCTTTTCCGGCTGTGTGCGTTTCATGTAATCTACCGTGTCCCATTTGCCGTTGCCGTTGGTGTCGAATATTACACGCAAACGGTATTTGCCGGGAGGTAACAGGTCGAATACGGGAGTGCCTGGCGAATCCAGCCTTACTTCGCGCCTGACCGTTTTACCGTCCGAGGAAAGAAGCTGGAATATGAGCGGCAGTTCGCTGAACGATACCGGTTGTATCCTCAGGTTTCCGTAGTCGTCGGGGGATTTTGTCTTGAAAGCTGTTGAGAGTGTGTCCTTGGCATCTTCGCCGAGGATGCTTTTTATCCCGCCTGGAAGTATCCTCAGAAAGTACCGGCTGTTGTGTTTTATGCGGAAGGCTATATCGAGGGCCGACATGGAAGACGAGTCGAGCTTTATGCTGTAAGGCACCGGTATCGAGTCGATGTCTAGCAGCTGCACTAGGCTCGTATCTACCGAGCCTATCGGTTTGTTGGATGTGACGACCAGTGTTTCGCCTAGGTCTAGGCTCTGTTTTTTCAGCCCTATTCTGAAATCTACTTTAGCCGGTTTGCGTATTTTGGCGTTGATGGTGTCGGTAGGGATGCCGTCTTTTTTGACGACGAACAGTATCGAGTCCTTTTCCTCGCCTGTGTACCAGTAACTGAGGGAGTCCCTGTTGGCGGAGAATATATAGTAGTCGCGCGAGCCTTCGGGCAGGGCGGGGTATATCCTCTCGACGGTGTGGTCTTTTTCGAGGCCTGTTATCTGAGTGAGTATCAGTCCCGGTTGCTGGTTTACGCCCTGATAGACTTTGTACGGAGGACGTCCCTGGGCCAGACGCAGAAGGTATCCGGTCGACTGGTCGTGTTTGGCTTCGACGGTGCGGGGGAAAAACGCTATCTTGTCTTTCGCCTGGTCGTAGAGCATGTTGGAGTTGTCGTCAACCATGGCTATAAGGTGGTAGTTCCCCGGACTTATATTATCTATACGGAACGTGCTGTCGCGTTTGTCTGTAAGGCGTGTGAAGTACATGGGACGTTCCTTGTATATGGTAGAGTCGTTGAACGTCGAGTCCGCCCGGTACAGCATGATGGTGGTTTTAGGGTCGAATTTTTCTTCGAAAGCATCGGCTACTATTCCTCCTATAGAGAGTGAGTCTATCGTGTCTCCGGTGGAAAATACGTATTTGAAATTAGGCAGTTCGTTGCCTTCGTTGTTGTCCGCTATGGCGTTGCCGAAATTTATGGTGTATGTGGTGTTCGGCAGCAGGTTGTGTTTGGACAGGTCTATGACCAGTTTTTTTGATGGAAAAGCGGCCGTAGGCGTTATGTCGAGGGCAAGACGTTCTATCGGAGGCGATACGACCAGTTGTTTTGAGAGGTCTTTGAATTTTATCCTCTCGTCGAACGTTATCACTATTTGTTTGGCCGTGAATCCGGTCGAGTAATTTTCCGGCGAAAAACTCAACGGCACGGGAGGATTGACGTCCGTGCGTCCTCCCGACGGGGTTCCTGTGGATGCGCACGACCATATTAGAGCCGTTGTGGCGGCTGCAATGGCTATATAAAAGGATTTTTTCATCCTGAGTCTTTAATTATCCGAAAACTATTTTAAAACCTCTCCTAGGCCCGTCGGCAGGCGGTGAGAACACGCCGGCCTTTGCCGGAGGGTGACATTACCGTCCTGCTATTTTGAATGTCTTGAGAATGGACTCCAGTTCGAATATGTAATGGGCCTTGTCCTGCGAGGGGAAATATACGAAGCCGTCGATGCCGTACACAATGTCGCTCTTGTCGTCGTAAACGGTGTAGTTGATGAACGGTCCGCCCATAAAATCGTTTTCAGTGCGCCACAACCCGCGTGTTTGTATCGTGAACTGGCCGTCAAGCTCGGTTTGTTCGGACATGGGATAAAATACGGATTTTTCAGTAGTCATGTATGAGCCGTCGGACGGTCCGGGGACGTATTTCTTGGTTATCTCATCCAGAAGCATGATGGGGTCGACGGCATTGCCCTGGCTGTCGTATTTGTATATAAGGATATTTACCGTGCCGAGGTGCTTGCCTTTTTTCACGTCTTTCAGCAGCCAGATAAAGTCCGGTTCTATCCTCACCGGACGGTAATAGTTGGGGACGGTCAACTCGACTCCCATTGTACGTATCTGATCAAGTTTTTTATGGGCTATGCGTGCCGATTTTTCCTGGAGGAATGCTATGTCGCCATCGTGAAAGCGTTTGAGTATGTCGGCCGACGATTTGTTCATAAGCTCGTTCAGGGAATTTATGTCGGTAGCCGATATCCTTACCAGGGTTTGCGGCGCGGCAAAAGCATCCTTTATCGTTTTTACCTGGTTGACCGTGTCCTTTTCGATAAGGATTATGTTGCGGTGTGTCTGGTAAAGGTGGCTGAAGCCGGAACGGGGTATTACGTAGAGTTTCGTTTCGGTTTCTTCTTGTGGCAGACCGAACATAACGGGCGCGAAATACGTGCGTACGGAGTCCGATTCGGCCTGGGAGAAGAAATCGTTGTCTATTACGGCAACTACTTCGCGCGCGCCTCCGGTGGATCGGGCTTTGCTTGCCGCAGCAGCGCTGTTGTCGTTTTTTCCGCCGCCGGTGCAACATACAAGAGCCAGGCAGCTGGCAAGTATTATATACAGTCTTTTCATGATCGCTGTTGTTTTTAAAGATTAGATTTATTCCTTTTTTTTTAATGTTCGGAGTTTACGCTATTTTCTCGGATAGATAAGAAGCCTTTGGCCTATGCTTATCCTGTCGGATTTAAGTCTGTTCCAACTTTTTATTTTGGACACCGACACGCCGTAGCGTATGGCTATCGCTCCGAGGGTGTCCCCGCTGCGTACTTTGTATCGTATGGCCCCTCCTGAAGCGGCAACGGTATTGGCTTTGTAGCTGAGCGTCTTTTTGAGGCTGGCTTCGGCGGCTTTAGCCTCCGAATATATATCCTGTTCGATTGATGCGAATTTGTACGCTTTGTCCGCCGGAAGCACTATCGAATAGTGTCTTGTCGGTGTGTACGGCACTACGCCGAGTTTGAAGGCTGGGTTGAGGAATTGTATCTCCTCGACAGGCATGTCGAGTTTTTTTGCCAGCATGTCGAACGAAACGAGGCTTTTTACGTTTATCGTGTCGGTCTGGGCGTATGTTATACGCGGCACTTCGGGTATTATGTTGTGTTCGCGGTAGTATGACATTACGTAATTGGCTGCTATGAAAGCCGATACGTATTTCTGCGTTTCGAGAGGCATGTATGCGCGTACTTCCCAGAAATTCCTCTTGCCTCCGGAGCGCGCTATGGCTTTGTTGACATTGCCGCTGCCGTAGTTGTATGCGGCAAGGGCCAGATTCCAGTCCTTGTAATCGTCGTACAGGGTTTTAAGCATTTTGGCGGCGGCTTCTGTGGATTTGTGCGGGTCGAATCGTTCGTCCACATAAGAGTCCGTGTACAGGTTGTACATGCGCCCCGTCCCGTACATGAACTGCCACAGACCTGACGCCCCCACGCGGGAGCGCGCCTTAGGGTTCATGGCCGACTCTATGACTACCAGATGTTTGAGCTCCAGCGGTATGCCGTATCTGTCGAGCACGTTGTCGAAAAGGTCGTAGTAATAGAGCGAAAGCCCTACCATGCGTGCCACAAGGGCTTTGCGCTGGCCGAGATACATATTTATGTATTTACGTACCTCGGGGTTGAATTCCAATGAGAAAGGTGAGCGCGCATCCAATATCCGAAGGCGTCTGATTATTACCGAGTCCGGAATCAGATGCACTTCCGAGGTGGCCATGTCCAGTTCGATGAGTTTATCGAACGTATCCGATTCGAAAACTTCCCGTAAGAATGTGGAGTCGTTTTCGACTATGTTTACCTCTCCTTCCCCTTTTATCTTCACGGTATCGGCCGATACGGATGTTACTTCGTCCGGAGTTTCCGGAGCAAAGGCGTAGGTCTGCGTAGGGATAAATGCAAAAATCGGTAGTATGTATTTGATTTTAAGGTTCATAATGACACGTGTATGGCGTATTGAGGATATGCTTTCAGGACATACCTGACGATTTTACAAATATACTGATTTAGCGTGAAAAATAAATCGGGTATGTGGCTGGGCGGGCATAACATGGTTGGAGCGATGTGCCGGTGCGGGCTGATGGGGACGTATTTCCTCCGTATGTATGTAAGAGATAAAATGCGTTTAATGTATTTGCAACCAGTGGTATATGTGTTTTTTCCGTTCGTGTTGCTCTGGGGTGCGGCATGGTGCGACGCATGTTTTTTTAACTTTAATTTATAATTACGTCATAGCATGCCCGTATGTATTGTGCGGGCGGCGTTTTCCGGCCGGGCGCAACTTGCGGGGTTTTGCCAGACGTGGTATGCCTGGCGGTAATGTTATGAAATGAGGGGCAGTGTTACATTAATTCAGTATCTTTGCAGACTCGGAAAGTCCGGTACTTTTTTCCCGGAAAATACGACAGACGGTAAAAACACATATTATTATATAATACACATATGTCACAGGAAAGCAAAAAACCTTTCGTACAGGGGAATTGGAATACCTCTGTGGATGTGCGCGATTTCGTACTTAAGAACATACGGCCGTATTACGGTGACGGCTCGTTCCTTTGCGGGCCGAGCGAGAGGACAAAACGATTGTGGGAACACCTTTTGCCCGAATTGCAAAAAGAACGCAACAATGGCGGAGTCCTGGAAGTGGACACCGATACCATATCGAATATAACGAGCCACAAGGCCGGGTACATAGACCGTGAGAACGAAGTGATCGTGGGGCTCCAGACGGACAAAGCTCTGCGCCGCGCCATAAAGCCTTTCGGCGGGGTGCGGCTCGTGGAGGGAGCGTGCCGCGAACACGGGTTGGAACTGTCCGAGCGCGTGAAAGATATATTCAGGTACGCCAAAGACCACAATACGGCAGTGTTCAGCGTATATGACAGCCAGATACGTCGCTACCGTTCACTTGGCATGCTTACCGGCCTGCCTGACAACTATGCGCGCGGACGTATAATCGGCGATTACCGCCGCATGGCGCTTTACGGAATCGACCGCCTTATAGAAGAGAAAAAGAAAGACTTTAAAAAAGTGGACATCTCGACTATGAGCCACCGTTCCGTACGCCTGCGCGAGGAACTATCGATGCAGATACAGGCGCTTGAGGACATGAAGGAAATGGGGGCGATGTACGGACTGGACCTTGCCCGTCCGGCGGAAAACGGCCGCGAAGCCGTACAGTGGGTTTACATGGCATACCTGGCCGGAGCCAAGGAACAGGACGGCGCAGCCATGTCGCTTGGAAATGTTTCGTCGTTTTTGGATATATATCTGGAACGGGATATCGAGGACGGTACGCTGACCGAAGAAGGTGCGCAGGAGATAATAGACCAGTTCGTGATGAAACTTCGTATAATCCGCCATCTGCGCCCGGCTTCGTACGACGACATATTCGGAGGCGATCCTACGTGGGTGACCGAATCGATAGGCGGTATGTTGCACGACGGCCGCACGAAAGTGACCAAGACGTCTTTCCGTTTCCTGCAGACGCTTTACAATCTCGGCCCGTCGCCGGAGCCTAACCTGACGGTACTTTGGTCGGAAAAACTGCCTGAAGGATTTAAGAAATTCTGCGCCCAGGTGTCGATAGACACTTCATCCGTGCAGTACGAGAACGACGATCTGATGCGTTCGGTGCGCGGTTCGGACGACTACGGTATCGCATGCTGCGTGTCTTACCAGGAAGTAGGCAAGCGCATACAGCATTTCGGTGCCCGGTGCAACCTTGCCAAAACGCTGCTCGTGGCCCTGAACGCTGGCCGCGACGAAAACAAGGGTTTGGAAATAGTCGAGGGAATAGACCCCATGCCCGACGGACGTCTCGATTACGATCAGGTTATGGCGCGTTTCCGTACGGCCATGCGCGAGATAGCCAAAGTGTATGCCAAGACGATGTACCTTATCCATTATATGCACGACAAGTACTACTATGAACGCGCGCAGATGTCGTTCGTGGACAGCTGGCACGGCATAGACGTGGCTTACGGCGCGGCAGGGATTTCCATCGTGGCGGATTCGCTTTCGGCCATAAAATACGCCGATGTGCGTGCCGTGAGAAACGAAGAGGGGCTTACTACCGGCTTCGAGATAAAGGGCGATTTCCCGAAATACGGCAACGATGACGACCGTGTGGACGATATAGCCAGGGAAGTGGCCAAAGAGTTTTTCATGGAACTTAAAAAGCATAAGACTTACAAAGGAGCAAATCCTACGCTCTCGCTTCTGACCATAACGTCGAATGTAGTGTACGGAAAGAAGACCGGAGCTACGCCTGACGGACGCGAAGCTGGCGTTCCTTTCGCCCCTGGAGCCAACCCGATGCACGGGCGCGATTGCACGGGGGCTGTGGCTTCGTTGAACTCAGTGGCCAAATTGGACTACAATTACTCGATGGACGGTATTTCCAACACGTTTACGATAGTGCCGAAGTCGCTCGGTTCGTCCAGGGACGAACAGGTGGAAAACCTCGTTGGTATGATGACGGGCTATTTTTCCAAAATGGCTCATCACCTGAACGTGAACGTACTCAACCGCGAGACTCTTATGGACGCTTACGAGCATCCGGAGAAATATCCGCAGCTGACAATACGCGTGTCTGGATATGCCGTGAACTTCGTGCGCCTTTCGCGTGCGCATCAGGCCGAAGTCATATCGCGTACTTTCCACGAAAGTATGTGATTTACGTCAACACGGTAACTGAAAAAACCGCAGGGCATTTTGCCCTGCGGTTTTTTTTCCGGTATTTCCGTGTTTTTTTAAGTGTCTATATGCCCAGCCCGTCCGTAAAAACGGAGGCTACGGCCTTCTGCTGCAATACCCGCGAGTGCGGAGGTACGCTTGACGTTTGCCATACGTTGCCGCCGATGACGGAGTCGTGGCCTATCGTTATGCGTCCCAGTATTGTCGAGTTGGAGTAAACTATTACGTTGTCCTCAAGTATCGGGTGGCGGGGTACGTTCACCGGAAGTCCGCGTTCGTCGAGCGTGAAACTTTTCGCGCCGAGCGTCACGCCCTGGTACAGCCTAACGCGGTTGCCTATGATACATGTTTCGCCTATGACCACACCCGTGCCGTGGTCTATGCTGAAGTATTCGCCTATTTGCGCTCCGGGGTGTATGTCTATTCCTGTGGCCGAATGGGCCAGTTCGGTGATTATCCTCGGTATGACCGGTATGCCGAGCAAAAGCAATTCGTGCGCTACGCGGTAGTGTATCATGGAAATGATTGCCGGATAACAGAATATCACCTCGCCGTAGCTGCGTGCCGCAGGGTCGCCGTCGAAAACGGCTTTCACGTCAGTGTACAACAGGCGTTTTATCTCCGGCAGGCGGTCTATGAATTCCAGTGCGTATTGCTGGGACGACTTGGCCATTGGGCTGTCGGGCGTGCCGAAAAAGCATATGCCGTTGCGTATCTGTTCTTCGAGCAGTTTGTACAGTTTTTCCAGGTTGACGCCGGTGAAGTACTGGCGTGTCTTGCTATTGGTCCCGCACGGGCTGAAAAATCCGGGGAACACGATCGATTTGACATGCCCGATGATTTCCTGCAGGTGCCCTATGTTGGGCAGGCGTTCACCTTCCTGGGGAATGTATTTTTCCTCGCCGGCCGAGGGGTTCGACAGTTTGTTTACATTGTCGAGTATGGTCTGTACCGGGTCTTTCATTTTAAAAATATCGGTATTTTATATCGTTATTCCTGATACGGCTGCGTTAGCCGTTTTAACGTTCTGGGAAAACGTTGCGCCTGTGTCAAAGGGGATATTCGTCGAAAGCGAACAGTTGGGTGGAAAGGTAGCGTTCTCCTGTGTCGGGAAGCAGTACCACGATGTTTTTTCCGGTGTTTTCCTTCATTGCTGCGAGTTGGGAGGCGGCATAAACCGCCGCACCTGAAGAAATACCTACAAGAAGGCCTTCGGTGCGTGCCAGTTCGCGCGATGTACGCATGGCATCGTCGCCGCTTACCGTCATCACCCGGTCGATGACCGAGGCATCATAAGTCTTGGGCACGAAACCGGCTCCGATGCCCTGTATCTTGTGCGGGCCGGGGTTTCCGCCGGAGAGTACCGGAGAATCGGACGGTTCGACCGCCACTATCTGTACGGCGGGATTTAGCTCTTTCAGCCGTGAGCCGGTGCCGCTGACAGTGCCGCCGGTACCTACTCCGGCCACGAAAATGTCCACGCGTCCGTCCGTGTCGCGCCATATCTCTTCGGCTGTGGTGCGGCGGTGTACGGCTGGGTTGGCCGGGTTTTCGAACTGCTGGAGTATCACTGCGCCGGGAGTTTCGCGTTTGAGCCTTTCGGCTTCGGCTATCGCGCCTTTCATGCCTTCGGCTCCAGGGGTGAGTACCAGACGCGCTCCGAGGGCCTTGAGCAGGTTGCGTCTTTCGGCGCTCATCGTTTCTGGCATGGTCAGCACCAGTTTATACCCTTTGGAGGATGACACGAATGCAAGCCCGACGCCGGTATTGCCGCTTGTGGGCTCTATGATGGTTCCTCCGGGTTTGAGTATTCCACGCTGTTCGGCATCTTCTATCATTGCCAGGGCTATGCGGTCTTTCACGCTGCCGGCCGGGTTGAAGTATTCGAGTTTTGCTATCAGCCGCGCGCCTGACTTCTTCGATGCGCCGAAGCCCGAAAGCTCCATGAGAGGCGTTCCGCCTACCAGGTCTGTAAGTCTTTTCGCTATCTTTTCCATTTCCGTATGGGATGTTATGCCCGCCGGTGGGACGGGCGTCGATTTTTATACACTGTACGGACGAATATTTCCGCATATAATGTTTACCTTTGTGGAAATACTGCCCGTGACACGGTGCAATTTATAAAAAACACGCAATACATACGCCAAAAACATTAAATATCGGTAGAAATATTTAACCCCACGTATGAATTCATCAAACGGAAAAACTGTTTCGCCCATGCAGGCAAACGAAATACGCATATCGTTTCCTTCCGGCATGAAGGACGGCGTGCAAATACATATTTGCGGCTCGAAAAGCCAGTCAAACCGCATGCTTGTGCTAAGGGCCGTAACAGGTGCCGGCTTAACCATCGATAATCTTTCCGATAGCGACGATACCGTATCGATGCAAAATCTGGTGTCGTCGTGCGCCGATACGGTCGATATAGGACATGCCGGAACGACGATGCGTTTCGGTACGGCTTATTTCGCATCGCGTGAAGGCCGGAGGGTGACTCTCACAGGTTCGTCCCGGATGAAAGAGCGGCCCATATACCCGCTTGTAGACGCTTTGCGTTCGCTCGGCGCGGATATATCGTATGCAGGGCGTGATGGCTTTCCTCCGCTGGACATACGCGGGGTGAAGATAAAAGGCGGCCGCTGCACGGTGGACAGTTCCGTGTCGAGCCAGTTTGTCACGGCGCTGCTGTTGGCCGCACCATCTTTTGAAAACGGCATAGAACTGCACCTTTCCGGACGCAGCGTATCGAAACCGTACATACGCATGACGTTGGCCGCACTTGCGGCGGTGGGCGCCAAGTGCCGCGCCGATGGTGATGTAATAACGGTAGAACCTCTCGGAAAACCTTTTTCGGGCAGTATAAAGATAGAATCTGACTGGAGCTCGGCTTCGTATTTCTTCAGTTTCGCGGCCCTGGCGCGAAAGAGCGTGTCGCTGTCATCGTATTTTTACGACAGCGTGCAGGGTGACAGCAAGGTTGCGGATATTTACCGGAATTTCGGTGTGGAAGCGTCTGTAACGGATGACGTTGTCCGTATAACTCCGGCGGAAGGATATGTTCCTCCAGCGTCGCTTTGCCTGGACATGGAGGACACTCCGGATCTGGCCCAGAGCGTGGCGGTGACTATGGCGGCGATGGGTATAAAAGGTATGCTTACGGGCCTGTCCACGCTGAGGGTAAAGGAAACCGACCGCATAGCTGCCATGGAGGCCGAACTGGAAAAATTCGGCGTGATGTGCCGCACTACGGACGACAGTCTTGAAATAACGCATTTCGGATGTCCTAAGGATAATATACTCCTGAGGACTTACCAGGACCACCGCATGGCTATGGCGTTCGCTCCGCTGGCTCTCAAAATGCCTTTTTCGGTGGAGAATCCGGGTGTGGCAGCCAAGTCGTATCCGCGTTTTTGGGACGATTTCCTCTCGATAGGCGGGCAGATGGAAATTATCTGATTTTTTTCAAACTATGTAAGCTTAGAATAATCCGGAACATATTAATTTTTAAGAAACGATACGAAATAAAACACATGAAACTGCATTTTTTGACACTGGCTTTAGCCGTGTCGGCCATTTCCCAGGCGCTTTGCGCAAGTATCATTCCTGAGGATGAAGCATCAGCCGCAGCAAAGAGAGAAGACAGAAAAGCCGCCCGTGCGGTCGATTCCGTCCTCTCGTCAATGACACTAGAAGAAAAGGTAGGGCAGATGTTCGTCCCTGCCGTATTCATAAACACGCAGGCCGAGAGGGACAGGGCGTTGTATCTTATTGAAAAGTGCCACGTAGGCGGAATATCGATGTACCGGAATAAACCTACGGAAGCTGCCGGATTTATAAACCAGGCGCAAAGTGTGGCCAAAACGCCGCTTCTCACGGCTATGACTTTCGAGCGCGGGCTGGCCATGAGGCTCGACTCGGCATTCAACTATCCGTGGCCGCTCACTCTTGGCGCGGTGCAGGACGAAAGGCTTATACGGCGTATGGGGCGACGTGTGGGTGAAGCTTGTGCGAGGATGGGAGTGAATTACAATTTCGCTCCTTCGGCCGATGTGAACTCCAATCCGGCGAACCCCATAATCGGTGTGCGTTCGTTCGGCAGCGACCCGCAGGATGTGGCGGAAAAAGCCTCGGCTTACATAGACGGACTTCAAAGCGCGGGAGTGCTGGCGTGCGTCAAGCATTTTCCAGGACACGGGGATACCGACAAGGACAGCCATAAAGAATTGCCGGTCATAAATGCGGACAGGCAACATCTGGAAAGCGTGGAATTGTATCCGTTTGAGAAAACGCTCGGAAACGGTGCTGCGAGCGTTATGACTGCCCATCTGGATGTGCCAGCTCTGGAAGGCGGTACGGGGCGCCCGTCAAGCCTGTCGTCCGGTATTGTCGACGGAATACTGCGCAGCAGGTGGGGCTTCGACGGTATCGTGATAACCGATGCGCTGAACATGAAAGGCGTATCGTCGAATTATCCTTCCGGGCGGGCCGAGATAGAGGCTATAAAGGCCGGGAACGACATGCTCCTTTATTCCGCCGATCCGGAAACGGCCTACCGCGAAGTGCTTCGGGCTGTAAAGAATGGCGATATACGCCAGCAGCGGATAGACCAGAGCGTACGCCGGATATTGTCGGCAAAATATCGTTTGGGTATTTTAACCCGTCGTGCGTCGCAGACCGATACGTCGCATCTGGTGCGCGATCTGGCTACAGTGGAGGATTCCTCGCTATGCCTTACGATAATGGAAAATGCGGTGACGCTTCTCAAGAACGAACATTCCGGCCTGCCGGTAAAGGACCTTTCGTCCGGGAATCCGGTGTACGTTCTCCCTCTGGGGAATGGAGGAAGTTCGGTTTTCACATCCGTCGCCGGTACGTACGCCCAGGTGAAAATATTGCCGGCTAACTCCACCGCCCGGCAGGTAAAGGACATGTTGCCCGACGGAGCGCGCCTTTTGGTGAGCTGGCACGAAGATAATCCTGAGTCCTTTACCCCGCAGGCTGTTCCGAAAGGTGACGTTGAACTTATAGATAGCCTTTCGCAGTTACCCGGTGCGGCGTTCGTAATGTTCGGCAATCCGTATTGTCTGTTGCAGTTCGATGGCTGGAAAAAATACGGTTCAGTGCTTTTGGCATATCAGAATATGTGGGCGGCACAGACTGCCGCTGCCGAAGCCGTATTCGGGTCTATAGCGCCTAAAGGCAAACTTCCGGTGACGTTGGACGGTGAGTTTGAAAAAGGGGAAGGGCTGACGTTCAAACCAATAGGACGTCTTGCTTTCGGGTTTTATCCGCAGGGAGGGATAAGCGCCGGAGCTATGTGCACGGTCGATTCCCTGCTCGCCGACATTCCGGCCACAGGCTCGGCACCTGGCGGACGGCTTATTGTGGCGCGTGGAGGGCGTATGGTCATAGACCGGAGTTTCGGGACGACGATGTACGGAGATTCGCTTTCACGTCCCGTAACGCCGGGGACGGTGTACGATCTGGCTTCGGTGACAAAAGTGTCGGCGACTTTACCGCTTATAATGCGTCTGTACGAAAACGGTGATATAAAACTGACGGAAAAACTCGGCGAAGTGCTGCCGCAGTACAAAGGTTCGGACAAGCAGGGGATAACGCTCACCGAAATACTGGCGCACAACGGCGGATTGCCGGCTGGTATCCCGTTTTACAAGTACACGGTTGATAAAAAGACCGGAGAACCGCTGCCGGAATTTTACAGTACGGTGCGCAGCGAAGAATACCCGTTTCAGGTGGGCGACAGTTTGTTTACGTGCGCTTCATATCCCGATACGGTACTTGCAAGGATACGCGCATGTTCTGTAAAACCTAAAAGATACGTTTACAGTGACTTGGATTTTTACCTTCTACGTTCGGTAGCGGACAAATTTTACCCGCAGGGAATAGCGCGCGCCGTACAGGACGAGTTTTATGTGCCTATGGGAGCGGTATCCATGGGATACAATCCTTTGGACCGTATGCCGGCCGATTCGATAGCCCCTACCATGAGGGGAAATTCTTTCCGCAAAGGCTATGTGATACGAGGGTACGTGCATGACGGCGGAGCGGCCATTTACGGAGGCGTGTCCGGACATGCAGGTAATTTCTCTTCGGCTTACGATTTGGCCAAATACGGTCAGATGCTGTTGCAGAAGGGCTATTACGGCGGACACAGATATCTTAAGGAAAGTACCGTGGACAGATTTACACGTTATGTTTACGGCACGAAGGATAACAGCCGCTCGCTCGGCTTCGTGAAGAAACAGATAGGCGCTAAGGCGGACAATTACGATGCTTTCCTGTCGGACGACGCATACTGGCACACGGGATGGACGGGGACGATAATAGTTGTCGAACCGCGTCTGGATCTGGTGTATGTCCTTCTGACGAACAGGACTTACGAAGAAAAGACGTTCGGCTTGTTTTCGGAAAACAGTTATCGTTTTAAAATACTGGAGGCTATAGTGAAATCAATGGAGCAAAGTATGGAAAAGCATAGGAAATAGTATCCACGGCAATTCAGCATACAAAAATCATTAAAAGTACCTCAGACAAAAATGTTCTTTTTCCATGTCTCGGAAAGGGAATACGATACCTGCCCGGAACAGGTCTATCGTGAGTGTTATGTCCGACTGCGCGCATGCGTCGTTCCATTCTTTTTCTCGTTGCGCAGTGGCGTACGGTTTGTCCACGAACACGACGATACTTTCCATAGGCATTATTTCGGGAACTTTGGCCGCGAATGCCGATATGGACGCTTTTTCCGTGCAGCGCACAAGGCGTGTGCGGCCGTACTGTTTTTCCAGATATTGTCCCAACCGGTCGAAAAGTTTGTCGCGGCTCTCGAAAGCGCGTTTTCCGGGACCGTTGATGCAGCGTGTCATAAGAGCGTATACGAACGGCGAATGGACGTAGAATTCGCTTCTGGCGCGCGCAAGGTAATACATGTACGAACGGAAAACGGATGGCTTCATATACAGTGTTTTATGCTTGTATGTGTTTAAAGGTACAAAAAAACATTTCAAAGTTAAAAATACTTATTCAAGTATTGGCTATATTTGATGCGTAAAAATTTCTTTCCAGGCCATTATGGACATCCTCATCAAAAAAGCCCTTGTCATAGACCCGACGAGCCGTTTTAACGGACAAACTAAAGACATTTTGATAAGTTCGGGCGTTATTAAGGAGATATCGGACGATATAGCTTCCTCCGGAAAAAACATTAAAATTATCGAAGAAAAAGGTCTTTGCGCCAGTCCCGGGTGGTTCGATACGGCATGTCGTTTCGGCGAGCCGCTTTACGAAGAGGCCGAAACACTGGAAAGCGGAGCACGTGCTGCCGTACGCGGCGGTTTTACGGCAGTGGCACTGGCCAGCCCTAAAAACTGCCCTACGGATACGCGTCAGAAAGCAGAATTTTTCACGTCCGGACACCGCAGTCTTCCTGTGAACATATATCCGGTGGGAACGGCTACGTTGAAAGCCGAGGGTAAAGCCATGTCCGAAACATACGATATGATGCAGGCCGGAGCTATTGCGTTCTGGGACGGCAGGCAGATAGAAAGCAACCTTATAGAACAGCTTGTTTTAGAATATAACGGTGCTTTGGGTGCGCTTACCGTGACTACTCCTGTGGACAGGAGCATTATGCACCAGGGTGTTATGAACGAGGGGGTTGTCAGCACTATGCTCGGTTCGCACGGCATCCCCGATGTGGCCGAGGATATCGCGGTGGCCAGAGATATTTTCATTGCCGAATATGCCAAGGGTAAACTTCATATATCTTCGGTGAGTACGCCTGGTGCGGTTAAGATGATAAGGGATGCGCGGAAAAAGGGTGTGGATGTTACGTGCAGTGTGACGCCTCACCATCTTTTGCTCGACGATACGTTGCTGCGCGATTTCGATACGCGTTATAAGGTGCTGCCTCCGCTGAGGACAAAAAAGCATATTTCGGCGCTCAAGCGTGCCGTTAAGGATGGGGTGGTGTGCTGCATTGCTTCTGACCATACTCCGGTAGATATCGAAGACAAGAAATGCGAGTTCGACCGCGCGGCTTTCGGTACTGTCGGTTTGCAGACTGCTTTCGGTGCTTCATGGGCGGCGTTGTCGGATACGGTAAGCATAGAAAAGATGGTGGAATTGTTGTCCGTTAATCCGCGAAGGCGTTTCGGTGTTGAGGTGCCGACCATCGATACTGGTAAAAAGGCGGAGATTACGCTTTTCGAGCCGCAAAGCGAGTGGATTTTTACAAAGGATATGATAGAGTCGAAGGCTAAGAATTCGGCGTTCATAGGACAGAAGATGAAGGGCGTTGTTATTGCTGTGTGCAATAAGGGCGGTTTGTTCGTCTGAGTTTTTGTTTTTGGAAGGGAATTCGCAACCTCGTTAACAATAGAAGCCTTACGGAGCTTTGCTCCGTAAGGCTTCTATTGTTAACGAGGTTGCGTGACTGTTTGATTTTCTCCACCGTCCCACTGCAGCAATTGTCACACTCTGCATATTCGCATGGGGAACGCAGACATACACGATGCTTGGCATGCCCATAGGCCGCCATCCTCTTTCCATCACGGCCAATCCAAAGTAAATTAACAATTGTCACCGCCAATGCGATATGGGGAAAACAAAGCAAAATACTTAATTTAGCGCAGGCATAAAGCAAACCGAAAATATACATGATATGGACATGATAAAAAAAATACTATTCACTACACTTCTGACCGTATTGGGCGTATTTGCAGTACAAGGACAGAACACCAACCCGAAACCTAAAACCGTACCATCGCTCAGATACTGGAAAAGTGTCCCGGGCCGCCTTACCATGAAAACGGCCGACATAAATTTCCGTACCGACAGCCCTGATGACGCAAGGCTCGACAGCCTCCGCGCCGTATTTTCGGCGGAACTCGCAGGTATAGGCGTACAGACATCCCCTTCAGGTGTTAAAATATCGCTTTCTACAGCATTGCCCGATTCCCTGAAAGACCATCATGGAGCGTACCAGTTGGAAATAAGCGACAAAGTGACTATTAAAGCCGTACAGTACGAAGGCTTCCTGTATGCAACCCGTACCCTTCTGCAGATACTCTCCCAAAGCGGTACGGCACTGACGCTGCCTAAAGGAACGGTCACGGATTATCCTGTGCTCGGCAAAAGGATGCTCATGCTCGACGTGGCGCGCAAGTTTTTCCCCGTCGCCATGCTCGAACAATATATCCGCACTATGGCATGGCTCAAAATGAACGAACTGCATCTTCACCTTAACGACAATTCATGGGGTGCGGAAGGTGCCTATTACCGCCTGCCGAGCGAAAAGTATCCCGGTATTACATCTCCGGAACATTATACATGGGAAGACATAGCTCACATAGTGGCTTTTGCACGCATTTACGGTATCACCGTAACCCCTGAACTGGATACTCCCGGACATTCACGTGCTCTGGTACGTGTGCGGCCCGACCTTAAAAGCCCGCATCATCCGAAGACCGACCTTAGCGACGCATTCTTAGATATAGAAAATCCCGCCACGTACGAATTCGTAGGCGGGTTGATAGGGGAAATAGTCCCTCATTTTCCCGCACCGGATTTCCATATCGGTACGGACGAATACATGCTCAAGAGTATCCGCGATACGGAACTCAGGGACTCTCTCGGTGAAACTTTCCGCAGGTACATAAACAAAGTGAACGCCATAGTGCGCTCACACGGTAAAAATGCGCGTATATGGACAGGATTTGAAAATATGCCCGGCACGACGATGCCCGACAAGAACATAACGATAGACATGTGGGATTCGCAGGATGCTCGCGGATTTTCAGGGAAAGGATACCGCTTTATCAATTCGTCCGACGTGTTCAATTACATAGTCCCAGGCAATATAATAAAGCGTTACAACACGGACCATAAGTATGTTTACGAGAAATGGAACCCTCGCGTGTTCTCCCGCGAGGCGGCTAAAAACCTGCTTCCGTCAGACGGCGGGCTATACGGCGCTAAAGTCAACGTATGGAACGATTACGGTCCTACCGGAGCGTCGCACAGCGAGATAGCCCGTCAGGTAGTGCCGTCGATGATGGTTTTCGCCGACCGCATGTGGGGCGCCCCGAAAGCGTACCCTGCATATGCGCAATGGGAACCTTTTCGTAAAAAACTGGCTCAGGCGCCGCTTACTTCCATGCTCGAGCAGGATAACCGTCCCCGGAAAATAATCTACCAGAGTACCGCATCGGTAAATATGGCCATGATGAACAAATCCGTGCCTTTGGGCGCTGACACGGGCGATGAGGATTTGGAATATCCTTGGACGCTCGAAGCCACATTGCTCCGTACTGCCCGCAGCGAGAAAGACCGTCCCGAGGTGTTGCTTACCTCAGGCAATGCCACACTTTATGCCTATCTGAACCACATCGTCCGCTTTAAGAACAATCTTTTCGACGAGCATCCGGGAATAGCCCTTGTCCGTTCGCAGAGGGATGCCGGCCTCACGCCTTATACCAGCGGACTGCCGCAAGTACTTACATTTAACGGAGCAATACCGCTAGCCCAGTCCTGCAAACTTAAGATAGTAGCCAAACACAATTACACCGCGCTCTATATAGACGGGCAGCTGATCGGCGAATTCGACAAACAGGCCGTATTGCCTCTTCTCAGGTTGGGCTCGGACGACGGAAACAATTTCAAGGGAATCGTACAGTCGCTGACGATATACAATTATGTGCGGTAGAGGAGCCAGACATGCACAGGTATTTTAGGCGCGGCAGAGTGTATGTTTTTGGTGGAAAACGATTAACTTTGCCCTTTAAAACGAACGCATAGACACATATACAATGGCACAGAAACCATCCGTCCCGAAAGGCACGCGCGACATGTCACCTGAAGAAATGGCGCGCCGGCAGTACGTATTTTCCGTATTGAGGGACGCTTTCTCACGTTACGGTTTTTCACAGATAGAAACGCCTTCGTTCGAAAATCTGTCCACACTGATGGGTAAGTACGGCGAGGAAGGCGACCGTTTGATATTCAAGATACTTAACTCCGGCGATTACCTGGAAAAAGCCCCCGGAGAACTCCTATCGCAGCGCGACAGCCTGCACCTGACACGCCACATAAGCGAAAAGGCCCTGCGTTATGACCTCACGGTGCCTTTTGCACGCTATGTGGTACAGCATCAGGGTGAGATAACATTTCCTTTCAAGCGGTTCCAGATGCAACCCGTATGGCGTGCCGACCGTCCGCAGAAAGGTCGTTTCCGCGAGTTTTACCAGTGCGATGCCGATGTGGTAGGCTCGAAGTCGCTCTGGCAGGAAGTGGAGCTGGTACAGCTGTACGACGAAGTTTTTTCCAGTCTGGGAATACCTGTTTCGGTGCGTATAAACAACCGCAAGATACTGTCGGGATTGGCTGAAGTAACGGGCCAGCCCGAACTGATAGTCGACATGACCGTCGCGCTGGACAAGTTGGATAAGATCGGCGAGGCGGCCGTGGCAGAAGAGATGCTTTCGCGCGGACTTACTGAAAAGTCCGTGGAAACGGTGCGTCCGTTTATGCGTCCCATGACAGAAGAACGTATGTGGGAGCTGTTGTCCGATACGATGAAAGACAGCCAGACGGGACGAAAAGGTATGGAGGAACTCCGCTTCATTTTCGATGCTGTCGGACAGTTGGGCTTGCGTTCCGCTACGTTGGACCTGGATCTTACCCTTGCACGCGGACTTAATTATTACACCGGTGCAATATTTGAAGTAAAAGCCAAGGGCGTGGAAATGGGTTCGATAGGCGGCGGCGGACGTTACGACGACCTTACCGGTATATTCGGCCTGAAAGGTGTTTCGGGCGTAGGTATATCGTTCGGTATGGACAGGATCTGCATCGTCATGGACGAACTTGGCCTTTTCCCCGCCGGTATGGGGCGCGGTGCGGACGTCATGTTTGCCAATATGGGAGAAAACGAGGCGCTTTACAGCATGAAAGCCCTTTCGGTGTTGCGCAGAGCGGGGGTGCGTGCGGAAATGTATCCCGATGCCGTAAAACTGGGCCGTCAGTTGGATTACGCCAATAAAAAAAATATACCGTTCGTAGCCATAGCAGGTACGAGCGAAATAGAACAGGGTGTATTTACAGTCAAGGATATGACATCCGGGACACAGGAAACGGTAACGTCCGATTCGCTTGCCTTAAAATTCGGACGCAGGTGAAAAATTCGGCATAATGAGGAGGAGGGATCCGGTTATGGCAGCAGGATATGAATTTTCGGTAGGTGAAAAGGTTGCGTTTGTGGACGAGGACATAAAAGGCGTGGTTAAATCCGTGTCGGGGGAAAAGGTGGTGATAACCACCTCCGACGGCTTTGAATACGAATGCTCCCCGCGCGAGATAGTGTCGCAGGAAATAGCCGAAAAAGGACTTTCGGATTTTATAAAGGACAAGGACTGGGATTACGTGACGCATGACAAGTATGCCGAACGCCGCCGTCCGACACCTCCGTCCAATAAAGCGCGGCGCGAACCGCCGGTGCGCGTGCTCGATCTGCATATCGAGAAATTGCTCAAATCCACCCGCAACATGTCGCCCGGCGACATTCTCGATTACCAGATGCGTTATGCCCGCGCCGCAGTGGAAAATGCACGCGCGGCAGGTGATAAAAAACTGGTGTTCGTACACGGAGTAGGCCAGGGAGTCCTTAAAGAGGAGCTGTCATATATGCTCAAAGGCTATCCGCGTTGCCGGTATTACGATGCGGCTTACCATCTGTACGGCGAGGGTGCGATGGAAGTTGAGTTTTTTTAAGGCCGCGAACAACACACAACCCAATACCTATGATAAAAGCCGTATTTTTCGATGTGGACGGGACTCTTGTAAGTTTCGACACGCACCGTGTGCCGCTTTCGGCTGTACGGGCCATACGTTCCATGCGTGAAAAAGGGATAATGACGTTCATATCCTCCGGCCGCCGCAAGGCCGATATAGACGCTGTCGCCCTGCCGGAAATGGACGGATACATAACCCTCAACGGAGGCATATGCCTGGACGGTCAGGGAAATGTAATCTGGAAAAAAACCATTCCCCCAGCCGATATGGAAACCATTGTCCGCATGCAGGACACCCCGATGCGTTTTCCGTGTGTGCTGGTCACCGACCGGGGGATGCATATAAACTTCGCCGATGCCGCTGTCAGGGAGTTCTCACGCATAGTCAACGTTCCTTTTCCGTCCGGCATGAGCCGTGAAGAATGGGCCGCCGAGGCTCGCAGCGACGTGTACCAGATGGTCAGCTTTTTCCCGCAGAGGCAGGAACGTGACATAATGAAAACTCTGCCCGGATGTTCGGCATTCAGGTGGTATCCTACGTTTGCCGACGTGGTTCCGAAAGGAGTGGGCAAGGATGTGGGTATGGACCATATCATGGAGCATTTCGGCCTGCGCCGAGAAGAAACGATGGCTTTCGGCGACGGAGGGAACGATGTGCCTATGTTGCGCCATGCGGGTATCGGCGTTGCGATGGGAAATGCCGGGGACGAGGCGAAAGCAGTTGCCGATTATGTCACTTCTACGGTAGATGACCATGGCGTGGAGCGCGCGCTGTCCCATTTCGGTCTTTTGTAAGGGTTTGCTGTTTTTTAAGGATTCTTAAAGAATGTCCGCGCCAGGAAACTTCGTATCTTTACACGTTTAATCACTACGCATAAAAAATGCCTTCCGACATAGAAAAACTCGACCCCCGCAAATACATAATAATCAAAGGAGCAGGGGCGCACAACCTTAAAAACATAGATCTGGCACTGCCGCACGACAAGTTCATCGTGCTGACGGGACTCTCCGGTTCGGGAAAATCGTCTCTGGCTTTCGATACGCTTTACGGCGAAGGGCAGCGCAGGTACGTGGAGAGCCTTTCTTCGTATGCCAGGCAGTTTCTTGGACGCATAGACAAGCCGAAGGTCGAGTATATAAAAGGCATAGCTCCGGCCATAGCCATACAGCAGAAGGTAAACACGTCCAATCCGCGTTCGACGGTAGGCACTTCCAGCGAGGTGTACGATTACATAAAACTGTTGTTCGCGCGCATCGGTCGCACGTATTCGCCCGTCAGCGGACGCGAAGTGAAAAAGGAAGGCGTGACGGACGTGATAGACTACATTAAAAACCTACCTGAAGGTACGCGTATGGAAATATGCGCCGTGTATGCAATACCGGAAGGACGCACGTTTTCACAGGCGCTCGAAGCGTTGGCCGGTCAGGGCTATTCGCGCGTTAAAGTGGAAGGGAAAACGGTCCGCATAGAGGACCTTTTATCTTTCGGAGCCGATTATCCTTGCCGTGAATTTCTGCTGGTGGTGGACCGCGCGGCAGCATCGTCTGACGAAGGTTCGCTTGCGCGTATGGCGGACTCTGTATCTACTGCGTTTTACGAAGGCGGGGGGCAGATGCTGATAGAAATGCCCGATACTGGCGAGAAACGTTCTTTTTCCGACCGCTTCGAGGAAGACGGGATAAAGTTCATGGAACCGTCCCCGCACCTTTTTTCGTTCAACAATCCTCTTGGCGCATGTCCCGTTTGCGAGGGCTACGGACGTGTGATAGGTATAGACGAAGATCTGGTCGTGCCCAATACTTCGTTGTCGGTGTTTCAGGGGGCTGTCGCCCCGTGGAAGGGGGAAAAGATGGGATTGTGGCGGCAGGCTGTGATCGATTCAGCCGACAAGTCCGGTTTTCCGATACATACCCCGTATTTTGAACTCCCTCAAAAACACAAGGACGACCTGTGGCACGGCACGCGGTATTTCAAGGGCATAGACGATTATTTCGCAATGCTCGAAAAGGACAGCTACAAGATGCATTACCGTATAATGCTGGCACGTTACCGGGGCAAGACCGTTTGCCCGGAATGTCACGGCAAACGCCTGAGAAAGGAAGCCTCTTACGTGAAGGTGGGCGGGTGCAGCATAACGGATATGGTGGATATGCCGCTGGATGAACTAAGGGCTTTTTTCTCTTCGCTCAAACTGGACGAATATGAAAATAAAGTTGCTGGCCGTCTGCTTACGGAGATAAACAACCGTCTGGATTTCCTGACGGAAGTGGGCCTTGGATACCTGACGCTCAACCGGGCTTCGTCGACACTTTCCGGAGGGGAAAGCCAGAGGATAAACATAGCCACTTCGCTCGGAAGTTCGCTCGTGGGCTCGCTGTATATATTGGACGAACCGTCGATAGGTTTGCATCAGAGGGATACGGAACGGCTTATCGGGATACTGAAAAAACTGCGCGACGTAGGCAATACTGTAGTGGTGGTCGAACATGACGAAGATGTTATGCTTGCATCGGACCTGTTGGTCGACATAGGGCCTATGGCCGGAAGCGAAGGCGGCGAAGTCGTGTTCTGCGGCCCGCCTTCGCAGATACGCGATGCCGATACTCTTACTGCCCGGTACCTGCGCGGCGACCTGGAGATAGAAGTGCCTTCGTCGCGCCGGCCGGTACGGAAGTTCATAGAAATAAAAGGAGCTAAGGAAAACAACCTGAAAAACATAGACGTACGTTTCCCGCTCGATATGCTCACGGTAGTCACCGGTGTGTCCGGTTCGGGAAAATCCACGCTCGTGCGCAGGATATTGTATCCGGCATTGGCCAAGATACTTAGCGAAACATCGGAGCGTGTAGGCAGTCATGCTTCGATTGAAGGCGATGTGGATGCGATAGGCAGCGTGGAAATGGTAGACCAGAACCCGATAGGCAAATCATCGCGCTCCAATCCGGTGACTTACGTCAAGGCCTACGACGATATACGCGATTTGTTCGCTTCGCAGAAACTGTCCAAAATTCGCGGTTTTTCTGCGCAGCATTTCAGTTTCAATGTAGATAAAGGACGCTGTCCGGTATGTAAAGGCGACGGTGAAGTAGTGGTTCAGATGCAGTTCATGGCCGATGTCCACCTCGAATGCGAGGCGTGCGGCGGAAAGCGGTTCAAACGCGAGGTGCTCGAAGTGCGTTATCAGGACAAGAATATCTCAGACATATTGGAAATGACGGTCGATCAGGCCATAGATTTTTTCCGCCTGCATGGCAACGACAAGATAGTAGAAAAGCTCGAACCCCTGTCCGATGTCGGTCTGGGTTACATACACCTGGGGCAGCCGGCGTCTACGCTCTCTGGCGGGGAAGCCCAGCGCATAAAACTCGCTTCGTTCCTCGGCAAAGGGAAAGTGCCGGTAAAGACGCTCTTTATTTTCGATGAGCCTACTACCGGATTGCATTTCCACGATATAAAGAAACTTTTGGCATCGTTCGATTCGTTGATACGGCGCGGGCACAGCATAATCGTGATAGAACACAATCCTGATGTGATAAAATGTGCCGATTACGTGATAGACCTCGGTCCGGAAGGCGGTAACGATGGCGGCCGTCTGGTGTTTGCCGGAACCCCGGAAAAACTCGTTGGCTGCAGCGGCTCGTACACCGCTAAGTACGTGGCGCCTAAACTGATGAAAAAGGAATAAACCGTCCTTGGCATAAGTATGTTCTAATCTTGTTTTTCCCGCATGGCCGTTTGGTAAGGCAGAAGTTAGCCGGACGTTCATATTGCCGTGGCGAGTCGAAAGGGAATAAAAAAGTGTACGCCGGAATTAAGCGCCGAGTCCGGAAAATAAATAGTATGGTTTTGCCGTGTGTTTCGATAAAAAAATTTGCCGGATATAAAAAGTGTTGTAAATTTGCACCTCGACCGGGGGAGGTATTCCCGGTTCTCGTGCCAACCTCTGGCGAGGGACGTGAATGTTGGCAGTCTGAGGTTAATTTTAAACACAATTTCCTAAAATGGATTTAGTAAAGTACGTACAGGACACTTTTGTACAGAAGAAAGATTTCCCTAAATTCCGCGCCGGTGACACCATCACCGTTTACTACGAGATCAGGGAAGGCAACAAGACCAGAACGCAGTTTTTCCGTGGCGTGGTGATACAGGTTCGCGGCGAAGGCGTTACGAAAACTTTCACCATCCGCAAGATGTCGGGAACGGTAGGCGTAGAGCGTATATTCCCGTTCAACATGCCTGCGCTCCAGAAAATCGAACTCAACAAGAGCGGTAAAGTGCGCCGCGCCCGTATTTTCTACCTGCGCGCCCTTACCGGTAAAAAAGCACGTATCAAGGAACGTATTATTTCGAGGTAATACGCCCTTGTTCAATACGAACGGCAGAAGACAAAAAACCTCCGCAATTTTTGCGGAGGTTTTTTTATTGTTTTTTTTGAGTGAATAAAAAAACTGGATGATATACGGAAAAACAAAATTTAAAGAAACGCGTTATTCGGTATCGAAAACAATACCATATTATATTTTTGAGGAAGGTATTGGCGGAAGTGGATATTACGAAGTTGATGGGGTTATTGATGTTCGCAAGAATGGCGGGCGTTATGATGCTACGGTATCGGCAAAAGCTCGTACAAATGCCGGAAGATTTGGAAAAGCCGTATTTTCATGCACGGCTATTTCGTATGTTAATGGAGCTAAAAGGGATGAAAAGAAATTGCAAGGAGGGGTTAATGCTGTTGAAAATGTGGGCTGGTGTAATCTGGGAGCAGCTACCATAATTTTACCGGCGTATGGAACAAATGTAGAGATTGGTCTGGGAGTTGGTTATCTGCTTTATACTGATGCTTCAATGCATGGAGCTACTAATGTGCCCGCTAATCGGATATACGATAATGTATGGAAAAAAATGGGTGAGTTTTTTGGGGCTATACGCCAAGCCGGGTGGTCCCGGCCGAACAAATATAAATTATATTATTTATGAAAAAATATCTGATATTGTTTGTTATGGGCGTTTTGGCATGCGGATGCCGTGAAAAGACGGAATTGCAAAAATCGTATGCTTTCAGTCAAAAGGCTGGTTTTGTCCGTATGGCAGAAGGAATGAAGCAAAATGTCGATAAATACTATGTGCCCGATTATGCCAAAGCGTATGCTTTTGCCGATTCGGCGATAGCGCACAGCCCGGACAATCCTCATTTTTACAGTATGAAAGCCGTGTGGTATATGTGGGATGGCGAATATCGAAAAGCGGTAAATACTTATCAAAGGCTTTTCGGCAGGGGCGTTTTCCCTGCGGAGCAGATGTACGAGGCGGCTCAGGCGTATGATTCGCTTCACGTGATGGATTCTGCCGCGTATTTTTACCGCCGTGCGCTTACGGCATACAGGGAAGAATTAGATATGCTAAAAAACGATACGTTGTCTTTCGAATACGAAAAAGCCGTTTCCCGTATAGGGCGTTTGGAGGCCATGCCGGGTATTTCGGAGTGATATTTATTTTTGTCAGCTATATTCTGGTGTAGTAGATTTAAACAACGGATATAAAAAAGCGGGCGCGCCGGAAGGCGCGCCCGCTTGGGGTTTATAGCGGTATATTGACCGTTTATTACAGTTTAGGACCGGCAGCAACCAGGGATTTACCTTCTGCGGTGTCGGTGTACTTGTCGAAGTTCTTGATGAAACGTCCGGCAAGGTCCTTGGCTTTTTCATCCCACTGCGAAGCCTGGGCGTAAGTGTCGCGCGGGTCGAGGATGGCGGGATTTACTTCGGGGAGTTCCGTGGGAACTGTGAAGTCGAAGAAAGGTATCGTCTTGGTCGGGGCTTTGTCGATAGATCCGTCGAGGATAGCGTCGATGATGCCTCTGGTATCCTTGATAGAGATACGCTTGCCGCTGCCGTTCCATCCGGTGTTGACAAGATAAGCCTTGGCTCCGGATTTTTCCATTTTCTTAACCAGCTCCTGGGCGTATTTTGTCGGGTGCAGCGAAAGGAATGCCGCGCCGAAGCAAGCCGAGAAAGTAGGGGTAGGTTCGGTGATTCCGCGTTCGGTACCTGCCAGTTTGGCGGTAAATCCGGACAGGAAGTAGTACTTTGTCTGTTCCGGAGTAAGGATAGATACCGGAGGAAGCACTCCGAATGCATCGGCCGAAAGGAATATCACTTTCTTGGCGGCAGGAGCTTTCGATACCGGCTTAACGATGTTCTTGATGTGGTCTATCGGGTACGATACGCGTGTGTTTTCTGTTACGGACTTGTCGGCGAAATCTATCTTGCCGTCCTTGTCGACGGTAACGTTTTCCAGAAGCGCGTCGCGTCTGATGGCGTTGTAGATATCGGGCTCGGAATCCTTATCCAGATTGATAACCTTTGCGTAGCATCCGCCTTCGAAGTTGAATACGCCTTCATCGTCCCAGCCGTGTTCGTCGTCGCCTATGAGCAGACGTTTAGGGTCCGTGGAGAGGGTTGTTTTACCCGTACCGGAAAGACCGAAGAAGATAGCTGTGTTGTCGTTGTTCATGTCCGTGTTGGCCGAGCAGTGCATGGAAGCCATGCCCTTGAGCGGAAGCAGGTAGTTCATGTAAGAGAACATGCCTTTTTTCATCTCGCCGCCGTACCACGTGTTGAGGATAACCTGTATTTTTTCCGTCAGGTTGAAAACTACTGCGGTTTCAGAGTTGAGTCCAAGTTCCTTGTAGTTTTCTACTTTTGCCTTGGAAGCGTTCATGACCACGAAATCGGGTTCGCCGTAGTTCTTGAGTTCCTCTTCGGTAGGACGGATGAACATGTTCTTAACGAAATGAGCCTGCCATGCCACTTCGCAGATGAAGCGGATTTTCAGACGGGAATTTTCGTTGGCTCCGCAGAAAGTGTCTACAACATAGAGGTTCTTGTTGGAGAGTTCTTTTACAGCCAGGTCTTTTACCACCTTCCATGTATTCTCGGAAACGGGTTTGTTGTCGTTTTTGTAAGAGTCAGAAGTCCACCAGATAGTGTCTTTGGTGGTATCGTCCATAACGAAGAATTTATCTTTAGGCGAACGGCCGGTGTAAACGCCTGTCATTACGTTTACGGCGCCGAGTTCGGTTTCCTGTCCTTTTTCAAAACCCTCAAGAGCCGGGTTTGTTTCGTCTTTGAAAAGCTGTTCGTACGAAGGGTTGTGGTAGATGTTCTTCACACCCGTAATGCCGTACTTTGAAAGATCCAAATTAGCCATTTTGTCTTTGATTTAATTGATTAATATTCTTGTTTATTTTCTGTTTTGATGGCCCGGTCGCTGAAAACGGGCGGGAAACGCCTTTTTCTCATACATAATCCATGCGTGTGGACGCTTCTTTTAAAGGCACGTAAAGGGACGAAAAATACTTTGTAAAAAAAATGATTTTAGTCATATTTTTAGCATTTTGGGAAAGTTCTAACACATTTTGCTGGGTGTATCGGATACACCCATTCGGTTGTGTTATTTATTTGATTTTCAAAGAAAACACTTCTTTGCCTTCCAATTTGCCAGTGAAACGGTCTTCAGCCTTTACCGCGTCCGAAGGCACTGGAGATCCCGTAAAAATGACGTCGCCTATTTTCAGAGTGTAAAATTGTGACACGTAGCTGATTATTTTATCTACGCCGAATATCATGTCTTTTGAATTGCCTTCGTGAAAATGATCGCCGTTGCGCTCCATGGAAAACTTAAGGCCTTCGTCTGCCGCAGGTAATGCATTCTTGTTTATCCACTGACCGATTACGGCTGCCCCGTCGAACCCTTTCGATATTTCGACCGGGAGTCCGGCGGCGGACAATTTGGAATATAGGTCGGCGGCGGTGAAGTCAACGCCTACGGAAAAAGCGTCGTAATATTTGTGTGCGAATTTTTCGGGTATATACTTGCCCAGGCGGGATATGCGGACTGTCAGTTCGGCCTCTATCGTTATTTGTCCGGAAAATTCGGGTATGAAAAAAGGGTTGCCGCCCGTAAGTACGGAAGAGTCCGGCTTTAAGAAAATGACGGGAACCTCCGGTTTTGCGGATGCGCGCGGTATTGCCGCCTGATAGTTTTTCCCTATACAGATTATTTTCAACTTGAGTCGGTTTTTTTTGTGTCTGCAAAGGTACGTAAAAAAGACTTTTGCGACACTCTCACGGTTGTTGCCGGTGTGCGTAAATTATAGTATTTCGTCCACGGAGCCGGCGCCTTCTCGTATTATCTCCGGATAACCGTCCGTGAGAGATACTATCGTGGAGGCTACATTGCCTCCGTAGCCGCCGTCTATGACTATGTCCACGAGGCCTTCCATTCGTTCGGCTATCAATTCCGGGTCGGTGGTGTATTCCAGCAATTCGTCCTGGTCGTAAACGGAAGTCGAAATTATCGGGTTGCCCAGTTCGCGGACTATTTCCCTGGGTATATTGTTGTCGGGTACCCGTATGCCGACTGTTTTTTTGCCTTTGAAGAATTTGGGCAGCGCCGGCCCTGCCGGCAATATGAACGTATAAGGGCCGGGAAGTACGCGGCGCAGTATCTTGAACGAGGCGTTGTCTATCTGGCGGGCGTACATGGCAAGGTTGCTAAGGTCGTGGCATATGAACGAGAAATTAGCTTTTTCCGGTTTTACGTGTTTTATACGGCAGAGTGCTTCAACGGCTTTGTAGTTGGTGATGTCGCATCCGAGTCCGTATACGGTATCGGTGGGGTATATAACCAGTCCTCCGGCATGCAGTGTGTCCACCACCTGTTTTATTCGCCTTGGGTCGGGGTTTTCGGGGTAAATTCGTATCAGTTCCGCCATGTGTTTTTCTTTGCGGAAGCGGCAATATACGCCTCCGCCGACGCAAATTTAATCATTTCCTTCTGAATTTGAGAGGTATCGGGAGGATATTACGTGTGATCGGGGCAGGATACGGAATGCACCGAAAGTCGTTTATCTGGATTTTATACGGCTGAGGTATCGGTAGAAAGCAGCGAAATTGCTTTGCATGGAAAACATTTTGCGTTGACGGTCGAGCGCTGCCTGGCTTAAGGTTACGTAATTTTTGGCAATCCTGTTTGCTGCGGAGCGGAAGTCATCGTAAGACGGGCTGTTTGGTATCAGCGCGCCTACCGTTCCGTCGACGGCTTCGGAAGTTCCTCCGGCATCGGCGCACAGAGGTACGATACCGCAGCTCATGGCTTCCATCACGGATACGGGCATTCCTTCCGTGCGGCTCATGGATACGAATATGTCGAACGTTCCCCCGGCATACCGGCGCAATAGTTCGTCGTTTTCCACCGGGCCTTCCAAAAAGACGTTCAGGTTGGAGGGTTTGTCCGAGGAAACGGCTTTTTTTACCTGTCCGCAGGATGGCCCTTGCCCGAAATGTGTCCATGATATTTCCGTGGACGGGTTTTCTGCGGCGTATCGTTTGATGAAGTCCGCCGTTATTTCCAGGCGTTTGAGAGGTATCATGTTGGAGCACGATACGAAAGACAGCCGCCCCGGGACGAGTTCGTGCGTGCGTGCGGCGGCATCTTTGACACCCAGATACATGTTGCCTATGTGGGTTGTGCCTTCGGGGTAGCGGGAGCGCAGGTAGTCGGCTCCTTTTTTGCTTACGGCCAGCACTTTTTCTATGTGGGAGAATACGTACCCCCTGGACGGGAAATATATGCCCCGTTCTTCTTCGAATACGTCGAAACCGTGTGCGCGGCATACTATAGGTATGTCCTCCAGTTCGTCTATGTGTTCTTTGGCTATCGAAAGTCCAAGCGCCGTGTTGTCAAACCAGTACGAATACATCACGTCTGCCTGGGAAAAAAAGTCGCGGTTGGACTTTATCACCATGTACAGAAGGTTGGCCCTGTACAGCCCTCCTATGGCGTTTTTCCATTGGCGCAGTCCGCGCGGAGGGTAGTTGTGTACGAACGGGAGCGACCATAAGTGGCGGCTTGCCGCCATCCTGAGCCATGCCGTGCATTTGAGTAAAAGCGGGGCTCGCACGACGTCTTCGCAAAGCATGGCTCCGGAGGGGAGTTCCCTTTTCGTGCGGCCGGCGCGGACGGGGACGACGCATATGTCGTACTTGGACGCCACGTCCGCCTTCAACTCGGTGTCGACAAATGTTTCGCCCGCCCCGTACGGGTATCGGTCGGTGAAAAGGAAAATCGTGTCAGGCATTAATAATTACCGCATAATTGTCTGTTTGCGGTCGGGGCCTACGGAAACTATCGCAACGGGCACTCCGAGCGCGTCTTCTATGTATTTGATGTAGCTTTTGAGTTCCTTCGGAAGCGCTTTTTCGTCCGTAACTCCGGTAAGGTCGCCGCGCCAGCCTGGAAGCGTTTCATATACCGGGGTTACGTTCTGCTCTTCGATATTGTACGGCAGGTAGTCCACCCTGGTTCCCATGTAATCGTAATGGGTGCATACTTTTATGCTGTCGAAACCGGAGAGCACATCGGCTTTCATCATCATCAGTTTTGTAACTCCGCTGACCATGCACGCGTATTTGAGTACGGGCAGGTCGAGCCAGCCGCAACGGCGGCGGCGGCCTGTGGTGGCTCCGTATTCACGGCCCTCCTCGCACATCCTCTCGCCGTCAGGGCCGAAATCCTCGGTGGGGAACGGTCCGCTGCCCACACGTGTGGTGTATGCCTTGAAAATTCCCAGCACGTCGCCTATTGCGCCGGGTGCCACGCCAAGTCCTGTACAAGCGCCGGCAGCCATCGTATTGGACGACGTTACGAACGGGTATGTGCCGAAATCCACGTCCAGCATAGCGCCCTGCGCGCCTTCGGCCAGTATCTTTTTACCTTCCTTTACGGCTTTGTTGAGGTAATGTTCGCTGTCGATGAACGTGAGCGATTTGAGCGTGTCTATTGCGGCGAACCATTCTTTTTCCAGTTCTTCGAGGTCGTATTCGATTTTTACGCCGTAGTTGCCCAGCATGCTGAGGTGTTTTTCAACCAGCGTGCGGTAACGTTCCATGAAGTCTGGCAGTTCCGTGTCGCCTACGCGCAGGCCGTTTCGCCCTGTTTTATCCATGTATGTGGGGCCTATGCCTTTGAGTGTCGAGCCTATTTTGGCCTTTCCTTTGGCTGTTTCGGATGCGGCGTCCAGAAGACGGTGCGTGGGAAGTATCAGGTGCGCTTTGCGTGAAATGAGAAGGCGTGAAGGGATGTCGAGGTCGTATTCCGACAGTTCGTCTATCTCGCGCGCCAGTATCACTGGGTCTATCACCACGCCGTTGCCTACCACGTTGACTGACTGTTTGTGAAAAATGCCCGACGGTATGGTGTGCAGGACGTGTTTTATGCCTTCGAATTCGAGCGTGTGCCCGGCGTTAGGCCCGCCCTGGAACCGCGCTATGATGTCGTACCCGGATGTCAGTACGTCCACTATCTTGCCTTTTCCTTCGTCTCCCCACTGGAGACCTAACAGAAGATCTATTGCCATTTTTTAACTCGTGTTTTTTTTGTTGTTTGCCGTCCGTAAAGTTATGGCATTTGACTGTAATGCAGGGCCTTTTTTTGAAGAAAAATGAAGTTTGCAAATCGGATAAAAATTCGTAAATTGTGGAGCTTTTAAAGGTGTATAACAAGAAAGAATAAAATATTGAAATTATGGCAGATGGAGAAAAACTGATACCGATAAACATCGTGGACGAAATGAAGTCGTCGTACATCGATTACTCGATGTCGGTGATAGTTTCGCGCGCCCTCCCGGACGTTAGGGACGGCATGAAACCGGTACACCGCCGCGTGCTTTTCGGTATGAGCGAACTCGGTATAACATCGTCTTCGGGATATAAGAAATCGGCCCGTATCGTGGGCGAGGTGCTCGGTAAGTACCACCCTCACGGGGACTTGTCGGTATATGAAACGATGGTGCGTATGGCCCAGGACTGGTCGCTGCGCTATATGCTCGTCGACGGGCAGGGTAACTTCGGAAGCGTGGACGGCGACTCCGCCGCAGCTATGCGTTACACCGAGGCCCGCATGCGCAAGATAGCCGAGGACATGATGGTGGACATAGACAAGGAAACGGTGGACATGGTCCCGAACTTCGACGACACGCTCCAGGAACCGTCCGTACTGCCTACCCGTATTCCTAACCTGTTGGTGAACGGCGCTGCCGGTATAGCCGTGGGTATGGCGACGAACATGCCTCCTCACAACCTTACGGAGGTGGTCGACGCTATCGAGGCGTACATAGACAATCCTGAGATAACGGTGGACGAACTCATGCAGTACGTAAAAGCTCCTGACTTCCCCACAGGAGGCATAATATACGGTATGGGCGGCGTCCGCGAGGCGTTCCGCACGGGCCGGGGCCGCGTGGTGATACGCGCCAAGGCTTCGATAGAGGAGATAGACGGACGTGAATGTATCGTGGTTACAGAGATACCGTACCAGGTGAATAAGTCGGATATGATAAAGCGCACGGTGGACCTTATCAACGATAAGAAAATAGAGGGCATCTCAGCCATCCGCGACGAATCCGACCGCAGCGGTATGCGTATCGTTTATGTGGTAAAACGCGAGGCGGTATCGAACGTTGTGCTCAATACACTGTATAAGAACACTGCGTTGCAGACATCGTTTTCCGTAAACAACATAGCGTTGGTGGACGGACGTCCTAAGCTGCTGAATCTGCACGACCTGATACATTATTTCGTCGAACACCGTCACGATGTGGTGACACGCCGCACACAGTTCGAACTGCGCAAGGCAGAGGAGCGCGCGCATATACTCGAAGGTCTTATCATCGCTTCTGACAACATCGACGAAGTGGTGAGGATTATCCGTGCCGCGTCTAATGCCGACGAGGCCCGCACACGCCTTATCGAGCGTTTCAACCTGACTGAAATACAGGCCCGCGCCATAGTGGAAATGCGTCTCCGCCAGCTCACGGGACTGGAGCAGGACAAACTGCGCGCCGAATACGACGAGATACTGAAGAAGATAGAAAATTACAAAGCTCTGCTCGCCGATAAATCCCTCCGTATGGCCTTGATACGTGCCGAGATGGAAGAGGTCAAGCAGAAATACGGCGATGCCCGCAAGAGCGAGATAGAATACTCGGCCGACGGCGATTTCTCCATCGAAGACATGATAGCCGACGAAGAAGTGGTGGTGACCATTTCCCATGCAGGGTATATCAAACGTACGCGTCTGGCCGAATACCGCCGCCAGTCGCGCGGAGGAGTAGGTCAGAAAGGCGTAACCACGCGCGAGGAGGATTTTCTCGAACATCTTTTCATGGCGACGAATCACCAGTACATGCTGTTTTTCACGGAAAAAGGCAAGGTATTCTGGATGCGCGTTTACGAGATACCCGAAGGTGCAAAGACAGCTAAAGGCCGCGCCATACAGAACCTTATCAATATCGAACAGGACGATAAGGTACGTGCTTATATAATGGTGGACAACCTGAAGGACCAGGAATATATCGACAACCATTTCGTGGTGCTGGTGACAAAACAGGGAACTATAAAGAAGACCTCGCTGGAAGCTTACTCACGTCCGAGGGCGAACGGTATAAACGCTATAAATGTGCGTGAGGAAGATACGCTGCTCGAGGCGAAACTCACTACCGGCTCTTCGCAGATAATGATAGCCACGCGCGAAGGAAAAGCCATACGTTTCGACGAAGACAAGCTGCGGCCGATGGGCCGCAACGCTACGGGCGTGCGCGGGGTGACGCTTGCCGATGAAAACGACGAAGTTGTAGGCATGATATGCGTGGACGACGAACAGTCCAATGTTCTGGTGGTGTCTGAAAAGGGATTCGGAAAACGTTCCGAATTCGGAGAATACCGCCAGACAAACCGTGGCGCCAAAGGTGTCAAGACCATTTCGATAACCGACAAGACCGGATCCCTGATATCGATAGTCGATGTAAGGGGTGACGAAGATCTGATGATAATCACCCGAAACGGGCTTACCATACGCATGGGCGTGGATACGCTGCGTGTTATGGGACGCGCTACACAGGGTGTCAAACTGATAAATCTGCGCGAGGGCGATGAAATCGCCGCCGTAGCCAAGGTCGTTGCCGAAGACGATGAACAACAGGAAGGAATAACTGTCGAACAAACTGAGGAAGCTGTTGGTAATCAGAGTGATGTTGAGCAAAACGACGGCGGTTCGGAAGGATAATCCGTTTTAATAAACAATTAGTATTTTATTCTTTTGAGCATATCATTAAAATACCGATTTTTGCATTGTGAAAAGAATTTAAATACCGTCAAAAAGCACCTTAAAAGTTTCGAACAACTAATAAAAAAAGAAAATAAGATGAAACGTTACCTATTTGCAGCGGCACTTGCCTGCACGTTCGGGGTTAGTTACGCACAGAAAGCCGAACTGGCGGAAGCCCAGAAGGCGTTGGACAAAAAGGACTATGCTTCAGCGTTATCGTACGTCGGTAAGGCTGATGCCATAATCAAACAGAATGAGAGTTCCGTTCCTGCCGAACAAAAGGCTCAGGCTATGTATATCAAGGGTATTGTCGCCCTTGCACAGGCCGGAGACAATACAGAAGCTGCTGCCGATGCAATAAAGCAATTGGCCGAAGTGGTGAAATTCGAAAGCGCTAAGGATTATTCCGCACGCAACAACGAAACCAAGAAAAATGAAACTTTCGCATCTCAGGCCGATCTCGACAAGGCTATGATAAGCGGCAAGTACAGCAAACCTAAGGTGGCCGATCGTGTGGCTACGTACACTCCGGCTATAAAGCAGGCGTTGAACACTGCCGGAGCCGACCTGTATCAGAAAGCTGTGGATGCTTTCAATGCCAAGAAGTACGAGGATGCCGCCAAACTGTTCGACGTTACTTACCTGGCGCAGGAACAGTACGCTCCGAAAGCCGATACGGCGCTTTACAACAACGCCGCAATCAGCATGCTTCAGGCTCACAAGTACGATGAAGCGGCCGAATACTACAAAAAACTCATAGATATGGGTTATACCGGTATCGAAACCGTTTACGAGGCTACGGACGTGCTTTCCGGAAAACGCCAGATATATCCTTCCAAGAAGGACCTCGACACTCAGGTTAAGCTCAAACTCGCTACGGACCCCACTACCAGGGTGGAACCCAGCAAGGAGCCTGAAATATACCTTACTTTCATCCAGATCTTGTTCCAGCAGGAAAAATGGGACGATGTTGTAGAATACGCCCGTAAAGCGCGCGCCAAATTCCCGCAGGACAAAAACTACCTTATGATAGAAGGACAGGTATATTACGACAACAAACAGTTCGACAAGTATCTGGAATTGCTCAAAGAAGGGGAAAAACTGTATCCGGAAGACGCCGATATACAGTACAATATGGGTTATATTTACAGCGAGCTCAAGGACAAGGACAATGCTAAACTGCACTATGAAAAAGCCCTTGAAAAAGATCCTAAATATGCCAACGCTTATATAAACCTTGCTTCTATGGTACTCGATAAAGAACAGCAGATAAACGAAGAGATAGACAAGCTCCCGTACACGCTGAATGCGGCTCAGAAAAAACAGTACGATCAGCTGCGTGCCCAAAAGGACGAGATTTATAAAGAAGCCGTAAAAGTTCTGGAAAGAGGATATCAGAATGTTCCTGATAACACGGTAATAGTTCAGACCCTGAGGAACCTTTACAACAACCTGGGCGATGAGGCAAACGCCAAGAAATTTTCCGACCTGACTAAAAGCCTGCTCGGAGAGTAAATAGTACAAGACGCTGTGACGGCGTAAAGAACACCGGAAGAATTCTTTTCTTCCGGTGTTTTTTTATTCTTCGATTAGTTAATAAATGTACATCAGTCCGGGAAAATGTTAACTTTATGCCCGCGTTGGTAAAAAGGCGCTCCTGTAAACAGATATGATCAAGAAACAGAATATGATTTCATTCCCTAAACATGTGCTGGCGGTATATGAAGCCATAGAAGCATCAGGATTCAACTTTAGTACGGATTCGAGGAAAATCACGCCGGGATGCGTGTTTTTAGCGTTGCGCGGGGAAAACTTCGACGGCAATGATTTTGCGGCTCAGGCCCTTGAAAAAGGCGCTTCACTGGTGGTGGTGGACGACGCAATGCGTTTTTCCTCTTCTGTGAATACGTTGCTGGTGGATGATGTGTTGTCCGCACTCCAGAATGTGGCTACGTATCACCGCATGAAAATGGATGTGCCGGTGTTGTGCCTTACCGGCAGCAACGGCAAGACCACGACGAAAGAACTGATACGGGCTGTACTGTCGCGTAAATACAACGTATGCGCTACGGCAGGCAATCTGAATAATCATATAGGCGTGCCTTTGACATTGCTGTCCATGCGTCCCGAACACGATTTTGCTGTGGTGGAGATGGGAGCTTCGCATCCGCGCGAGATAGCTGTCCTTAGTGCCATCGCCCGTCCGGACTATGGCGTGATAACAAATTTCGGCCGTGCGCATCTGGAAGGTTTCGGCGGTGTGGAAGGTGTTATAAAGACGAAATCCGAATTGTACGATTTTCTTCGTGAAAACGGAGGCGTGGCTTTTGTCAATGCCGACGACGATATCCAGATGGAGCGTTCCGAAGGGCTGGAAAGGTATCTGTTTTCTTCACAGGGCCACTCTGCCGATGTGCATATTACGATGGAAACATCGTTGCCGGTTGTAACCGGAAGTTTCGGAGGCAGGGATTTTTCAACGCACCTTTCAGGAAAATATAATTTCACAAACGCCTGCGCCGCGATCGCCGTAGGCACTTATTTCGGGGTGGCTCCGGACCTTATAGCCGCAGCTCTGGAAAGTTACGTGCCGGACAACAATCGTTCGCAGTGGATGGAGAAAAACGGCAGTATTGTGATGCTCGACGCTTACAATGCCAATCCGACGAGCATGTCACTCTCTGTTGAAAATTTCGCGCAGGCCGACACGCACGGACTATCTAAGGTTGCCGTATTGGGTGATATGTTCGAATTGGGGAACTATGCCCTCGAAGAACACGGGAAAATAGCCCGTATGGCGGCGGAATTGCCGTTTGCAACGGTATATCTGATAGGAGAAAATTTCCATAAAATACCTTCTCCGGCATCTAATGTGCGTGTTTTCCGCAGTTTCGACGAATTTGCAGCGGTATTTTCTCCTCAAGCACCTGCCGCATACCTGGTAAAAGGTTCGCGCGGGATGGCTATGGAACGCACGCTCGATTTGATATGACATTCTGCCGTATATGTGCGTGTCCGGCCTTTGGCGGCATGGGAGCGGATGTGAGGAATACGGTGCGGCCGTTGGAAAACGGTTTACAAATAAAAAGCTATGTTAGCCTGCCTGCCGGCGTGGGGGTGTGTTGGCGATTGTTTTTTAATAATCTATGAATCAGGGTATATGGGAAAGAAAGCGGTAGGATATCTGTTTGAAAATCTTCTTGCGGCCGGGACAGTGGCGTTGCTGGCGGTTTCGGCGGTATCTGCGTTTGCCACGCGTTTCGATCCTGGCGATTATGAAATTTTTCTTTTTGCAGCATTGGCTCTTCCTGCGGTGTTGGTGCTCGATGTAGGAGCCTTTGTGTACTGGTGTATAAGGAAACGGTGGATAATGGCTTTATTCTCTGTTGTTTCTCTGGCTATGAACTATGGGTTCATCGGAGCTATGTGCAGGCTTCCCGGAAACGTAAGTGACGACATCCTGTGCGCAGACGGAGGTTTCACCATAGCGGCTTACAATGTCCATGGTTTCCGGTCACGGGAGAGTTTTCCAGCGTCGGTCAGGGAAATTGCCGCGTTTGTGCGTGAAGAAGGCGCCGATATCGTGTGCCTGGAAGAGTTCGTGACGCATCATAAATTCGGCATAGAAGATATTGCCGCCGTATTTTCACATTTGCCGTACGTGCTTTATAAAGGGAACGGAGTGGCAGTATTCAGCCGCTATCCGGTAGTCGGAGGCAGTTATATAAAGTTCCGGGATACGGATAATAACGCCATCAGAGCCGTGATAGATGTAAACGGGAAACGGATTGCGGTATTTGCCGTGCACCTACAGACTACGGGAACCAGCCCTGAAAAACGACGTATGGAACGGGAATTGAAATCCGGCGATACGTCGGCGGGAATGGATACCGCCGTAAGGATGTGGGATGCGCTGAAGATCAATGCCGCGATAAGGGCTCGCCAGGTAAGATGGATACGCGATGCCGCCATAAAGGAAGATATTCCGGTAATCATTTGCGGAGATTTCAACGACACGCCTGCTTCCTACACATACGGTGTAATGGACGGCAGCTTTATGGACGGTTTTAAAAGTGCGGGTAGCGGTTACGGTGCTACCTATCGTGGGTTCGGCAATATGCTGAGGATAGACCATATATTTTACGGCAAAGGGATTGAAGGCGTCGGTTTCCGTTCTCCGGATATGCCTATGAGCGACCACCGCCCGGTAATAATGCGGATGTGCTTTACCGATGCGCGTAAATAGTCTTATGATTTTCTCACTGAAAAACTGAACGTCGAACCTTTGCCTTCTTCGGATACGAACCACAAGTCTCCTCCTATTTTCTGTGCGAAATCCTTACACAGTAAAAGTCCAAGTCCTGAGCCTTCTTCGTTTTTGGTGCCGTATGTGGTAAAATGGGTGTCCGATTTGAGCAGTTTGTCCTGGTCTTCGGCTGTTTTGCCAGCACCAACGGCATCATAGTCCCCCGTACCAGCCCTGGAACGGACTGGTATCCGGAAAGTGTCGATATGATACATCTTGCGGACAGCATAGGTGTGGCCGGAGGCAGTCTGAACAGGTATGACGTACGTAAGAACATTGAACTGATACTTTCGCTATATCCCAATACCGAAAACATAGCGTTCGTTTCGGACAATACGTACGGCGGCATATCCATGCAGGCTTTGGTGCGTAAGGAGATGGAAAATTTCCCCGATTTGAATCTCATACTGGTCGATTCGCGGCAGGGAGATGACCAGGCTTCCAAAATAATAGAAAAACTGGACAAAAAGTCCGTTGTGCTGATAGGTACGTGGAGGGTCGGCAGCGAAGGGCAATATCTGCTGTTCAACTCGATGGACAACCTTACTTCGTCCAATCCTTCGGTGCCGGTATTTTCGCTTTCGGGTTCCGGGCTCGGCAGCGCGGCAATAGGCGGATATGTGCCTAAGTATGGCAACGGAGTGCAGCAGATAGCACAGCAAATATCGGATTTTTATTCAGGCAGTAAGGACTCGATCACTTTCATAACCACAGGCGAGGAGTACCGTTTCGACAGGAAAAAGCTCAAAGAATTCTCCATAAGCGAATACCGTCTGCCGAAAGGCAGTATAGTTGTGGACGATGTCGAACTTCAGTTGGAAAAATACAGGAGCTACATAGCGGTGGGTAGCGCGATGCTCATAGGTCTGATACTTGTCATAGTATTCATGTATTACCTGTACTACAGGAATAAAAAACTAAGGGAAGTGCTTGAATTCAGTGAAAAGGAACTAATAAAGGCTAAAGACAAGGCGGAGGAGTCGGACAGGCTCAAATCGGCTTTTTTGGCTAATATGAGCCATGAAATACGCACTCCGCTCAATGCGATAGTGGGCTTTTCGTCCCTTTTGTGCGACGATACCACATCCCCCCAGGAGAGGGAGGAATTCCGTTCGCTCGTGACTAAAAATTCAGAGCTTATGCTCACGTTGATAAGCGATATTCTGGACATTTCCCGCCTGGAGACCGGTAAAATAACGTTCAATTACCGTACGGAGGACATAGGCGTGATTTGCCAGCAGGTTATACAGACTACAGCTCACGGACGTAAAGACGGAGTAGTGTGTATATTCAGGCCGTCGGCTGAATCGTACATGTTGTACACCGATGCCCAACGCCTTACACAGGTGCTGATAAACCTTATGACAAATGCCAATAAATTTACCGATAAGGGAAGCATAACCCTGGCATATGACGTACAGGAGGAAAACAATCTCGTGCTTTTCTCGGTTACGGATACGGGTTGCGGGATACCAATAGAAAACCAGGGTAAGGTGTTCAACCGTTTTGAAAAACTCAATGAATTCAAGCAGGGAACGGGGCTTGGGTTGGCAATATGCAAACAGATAGCGCTGGTTTTCGGAGGAGATATATGGGTCGACCCGGAATATACGGGAGGCTCACGGTTCGTGTTCGCCCATCCGGTAAAACGTACTGATGACAAACAGGCCCATTGACGCCGAAAATCGTTATATTACGGCTCTTTTAGAACATACATATCCGGTGGTTTGATAATTTAATGTAAAAAATGAAATAAAATAATGAAAATGAAGAAATTATTACTCTTTTTGGCATTGGTGCCGTCTGTGTGTTTCGCTCAGGATGCCGCTCATAAAGCAGTGGCCGAACAACTGAATCCGTATGTTTATAAGATATTGATAGATGACAATGTGAACGCCACGCTGATGATAACCCCTCAAGGCGCGTTGCTTTTCGATACCGGGTTTAAGGAAAGTGTAGGTGCATTGTCCGAAACGATAAAGCAGATAACCGAACTTCCGCTTAAAGGAATAGTAAACACTCATTATCATTACGATCACGTAGGCGGAAATGCCGTACTGGGAAAAGGACTGGAGATAGCTGCCACCGCATTCACTATGGGTAAGGTCGAGGGAGAAGGCAAACCTAATTCCCTGATACCGGACAATCCTATGGTGTTCAAAGGCGGACATACGGCCGAAGACTTCGTTGTACCGATGAAGGATTTCAAGATAGCCATACTCGGGGATTTGCTTTTTGCCGACCGCTTTCCGTACATAGACATAGAAAACGGGGGAAATGCCTTGAAATATCTGGACATACAGAGCGAGTTGATAAAGATGCTTCCTGAAGATATGAAGCTAATAGGAGGTCATGGCCGGCTGTACACGATGGAGGAATTTAAAAAACTGCACGAAGACCTTCAGGCCACGGTGGATATAATAAACCAGCTGATAATGGCCGACGAATCGCTGGAAAATATCAAAGCGGCCAAACCGCTTGCCGATTACTCAAAATACGATTGGGATTTTGTGAACCAGGACAAGTGGATAGAATTGGTTTATAACAGCATACGATAAACCACGGCTGGCCCTTGCGGCCGCTGCGCCGGAAAAAGAAAACCGCAGGCATTTGCCTGCGGTTTTCTTTTTCCGGCGTTTCCGGGGGTATGCCCGTCCTTATTCCAGAGTATCCCCTTCGGGTTTTATATCCTTCAGGCGGATCTGCACGTTGGTACGTCCCTGGTATTCATTTTCCTCGATCGTAAACACGGCCATGAACGTCTTGCCGTCGCGTATCATATCTATCTTTTTTCCAAGATTAAAGCCTATCGCATCGTAAGTCCTCGAAGGATTGTCCGCCGAAAGCACTGTCAGTTTGAGATGTTGGTTCTCTTTTCCCACGGCCTTACCCCATCCGTTGTCCTTAAGCCCCCGCACCATGAATACGGGCGAATTGTTGCCTGGCCCGAAAGGAGCGAATTTTTTGAGTGTCTTGAAAAAGCGCGGAGTAATGTCAGACATGCTAATCTCGGCATCAACCTCCACCTCCGGAGTTCGCATTTCGGGCAGGATAGCCTTCTTTGCAATCTCATTTATACGTTTTTTGAAAGACTCGAAATTTTCTTTTTTAATGGTAAGCCCCGCCGCATATTTATGCCCTCCGAACTGTTCGGTAATATCCTGGCACTCCTCGATAGCGTTGTAAATGTCGAAACCGTGCATTGACCGCGCTGAAGCCGAGATGAGGTCTTCGTCCGTTTGTGTGAACACCATAGCCGGACGGTAGAACTGCTCGACCAGCCTCGAAGCCACGATGCCTATTACGCCCTTGTGCCACGAAGGATTGTAAACGATTATGCAAAAATTGTCGTCCAGCGTCTGCCCTTTGAGCATCTCCAGCGCCTCCTCCGTAGTCTGTGCATCCAGTTCCTTGCGCTCCCCGTTCAGGTTGTCGATTTCCAGCGCTATTTCCTTTGCCACAACGTCGTTCTTTGCCGTGAGAAGCTCCACTGCGTGCATGCCCTGGTTTATACGCCCGGCAGCGTTTATACGCGGAGCTATGATGAAAATCACGTCCGAGATATTGAAAAAACGCTTTTTGGAAAAGATGGTGAAAGCCTTTATGCCGGGACACGGGTTGGAATTGAGTTTTTTGAGTCCGTAGTATGCCAGGATGCGGTTTTCATCCACAATAGGTACGATATCGGCCCCTATGCTCACCGCCGCCAGGTCCAGGTATTCCGCAAGTACGGCCTTTTCGTCCCATCCCTTGCTTTTGCACACAGCCTGTATCAGCTTGAGCCCCACGCCGCAACCGCTGAGTTCCTTGAAAGGGTACCGGCAGTCAGGACGTTTCGGGTCAAGCACGGCCACCGCCCCCGGCAATTTGTCCGAAGGGCGGTGGTGGTCGCAGATGATTATGTCTATTCCCTTGGAAGCGGCGTAGTCTATCTCTTTATCGGCTTTTATTCCGCAGTCCAGAGCTATTATCAGAGAGCATTTGTTGTTCTGTGCATAGTCTATGCCTTTGCGCGACACGCCGTATCCCTCGTTGTTGCGGTCGGGGATGTAAGTGCGCACTTTCGGATGAAATTTCTTGAGGAACGAATACATCATGGCCACGGCCGTAGTGCCGTCCACGTCGTAGTCGCCGTATACGAGTATGCCCTCGCCGTTGTCCAGCGCCTGCTGTACACGCGAGACTGCTTTATCCATATCCTTCATCAGGAACGGATCGTGCAAATCATTTAGTTCGGGGTGGAAAAATGTCCTCGCCTGGTCATATGTTTTGATGTTTCTTTGCACAAGCAGCTTCGCTAAAACCCTGTCTATCCTCAGAGTCGAAGCCAAACCGTTGACTTCTTCGTCCGTGGGCTGGGGTTTGAGTCGCCACCTTTTAGTCATATTTTTTATTTTTTTTCTTTTCTTTCTCTTCGGCTGCTCCCTGCACCACTATTACGAACTCGCCTTTGGGCGGATGCGCCGTAAAGTGCTCCGTCACTTCGGCTACAGTGCCGCGTACGTGCTGCTCGAACATCTTGCTTATCTCGCGCGAGACGCTGATGTTCCTCTCCGGGGAAAACACGGCGGAAAAATCGGCCAGCGTTTTCATCAGTTTGTGTGGCGATTCGTAAAATATCATCGTCCTTTTTTCCGGGCGCAGTTCTTCGAGCCTTGTCGCCCTGCCTTTTTTCACTGGCAGGAAACCCTCGAACACGAACCTGTCACAGGGAAGCCCGCTGGCGGCCAGTGCAGGAATGAGGGCTGTGGCTCCAGGCAGACATTCGACCGGTATGCCTTCCTTTATCGCTTCGCGCGATATCAAAAAACCGGGGTCCGAGATGCCGGGTGTGCCGGCATCGGTTATCACGGCTATGTCCTGTCCGCTTTTGAGGCGGTCAACAAATCCTGAAAGGGCTTTATGTTCGTTGTACATGTGGTACGACATCATCGGGGTGTCTATGCCGAAAAAGCGCATCAGTTTGCCCGATGTGCGGGTATCTTCCGCCAGAACCAGACTGACGCTTCGCAAGATCTCTATTGCGCGCGGAGTCATGTCCTGAAGATTGCCTACCGGGGTCGGTACCAGATACAGTTTTGACATAATGCCGTTTTTTTTACTACGAGTAATTCCGTACCCGGTTGTATTTGCTGTCGGGATACGAAATTTACATCTTACAAAAGTAATGCTATTTTCTTTGAAAAACTGCATCGTTTTACATAATTTATCGCCACAACTTTCGGACTTTGCGTCTCGAGGCTTTGTCTGGAGCGGAGGAAAGAGCACTGTACCTGACGGAACGATTGCTTACTACGGACATAAGGAGCTTTCCCGGATGTGGCGCTTACGCAAAAAAAGCGTCCCGCAAGGGACGCTTTAAATATGGTGTCATATTTGTATAATATAGGCTGTACCTCGGCATAGCTCCGATTGAAACTTCGTTTTCTTCTTCGCTCTGCTCTCGGTTTGCGCTATATTGCCTTCTTTTCTATGAAAGGTCTTCGATGGCCTGTTTTATGGAGGCGATCTTGGAAAGGGCGTCGGCTTCTTTTTTCCTTTCGTTTTCTACCACGGCCGCGGGTGCGGAGCCGACAAAACGTTCGTTGGATAGTTTTTTGCGTACGCTTTCGAGGAAACCTTCAGTGTACCGGAGGTCGTTTTGCAGTTTCTCCAGTTCCGCTTTCTTGTCTATGCGGCCTTCCATCGGCACGAAGTACTCATCCGTACGGACCATGAAAGATACCGAACCGGAGGGTTTTTCATCCGATTTTTTTACGGAGGCGGCAACCAGTTTTCCGACAAGGCAATCGATTACCATGCCGCTTGGCGACGGGCTGAATACCTCCAGGGTCTCTTTGGGGGAGATGCCTTTTTCCTGTCTGATGCCACGTATCGCCGCTATCAGTTCCGAGGTGTACGTGAAGTCGTCGAGTATCTTGCGGTCCGGATCTTTGGTTTCAGGCCATGAGGATACGATTAGCGCTTCTTCTTTCGTCCGCGGTTTTACTGCCTGCCACAATTCTTCGGTTATGAACGGCATGATCGGGTGCAGGAGTTTGAGCAGCGACTCGAAAAACGAAATGGTTCTTTGGTATGTTGTCTCGGCTATCGGTTGGCCGTAGGGAGGCTTGACCGCTTCGAGATACCACGAGCAGAAATCGTCCCATACGAGTTTGTATGTGGCCATCAACGCTTCCGAGAGCCGGAATTCGTCGTACAGCCCGTCTATTTCCGCTACGGCTTCGGCCATACGGTTTTCAAACCACAGTCCCGCTTTTGCCGCTTCTTCCGTTTCCTTTGCTCCTGTGTCGTGTTGCCATCCCTGGACAAGGCGGAAGGCGTTCCATATCTTGTTGCAGAAACCGGCACCCTGTTTGCACAGGTCGGTGTCGAACGGAAAATCGTTTCCGGCCGGGGCTGTCAGGAGCATGCCCAGGCGTACCGAGTCGGCTCCGTATTCTTCCATCAGTTTTACCGGATCGGGCGAGTTGCCGAGCGATTTGGACATTTTGCGGCCCAGTTTGTCGCGTACAGTACCGGTGAAATACACGTTTTTGAAAGGTCTCTGCCCACGATATTCGTATCCGGCCATGATCATACGCGCCACCCAGAAGAAAATAATGTCGGGTGCGGTGACAAGGTCGGAGGTGGGGTAGTAGTATTTCACTTCGGGGTTTTCCGGGTCCAGTATCCCTCCGAATACGGATATGGGCCACAGCCACGACGAGAACCATGTATCCAGCGCGTCGGGGTCCTGTGTCAGTTCGCCGGCAGTGAGCGAAGTGTTGCCTGTTCTTTCGCGGGCCAGGTCAAGCGCTTCTTCCGGTGTTTCGGCAACGACGAAATCGTTAATTCCCTGTCCGTAATAGTAGGCCGGGATGCGGTGTCCCCACCACAGCTGACGCGAGATGCTCCAGTCGTGGACGTTTTCCATCCAGTGGCGGTACGTGTTCCTGAATTTTTCCGGTACGAAGCGTATTTCGTCCTCCATCACGGCTTTAAGCGCCGGAGTGGCGAGCTTTTCCATTTTGAGGAACCACTGGAGCGATACTTTCGGTTCGATGACCGCTTTCGTGCGCTCCGATGTGCCCACTTTGTTCGTGTAGTTTTCTACTTTTTCCAGAAGTCCTTTTTCCGCCAGTTCCTTTTCTATTTCGCGGCGCACCTGAAAACGGTCTTTGCCCTGATAGTGCAGGCCGTGGGCGTTGAGCGTGGCGTTGTCGTTGAATATGTCGATAACATCCAGTCCGTATTTGTCGCCCAACATCTTGTCGTTAACGTCGTGCGCCGGGGTTACTTTCAGGCAGCCGGTTCCGAATTCGATGTCCACGTATTCGTCTTCTATGACCGGTATCGCGCGACCGGCTATGGGTACGATGACGCGTTTTCCGCGTATGTGGGCATAACGGGGGTCGGCCGGGTTGATGCACATGGCCGTGTCGCCGAATATCGTTTCCGGACGGGTGGTGGCAACGACTACGTAATCGTCGGTTCCTTCCACCATATACCTCAGGTAGTACAACTTACCCTGCTGTTCTATATATATCACTTCTTCGTCCGATACCGTTGTCAGGGCTTCGGGGTCCCAATTGACCATGCGGTATCCACGGTATATAAGTCCTTTGCGGTACAGGTCGGCGAAAACTTTGGTGACCGAGCGTGACATGTCGTCGTCCATTGTGAATTTGGTGCGCTGCCAGTCGCACGATGCGCCGAGTTTTTTGAGTTGCTGGAGTATTATGCCTCCGTGTTCGTGCGTCCAGTCCCATGCGTGGCTCAGGAACTCCTCGCGCGAGAGGTCGGATTTGTTTATACCCTGGCTTTTAAGCCTGGCAACTACCTTGGCCTCGGTGGCTATCGACGCGTGGTCGGTTCCCGGAACCCAGCAGGCGTTGAAGCCTTTCATGCGGGCCCGGCGCACCAGAAGGTCCTGTATCGTATTGTTCATCATGTGTCCCATATGCAGCACACCCGTGACGTTCGGAGGGGGTATGACGACGGTGTACGGCTTGCGGCGGCTGTCGGGTTCCGAGTGAAAGTAACCGTTCTGCATCCAGTAGGCGTACCATTTGTCCTCTATTTCCTGCGGACTGTACTTAGAAGGGATTTCCATGATTGTGTCTTTGTCGTTTTGCGTTTTAATGTATCGTAAACTATAAACCTTATCGGTGGTGCAAATTTAATCGTTTTTGCTTAACTTCGCGGGATAAACGGACACTAATTGCCGTGCGCGTGCGGAAATTAAACGATCTTCCGTGCTGCGGCGGTAAAAATATCAGGGAAAGGGTTTTATCACGATGGCCAAAACAGCGAAGAAAAAGAAAACAGTTTCAAAACCTGCCGCGCGGGCTTCACGCGCCACATCTGAACAGGACAACCGCACTTTGCGCGTGATATCGGGCGTGGTGCTGGCGCTGTTGGTGATCATGCTCGCCCTTTCCTGCATTTCTTACATGTTCACGGGGGCTGACGACCAGAACGTGCAGGCGGGCGAACGTTACGGCAATCTTTTGGGCCGTGCAGGTTATGTGATAAGTTACGCCGTGATGAACCGTATGGGCGTATCGGCGTTTTTCCTGTTCGCCATAGGACTTGCCGTATCTGCCGTTGTGGTTCTCGACAAGCCTTTTACCAGTATTGCCGTGTTTTGTGCGAAAATGCTGCTGTGGGCTCTGTGGCTGTCGGTCACGGCAGCTTACCTGTCGTCGGAATATTCGGGAGCGTGGGGATACAGGCTCAATGAAATACTTACCGGGTACATAGGCTGGGGCTTGGCTCTCGTGCTGGCTGTTTTCCCGCTGGCATGGGCGATAATACGTTTCGGGATAACGCCTGAAAAACTCAATGCCATGCGCGACGAACGCCTGGCAAGGCGGCAGGAACGTCTTGAGGCTGAACGTATAGAGTCGGAACGGCGCAGGGCTGAGATGGAAGCGCTGGAGCAGCTCGCCAATGCCGCCGCGCACGAAAATACGGGAACAGTCGAAGAAGATGACGCTGATAACGCTATGCAGGACGGCCAGTCCGGTCCCCATGAAACTGAAACATCAGACGACGAATATTCGTACCAACAGGTCGATTTGGACGGCGGCGACGCTTTTCCCGACGATGAACCTGCGCCGGTCATGGACTTTTCGGAAGACGTTGCAGGCGTGAAAGATGCTGACGAAGGTTACGATTTCGCTACCGATGCGCTGCGCCACGGGGAAAATTCCGGGAACGGGACGGAAGATGCGTATGACGGTTATGAACCTCGTCCTTTTGACATAGAGGACCGTCACGGCAGGGAAATTTCTCCGGAAAATATGGAAAGCGGCGTTACGGTTGCCGGCGACGGCCTCCCGGCCGAAGGAGAGGTGCTGCACGAGGAGGAAGGCGGAGTTGAATGTACCGTGACGGTTTCCGCAACCGAAGGCGAGATAGATGACGACCTTGCCCGCCGGCTTGTCGAGCGCAACGGCGAATACGACCCAAAACTCGACCTCCCGAATTACGAATATCCTTCGCTAAAACTTCTGCGCCGTTTCGAGAACGAAGGTATCAATGTCGACAAGGATGAAGTGACGGCCAACCGCCGCCGCATAGTCGAAACGCTCAAGAACTACAATATAGACATATCCCACATACATTCCACGATAGGCCCTACCGTTACCCTTTACGAGATAATACCCGCTCCTGGCGTCAAGGTGTCGAAGATAAAGAACCTTGAGGACGACATAGCCCTTTCGCTTTCGGCTTTGGGCATACGTATCATAGCCCCGATACCGGGCAAGGGTACTATAGGCATAGAAGTCCCGAACAAAGAACCTTCGATGGTGTCTATGAGTGCGGTCATATCGTCGAAAAAATTCCAGACGGCTCAGATGGAACTGCCAGTTGCCATAGGTAAGAATATCTCCAATGAAACGGTGGTGTTCGACCTGTCGAAAATGCCGCACCTGCTCATGGCCGGCGCTACGGGACAGGGTAAATCGGTAGGACTGAACGCCGTGATAACCTCTCTGCTGTACAAAAAGCATCCTTCGCAGGTCAAGTTCGTGCTGGTGGACCCGAAAAAAGTGGAACTGACGTTGTACAACAAAATAGAACGGCATTATCTGGCCAAACTGCCAGGCTCCGAAGAGGCCATCATAACCGATACGTCCAAAGTCATAGATACGCTCAACTCCCTTTGCAAGGAAATGGACGACCGTTACAACCTGTTAAAGGATGCGTATGTGCGGAATATCAAGGAATACAACGCCAAGTTCGTGGCCCGTCGCCTGAATCCGGAAAAGGGACATAAGTTCCTGCCTTACATAGTGCTCGTGGTGGATGAGTTCGCCGACCTTATCATGACTGCCGGCAAGGAGATAGAAACGCCTATCGCACGCCTGGCACAGCTTGCCCGTGCTGTGGGCATACACTTAATCATTGCCACGCAACGTCCGTCGGTAAACGTGATAACGGGGTTGATAAAAGCCAATTTCCCGGCACGTATAGCTTTCCGCGTAACGTCCAAGATAGACTCGCGGACGATACTCGACTCGCCGGGCGCTGACCAGCTGATAGGAAAGGGAGATATGCTCCTTTCGGCAAACAACGAGATGGTGCGTGTGCAGTGCGCGTTTATCGATACGCCGGAAGTGGAGGAAATATGCGAATTCATAGGTTCGCAAAAGGGTTACCCTGATGCTTTCCTTCTGCCTGAATGCGAGAGGGAACACGGAGATGACGGTTTCTCCTCGTCCGATGCTGCCGGTGAGCGCGATCCTAAGTTCGAGGAAGCCGCCCGTATAGTGGTGGCGCTGCAACAGGGCTCGGCATCCGTTATCCAGCGCAAGATGTCGATAGGTTTCAACCGCGCCGGACGTATAGTAGACCAGTTGGAGTCGGCCGGGATAATAGGCCCGTTCAACGGCTCGAAAGCGCGCGAAGTGCTAATACAGGACGAAGCTTCGCTCAACAGGATACTTTACGGCGAATAATTTTTAAAACATCCTGAATATGAAAAAGACAATGGTGTTTTTTGCCGCAGCGGTATTACTCGTCTTTCTGCCTTTGCCCGTCACCGGACAGGGGAGCGTGGACGGGGAAAAACTGTTGTCAGAAGCTGCCGCAGCGATAAAAAAGGAGAAATCGTATAAAGCGACATTTACGTACCTTATGCCTGGTGAAGCCGTTTCACGAAACGGCGTGTTGTACGTTTCGGGCGATAAGTACCGCCTTACGATGGATTTCCTTGACCGTATATACGACGGCAGACGCACGTACAACATAATGCCTGACGAAAAGGAGGTCGGTATCGAGGAGTCTTCCTCAGCAACGGCGGGAAATTCCCTGGGGTCGATTTCAGATATTTTGAATACATTTGCGCGTGATTTCGCGGTTTTGTCAGGGGAGCGTAAAGGTACGGTGCAATACCTGCGCCTTACGCCGAAAAATACCCGGAGCGCTACGGAATACGTACTCGTCGGTATAGACACGGCCACGAAGATGCTGGTCGATGTGACCGAAAAGTCCCGCTCCGCAGGCAGTACTTATCTGAAGGTTACGGGCATAGACAGAGAGTACAAAACCGAAGCGGCTATGTTTTCATTCGACCGGGGTAAATACAAAAAAGAAGGTTATTACATAGCCGAACCATAAAATCAGCAAGTGTTCCGGTATATCTGAAGCGGACGCAAAGCGACGGTTTCAGCCGAAAACGGCAAACCTACAAACCGGAAGACGGGAAAAAGAATGAAAATATTAGACAGGTACATACTTAAATCGTTTCTACTGCCGTTTTTCGCCACGTTTTTCGTGGTGTTGCTGGTGTTTGTACTGCAGATACTGTGGCTCTATGCGGACGATATAATAGGCAAGGGAATCGGTGTTCTGCCCATCGCCGAGATGATGATGTACATGAGCGCAGCCATGGTTCCCATGGCTTTGCCTGTGGCCATACTCCTGTCCTCGATAATGACTTTCGGAAACCTGTCGGAAAACAGCGAACTTTCGGCATTTAAAGCCGCAGGTATCCCCCTTTTCCGTATAATGCTCTCGCTTATAGTGCTTATGGCGTTCGTATCGTACGGGGCGTTCCTTTTTGCCAACAAGGTGATACCGTACGCCAACTTCAAGTACGAGAACATGCTGCGCAATATCGTGAACCAGAAACCATCGCTCAACCTCGAACCGGGCGTGTTCACTTCGGTTGGCGATTTCTCGATAAGGGTCAATGAAAAACTGCCTACATCGGATGAGAAAAAAGACAGTATCCGAGGTGCGTTGATATACGACCTTAGCGACCATTCGGGGGTAAAGACCGTCATAGTGGGGGAGTCGGGCTCGATAACTACTTCGGACGACAAGCGTTATATGATACTTACGCTTTATAACGGCTACATGGACGATATGGATGTGTCCAGCAGTTATGTGGAACGCCGCCGCCAGAGGGTCAACAAGACCACGTTCGACCGTCAGGTCTTTCCTATCGACATATCGGCATTCAGTATCGACAACATAAGCAAGGAAAACGAAAGCGGACGTCATACTATGCTCGATATCGAGCAGCTGAGCTATATCCTCGATTCCCTGAAAGGTCAGTTCACCAAGCAGATAGAGATGTTCGCCCAGGATATCGAAACACGCGGATATCTGCGTGAGGTGCCGTCGGACAGCACACTCAAGCGCGATACTTCTGGCGTTTCCGACACGTTGCGCCCAGCGATTGAATATCTGGCAGACGACGGGTTTTTCGACAAGGGCGAGATATACCGTTCGGCAGTGGCAAAGGTGCGCTCGGACTACGAATATCTTGACACTTACTCCGAATCGCTCCGTCTGGCATCCTCGATGGTAAATAACTACGGACTGGAAATACAGCGCAAATACGCGCTCGCGTTTTCGGTGATAGTACTGTTTTTCATAGGGGCCCCGCTGGGCGCATTGATACGCAAGGGAGGGCTGGGACTTCCCGTTGTGGTGGCCATAGGTATCTTCATGATATACCACATACTGTTTATGACCGGAGAGAGGATGGGCAAGGAGGGTACGCTGGACGTGGTTACGGCGCGCTGGCTTCCCACGTGGATACTTCTGCCGTTCGGAATATGGCTCACGTACCGCGCTACGAAGGATGCGGTGATAGTAAACCTCGATCCGCTTCTTAATTTTATGGACCGCCAGTGGGCGCGTGTGCCTCAGAAATACAAAGACAAACTCAAATTTTTAAAAAGGAAAAAAAACGAAGATGAGCAATATGACGACCCTCAGTAGGATAGAAGATGCGCTTGAAGATTTCAAAGCCGGCAAGTTATTGATAGTTGTGGATGACCAGGACCGGGAGAACGAGGGAGATTTCGTCTGCGCGGCGGAAAAAATAACGCCCGAAACAGTCAATTTCATGCTGCATCACGGACGCGGGGTGTTGTGCGCTCCTATGGCACCGGAGCTTTGCGAACGTCTTGAAATGGATATGATGGTCAGGGAAAACACATCACACCTAGGCACGCCTTTTACCGTATCGGTGGACCTCTTGGGCGAAGGATGCACTACCGGAGTTTCCGCCAGTGACCGCGCCGCAACGATACGAGCGCTGGCCTGTCCGTCCACACGTGCGGAGCAGTTGGGCCGTCCAGGTCATATTTTTGCATTGAAAGCGCGTCCCGGCGGGGTGCTGGAACGCAACGGGCATACCGAGGCCGTAGTGGACATGGCGCGTATATGCGGACTTCAGCCTGCCGGCGCCTTGATAGAAATAATGAACCACGACGGGACTATGGCGCGCCTGCCGCAACTTCTCGAAATAGCGCGTGAACATTCGCTCAGGGTTATCTCGATAGAATCTTTGGTGGAATATCGTAAGGCGCATAATATCTGAAATTTATGTGGGGAAAACCGATTTTCCCGTTATGGCCTGAAAAACGGCGGCTTTCTGCGCAGAGGTAAAAATCGATGAAAAACAGCATGTCATACATGCTGTTTTTTTTGACCGTTTGCGTTACATTTGTAAAAACGGAAAAAAACTCGGATAACCGCCGTGATATTCCGGCGGAAAACTAAAGAACACACTACACATGCAGGAAAAAGACATAGTACGTATTTTCAGAGAGAAATTTTCATCTTCTCCGCGCGTATTCAAAGCGCCGGGTCGCATAAACATAATAGGCGAACACACGGACTATAACGACGGTTACGTGCTCCCGGCAGCGATAGACAAAGCAATGAATTTCGCCGTGGCAGCTAACGGGGATGAACAAAAAGTGCGGTTGTGGGCCGCTGATCTCGGTCAGGGGTACGAATTTTCACTTGACAGCCTGGCTCCCGCACCAGGTTTATGGGCTACATACCTTATGGGCGTGTGCGACCAGCTGCAAAAGAAAGGCTGCAAAATATCGGGATTCGACATGGTGTTCGGCGGCGATATACCGCTTGGGGCCGGGCTTTCGTCATCCGCTGCATTGGAATGCGGCGCACTGACAGCTTTGAATGCCATTTTTTCGCTTGCAATGGAAAAAGAAGACATAGCACGTACCGGACAAATGGTGGAGCATACGTTCGCAGGCGTAAAATGCGGTATTATGGACCAGTTCGCAAGCGTAATGGGCCGCGAAAACTCGGTGATACGCCTTGATTGCCGCGACCTCTCGCATGAATATTTCCCGTTTGAACTGGGCGATAACATCGTAGTGTTGTGCAATACCAACGTCAAGCATTCGCTGGCATCATCTGAGTACAATACCCGCCACCACGAGTGCGAGCAGGGGCTTGAAATATGTAAAAAACTTTTCGGCGTGTCCTCCCTGCGGGATGTTACTGTCGGGCAGCTGGAGGCGGAAAAGGATAAATTCCCTCCGGTGGTGTACAAGCGCCTGCATTATGTCACAGGCGAGGTGGTCAGGGTGGAACAGGCGTGTGAAAACATGAAAAAAGGCGATATGGAAGCCGTTGGCAGGCTCATGTACGCCACTCACGACGGACTGTCCGAAGAATACGAAGTCAGCTGTCCTGAACTGGATTTTCTGGTAAATATTACACGCGACGACGAAAATGTACTCGGTTCGCGCATGATGGGCGGAGGTTTCGGCGGATGTACGATAAATATCGTAAAAGGCTCGTATGCCGATACTTTTATCGGAAAAGCTGCCGCCGCGTACAAGAAACAGACAGGAACGGACATGACGGCTTACAAGACGTCCGTAAAGGAAGGATGCCACGAAGTGAAAGCGTAAAAACAACCGTGTCTCAGCAATGGAAAAATTCAGTTTCGAGGAACATTCGCACCGCCGGCTCAATATCCTGACAGGTGAGTGGGTATTGGTGTCGCCGCACCGGATGAAACGCCCGTGGAACGGCAAGGTGGAAAAACCGGCCGTAGTCGAAAAACCGCATTACGATCCATCGTGCCAGCTTTGTCCCGGCAATGTACGAGCAAACGGGCAGGTAAATCCCGATTATAAAGAAACGTTCGTATTTACCAACGATTTTTCAGCGCTTTTGCCCGATTCTCCTTCAGGTAGTTACGACCTTGACGGGTTGCTTGTGGCAAGGAGCGAGCGCGGGATATGCCGGGTTATAGACTTTTCGCCGGACCACAGCCTCACCCTGGCCGAAATGGACGTGGCGGACATAGGTAAAGTAGTGGACGTATGGGCCGGACAATATGCCGAACTGGGAGCTGTGGACTGGATAAGCAACGTTCAGATATTCGAGAACAAAGGCGAGCTGATGGGCAATTCTAATCCGCATCCGCACTGTCAGATATGGGCGCAGGAGTCCGTACCGGAAGAAGTGCGCAAGAAAACCGAACACCAAAAAAAATACGCGGGCCGTACGGGAAGGATACTTCTTACTGACTATCTGAATGTCGAGCTTAAGGCCGGTACGAGGATGGTTTACGAAAACGAACATTTCGCCGCACTCGTGCCCTTCTGGGCGGTATGGCCTTTCGAGACAATGATAATACCCAGGCGGCATGTGGCATGCCTGACGGAACTTGACTGCGCCGAACGCGACAGTTTTGCCGATGCCGTGAAAAACGTAACCGTCAGGTACGATAATATGTTCGAATGTTCGTTCCCGTATTCTGCCGGGATACACCAGTCGCCCACCGACGGTCCTCATCCCGAGTGGCAGATGCACATGTCGTTCTATCCTCCGTTGCTGCGTTCGGCTACGGTCAAAAAATTCATGGTCGGTTACGAGATGTTCGCCAACCCACAAAGGGATATAACGGCCGAGGCTGCCGCGCGCCGGCTGAGGGAACTCCCGGACGTACATTATAAATGTAGATGAAAAGCACACTGCGCTGATGTGTAGTGCATTAGCCGTATCAATGATGCCGCGTGAATATTTGTTTGAGAAAACTCTATGTTTTCCAGGCGTTTGTTTGAAAATTGCGTAGGGTTTTCGTTTGTTCTTTGAATTTATGGTAATTTTTGTCGTCGGACTTGTGTTATGTTATTTTTTATTTATATTTGACCCTGAGGCCTCACTCAATGGTATTAACAAACTGATACAACATTATTATGAGAAAAAAGACTTTTAAAGTCTTTTTGCCCATAGCTGTATTGGGATGCGTGGTATCCTGCTCGAAAATGACGAGTTACCAGTATGGATACGACGCTCATATGACGAAAGAAAATGACATAGTAAAGGGCCAGAAGACCTCTTTTACCGCGGCGCATCCGTCCGCGGGCCTCGATTTGAACTGGGAAACGGCCGGTTCGTACCAATGGGACGACAGCAGCAAAGCGGTACTCGTATGTGTACGCACCTCTCCCGGCGATTATTACTTCAACTACGATGCGACGGAGTTCCCGGAAAGTGAACGCCATCGTTACATGCACCCTTCCGTATGGCTTACTCTCTACCAGGATTCCTTGGGCAGGCAGTATAGTACGTTGACATCCGCCGTAGGCGACACGGCTTATCTGAAAAAAGCGGGTATCGACGCCATGTACATTTCTCCGCTTAACATGATGGATTTTACCGGGGATCTGCTTTTCTTTGACATGAGCAAGAAACTGTTGGGAAGAGTAGGTTACACCGACGGCCGGATAGACACATCGCGTGCTCCGGTAAAACGCGGCCTGTTAGTCCCTGCGGTAATGGTTTCCCAGGCGCAGGGCGGCGATGGAGACGAGCCGCCGAATCCAGGCTCGACGACAGTACCCGTATGGGACGGGCAGGATATTTCGACACTCGATGAAGTGATAATAAAGGGTTGGCTGCCTGTGTACAATTACGACCCTGTGCACTTCTGTTCTTATTTTCCGGAATGGTGTATGGTTAGGCCGTGTCCGTATTGCGGCGACATGGACTGCAACGGAACCGATTGTACCGCGTATGTACGCGATACTACCGATACCGACCCGGTTCCACCTGTGGACCCCGACCCCGATCCGAGCGGGCCGGGTGACGGTGATGAAACGCCTAAATTTCCTAATAGCGGGCAACCTGTTGTTGATGCGCAACTTGAGTTAATATTGGAAAAAATGCCACCAGCCGAGCGTGCTGTCATTATAGCGTTATTGAATAAAAACAAGATTAGAATTTTTGTTAAGGAACCACCTACAACTATCTTAAATAAGATGGCAGCGAGTGGATTAGATCCGACAGATCCAGTAAAAGGATGGTTTCCTGGGGAGCCCGGAAATAAAGAATATAATTTATATATCTCTCCTGCTTTCTATTCGTATGTAAGTCAAAATATCCCGCCTGTTGGACTTACATTGGGGTTGCTACATGAGATTGCTCATATACTCTTAACGGAACAAGGGATACATCTGGATAACCATTCTCAGCATGTAGTAATGATGGGCTGGTTTTTGCAGGATATGGTAGAAGCTTTATTTCCTGGAAATACAGATGCCGTCAAATACGGTAAGTTTGCGGGAATATACGATACAACGGAATGGGGAAACCTTGTGAAATCTGGAGAATATAAAGACGCTAATAAATTTTTTGATAAAGAAAAAATCTGTTATAAAAACAATCCAAGAAAATGAAAAAACTAATAACACTCATCGCATTGCTTCTGCTGCCGTTTGCCGCAGGCTATGCTCAGGAAGAAGACCGTGAACCGGTATATTTCTACGTAACATCGAAAGGAGAAAGGAATATTTCAGAGGGTTTTACGAGAATAGAAGAAATTGATAACGATCCTTTATATAATGGAAAACCTATACATTTCACTTATAATTCTGATACTCGGGAAATATATTTAATTTTTTTCCATGTGAATTACAATACCTATGAGCTATCAAAAACAAGGCCCGTAGAATGGGACGACACCCTGGAAATCCGCACCGAACCTGCCTCCTTTCTGGACAACAATTACATCATAGACCTCGACGAACTGTTCGAGTCCATGTCCAAAGAGGAAATCTGGGAATACTTTGAGAACCTTCGCGGCAAGAAAGTCTATTTCATAGACAAAAACCCACAGTTCAACCAGATAACTTCTCAAACTGTAAAATTGATACAGGTAAAGCCTACCATCAGCAATAAGCCGCAAAACAATATCCTGTTTGAATAACCATGATTACTCCGGGAGGAGAAGCCTCCTCCCGGTTTTTCTATTACCGCTACACATGAAAAAACTAATAACACTCATCGCATTGCTTCTGCTGCCGTTTGCCGCAGGCTATGCACAGGAAGACCGTGAACCTGTATATTTCTACGTAACATCAAAAGGGGAAGATACGGATGAAGGCTTTTCGAGGCGAACCCGTGTAAATAACAATAATCCGTTGTACAATACTCCACCGATATATTTTACGTACGAAGTGGATAATAAAGGTGTCGAAGTACATTTTACACATTATAATTACAATACTTATGAGCTATCAAAAAAAAGGCAGGTGTATTGGGATGACACCCTGGAAATCCGTACCGAACCTGCCTCCTTTCTGGGCAACAATTACATCATAGACCTCGACGAACTGTTCGACACAATGTCCAAAGAGGAAATCTGGGAATACTTCGAGAACCTTCGCGACAAGAAAGTCTATTTCATAGACAAAAATCCACAGTTCAACCAGATAACTCCGCAAACTGTAAAATTGATACAGGTAAAGCCTACCATCAGCAACCGGCCGGTTAATCCGACCATAATATTGTGATGACTTTGATTTTCCGGGAGGAGAAAAGTCTCCTCCCGGTTTTTCTATTACCGCTACACATGAAAAAACTAATAACACTCATCGCATTGCTTCTGCTGCCGTTTGCCGCAGG
>QALN01000008.1:0-46480 GCA_003150615.1 Flavobacteriales bacterium | reverse complement strand
TTTTCTATTACCGCTGCACATGAAAAAACTAATAACACTCATCGCACTGTTCCTGCTGCCGTTTGCCGCAGGCTATGCTCAGGAAGAAGACCGTGAGCCGGTATATTTCTATGTAACATCGAAAGGGGAAAGTGGAGTAACAGAAGGCTTTTCTAGAAATAAAAGTTCGAAAAAGTTACCAACACACAATGACTATTCTATACATTTTATATATAAATCAGAGAATAAGAAAGTAGAAGTAATTTTTTCACATATTGATTACAACACCTACGAGCTATCAAAAAAAAGGCAGGTGTATTGGGATGACACGATGGAAATCCGCACCGAACCTGCCTCCTTTCTGGACAACAATTACATCATAGACCTCGACGAACTGTTCGACACAATGTCCAAAGAGGAAATCTGGGAATACTTCGAGAACCTTCGCGACAAGAAAGTCTATTTCATAGACAAAAATCCACAGTTCAACCAGATAACTCCGCAAACTGTAAAATTGATACAGGTAAAGCCTACCATCAGCAACCGGCCGGTTAATCCGACCATAATATTGTGATGACTTTGATTTTCCGGGAGGAGAAAAGTCTCCTCCCGGTTTTTCTATTACCGCTACACATGAAAAAACTAATAACACTCATCGCATTGCTTCTGCTGCCGTTTGCCGCAGGATATGCACAGTCGGAAGATACAGAACATGAACCGGTATATTTCTACGTAAATTCAAAATCCAATAACGACTTATCTGAAGGCGTATGGAGAGGAAATGGTAGCAATAACGATCCATGTCATAGAAGTGTACCTATATATTTTACATATATTTCAAAATCCAAAAAAGTTAGGGCATGGTTTATGCACATAGATTATAACACCTATGAACTTTCAAAAATACGGCCTGTGAGATGGGATGACACGATGGAAATCCGCACCGAACCCGCCTCCTTTCTGGACAACAATTACATCATAGACCTCGACGAACTGTTCGAGTCCATGTCCAAAGAGGAAATCTGGGATTATACAGATGAATTATATAATAAAAAGATATATTTTATAGATAAAAATCCCGAATACGGCCAGATAAACCAACAAACAGTGAAATTGATACAAGTAAAATTATCCTCGAATAATCGCCCTGGCGGCCTTATAGTGAAAGAAGGTGGCATGAAATAATAATTATGATTTTCAGGGAGGAGGCTTTACTCTCCTCCCGGTTTTTCTATTACCGCTGCACATGAAAAAACTAATAACACTCATCGCACTGTTCCTGCTGCCGTTTGCCGCAGGCTATGCTCAGGAAGAAGACCGTGAGCCGGTATATTTCTATGTAACATCGAAAGGGGAAAGTGGAGTAACAGAAGGCTTTTCTAGAAATAAAAGTTCGAAAAAGTTACCAACACACAATGACTATTCTATACATTTTATATATAAATCAGAGAATAAGAAAGTAGAAGTAATTTTTTCACATATTGATTACAACACCTACGAGCTATCAAAAAAAAGGCAGGTGTATTGGGATGACACGATGGAAATCCGCACCGAACCTGCCTCCTTTCTGGACAACAATTACATCATAGACCTCGACGAACTGTTCGACACAATGTCCAAAGAGGAAATCTGGGAATACTTCGAGAACCTTCGCGACAAGAAAGTCTATTTCATAGACAAAAACCCACAGTTCAACCAGATAACTCCGCAAACTGTAAAATTGATACAGGTAAAGCCTACCATCAGCAACCGGCCGGTTAATCCGACCATAATATTGTGATGACTTTGATTTCCCGGGAGGAGAAAAGCCTCCTCCCGGTTCTTCTATTACCGCTACACATGAAAAAACTAATAACACTCATCGCATTGCTTCTGCTGCCGTTTGCCGCAGGCTATGCTCAGGAAGAAGACCGTGAACCGGTATATTTCTACGTAACATCGAAAGGCGAAAATAATGTATCGGAGGGTTTTAGAAGGGTAGATCAACCAAATAATAGTCATTTATATAATTGGGGGCCTATAAATTTTACCTATCTTTCTGATGCTAGGGAAATATATTTAATGTTTTTCCATGTGAATTACAATACCTATGAGCTATCAAAAAAAAGGCAGGTGTATTGGGATGACACCCTGGAAATCCGCACCGAACCCGCCTCCTTTTTGGACAACAATTACATCATAGACCTCGACGAACTGTTCGAGTCCATGTCCAAAGAGGAAATCTGGGAATACTTCGAGAACCTTCGCGACAAGAAAGTCTATTTCATAGACAAAAATCCACAGTTCAACCAGATAACTCCGCAAACTGTAAAATTGATACAGGTAAAGCCTACTATCAGCAATAAGCCGCAAAACAATATCCTGTTTGAATAACTTTTATTTCTCGAAAGAATACTGAAAGAGAAACGCAATATGGCCTCTTTCAGCTTTACTCTCACAGGATATGATGAACTGGAGCGGGGCACACCTACCAATACCGAACGCATAAAGCCATGCGTAAACTTCATGCAGTTGGATTTAAAACGCTCGTAAGCATCGATTCGATAGTTGACGTGATAGCAGGAATGATTGCTAAATGCTCTGATTTCTGCGATTTTTAATGTTGGGGAAGAATACGATGGGAATGATTAATCGTTATGGTACAATACCCTACAGATGGGTTTAAATGCAATCTATTTCTAACTCAAAGATAGTTTATTAAAAGCTGTTGGTATCAACAGGCGGAATTGCCGAACAACTGCGTAGGTCGGGATTATAATATTTTCAAAGGCATATGATCATGAATAATAACGTTTTCGGATATAAATGAATCAATAAAATATACAAATAATAACGATATATGGATTTTTGGGTGTTATAGCCATTGTAGTTTTTACAATAGGCTTAGTAACCATATTGTTTGACCTTATTAAGCTTCTGTTTTGGTTGTACGATTTGGGCTAAACTAAATAGATTTTCGAAAGGATGTGACTTCACCCAAGTACCCTACAAAAGAACTATGTTATTTGTTTCCGCCTTCAATACCGACAAATAGCGAAATTTTATTTGCCATGCCTAATGGTGATTCCAGAAATGCTAGGGAAGCTGCGATAATGAAAGGCGAAGGAGTAACCGTAGGTGTAACCGATGTAATATTTCTTTACTCCGCCAGATAACTATAATTGTCTTTGTGTTGAATTCAAAACTAAAAAAACAGTCAGTAACCAAACCAAAAGGAATGACAGGCACTTGTGGAAGCCTCGGAGGATAGTACATTGTTTGCCGTTCATTCAACCAAAATTATATAATAGATTTGCAAAACTATGGAGGGGGTATAGAAAGACAGCCAAATGGTCTATTATGCCGTTTCTCTACAATCACAAATATGGTTACACATTACAATATAATCGGAGAAGATGCATGAAAATATGTACTGAAAAGCCTTATTTGGTATGAAAGTGTATTATCACAAAAGGCTGCTATTCCAAATAGTGACAGAAAAAATACTAACTTTACAACAATTTGAAAGATATGAAAACTATAAAGACAAATTTTGGCGGCGAGGTCAAAATTTATGCAGATACGTTCGAGTACGAGGCTTTCGAGCAGATAAAACGCTTGGCAAATTACGAAGCCTACAAGGATTCAATAATCCGGATTATGCCAGATTCCCATGCCGGTAAAGGCTGTACGGTCGGCACGACGATGACTATCACAGACAAGGTAACTCCTAACCTGGTAGGTGTGGATATCGGCTGCGGGATGCTTACCGTAGAATTGAAAGACAGTTCTATCGATTGTGAGAAATTGGATACAATTATTCGCTCCAAGATACCTAACGGGTTCAATGTTCACGACAGTCCGAAATGTGCCTTTGACTTTGATGCGCTGCTTTGTGCTAAAAATGTAGATATAGAACGGGCATTACACTCTATCGGTACGTTAGGAGGAGGCAATCACTTCATAGAGGTAGACTGCTCGGAAAAAACAGGTAGGTTTTATCTTGTCATCCACTCCGGAAGTCGAAAACTCGGCGGCGATGTATGCAAGCACTATCAGCACATAGCCTTTCAAGGGGAGAACGAAATGAAGAAAATCAAAGCGGAACTTATCGGACGCTTGAAAAGAGAAGGCCGGGCGCGGGACATCGAACGAGAGGTGAAGAGTTTACAGAAACCTATTGCAGACAAGGAACTCGCCCACCTTTCCGGTGAAAACTTCAAGGACTATCTCAACGATATGGCGATAGTCCAGCGGTTCGCATCACTCAACCGCAAAACAATGGCCGATATCATTATCCGGGAAATGGGCTTCAACGAGGTGTCACGGTTTGAAACGGTACATAACTACATAGATTTCAATCGTATGATACTTCGCAAAGGGGCGGTAAGCGCGGAGTCGGGAGAAAAGTTGCTTATCCCTATCAATATGCGTGACGGTTCTCTTCTATGTGTTGGTAAAGGTAACAAAGATTGGAATTACTCCGCTCCTCACGGAGCAGGTCGGCTTATGAGCCGGAGCGAGGCAAAAGAAAGGTTGTCAATGGATGATTTCGTTAGCTCTATGACCGGGATATTCACTACATCGGTAAGCTTTGCTACTATTGACGAAGCGCCTCAGGCATATAAACCCATAGATGAAATTATGGACGCTATTGTTGATACGGTCGAGATTATTGATGTGATAAAACCCGTTTATAATTTCAAAGCATCTGAATGGTGAATACAAACTGGTTACGTATTGGAAATCTTGTAAAATGCAAGGTGTCTATCAATGATATTGCAGTTTACACTGTACTGGACGTAAGTAAATCATAACCTTAATTATTGCCCAGAAATCATCTATTATAGCCTGGCAGGATTTCAATATATCTAAATCCGTTATTTCATACCTTTCGGGAAAAGTAAGATTTAGTCACATAAAAATTAGTGGATATACGGGTAATATCCAGGCCCTTCGTTTCCCGAATTTTGATGTTTCAAGTTCTGTCCTCTCGTTGTTCGGTTTTTTTAATTTCTGCCTTAAACGTGATGCCCATTTTTTAGTCAACTATTAGTCAACAAATATAGTTAAGACGCTTAAAATTTCTCATGCTTTAACATTATAGGAACAAAAACGGACATAAAAAAAGCCTCTGAAACGACGTTCAAAGGCTTTTATTTTGCTGATTTACAGCTTTTTGCAATTTAGTGTTCCGGGTGGGGCTCGAACCCACGACCCATTGATTAAGAGTCAATTGCTCTACCAACTGAGCTACCGAAACGTAACGCACAGTGTTTTAATCCCTGTTTGCGGGCACAAAAATACCATTAATATCCGTTTGCCGCAACAAAAAAATCATTTTTTTTCTTTTCATTAAAACTTTATATGGCCTGTATCTTTTTATGATAAATATTTTTTTAGATTTGTGGTAAATTATTTAAACTCTAAACAACGATGGGAGAAAACGAATACCAGGATAATACCGAGATATTTTCCAAGGCACTCAGGGCGGGACGGAGGACATACTTTTTCGATGTAAGGACTACAAAGGCCGGAGACTACTATCTGACTATCACCGAAAGTAAAAAATTTAGCCAGGAATCGGGCGTAAACGAATACAAGAAACATAAAATCTACCTTTACAAAGAGGATTTCGAATCTTTTAAATCGTTTTTTGAAGAAGCTACCGATTTTATTTTGAAAGAAAAGGGGCAGGAAGTCATATCGGAACGTCATATAAAGGACTATAAAAAGACTCCTGACGATATCGATGCCGAACACGCCGTAGCTTCGGATCGTGAGGGCACGCAGGAAGACATCTCGCTATCGAGCCGCTTTACCAATATTGAGTTCGAGGATATCTGATACGTTATATAACACATCCTCCCGTTAATTGCGGCGGAAGATCATAATTTTTTCTTCATGGCATAATTTGTCATGAATATGTCTTTTACACGTACACTCTGTTCTTTTTCCGTACGGTATCCGTTTTTTGAAAAAAACGTCTTTGCGGTGATGCTCACATCACACGACATTTCATAGGCACGATGCTCTTTAGCGTAATTTTCAGCCCATTTCAGAAGTTCCGAAGCTACGCCTTTTCCACGATAACCGCTCCCCACGAACATCGAGTGCAGATAACCGGCGGTATTTACCGAGGTAAAGCCGCACATGATGCCGTCGTTGTCGAATGCCGCCGCAAAGCAAAGCCCGCTGGCAAAGAGTTCTTCCCACCGTTTTACGGTACCCGTACCGGCCCATGCATCCGTCTGTTCGCGTGAGTAATCTTTCGATGCTATGTTCAGCACCGAATCTTTGAAAATGCGGCAGAGCAATGGTATGTCCTGCGGGAAAACTTTTTTGACGGTGTATTGCATTGTCCGGTATAGAAAATATGGGAATCAAACGTGTGTGTTCAGGCGTTTTTCCAACGTTTCAACTGAGGGAAAAAGCGTTTCATTTCCGCAATGGCCTCTTCTTTGGTGTATTTTACGGCCGAATCTTCGTTGAATTGGTCTACAAAACGGGCGCAGTGTCCAATCATTTCATCCATAGTGCAATCGGAAGTGAATTTTCCGTCCTTGTAGCAATATGTACAGTAATCGTGACTGGCGTTCCCGGATTTTTCGGTCCCGAAATCCTCTTTGGCTGACATCGGCATTCCACAGCTCTGGCAATATTTTTGTTCCATAGCGTATATGTGTTTTTAGAGTTTGACAGGCACAAATATATGGTTTTTAAAGTAAATGGCCTCAGAACATGGAAAGCTGCGCCGGTGGAGGCGGTTCGTAAAATCTCATGCTCCCGGAAAGTCCGTACTGTGATGCGCCCTGCAGGAAAACGTCTCGCAGATCTGCATAACGCGGACTGAAACATTCGTAACGGTTTGCGAATGTCTGTTCGTATCGGCCTTTGATTCCTGGAAAATGTTTGTCCAGCACGCTGTAGAAAAAATCGCGAGATCCTTCGCGAAGCGTTACCCCGAACATAGGCAGTACGTAGGATGCGCCTGAGGAAGCCGCCATACGCATGATCTCCGTTATATTTTCCGGACGGTCGTTTATAAACGGCAGAATGGGCATCATGGTCACCCCGGTGTATATACCGGCAGAGGCCAGTTTTTCCATGGCATTGAAGCGCAGCGAAGGCGGCGTGGCTCCCGGCTCCGTAATCCGCGCCAGAGTGTCGTCGGAGGTTGTTACGGTAAAACTGACCGCGGCGTATGATTTTCCGGATATTTCGGACAGTATGTCTTTATCGCGTGCCACAAGGCCGCTTTTGGTTATCACGTGTACCGGAAACCCGTGTCTGGCTATGATTTCGAGGGCGCTACGGGTGAGTCTGTGCCGTTTTTCGCAAGGCATGTAAGGATCGTTCATCGAACCTGTGCCTATTGTGGCTTTAGGGCCTTTTTTGCCTGACAGTTCTTTTTCGAGCAGGGCTACGGCGTTCTCTTTTATCCTTATGCGGCTTATGTCGCCTATGCCGTAACACGTGCTGCGCGTATCGCAGTAGATACACCCGTGAGAGCAACCCCGGTACAGGTTCATATTGTATGTTATGCCGAAAAGGGTGTCGCGCGTTCTCAGGCGGGAGAGTATTGTGCGCGTGCGTATAGGCTCTTCCATAGGTGTGTATGACAGTCAGGGTGTTTGTGTAAAGATACTTAAAAAACGCCTTCCCGAATACATATGCCCGGGAAGACGTTTTGCGTTATGGAGAAAAAATTCTTTTATTTCGTCTTCATACGGTCGTTGAAAGCCTTAAGGTACGCAGGCATATCCTTGTCGCCGCGTCCGGATACTGTCAATACCACGACAGCGTCTTTTTCAAATTTGCGGAGGGAGAGTACCGCCAGCGCGTGCGAAGATTCCAGCGCCGGGATTATGCCTTCTGCCCGCGTCAGTTCGAAAGCTGCGTCGAGGGCCTGGTCGTCTGTTACGGCCATTATTTCTGCCCGTCCCGATACGGAAAGGTTGGCGTGTGCCGGACCCACGCCGGGATAGTCCAGTCCGGCGGATATGGAGTACGGTTCGGTTACTTCTCCCTTGCTGTCCGTAAGGACCAGTGTTTTGCTGCCGTGAAGCACGTTTTCACTGCCGAGGGACATCGTGGCGGCGTGCTGCCCTGTATCGAGCCCTAATCCTGCCGCTTCCGCTTCGATGAGTTTCACGCGTTTGTCATCCAGGTAATGGTAAAAAGTACCTATCGCGTTGCTGCCGCCTCCCACGCATGCGATCAGGTAATCGGGGTAATCGCGGCCTTCTTTTTCGGCGAGCTGTTTTTTTATTTCGGCCGATATGACGGACTGGAAACGCGCAACTATGTCGGGGTAGGGGTGAGGCCCTACGGCTGAACCTATCAGGTAAAAAGTATCGTCGGGATGTGCGCACCATTCGGCAAGAGCTTCGTCGACGGCCTCTTTCAACGTTTTGTTGCCGCTTTCTACCGATACTACCTGCGCTCCGAGCATTTCCATTTTCTGTACGTTGAGCATTTGTCTGGCTATGTCGGTAGCACCCATGTATATGGAGCATTCCATGTCCATCAAGGCGCAGACGGTGGCAGTGGCCACTCCGTGCTGTCCGGCTCCGGTTTCGGCTATGATGCGTTTTTTGCCCATGCGCCGCGCCAGAAGTACCTGGCCGATGGCATTGTTTATCTTGTGTGCACCGGTGTGGTTGAGGTCTTCCCGTTTGAGATAAAGGCGTATGCCGTATTTTTCGGAAAGTTTTTCAGAGAAATACAACGGCGAAGGCCGGCCTACGTAGTCCTTCAGCAGCAGGTCGAATTCCTGCCTGAAACTTTCGGTGTTTATTTCTTTGAGATAGGTGGATTGAAGCGTTTCGATGTTTCTCCGCAGCATTTCCGGTATGTGGGCTCCGCCGAACGGGCCGTAGTATCCGTTTTCGTCTATATTGAAAGTCATGTGTGTATATGTGTTTGTTGTTTTGATGTGCCTTGTGTCAGGTCTGATAATGTATTTTAGTTAAAAAGCTGTTGTGGCTGAATAGTATGAAGGCAAATGTAAATATTTTGTTCAGATAACGGAAGTTTTTGTCCTTTTTTAGTGTAAAATCGTCAGCGATATAGACGGCCGTTGCGGTACGGTCATCCTAAAAGTTCGTTTTCCCTTTGCCAGGCTGACGGTTTGAGCTATCTTTGCTGACAGGACATACTTTAGGATTTTAAAAAATATAGAGATATGGGTAATATACGTATAATTATTGCGGTTTTGATGGTTTCGTTTTGCAGCACCGCGTCATACGGACAGACGGAACTTAAGATAAACGGCGCTTATGCGTTGGTAGGAGTGATAAACCCTTCGGTGGAGATTCCGCTGTCGCAGAGGATATCGTACAATGCGGAGGTTTTGTATTCCCCGTGGCAGTCGGTAAAACTCGGAGGGCATTCCCGGCCGGAGCATTTCCTGCAGATAATAAACACGGCCAGGTTTTATTTTAAAAAACACGAAGGCGGCGCGTTGCGAGGCTGGTGGGGCGGTGTGGACATAGGCGCTTTGCTTATGATCAAAGTATCACGGCCTTATATATTGAACGACGGGAAGATATTCCGGTGGAACAATTCGTATCAGAGAGGTATGGGTATTCTGTCCGGGGTTTCGATAGGCTACAAGTGGAATTTCGGAAAGCGTATAACGCTGGACGTGTTTGCCGGAGGAACATTTGTTACCGGATGGTACAATGCATATACCCTTTACGACGAATTCGATTCGGAAGGTAATCAGATAGCCTGGAAGGACAAAATAGAAATGAATCCGCAACGTCCCAACCAGCCCGAACATCCCGATCCCTGGAACGGTTCCTCGCATTGGATACCGCGTTTCGGCGTTATGGTCGGTTACAAATTCCTGTAAGGACAGGCATGGGCGCACGGACGATTTGTCCGGATGTTGATAAAAAAATTACGCCCGGAAGAAAAAAATACCGATATTTGTAAAGTCCGGTATCGCTATTTCCGCGAATAGGATTGAGTATTGATTTAAACATAAATAAAACGAAATTACGATGGAATTGGTAGGAACTATTAAAAAAATATCCCCCCTGCAACAGATAACGCCGACATTTTCGAAACGAGAAGTGGTGATACTCACCGACGAGATGTATCCGCAGACGATAATGGTCGAGTTTGCACAGAGCCGCGCTGCCCTGGTGGACGCCTTTACCGAAGGTCAGTACGTTAAAGTGTCGATAAACCTGCGCGGACGCGAGTGGACAGATCCAAAGACCGGCGATGTGCGTTATTTCACGTCCGTAGGGGGATGGCGTATCGAAGCGTCCGCTCCCGGCATGGCTCAGGGACAGCCATCCGCCGCTCCTGCCAATCCGTTCGCATCGCAGGGTATGCCGGCACAACCTCAGGCTCCTGCAGCGCCGTCAGCCCCGGCCGGCGACGATGACGATTTACCGTTCTGAGAACCTGAAAAGGAAAATAACGATATTAAAACCGCCGCGAAGGGCAACTTTACGGCGGTTTTTTCGGTTTTTAACCATATGTAAGGTGACAATATGGAAAAGGAAAAAGGAACTGTGTATCTGATACCGACGTTTCTCTCCGACGTGCCGTTCGACAGTGTTATGGCCCCGCGTGTAAGGGATGAAATACGCAGTATATCGTATTTCGCGGTAGAAAACGAAAAAACGGCCCGTCGGTATATAAAGAAAGTAGTTCCGGAAAAGGATATAAGTTCACTCGTATTTTATCCCATCGGCAAACATTCCGACGACGCTATGATATCGTCTTACCTGGCTCCTTGTCTTCAGGGACATGATTTGGGCGTGATATCCGAAGCTGGTGTTCCGGCCGTAGCCGACCCCGGTGCATTGGTCGTGGAGCGTGCGCACGGGATGGGCATACGCGTGATACCATTGTGCGGGCCTTCGTCCGTGTTGATGGGGCTGATGGCTTCCGGCCTTTCCGGACAGTGTTTCGCTTTCAACGGGTACCTGCCTGTGGACAAGGCAGGCCGGAGGGCGCGTCTGCGGGAGCTGGAGGCGTTGTCGCTGAAGAACTCACAGGCGCAGATATTCATAGAAACGCCTTACCGGAATGTACAGATGTTCGACGATATACTGTCCTCGTGCGCTTCGCATACCAGCCTTTGCGTGGCTTCGGATATAACGGGGCCGGATGAATACATACGGACGATGACCGTTGCCGGGTGGAAAAGTTCAGGCGTTCGGCCTGATATTCATAAAAAGCCGACTGTGTTCATAATCCAGCAGAAAGGCGTTAAAAAGTAGACGGAGTGAGGTTATGGCAAAGGACGGAAATTCGACGCCCACACCGGAGCAGGTGCTGGAAAAGATGGAGCGATATTGTGCCTACCGCGACCGTTGCCGCAGGGAAGCGGATGAGAAATTGCGTTCTTTCGGCCTGACCGAAGACGAAAATACCGTGATAATGCGCAGTCTTGAAGACGGACGCTTTCTGGACGAGGAGCGTTTTGCGCGCAGCTTCGTAAGGGGTAAGTACCGTATAAAAAAATGGGGTGAAACGCGACTGAGGTCGGAACTGGCCGCAAGGGGTATTCCCGGCGCGCTGATAGAGGAGGCCATAGGCGAGATAAACCGCGATGAATACCGGGAAAATTTCAAAAAACTTTTCGATGCCCGTGTCAGGCGTGCCGGAGGACTCGATACGCGGCAGCAGAAGGCCGCGGTTTACAACTATCTTTACTCCAAGGGATACCCTGCCGGTATGATATGGGAAGCTTTTAATGTTAAATAAGGGGAAAACTAAAAGGCTTCCTCTTTTTTGCGTATTTTTGCACCGCGAAAAGACTTTACACGGAGGACAAATTTGACTGATTGCGACCTCTTGAAAAAAATGCTAAAACAGGATTTCCCGCTTTGCTTTTTTTCCCGGTACGTTTATCATATATGTTTCCTGCCAGTGTGTTGTCGGGGCGCGTTTTTTAATTGCGAATTTTCAATAATCAATATAAATATTTGTAGAAATGGCATATTTGTTTACTTCCGAATCGGTTTCCGAAGGCCATCCCGACAAGATAGCCGACCAGATATCCGATGCGCTGCTGGACAATTTCCTGGCTTACGACCCTCAGTCCAAAGTGGCTTGTGAAACGCTGGTAACTACCGGCCAGGTGATAATGGCCGGCGAGGTCAAATCCGATACCTATGTGGACCTCCAGGGTGTGGCACGCGACGTTATTAACCGCATAGGCTATACCAAGGCCGAATACCGTTTCGACGGCGACTCGTGCGGGGTTATATCGATGATACACGAACAGTCGGACGATATCAACCGCGGCGTGGATGCTGCCAATGAGAAAAACGAGCAGAAAGAACAGGGTGCCGGCGACCAGGGCATGATGTTCGGTTATGCTACCCGCGAAACCCGCAACTATATGCCGCTGGCCTTGGAACTCTCGCACAGGATACTCAAGGAGCTGGCCGCAATGCGCCGTGAAGGAACGGAAATCAGCTACCTGCGTCCCGATGCAAAAAGCCAGGTGACGATCGAATATTCCGACGACAACGTGCCTCAGCGTATAGACACGATAGTCGTTTCCACGCAGCACGACGAGTTTTGCGACGATGACCGCCAGATGCTCGAAACCATCAAATCGGATATAATAAACAAGCTCATGCCGCGCGTTATAGCCGGATGCGAACCGGAAATACAGAAGCTGTTCACCGATAAGATAACGTACCATATAAACCCTACGGGCAAGTTCGTAATCGGCGGCCCTCACGGTGATACGGGTCTTACCGGACGCAAGATAATAGTAGATACGTACGGGGGCAAGGGCGCACACGGAGGCGGCGCTTTTTCGGGTAAAGACCCGTCTAAGGTGGACCGTTCGGCAGCTTATGCAGCGCGCCATATTGCCAAAAACCTGGTGGCCGCTGGTCTTGCCGACGAAGTTCTGGTGCAGGTGTCGTACGCCATAGGAGTGGTCGAGCCTACATCCATATGCGTCAATACGTTTGGTACGGCACATGTCGATATGACGGATGGCGAGATAGCCAAGATCGTGAAAGGTATATTCGACATGCGTCCTTCGGCCATAGAACGCAGGTTTAAACTCCGCAACCCGATTTATGCCGAAACAGCTTCTTACGGGCACGTGGGCCGAGAACCTCAGGTGGTAACCAAACATTTCCACTCGGATTACTTCGGTGACAAGGATGTGGAAGTCGAACTTTTCACATGGGAAAAACTCGATTACATAGATAAGGTTAAGACCGCATTCGGCATCTGAGCCGGTTTTACGGATAACACAAAAAAGCCTATCTTTGGTGTTCAGGCACTGAAGACAGGCTTTTTTTATTGTATGAATTTAAAAAAAAATCGAAATATGAAAAATTTAACAGCATTTCTACTGGCCGCATTTCTGCCGCTATGCGCTTTGGCCCAGGTAAAGGATGGCGACGCCGCACTGGACTTCAAGTTCAAGACCCCTGACGGGACCGAATACACGATGGCCTCGTTTAAGGGAAAGTTGGTGTTTATAGATGTGTGGGCTACATGGTGCCCTCCGTGCCGTGCGGAAATACCTGCGCTCAAAGCCCTTGAAAAGACTTTCGAAGGTCAGGACGTTGTGTTCGTCAGTATCTCGGTCGATAAAGACAAGTCGGCATGGGAAAAATTCGTACGCGAACAATCGCTCGGCGGCGTGCAGTTGCATGCCGGACAGGAAGGCTCGCGTGTTTTTTCCCAGGAGTACGGGATAAAAACCATACCGAGGTTTATCCTGATAGGCCGTGACGGGAAAATAATAAACGCCAATGCGCCGCGTCCTTCGCAGGATGCCACTGCAGGTTATATCAAGAGTTTTTTATAGCCCGTCAGTAATTAGGGTTTCATCGTATTTCCCGGCAAATACGCCGGGTTGCGGAATTTTTTACCGGGGTGTACGGATATGGCTAATGATACGGATTTCAGCGGTACGGAGTACCTGCGTTTCGGTTCGGCCGTGCAGCGCAGGTGTTACGGTGTGTTGTCTTCGCACGGTATTATGGAGTCGCTTGCTCAGTATGCGCCGGTGCTTGCCGGGACGTTCCCGTTGGGTATAGATGTTCGCTGGAGCGATATGGACATAGTGTGCCGTTGGACAGGTGATTTTACCTCGTTCGGGGATGAAATGTCGCGTCTTTTTGCCGGTTACGATGATTTTTCCACTGGTGTTTCCGGTGACGGGAAGGCTTTTTTATGCTGTTTTACTGCCGGAGGCATACCAGTCGAGATATACGCTTGCAATATGGAGCCTGTCCGGTCCAATGCTTACAGGCATATGCTGGTGGAGGCGCGTGTGCTACGTCTGCTCGGCGGGGAGTTCATGCGAAGGGTGGTGGAACTGAAAGAAAAAGGCGTGAAGACGGAGCCTGCTTTCGCCCGTTTGTTGGGGTTGGATGGAGACCCTTATGTTGCGGTACTCGGCCTGGAAAATGTTTCCGATGAGGATATAATGCGTTTTTACGTTTTGCGGTAAAAAATACGGACAGATACATGCTAAAAAAACAGGCGCGATTAGATTCACGCCTGTTTTTGCAGATAATGGCCGGAAATTATCGAAATATTATTTCAGTTCGACGAGTTCGTATTTCTGGGAACCGAGTCCGAGTTGTTCCGCATAGTCCAGGTTGTGCATGCCGCTTCTGGAGTCGATCCGTTCTATTAGGTGTATTTTGCCGTGATCGCCGGAATTGCGTACAGCGTCTATGCAGGCACGGTCGAGCACCACAGGATCGAGCGATGCGAATATGCCGAGGTCGGCCATTGCCACAGGAGCGGGGTCGGCCACGCAGTCGCAATCGACAGACAGGTTATTTGCCACATTGATATACAGCACTCTGTCGCCGATATGGTCGATGATGGCTTTCGATGCTTCGGCCATAGATTCCTGGAAAGTGTCGTTGTCGGGAATCATGCTCCATACTTTGGTCACGTCGGCTGTTTTTCCTGCCGAATGGATGTTGGCTTTGCCTTCGGGCGAGGCTATGCCGATGGATATGTTCTTCAGTGCGCCTCCGAAGCCAGCCATAGGGTGGCCTTTGAAGTGCGACAGTACCACCATAAAGTCGTAATCGAGGAAGTTTTTGCCGACAAGGTCCTCTTTGAGATGTTTTCCGCCTTTTACTTCAAGGGCTACCTGGCCGTCGGTATCCATGATATCGACATCGGCGATGGCCGTAAAACCGTGTTCTTCGGCTACTTTCATATGGTCGGCAGTGTTGGTGCGCTGTCCGGCGTATGCCGTGTTTCCCTCGATGATCGTGCCGTTCACGCTCTGCACCAGTTCTTTTATAAGGTTAGGGTCCAGGTGGTTCGGATTGCCGGCCTCGCCGGTGGAGAGTTTAATTGCTACCTTTTTGCCCTCAGCCTTGCGGCCCAGGGCGTTGTATAGCTTCATGATGTTTTCGGAAGTGATATCCTTGATGAAATACACCTTAGGCACTTCCGTTACTGCGTTCTCTGCGGTTTTTGCTTTTCCGCCTCCGCAGGCGGTCGCGGCCAGTATGGCGGCGCAAGCGGTTAATGCCATAATTATTTTGTTCACAATCGGTTGTTTATAAAACATGAAAATTTGTATTTATATTGATACCGGCCGTTACTTCCGGCTTTTGGCGGAGGTAACGGCCGGTATCTGTTTTTTGTTTTGTACCTGCGGTCTTACAGTAAGCCACGGCTCCTGAGCAGCGGCGTTACAGAAGGTTCCTTGCCTTTGAAGTCTTTGAACAGCACCATAGCGTCCTCAGTTCCGCCTTTGGACAGCATTTTGTAACGGAAGGCATCGGCTGTCGCCTTGTCGAAGATGCCGTTTTCCACGAACGATTCGAATGCGTCGGCATCGAGAACTTCTGCCCAGAGGTATGCGTAGTAACCTGCCGAATATCCTCCGGAGAAAATATGGTTGAAGTACGTGGATCGATAGCGCGGGTAAATCTCTTTTATCAGACCTATTTTGTCCATAGCGTCTTTTTCAAATGCGTTCACATCGTATTTTTTCGCATCTTTCTGCGTGTGCCAGTCCATGTCCAGAAGTCCTGCCGCCAGGAATTCGGTAGTGGCGAAGCCCTGTCCGAAGTTGGCCGACTCGTCTATCTTCTTTATCATTTCGTCCGGTATCACTTCGCCTGTCTTGTAGTTGACCGCGTACAGTTTGAGTACGTCAGGATGCATGGCCCAGCGTTCCATTATCTGCGAGAAAAGCTCGACGAAGTCATGCTGTACGTTGGTACCGGCCAGACTTTCGTATTTTACGTCCGTAAGGAGGCTATGCAGGCAGTGGCCGAATTCGTGGAAGTATGTCTTTACGTCGTCTATCGAGAGCTGTGACGGGGTGTCGCCGACGGGTTTGGGGAAGTTGCACGTGAGGGATACGACAGGTATCTGCCGTACACCGTCTTTGTATGATTCTTCGCGGTAGTTGGTCATCCACGCGCCGGGACGTTTGCTCGGACGTACGAAAAAGTCGGAGTAGAGTACGCCCATCAGCGTGTCGCGGTCGTCGTAAACTTCGAACACTTTCACGTCAGGGTGGAATACAGGCATGTCGGCGCGTTCTTTGAATTTCAGGCCGTACAGTTTCTCGCATACGGTGAAAATGCCTTTGGTGGCGTTGTCGAGCGTGAAGTAGGGTTTGGTCTGTTCTTCCGAAAGGTCGAATTTTTCTCCGCGTATCTTTTCGGAATAGTACCACCAGTCCCATGCTTCGGCTTTGAAATTGCCGCCTTCGCGGTCTATCATGGACTGTATGTCGGCAAGTTCCTCCTTGGCGCGTTTCAGGGCGGGAGTCCATACCTGGTACATCAGTTCGTAAGCCTTTTCAGGCGTTTTGGCCATGTTCTCGTCTAGCATATAGGCGGCCCATGTGTCGAAACCGAGGATATGCGCTTTTTCAGTACGCAGGTTTACGATTTTGTCTATGATAGCTTTGTTGTCGGCATCGTTGTTACGGTCGGAACGCATCACGTAGCCTTTGATAACTTTTTCGCGCAGGTCGCGGCGCGTAGAATACGTTACGAAAGGTATCCAGCTGGGTTTCTGCATCGTAACCACGTATCCTTCGCGGCCCATGCTTCGGGCATCGTCGGCCATCGAGGCTTTAACGTCTTCAGGCAGTCCGTCTAGATCGTTTTCGGTAAGCTCGACGATGAAATCGTTCGTTTCCTTCAGGACATTGTTGCCGAATGCCAGGGACAGCGAAGCCAGTTCGGAATTTATGGCTTTAAGCCGTTCCTTTTTGTCCGATGGCAGGTTGATGCCCGAACGTTCGAATCCTTTGTATATTTTTTCCGTAAGGCGCAGTTCTTCACCTTTAAGCCCCAGCGAGTCGCGGCGGTCGTAAACGGATTTTATGCGGCCGAACAGTTTTTCGTTGAGCGCTATCTCGTCGAAATGAGCCGTTATCAGAGGTGTGATGTGTTCGGCTATCGAATCGAGCGTGTCATTGGTATCGGCTTCGGTGATGTTGAAAAATACGAGCGATACGCGGTTCAAAAGGTCGCCGCTGTTTTCGTAGGCCAGTATCGTGTTTTCAAATGTAGGGGCATCGGTGTTTCCGATAATCGAATCGATGTCGGCATTGTGCTCCTGCATGCCTTTCTCGAACGCAGGTACATAATGTTCGTTTTTTATCTTGTCGAAAGGAGGCACTCCGTATGGAGTGTCGTAAGAAGAGAAAAACGGATTCGTCATTTCGTCTGTTTTAGTGCCGCAGGCGGCCAAAAGCGCCATGGCGGCGGTTGCTATTAGATACTTTTTCATTGGCGTATGATATGATGTTTATATTTCGCGTGTCGTTGCGGGTGCTGTACGAACTTAAGATACCTGCGTGATATAAAGGCCGTAAGGACAATGCAAAGCTAAAGAAAATAACACTGCCGGGAAAACCTAACCGAGCCTTTTTTCCCACAGAATGCCCTGGTAACCGTCGTCGTCGCACCATCCTGTTGCCTTAAAACCCAATGTTTCATAGTAACGGCTTAAATCCTCATTGCCTTTTTTGCTGTCCAGGCGCAGAGCCTCCATTTCGTCGCGCACGGCTTTTGCCCCGCAAAAACTGAGAAGTGCGCGTCCGGCTCCGGGAAAGCGCATGTCCGAAGCGAGGTTGTGCAGGTAGTATGCGCGTGTGCCGTCGTCAGTCCAGCGCGGGGTGTCGCTTTTCACAATGGTAATGCATGCGGCTGTAGTCCCATGGCAGACGGCCAGAAAAATTTCTCCCATGCGGGCATGCTGCGCAAAGTAATCAGGGGTGTAATACGCGAGATAGTTGTCCTCACCGGTCCATTGGTCTATGCCTTTTTTCCCAAGCCACTCTATACGGTGCGATATTATCTCCAATATGCGCGGAACGTCGGCCTCGGTGGCCTGCCGGAAAGAAAACGTATTGTTCATGTGCGTATCGTTATGTATAATGCTGTGCCGGAGTTGTTACCGCGCCCAGCCTTCGCGGTCGAGGCTGCGGTATTGTATCGCTTCTCCCACGTGTGAAGGCAGTATGTTTTCCGAGGCTTCCAAATCGGCAATGGTGCGCGAGACCTTCAGTATACGGTCGTAAGCGCGGGCGGACAGTCCGAGGCGTTCCATTGCCGTTCGCAACAGATTTTTGCCCTTTTCGTCCAGCCGGCAGAACTCGTCGATACAGCGCGTGTCCATCTGAGCATTGTAATTTATTCCGGGAGAGGAAGAAAAACGCTTTTCCTGTATGGCGCGTGCGGCCACTACGCGTTTGCGTACTTCGCGCGAAGGCTCGCCGCGGCGCTCTTCGGACAGTTGGTCGAAGTTGACGGGTTCTACTTCTATGTGTATGTCTATGCGGTCAAGAAGCGGGCCCGATATTTTTCCCAGATAGCGTTGTATCTCGGCCGGCGACGATGAAAAAGCCTTGGACTGGTCGGCAAAACCTCCCGACGGGCTGGGGTTCATCGAGGCTATGAGCATGAAACTGGCGGGGTAGGTTACGCTTTGCCTGGCGCGGGAGATGGATACTACGCGGTCTTCGAGCGGTTGGCGCAACACTTCGAGCACTTGTTTCTGGAATTCTGGCAATTCGTCCAGAAAAAGCACGCCGTTATGTGCGAGGGATATCTCGCCCGGTTGAGGGTATTGCCCTCCGCCGACCATAGCCACGTTGGATATCGTATGGTGAGGGCTGCGGAACGGGCGCACGGTCATAAGTCCGTGTTCGGCATTCAGTTTTCCGGCGACAGAATGTATTTTGGTAGTTTCCAGCGCTTCGTCGAGAGTAAGCGGCGGCAGTATGGACGATATGCGTTTTGCAAGCATGGTTTTGCCGGCTCCGGGAGGTCCTACCATGATTATGTTGTGCCCGCCGGCAGCGGCTATCTCCAAAGCCCTTTTTATATTTTCCTGGCCTTTCACGTCGGCAAAGTCAGGGCCGCTTTCGTTTTCGTTTTCGTAGAAAATGCCGCGTATGTCGACTTTCTCGGGTTCTGGGTCGTATGTGCCTTTGAAAAAGGACGTCACTTCTTCCAGGGTGTCCATGCCGTACACTTCCAGCCCTTCGACAACGGCGGCTTCACGTGCGTTTTCTCTTGGCAGGATGATGCCCCTGAATCCGCGCTGACGTGCTTCTATGGCTATCGGCAATGCGCCGCGTATGCCTTTGAGCGAGCCGTCGAGCGACAGTTCGCCCATTACCATGAACTCCGCCGCGCTGTCGTCAGGTATCTGTCCCGATGCGGCCAGTATGCCTAAGGCTATGGGAAGGTCGAAAGCCGCACCTTCCTTGCGAATGTCGGCAGGAGCCATATTGACGGTTATTTTTTTTCCCGGCCAGCGGAAACCGTTGGTCTCGAATGCGGCGTTTATGCGGTGCGAGGATTCCTTTACGGCATTGTCCGGAAGACCTACCAGATTGTAACCCACTCCTTGCGATATGTTCACCTCTATCGTTATCATCATGGCATCCACGCCGTATACCGTGCTGCCGTATGTCTTTACAAGCATGTTTTTAGAGTTTTTTCTATCTGTAAATATGTCGCTGACCGCAGCCAAAGGCTGTTTGATACTTGCGTTCCTAGTCCATTGAACCGGATTTTACAAATATAGTGCAAACAGAGAGTAAAGAGAAAAGAAAACGGAGTTTTCACTAAATACTTGCCGGTTTTGCTTTATACGGTTATTTCCACCGCATTGCCTTCGGGGTCCTCGACGGCGCTTTCGTAGTATCCGTCGCCTGTTGTCCTGGGGTATGACATGACGGAAAAGCCGTCGTTTTCAAGGAGTGAGGTAAGCTCGTCCACCGCACGGCGGCTGCCGGCGGAAAAAGCGAAATGAGCCGGCCCTTTGCGATGGCCGTCGTTACGGGCGGAATGGTCCGTATGTATGCTGTGCATAAGTTCAAGACGCGTGGAGTCTGCTCCGAACGATAGGAAATACGAAGAAAAACCTTTCTTTTCATTCGTGTATTTTTCCCCCGCCGCCCCGCCGAAGTAACGGACGTAGAAATCTTTCATGGCTTCCAAATCGGCGCACCACAAGGCTATGTGTTCTATTTTCATAATCGGGTGTACCTGTATAAATGTAATGAAAAACCATGCCTGGGACTAAACCAGCATTGTACAAATATACGGTAAGACGTGGTGCGGACAAAACTTGTTCGTGTTTTTCCGCGCGTTATGTTTTTTATTTGGTGCGCCGTGGTATTTTAGCCGTAAAAAATTCCCCGAAAAATTAAAAGTTAGTAATTTTGTCGTTTGAATAAAAGTATCAAACGGACAAAAGGTTATGTTACAGACAAGTTTTATCCGCCAGAACAAGGAGCAGGTGCTCGAAGGGCTGGCAAAAAGGAATTTCAAGGATGCTGAGCAAATGATAGAAAAAGTGCTTCTGTTGGACGATACCCGCAAGGCTACGCAGAACACTTTGGACAACAATCTGGCAGAGCTCAACTCGCTGGCCAAGGAGATAGGAGACATGTTCAAGTCCGGCCGCGCGGGAGAAGCTGCGCCGCTGAAGGAGAAAACGGCAGCGCTCAAGGCTCAGTCGAAGGAACTCGAAGAAAGGCTCTCGGCTACTGAAAAAGAACTTCAGGACTTGCTGTACCTCATACCTAACGTGCCTTACAAACTGGTGGTGCAGGGGTTCGGCGCGGAAGACAATCAGGAAGTGTTTGCCGAAGGTGCTGTTCCCGAACTCTTCGAAGGAGCCATGCCTCACTGGGAATTGGCCGAGAAATACGATATAATCGACTTTAAACTCGGTGTGAAGATAACCGGAGCAGGCTTCCCCGTGTACAAGGGAAAAGGCGCGCGGCTTCAGCGGGCTCTGATAAACTTTTTCCTGGACCGCAACACTGCCGCCGGATATACCGAGATAGAGCCTCCGCATATGGTAAACGAGGCTTCGGGTTACGGTACGGGCCAGTTGCCCGACAAGGAAGGCCAGATGTATCACAACCAGGTGGACAACCTTTACATGATACCTACGGCGGAAGTACCCGTGACCAATATTTTCCGCGACGTGATAGTGGACGGCGCCAGCCTCCCTATAAAATGCACGGCATATACGCCATGTTTCCGCCGCGAAGCAGGTTCTTACGGCAAGGACGTGCGCGGGCTTAACCGTCTGCACCAGTTCGACAAGGTGGAAATCGTGCGGGTGGAACGCCAGGAGGATTCTTATGCCGCATTGGACCAGATGCTTGAACATGTGAAAGGCTTGTTGCGCGATCTCGAACTGCCGTATCATATCCTCCGTCTGTGCGGAGGCGATATGGGCTTTACCTCGGCGATGACTTACGATTTCGAGGTGTTCTCAGCGGCACAGAAACGCTGGCTCGAGGTAAGTTCCGTGTCGAACTTCGAGACTTTTCAGGCAAACAGGCTCAAGCTCCGCTACAAGGATGCCGACGGCAACCGTGTGCTTGCGCATACCCTGAACGGTTCTTCTCTTGCGCTTCCGCGTATCGTTGCGGCGCTTTTGGAAAATCACCAGACCCCGCAGGGCATACGTATACCGAAGGCCCTTCAGGCGTATACAGGTTTCGATGTTATAGATTAACAGTTATACTCAGATAACTTAAGGCGGCCCCAAAGGGGCCGCCTTTTTCATGTCCGGGAGGGGAAATAGTGTTAATTGTGTGTGTTCGGTTATTTTTTGCATAAAAACAATTTTTAAGTGAATTTAAGGTTAAAAATTGAGGCTTAGTTTTTTTAGCGCATACCCGGTTGTTTATTTTTTATTAATGCGATTGCAGAGGACCTGTCCGCCCGTTTTAAAACGGCGGTATAATGGGGTGAAATGGCATTGATGATTTGCTTTTGTCGCTTTGGCTGCGTATATTTGTATCGTTAGAAAAAGATAAGGTAAAAGATAAAGTATATATTAGTTAGTAGTAGTTTCATAGTTGTAGTTTTTTAGTATAGGTTAGTTTTAGGACTTGGCAAATTTATTTGTCAAGTTCTTTTTTTATGGGCATGTCACATGATTGTGGCAAAGTGCCGTGATAAAGCGGAAAATTTACCCTATGATATTCTTGTACGTCGGAAAATGAAGGCAAATTGCAGTATGGATGGGATGCGAAATATCCCGATTGTTTCAGGTATGTGCCGCGGATTGCGTCAGGAAAATATCTTTTCCAGATATGGCGTTATCGCGATGTAGAGATACCATACGATAAGGGCGAACTTGAAGCCTACGGACATGAAAAAGCCGAGCAGTGAGCCTGCCGCACCGCCTATCGCTTTGGGAATGTTGCCGCCTTCGGCCATCAGTTCACCGGCGAACGCGCCTATTATCGGGAATACTATTATGGCTAAAAAACCAGGGAAGAGCAGGGTGAACGGTGTGAAAGCCCAAACGGTGGCTATTATCAGCCCTGCGGTGGCCCCGTTGACTCCTTTTTTCGTGCCGCCGAATACTTTTACGCCCCAAAGCGGCAGCAGTATGTCCAGCGCTTTGACGCCTATGGCGGCAAGAGTGACCCATAGCATCGTATTGCCGGACACGGCGTCGTCACTGACCAGATACAGTATCAGTATTCCCACCCATCCTACGGTAATGCTCGGCAAAACCGGGATGAACGCCCCCAGAAGGGCTATTATCAGCAGTGCGAGGACTATTATTATCCAGATAGTTTCCATGGTAAATAAAGGAAGTCCGTATGTAAACGGACTTCAAATATAAAGAAAAAAAATCTATGTCAAAACACACACCGGTCGTTTACCCGGCAGATTTTCGGTATGTGCGCACCGCAAGGACGTTTGCCAGCACGGCAAAACCGCATATCGCTGCAAACTGGGGGAGTACGTCGTAAAACGAACTGCCCTTGAGGAATACCATACGCATCACTTCTATGAAATACCTCACCGGGTTCAGGTAAGTTATGTACTGCGCCCACCGGGGCATGCTGCTGATAGGGGTGAAAAGTCCGCTTAGCAACAGGAATATCATTATGAAGAACATGGCTGTGAACATGGCTTGCTGCGTAGTGGCGGCTCCGTTTGAAAGCAGTAACCCTAGGCCGGTGAACGCCAGTATGTAAACTGCTGCGAAGGCGTATATCACCGCAAAACTTCCCGCAGGATATATGCCGTACACGATGTACGAGGCGGCTATGCCTATCGTCAGCACTATGAATCCTATTATCCAGAACGGGATGAGTTTGGACAGTATGAACATGGATTTCGATACTGGCGACACATTCATTTGTTCTATCGTGCCGTTTTCCTTTTCGCCTACGATATTCAGTGCGGATACTACCGAACATATTATCGTGAGCAGGAATACCAGTATGCCGGGGACCATGTAGTTCTTGTAGCTCAGGTGCGGGTTGTAAAGGAAGGACGTTTCGGTACGTATTCCAGCCTGTCTGACGCCGGATACGGAGGGCGGGTTCAGGCTTTCGGAAAAATCGTTCAGTATGGATGCCATGTACGATGACGCCAATCCGCCTTTCGAGCCGTTGACGGCGTTTACCGATACCATGACCGTAGCGGCGTTTTCCGTTTTGATGTCTTTTTCAAAACCTTGCGGTATTTCTAGTATAAGGTCGCTGCGGTTGGATTCGATATCGGACATTGCCTTGCCATAGTCCGCATCGGAGCCTGTTATGCGGAAATATCCCGAGGATGTGATTTTCTCGGCCAGTTTTTGCGAAAGTACGGAACGGTCGCGGTCAACCAGGCTGACGTTTATATTCTTCATCTCGAAATTGGCGGCCAGAGGCAGTATCAGTAGTTGGACAATGGGCAGCACGATGATGATTTTCGGCATGAACTTGTCCCGCATTATCAGCTTGAATTCTTTCTCAAGGAGGAATCTAAGTGTTTTCATGTTCTTTTTTAGCATCATTCCAGCCGGTTTTTGAATTTCATTACGCTCACGATAAGAAGTACTGCGGCCATTGCGCCAAGTACGGAGATTTCAAGCGATATCGCCCTGAAGCCAAGTCCTTTTATCATAACATCGCGCACGGCCGTGATGAACCATTTGGCAGGTACGATATTCGAAAGCCATTGCAGTACGGCCGGCATGTTCTCTACCGGGAATACCATGCCGGAGAGGAGCATCACGGGGAGCATCAGCCCGATGCCTGACATCATCATTGCCGAACCCTGGTTGTCGGCCACCGACGAAATGAGCAGGCCCAGCGCGAGCGATACCAGTGCGAAGAGCGTGGCCAGAAAAAAGACCAGCCATACGCTTCCCCTTATAGGTACTCCGAGCAGATACCGCGAGAGAAGCAGTATAGTAACTACGTTTACCATCGAGAGCGCCAGGTACGGGACGGCTTTTGCCACGACTATGTAAACGGGTTTCAGCGGCGATACGAGGAGCACTTCCATCGAGCCCTTTTCCTTTTCCCTCACGATGCCTATGGAAGTCATCATGGCGCATAACAAAAGCAGTATGAGTCCCATCACTCCAGGCACGAAGTTGTACGCCCCTTTCATTTGCGGATTGTACAGCAACGACAGTTCTGTTTTGACCGCGACAGGTGCCGCGTCGGATTGCGGCTGCGGGTATGCCTGCGCCAGGGCAAAAGCGACAGTGGATTTTATGTACGCAGAGAGCGAGGATGCTTCGTTCGGGTCGGAAGCGTCGGAGAGAATGTTTATCTGCGGGTTTTGCCCGCGTGCTATGTCGGCTTCCAATCCGGCGGGAAATACTACCGCCATCTTTATTCTGCCGGAGAGGAAATCGCTTTGTATTTTACTCTCGTCGTTGTACAGGTATTTTATGTCGAAATATTCGCTGGCCGATATATGGCGTATTATCTCGCGCGAGGCGCCGTCGTGCGAGTAATCGACTACCGCGATCGGGGCTTCTCTTATTTCGTTGGTTATGGCGTAACCGAAGAGTATTATCAGTATCACCGGCATGGCTATTATCATGGCCATAGTGCGGCGGTCGCGTATTATGTGCAGCAGTTCTTTTTTTACGAACGGAATGAATTGTCCCATTTGTCCTATTCTTTTTTTTTGTTTGTACGCGGGTCTGGTCCTGTCAGTCGCCTTTCCTTTTGGCCGAACGTACCATGGCGTGGAACACTCCGGCCATATCCTGCGCGCCTGAATTTTCTTTCAGTTCGGCAGGCGTGCCGATGGCCTTTATCCGCCCGTCCACCATTACCGATACGCGGTCGCAGTATTCGGCCTCGTCCATGTAGTGCGTGGTAGCGAATACGGTTATCCCGCTGCGCGCGGCACGGTATATCATTTCCCAGAAACGGCGGCGGGTGGCGGGGTCGACACCGCCGGTAGGTTCGTCCAGAAACACTATTTGCGGACGGTGCAGCGTTGCTGTGGAAAATGCGAGTTTCTGTTTCCATCCCAATGGCAACTCCTCTACCGGCGTGTCTTTTTCCCCGAGCATGTCGAGTTCTTCGAGGATCCCGTCAGTTTTTTCCTTCAATAGCCCACCCGAAAGACCGTATATTCCGCCGAACAATCGTATGTTTTCCCATACTTTCAGTTTCGGGTAAAGCGAGAATTTCTGGCTCATGTATCCGATGTTCCGTTTTATGTCGTCGCGTTGGGTGTAGATGTCGTATCCGGCTACCGTTCCTGTGCCGGAGGTGGGGTGTAGCAGTCCGCACAGCATCCGCATGGCAGTAGTCTTTCCGGCTCCGTTGGCTCCCAGAAATCCGAATATTTCTCCTGGTTTCACCTCGAAAGTGATGCCGTCCACGGCGGCAAAATTGCCGAAACGTTTGGTAAGCCCCGTGACGCGTATCGAGGCGGTATCGTTGTCATTCATTTCTCAGGTTGTTCATAGTTTCCATAAAACAGTCCTCGAGCGTAGGCGTGCCGGCCTCTATCCGTATGCCGGTGTGCCCTTTCCCGCGCAGGTATACCTCCAGAGAGTCTTGGGATACGGCAGCCTCCGGTTCAAGGGTTACGTGCTGCCAGCTGCCGAACGAGAAACATGTCCTTATATGAGGCAATGCCCGCAGGTCGGTAAGCAACCGGTACATGTCCGATGCCCGTACTTTCCACAGGGTGGGACGGAAAGAGGCCACGATGTTTCCTGGCGTGTCTTCGGACAATATCCGCCCGTTGTCGATAAAGGCTACGGTGTCGCACATTGCGGCTTCGTCCATATAAGGAGTTGATACGAGTATGCTTATCCCGGATTCTTTGAGCCGCGAGAGCATCTGCCAGAATTCCTGCCTCGATACCGGGTCCACCCCGGTGGTCGGCTCGTCCAGAAGGAGCGCTTCAGGTTTGTGCACAAGTGCGCAGCACAGCGCCAGTTTTTGCTTCATGCCTCCGGAAAGCGCGCCTGCGGCGCGCGTTTTAAACGGCTCCAGCTGGGAATATATATCGCGTATCGTGTCGTAATTGGCTTTCACTGTAGTTTTGAATACGCTGGCGAAAAAACCGAGGTTTTCTTCTACCGTGAGGTCTTCGTAGAGCGAAAAACGCGACGGCATGTAACCTATCCTGCGGCGTATTTCCCGGTAACCGCCTACAGTGTCCATGCCGAGGACTTGGGCCGAACCTTCCGATGGGAGAAGCAGTGTGGCCAGTATCCGGAACATGGTGGTTTTGCCTGCGCCGTCAGGGCCTATCAGACCGTACAAGGCTCCGCGCGGCACTTCAAGGGATACCTTGTGCAATGCCTCTATGCTGCCTTTGCCCGCGCGGTAGGACTTGGACAAAAATGAGGTCTTTATGGCCGGAGTGTCGGACTTAATGCTTCCCATCGTCGTGTTTGTCGAAAACGACTTCGCCCCATTGGCCTATTTTTATGTATCCGTCGTTGGGGGTTTCAATTTTGACGGCATATACGGTCGAGGAGCGTTCGTCACGCGTTTTGATTCCTTTGGGAGTAAATTCCGCCTTGTCCGATACCCAACTTACGCGTCCCCAGTATTCACGGCGGCCATCGGAGCCATAGTCCGAAAATACGCGTGCTGGCGATCCTACTTTTATATATGAAAGCTGGTCGGCAGTCACGTATGCGCGCAGGTACATGGTACCGGTATCGGCTATTTTGTACAGCGCGCGTCCTGGCGATGCCAGCTCGCCCTGTTGGGCGTATTTTACCAGTACCGTTCCGCGGACTGGATTTTCAATACGGCATCGGCGTATCTGGTCTTTTGTTTGCAGTATCTGGTATTCTGTGCTTTTTGCGTTTGCTTCGGCTGCGGCGTTGCTTTTTGTCAGTGTGGAAAGTTGGGCCGAGAGCTGTTTTTGAAGCACGCGCGAATTCGATGCCAGGTCGTCGAGTTGTTTGCTGTTTGCTGCTTGCGCTTCGATAAGGCGGCGTGTGCGCGCCACTTCGTTTTCATTGTGAGCGATCTGTTCCCTGGTGGCGGCTATCTGTAATCCGATGTCGGCCCGTGAGGCGCGGATGGCCTCCAATGTGCTTTCGAGCTGCATTTTCTTCAGGTAAAGCTGTACTGTGTCTATTTCTGCGGCCAAGGCCCCCTTTTCCAGTATGCGGCCCTCTTCGGCATGGATGCTTTCTATCCGACCGGATACTTCGGACGAGACTGTTACTTCCGTGGCTTCGAACGAGCCGGTGGCGTCCCAATCGCCTTCGTCCCCGGAACATGCCCACAGGACAGGCAGGATTAACAGGAACGGTACAGATATGTTTGCTGCTGTTTTTTTCATCTTGTTATATGGGGTTTATGCGTTTTTGTCAATTGTTGGTGGTGTATTTGTAGTCGTAAACGGCGCGGATGAGGTTTATACGGTGGGCATTGAACGATTGGCGGGCCATGTCTTCGGCATTTATCTCGCGGATGAGGTCGGTCACGCTTATCACTCCGTTTTCAAAGCGTTTTTCGGCCGCGCGGCGTATGGCCGCGCGCAGGGAAATGATACGGTTGTCGGTTTCGAGCAGCGTTTCGTATTTGTTTATCTCCTGCATCTGTGAACTCATCTGTACCGATAGGTTTTGCAGGAAAGTATCGCGGTCGGCCTGTATTCCCATGCGCTGTGCGTCTATCTTGCGCCGGTTGTTGCCAAGGGTGTAAAATCCGCTTATGTCCCATTTGAGCCTTACCCCGGCTATGGCGAACGCCGAAAAATCGTTATCCAGCATATTGAGTCCCGGACGGCCGTAACCTCCCTGTGCGAAAAGGCTCAGACGTGGTTTTACCGCCGATGAAGCCGCTTTGTAACGCGTGTCGAGCAGCCGTTCCTGCGCGCTGTACATCTGAAGTTCCGTGCGGCGCACTTCTCCAGATAGTTTGAGCGCGGACGATTCGGGTATTTCAAATGCAGTGCTTTCGTCAATCTGCATACCGGTCATGATGCCGAGCATTGATATGTATGCTTTTATGGAGGATTTTATCTCGTCTTCCCTTTGTCGTGCGGAGATGAGTTCCACGCTCATGGCATCGAGGTCCGTACGGTTGGCTGTGCCGTTTTCCATCATTGCCTCTATACGGCGGACGTTTTCCGCGAGATCTTTCTGCAAGGTGGCGTTTTGGGCGAGCATTTCTTTTTGCAGCAGTATCCCGAAATACATCTGGTTCACGCGCGAGCGTATCTCGTAAAGTTGTGTTTCAAGCTGGAGGGCCGATACTTCGGCCTCGCCGCGGACGGTCTTTTTTTGCGCATGTGTGATACCGCCGTCCCATATGTTCTGCGATATATCTGCCGTTATCTGGTACTGGTCACGGCTTAGCGAAGGGGTGTCTATGCCCGGTACGTCGAACGGCAGGGTGGTGACGTCGGACTGGTATGTTGCTTTTCCCGATATGCTCACCTGCGGTATGTTGGCGCGCGAGGCGTTGGACAGGTCGTAGTTCCTTGTCAGTTCTATAAGCCCTTTGCGGCGTATTGCCGGATAGTTTTCACGGGCGCGGGCATAACATTCGTCTATGGTGACGGTCTTTGCGGTATCGGTGTCATCGGCCCGGCAGAGTGCCCCCGAGGCCGGGAATGCGGCGGCTGCCATTGCTGCGAGTATTAACGTTTGCTTTTTCATGTCGTATTTATTATCGGGTTTATTCCGGTTTCAAAAGGTTCCTCAGTATCCCCATAGTCAGTTCCCGGCGTCCTTTGTAGTATTCGATGAATTTCTCAGGGTCGTCGTCGAAGAAAAGACAAGTGAGGAGTTCTTTGGCTATCATCGGGAAAGCTATACTGCCGATCATTGTGGTGGTTATGTCGGCCGCCGGTATACGTTTCAGATTGCCCTGTTCCATTTCCTTTTCCATCTGCCGCATCAGTTTTCCGGGTACGTCGTAGGGTTGGAGGCGGGAAAGCACTATGTCAAGCACGTGATGCGGATCGCGGTGTATTTCCCTGGCTAAAAATACGGGAAGGTTTGGCTTTTGCAGCAACAGGTCTATGTATCGTGTTATTATCCGGTCTATCTTGTCCAGAAACGGCTCGTCCGATCCTGCGATATCTACCAGTTGGGGGAGTATCATGGTTATTATCTCCTCGAATATAGCCTCGAACAGGCGTTCTTTGTTCCGGAAGTAGTAATTGACCGACGTGCGGCTCATGCCTGCCAGCAGTGCTATGTCGCCCATCGTGGCGCTGTCGTAGCCTTTGCGTATGAAGACTTCCCGCGCGGCATCCAGTATGCGGTGCTCTATGTCCGAATACTCGTGCAGGTTGCTTTCGCGTGATTTTGAGGCTTGTTTTTCGTTTGACATATGTGATTGACTTTGCTGTTTGACATACTTGTCAAATGTACGGGCGTTTCAAATAAAAATCCAAACGTTTTGCCGATTTTTTTCAGAATGTTTTTAATTGGGTTATATTTTTGACGATATATGATGCTCCTTGGTAAACCTATAAAAATCATTCGGCTTTTTTCGGTTTCCTCTCGGCTTTCGCTATATTTGCCTGAATACAAAAACGCAAAAAACATGTCTGGCAATCATAACCATGCGCATCTTTCCGTCGAAAATACCGGCAGGGCTTTCGTACTCGGCATAGCTCTGAATATCGTTTTCGTGGCGGTCGAGGCGGGAGCTGGGTTATACCTTGGTTCTCTGGCGCTTCTTTCTGATGCCGGTCACAACCTTAGCGATGTGGTGTCACTGGTGCTGGCGCTTCTGGCTTTCCGTATGATGATGATAAAACCGTCGAGAAAATACACCTACGGTTACAAAAAAATGACGGTACTCGTTTCATTGGTAAACGGCATGCTGTTGGTGGGAGCGGTGGCGGTGATACTGTGGCAGAGTGTGGAAAAACTGATGACCCCACAGCCAGTGGAGGGCGGTGTAGTGGCCTGGGTCGCAGGCGTGGGCATAGTGGTAAATGCTTTCACTGCGTTCCTGTTCTTCAAAGGCAAGGATAAGGATCTGAACGTGAAAGGGGCTTATCTGCATATGGCTGCGGATACGTTGGTGTCCGTGGGGGTGCTGGCGGGGGGCATCGTAATAAAATATACCGGCTGGTACGTGATAGACCCGATAATCGGTATCGTTGTAGCGGCGGTGATACTATTTTCGACATGGGGGCTGTTGCGCGACAGCGTCGTGCTGGCATTGGACGGCGTCCCGCGCGGATTGGATGTGAAAGCCGTGAAAGAGGCTATACTCGGTCAAAAAGGCGTCAAGGGAGTACATCATATGCACGTATGGGCGCTTAGCACTACTCAGAATGCTCTTACTGCCCATATAGTGGTGGGCGGTTATGACGATGAAAAACGCGTGAAAGACCAAGTCAAGCATGTCCTTCACGATATGGGCATAGACCATGCGACACTGGAACTGGAGGTAGGATGCGAGGATTGTCCTCAGGCGAAAGACGATATTTACGATTGACATCCCTGCCATAGGCCGTTCGGTACTACTTGATGTAATAAGGCGGGTGGTAATAAATAAACGGCAAGCCTGCCGGGTGACCCCGATTGGACAGATATTAATATCGAACGGGCTCTGCCCGCGAACGGTTGCGGTATACTCATGTACATTGGTTTTGCTCGGGACTTACGAACTAAAACGTAGCATTGTAGTGTTACGCAACATGCGTTGGAAGTATCATATAATTATATTGAAAAAGTAAACTTATGAAAAAAGTAGTTATTTCCTTGTTATTCTGCATTGTTGTGTTAGTTATGACTTCTTGTACATTCTCTAACGAGGAGAAAGCTGAAAAATTGGTTAAAGATGTGCTTAAATATTATCTCTATCATCCAGATTCTTATGAACCGGTATCAACAAGAGTTGATAGTATGTTTATTGATGTAACTACAATCGAGCCTATTATGGAAATTAGCGATGAAATCAAAGATTTAGTATCAAAAATAAATAGATGCAAAAGAAAAATTGAATCCGCAGAAACTTCTATGGATATTTGGTCTCCTAATGGTTATTCTTCTCAATTCTCTCGTGGAGAGTATGCGCGGGCAAAGAAAGAAAAAGAAGAAGCTAAATCAGAATTGAATAAATATACAGAGAGACTTTCAACACAACTTGCTTGTCTAAAAGAAAATGTAGCTAAATATCACAAAGGAGAATTTACAGGTTGGGCAGTAACCCATAGATTTAAGAGCCTTAATGGCGCAGGTTCAATGACTATTCCGGGAGAAATGATTTTCTTTTGTGATGAAGAGTTTACAACTTGTGGTGGTTATGAAGTTGATAAGTTTGATGACTTTGCAAAAATTTTGAAAACTGTCGATGAAGCAACTTCTGATGATGATATAATGGATTATTTTAAAGAAAATAGTTTTTTATTATAATAGTGGTATATTTAAAGTCCGGAATTTTTGAGTTGTATAGGTTTATAAAATAATTGGCATTACGGTTATGAAGAAAGTATCGTTATTTTTATTTATTTGTATTTTAACTGTTTCGGCAATGGATATTCATTCTCAACATATCAACGGCCCGGTGTCATCGTCGTCATCGAAAGGTGTGCGTCCGGAAATTTTCACCACGTATGCATTTTCATTTAAGGGGAACTCCAGGGTATTGTCGGATAGTTACGGCAATAATGCCGCTTCGATGTCCGCACTGTTGGAAAGGGTAGAGGCCGAACGTAGCAGGATCGGATCGGGTGAATTCAAAATAGGCGTGTCTTCGAATACCGCTTCGTCGGGAAATGAGAAAAAAGCGCTGCGCTTGGCGCGTTCGCGTGCGTTGGTGGTAAAGTCTTTTCTGATAAAAAAGGCCGGTTTGAGGGAAGACGATTTTCTAACCTCTGTCACTGCCGACGGGCGTTCGCCTCAGGACGATATCGTTACGGCAGGTCTGGTTCCGGCCGCAGGCAGGTCTTCAGACGGTACTTCGGTGAAAAATAAGTGATATTATTTAATATGTCGGCTTCGGTAAAAGCCGTCAGACAAAAAGGCGCGGGGCATTGCCCCGCGCCTTTTTGTCTGACGGCAGATATGTTGCCGGCATTTTTATTTGACCTGGTATTTCAGCCTTACGGTCACCGATACGGTCTTGTCCTTTGACCACGTGTTGAACGCCCCGCCGGCCGAATAGTTTTCGTTGGCATTCTGGGCGGTTATCTGAAATACGCCGAGCGATGCGCTCTGGAGGTCTTTTATCTTGCCTCCGGCGTTTTCAACTATCTGTTCGGCGCGTTTGCGGCCGTCATCGCTCGCGGCGGCTATCATTTCGAGTTTAAGTTCCGACAGTTTGGTATAGTAGTATTCCGGTGCGTTGGACGAGAATTCTATGCCTTTGTTTATAAGGCTGGTCACGTCCCTGGAAAGGGCTTCTATCTTATTTACGTCTTTGGATGTTATCTGTACGTTTTGCGACAGTACATATCCGTTGAACACGGATGTCGATTCGCCCGTCTGCCGGTTGTAGGAATTGGAAAAGTCCTTATAGAAGTTAACGGACGAGAATACGAATTCTTCAGGCTTCAGGCCCTGTGAGAGCAGGTAGTTTTTTACCGTTTCGGCATCGCCGTGCAGTTTTTTATATCCTTCGGCCAGGTTGAAATTACGTATAGTGTAACTGCCTTGCCATACGATAAGGTCCGAAGTGAAATCCTTCTGGCTCATGCCTGTCACGGTTATGGAATTCATGGCTTTGTTGCGGTCCTGAAATCCGGATACGAGTACGCAGCCCAGCACAATGGCCGCTATGGCCGCGATAATGACGTTGATGGTTGATTTTTTCATAGCGATAAAAATATATTTGCATTATTATACTATAAATGTAGGCATAAAATCAATCCTTTGCAAATTTATAATAACCTTGTGCGCGCATATCGTAAAATGCCGCTCCGTATGTCGCAGCATACGCTTTCCATGCAAGAACGTCTTCCGCACGCGCTCCGGGCAGTACGATTATCCCGGCAGGTGCTTTGTACGGTATGCGGTATTTTTCCGCCGCGAGTATGAATTTCCCGTCTGGCAAAGAATCCGTTTTGCCGGGCATGAAACATACCGTATGCCCGGCTGCAGTTATAATAGAGCCTGGGGAAGGGAGCGCTTTACGGTCTTCATCCAGATACACGAAATATTTTTCTCCCTCCTGTCCGAGATAAGGGAAAGGATTGCCCGAGATGAGCGTCACGCTTGCCCATATGATGCCTCCCGTCACAGCAAGGCACGCTCCTGCCGTTTTCCTGCGGAAAAAGAAAACGGCTCCGGCACATATCGGTATAAGTCCGTAAAAAGCGCCTTGTGACAACCCTAAGTCTGTCACTGCCGCGAAGTCCCTTTCTGCTATTCCGCTTGCCACCCGTGCCGATAAGCCGGTCAGGGAGTCGTAAACTTGCGGTAAGACCGGAATACATGACGTGAATGCGGACAATACGATCATAAGTATTCCTGCCGGTATCAGCAGGTAACATACCAACGGTACAAGCAGCAGGTTGGTCAGTGGAAAAAGAAAGTTCAGATAGTCGAAATAATACAGTACGAACGGAAGCAGTGCCGTTTGTGCCGCAAGGCTCACCAGAATGAGTTTTGCAGTCATATCCGCCCCGCGCGGAAGAGGGGCGCACAGTTTCGATATTTTTCCGTAAAGTAGTATTATGGCAAGCGTTGCGGCATAGCTCATCTGAAAACCGGCCGAAAACAAATCGTTCGGAAAAAATACAATATCTGCCAGGCCTGCCACTCCCAATGCTCCTACCGGGGAATACCGCCCGCCGCCAAGTCCCGATAACGTAAGTATGGAAAACATCCAAAGGGCCCTCAGTACCGGAGGTGAATATCCTGTCAGCCATCCATATGCCCAAAGCGAAACGAGTATAACGGCCGCACGCAGCATTTTCTTTTTTTTCAAAGGCGATGATAAAAAATACAGCAGTGCGGCGACTATACCCACGTGTAATCCCGAAACAACCAGAAGATGCATCGCCCCGGACAACTGGTACGCCTGTTTCGTATCCTTGTCAAGCGAATTTTTGTCGCCCAGGACAAGGGCGCATGTAAGCGATGCAGACTGTCGTGACAGCCCGGCACGTATGAGGTTTTCCTTTATTTTCGTCCTTATGTTTTCCCTCAGGGATGACAATGACATTGTGTTTTTTCCCGTACAGGAGATATTTCCTCCGTGTATTTCGGCTACGATACCTTTCAGGATGTTTATCCGGCTGAAGTCCGGCGTATCGTGCCTCTGCGGGGCTTTGAGCGGGAGTATAGTCCCTTCTCCGCATAATACGTCGCCAGGCTTTACGGCCAGTGAAGTATCGGCTGGTACGGACAGGCGCATACCGGATGGAAATGCGGGGGCTTGCGGGCTTTTGAAGTTACGTATTTTTATGAAACGAACCTCTTGTCCACGGTTTATACCCGGCACTTCGTCCGCTACTGCAGTGTAATTTACGTGTCCGTACCAGGGGAGGGCCGACAATGCTTTCGATGTGGCCGCATCCTTCGAGGCTTCGCGCCAGCCACCGGCCGAAAAAACGGCCAGTACCAGAAACGGTACGGATTTGTAACTGCCGTTCAAGCCTTTTCCTGAGCGGAACACCGCCAGTCCGAACGCCAGTGCGCAGACGGTAAGTACGCACCACGCCCATATCGGGATGTCCGTTTGAGCGCCTGCGGCTACGCCGCAGGCAAAGGAAGCTAAAAGCACTGCCGGGGCGTATTTCTGCATGGCGTTTACGGGTTGTAGTCTATCGAAGCGCGTCTTGCCTGGGAATGTTGGTATTGGCGTTTTACCATGTAAAGCCTGCCGTCTTTGATAAGCCGTGCTCCGGTTTGGCGGAAGTTGAATGCCACGCCGTAATCAATGCATTGACTCCGCAGTTCGAGTATCCATTCGTAGCGGCACGGGCGTGCCTGAGGGCCTGATTCTCCTCCGGCCACGACCATTTCGATCCCGCGATCCAAATAATGTGACAGGTCCACAGGTCCCAAAAGCGGTTCGCAGATTATAATCTTGTGTTTTATCGGCGCGTCGGCATATATCGGCAGCCGGTAGTCGGCGCGGTCCTGGTTTTCGACGGTACAACATATCGTGACGTTAGGATAGCCGTCCGACCAGTCCTCAGGGACGCATTTCCCGAACCGGTCTATGCGTTTCGTTATCATTAAAAAGTGAAGGTCCGACCGCGTGCGCATCATTTCCCATGCTTCTTTTCGCCATGCGTCGGCTTCTTCGACGAAAAAATCCGAACTGAAGCATGTGTACACCACCGACGGGGCGCGCAGACGGCGTATTCCGAAGTTGATAAGGTTTAGTTCCGTGGGGTCGGTAGGAGGGATTTTATACCGGCCTTTGCGGTCTTTTCTCACAGGAAGGGAAAATGCCGCCGTTTTTTCCACCACAGAACTGTCGCGTCCGTGACGCGCGTCAATGCGGTACACGTAGCAGTTGGCGCATCCTGCGCTCAGTTTGTGGCATCCGTGCCAGGGGTTCCATCCTGCCATGTGTGTGCGTATGGTTTAATGTCCGCCGGAGCCGTTTTTTTTCATGTATCCGGTTATAAGAGCGGCGGCACGGGCGGAAGCCCCGCCGTCTCCCAGGATGTGGCGTATCGAAGCGTAGTCTTCGAGCATTTTTTCCCGTACCGGCCCTGAGAGTATGGCGCCGAGTTCCCGTTCGATGTTTTCCGCGTTCAGCTCGCCCTGTATCAGTTCGGTGACTACCTTGCGACCGGCTATCAGGTTCACGAGCGATATGAACGGTACTTTGACTACCATACGGCCTATCATGTACGACAACGGCGAGCCCTTGTAGCAGACTACTTCCGGAGTACCGATAAGCGCTGTTTCGAGCGTCGCCGTGCCTGATGTCACAAGCGCGGCATGCGCTGAGGACAAAAGCCCGTAAGTCTTCCCGTAAACGATGCGTATGCCGGTGTTTTTTAATAGTTTGTCGTAAAAATCTTCTCCCTGTCCCGGTGCTCCGGCTACTACGAACTGGTATCCGGGGAATTTTTTCTCTGCAGATGCCATGGCGGGGAGCATCTTTTTTATCTCCTGACGCCGGCTTCCGGGCAGAAGCGCTATTATCGGGCGTTCGTCGAGGCCGTTTTCGGAGCGAAAAGCGTCCGGGTCCGCGTGCGGACGCGAGGCCAGAGCGTCCAGCAGAGGATGTCCGACGTAATCGACGCTGTAACGGTGTTTTTCGTAAAAATCTTTTTCAAAGGGCAGGATGACGAGCATCCGGTCTATGTTTTTCTTTATGCCTTTCACGCGACCCTCTTTCCACGCCCATACCTGCGGGGAAATGTAGTAATACGTGCGGTATCCGTTTTTGCGGCACCAGGATGCTATGTTGAGGTTGAAGCCAGGATAGTCCACGAATATGACAGCGTCCGGTGCAAAAGCGGCGATATCGCGTTTACAGAACTTCATGTTACCCAGGATAGTGCGCAGGTTTGCCAGCACTTCGGCGAAACCCATAAAGGCCAGTTCGCGGTAGTGTTTTACTATTTCGGCTCCCGCTTGCCGCATCAGATCGCCGCCCCATGCGCGTATTTCGGCCTGTCCGTCACGCGCTTTGAGTTCTTTTATTAGGTTGGATGCGTGCAGGTCGCCGGAGGCTTCGCCCGCTATGATATAATATTTCATGCCTGTGGTGTATGTGCCGTGTGTTTTTGTGTGAGAAAACGGGAATCAGAGCCCCCAGTTCTCTATGTCTTCGATAGTTCCGTATGCCGTAAGGTCGAACGTTGTCGGTACTATAGACCCGTAGCCGTTGTCCAGAGCCCATTGGTCGGTATCGGTACCCCTGTCGTTGCATATGGGCGTGCCCACGAGCCAGAAATAATCGCCTCCGTAGGGGCGTGTGCGGCGTTCGAATTCCTGTTCCCATCGGGTGTCGGCCTGGCGGCATATTTTAACGCCTTTTACAGGCCCGGCAGGGAAATTGACGTTTAGCACCGTGTTTTTAGGAAGTCCGTGTTCCAGCGCTTTGAGCGTTATAGCACGGATAAACGGTTCGAGATAGCCGAAATCGGCATCCGTACGGTGGTCGCAGATGGAAAAACCTATCGAAGGTATGCCTTCTACGCCGGCTTCCATTGCCGCTCCCATGGTGCCGGAGTATATCACGTTTATCGTGGCGTTAGAACCGTGGTTTATACCCGATACGCATATGTCCGGACGACGGGGAAGGATGCGGTTTTTCGCCAGTTTTACACAGTCGGCAGGAGTGCCGGAACAACTGAACTCGCGCGAGGCTCCGTCGCGTGGTTCTTTTTCGTCGTAAGTCAGGATATTTCCTATCGTTATGGCGTGGCCCATGCCTGAGCGTGCTTTTTCCGGAGCCACTACCCATACTTCGCCTATTTTGCTCATTATTTCCGTCAGTATCCGTATTCCGGGGGCGGAAATTCCGTCGTCGTTGGTTACCAGTATAAGCGGTTTGTTCTTCATTTAGTCCTCCTTTTTTTCGTTTTCAGGTTATAAAAATCATATTTTGCGTTCCGTACAGTAGCGGACCATTTCTTCGAGCGAAGCGCGTGCGGGGCTTTCCGGATAACCCGACAGGATGTCCAGCGCACGGCGTTTGAAGTCTTCCATTTTTGCTACCGCGTAGTCCAGTCCGCCGTTTTCACGTACGAAGTTTATCAGTTCGCGTACGCGTTTCTTGTCGCGGTTGTGTTTTTTGACGATATTTATCATCCATTTGCGCTGATCTTTCGGCACTTTGTTCAGTACGTGGATAAGCGGCAGGGTCATCTTCTGTTCGCGTATGTCTATGCCTGTGGGCTTGCCTATTTTTTCCTCCGTGTAGTCGAAAAGGTCGTCCTTTATCTGAAAGGCCATTCCGCACATCATGCCGAAATCCCTCATTTTTTCCACCGTTTGTTTGTCCGCACCTACGGAAATGGCTCCGATGGCAGTGCACGAAGATATGAGCGTGGCGGTTTTTCCGCGTATGACATCGTAATAAACGTCTTCGGTGATATTCAGCTTCTTTGCTTTTTCTATCTGGAGCAGTTCGCCTTCGGCCATTTCCTTTGCCGTGTGGCCGACAACGCGCAACATGTCGAACTCTTCGTGGTCTATGGCCAGTGTTAGGGCCTGGGTGAGCATGAAGTCGCCTACCAGTACGGCTATCTTGTTTTTCCAGATGGCGTTCACGGAGAAAAAGTTGCGTCGCTGGTCGGAATCGTCGACCACGTCGTCGTGTACCAGCGATGCAGTGTGGCCCAGTTCTATCAGCGATGCGGCACGGTACGTCGGGTCTTCAGCCTCACGGCCCCCGGAGAGCATCTTGGCCGTCAGAAAGACGAACATGGGACGCATCTGTTTGCCTTTGCGTCCGACGATGTAGTAAAGTACCCTGTCCAGAAGGGGCACGCCGGAGGACATGGCTTCACGGAATTTCTTCTCGAAGGTTTCCATTTCGACCTCTATCGGCCTGCGTATTATTTCTACTGCTCCCATATATTGTTTATATACACCATTCTGTCAGGCCGGATATTACCGGCGAGTCGTTTGTTCCGTTTGCCCGGCAAATCATCAGGCCGATGACATACCGGCGTTGCCAGATATGTCATTTACAAGTCGTTTATAATCAGTTCATACGGTATCGCCCGTCCGTCCGGCAAGCTGTCCGCATGCGGCGTCTATGTCACGCCCTTTGGACAAGCGGACCACAACGGTGATTCCGGCATCCTCCAGCCCTTTTTTATACATTTCCATGGCTTCGGCAGAAGCCCCTCTGAAACGCCCGTCGCCTATGCTGTTGTACTCTATCAGATTGACTTTGCACGGGGTGCGCCGGCAGAATTTTATCAGGGCGCGCAGGTCTTCGGGCCGGTCGTTCAGCCCGTCCCATACCACGTATTCGTATGTTACCGGACTTTTTGTTACCTCGTACCAATGAGCTACGGCTTCGGCCAGTTCGTCCAGGGGTATTTTTTTCGCCACCGGCATGATGGTCTCGCGCATTTTCTGTACCGCCCAGTGAAGCGACACTGCCAGACGGAAACGTGCGCCGTCATCGGCCATCCGCCGTATCATCCGGGCGTTTCCTACTGTAGAAACGGTTATCCTGCGAGGTGACATGCCCATTCCCTGCGCAGACGTAATCATATCTATGGCCCGCATCACTTCGGCGTAGTTGAGCGTAGGCTCGCCCATTCCCATGAATACGATGTTGGATAGCGGACGCCCGAAATATTCGCGGCTCTGGCGGTCGGCTTCTTTCACCTGGTCGTATATTTCCCCTGAAGTCAAGTCGCGCGTGCGTTTAAGACGGGCCGTGGCGCAAAATTCGCACCCCATGGCGCATCCCACCTGCGACGACACGCAGGCAGTGGTACGGTCATCGGCCGGTATCAGCACGCTCTCCACAATTAGTCCGTCGTGCAACAGTACGGCATTTTTTATCGTTCCGTCGGATGAACGCTGCATTCGCGGTACGGTGGCTTTGCCTATATAAAACTCTTTTTCCAGTTCGTCCCTGAGGTTTTTGGAAAGGCTTGTCATCTGTGAAAAAGACGAAGCCCCTTTCTGCCACAGCCATTGATGCACCTGTCCGCCCCGGTACGCTCCGAGCGAACGGGAGGCGAAAAATTCGCGCAGCTCTTCAAGCGAGAGTTCCCTTATGTCGCGTTTGCCTGGGTTTTCCATAACCACAAATATAGTGAAAGCCGAGAGGAAACCGAAAAAAGCCGAAGGATTTTTATAGGTTTTCCGAGGCGCATCCTGTATTTTTCCCATTTGCCGACGCCACCCTGATATCCGTAACCGGCAACGGTCAAAATAAATGGAAATAGAAACAGTTGTAATGTTTTAAGCATGTAGCCGCCCAAAGAACAAGCGATGATAAGTGCCGTACGTGAATACAGCCGATAATTATGCCGATAAATATTCGAAACGAAAGTAAAAAATGCCGACATTTGCCTTTAAAAGCGAGTTTTATGGAAGCAGTTGTGATACGGGCAACGGGACTTTGGTGCACTCTGCGTACTGACGACGGTGTGCAGTACGAGTGCAGGATAAAGGGTTCTTTGCGCCTTAAGGGTATAAAGAGCACCAATCCGGTAGCCGTTGGCGACAGAGTGGAGTTTTCCACCGCGCCGGATGGTACCGACGGTGTTGTCACGCGTATATTGCCGCGCCGTAATTTTATAGTCCGCCGTTCTGTAAAACTGTCCAAGCGAACGCACATACTGGCTTCAAATATAGATACGGCATTTATCGTCGCCACAATATCCTCCCCGCAGACCACAACTACGTTCATAGACCGTTTTCTGGCCACAGCCCGTGCGTACCGCATACCTGCGGTCGTGCTTTTCAACAAAACCGACATTTACGGACCGGAGGATACCGCATCTATGGAGGCTCTTTCGCTTCTTTACGAAAAAATAGGTTATCCGGTGCTCAGGATAAGCGCGGCAACAGGGGAAAACATAGGTGAACTGAAAAAGATGATGGCCGGACGAACATCGATGTTTTCCGGGCATTCCGGCGCCGGAAAAAGCAGCATAATAAACGCCGTGGAGCCTTCGCTTGATCTAAAGACCGCCGAAATATCGCAAACGCACCTCCAAGGGCAGCACACTACTACTTTCGCGCAGATGTTCCCGCTTTCTTTCGGCGGGTATATAATCGATACCCCCGGCATACGCGGGTTCGGTATGGTCGACATGGAAAAACAGGAGGTAGGGGATTACTTCCCGGAGATATTCGCCTTGAAGGACAAGTGCCGTTTCAATAACTGCCTGCACACGGACGAGCCAGGCTGCGCCGTTGTGGAAGCGGTGGAGAGCGGCGAGATAGCTCCGTCAAGATATATCAGTTACCTCGGAATAATCGAAGGCGACGAAGGTCCTTACCGCATAGGCTGACAATATAAAATTTTATTAAAAAGCCGGCCTTTTACCTGCGGCACAGGTTAGGCTTTGCGGGTTATATTTTTTTAACTGAAAATGCTAAATTATGAGACTACAGCCATTTTATGTGTTTTACGTGCTGATTTTGTTCATTGTCAGCGCATGTAAACCGTCCGGATATACTTCTTCCGTTGCTTGCGATGATTTCCCCGAAGTTGAAATTTTAACCAAAGACAGCGTGAAAATTAACGAAATACTCATTCCCGTGTGGATGAGTGTCTGCGACGACAAGGCCGTAGTGCATTCCATGAAGACGGATGACGTGTTTTTCGTATATGGTTTGCCTGAATTCAAATTCCTGTACAAGACAGGTGTCAGGGGTGAAGGGCCGGACGATTTCGGATTCGTGCAGAAAATACAGTCGGCAGATGGGGACGGAACGGGAATACCGGTGACCGAATTTACCAAAGGTTGCACATCGGCTCTTGTGTTCGGTGGCGGTAGTGTAACTCGCACCGATGTGGAAAAACTCCGTCATTTTCCTATGGCGTTGCGCATTGATGACAGTTTGGGCGTTATATGTACAATAAAAAAACTGAAGGTGGTGAATACATTTTCAGGACAAACCGTCGATTCGGTAGTAAGTACGCAAACGATTGTGGAAAATGTGGAAACCAAATGGGAAAAGTCGGTCGATAAAACCGGCTCTCAGTCATACAACCGGTCTGTTATGTCAACGGTAAGGAATGGATTGGTAGCTACCGCATTTGGGCGCACTGTAGTCCTCGGATATACCGGCATGGACAGGCTGGAGTTTTACGGGGCGGATGACGCAGGCAAATTGACCGTGAGGTCGGTGTACGGTGCGGACAGTGTTTTTTCTGCGGAAAAAGATGTTGTTCGCGGTTATATGGAGTTAATACCCACTAAAGACTATCTTTTCGCACGTTATATGGAGCGCGATAAGAAAGGCTATGCGGGTATAAGGATATTCACGTGGGACGGCCGCCCGGTAAAGCAGTTCCTGCTCGAGGGCCGTTGCCATTTTTATGAAATCGACGTCAGACGCAATACCATATATGCGATAGACCAGAACGCCGATTTCGAATACGTTTATCGGTACCGTTATTCTATCTGACCAGACTGCACAGTTTGTACAGTATGCGTGCGCCTACATTGGCGTTCCATTGTCCGTCGGAGGGCGATGGGCATACTTCGTTCAGGTCTGCGCCTATTATTTTGCGCCCGCTGGTCTTGAGCGTTAGGAGCAGGTGAGCGGCCTGTTGAAAACTGAGCCCTCCGGGAACCGGAGTTCCGGTACCTGGACACAGCGCCGGGTCCAACCCGTCTATGTCGAAGCTCACGTATACTTTCTCCGGTAGCCGCGACACGATGTCAAGGCATATTTCATTCCATTTTTCCCCGGCGTACAGACGACGGCTGCACGAATAATCGTCGAAAAGCGATATTCTTCCGCCTGAGTTTTCTATGAACGATATCTCGCCGGGCGATACGTCCCTTACTCCTACCTGGACCAGTTTGGTTACCGACGGTAGCTTCATAGCGTTGAACATCACGGATGCGTGCGAGTATTCGAACCCTTCGTAGCAGTCCCTCAGGTCGGCATGTGCGTCTATGTGCAGTATTGAGAAACTGTCGTGCCTTTCGGCCAAGGCTTCTATGTATCCGAGCGGTGTTGAGTGGTCGCCGCCTAACAGCACGACTTTTTTACCGTCGTCTAGAAGGGCTGAAACGTCTTCCCTTGTGCGTAGGTTTACTCTGCGGCAAGCTTCGTTTATTTCGTCCGTTTGCTTTGACAGCGCAGTGAGCGGTGTTCCGGCTTCTATGGAGGAAATTATCCCTTCCGCCTTAGCCCTCCATGCGTCGTTGTCACGGCAAAGGGCGTTTCCGGGATGTGTGCCTATACGGTTTTCCCATGCGCGTGGGAAGTCGAAATCGAAAAAGTCGAGTTGCGGCGACGCTTCCAGGATTGCCTGCGGGGCGCGTGAAGCCCCTCCGCCGTAGGATGTGGTGACGTCCCATGTTACGGGGTATATGACCGTTGAAGCCTGTTCCAATGAATACGGGAACCCGAAAAAGTTCCCGTTGTTCACTCCGGGGGCTCCGGGGTCGAAGTTTGCCGCAGTGTCGTTTCCGTTATTCATTCAGCATTTCTTTGACATAGTTCGGCAGTGCGAATGCCGCGCGGTGTACTTCCGTATTGTAGTATTTCAACGCATGCGGACGCTGGAATTCGGCCAGTGCCTTTTCGTTCGGTTCGGTCACGTCGAGGTCCCCGTTTACGGCAATCTGGAAACTCCATATTCCCGACGGATAGGTCGGTATGTGAAACAGCATCGTTTTGACCCTCTCGGCAGGGAATATCCTTTTCAGGCATGCGTTCAGTTCGGTGAACGTACTGCTGTTGAAAAGGGGTGACTCTCCCTGGGTTATCAGCATTCCGCCGTCGGCAAGGGCGTTTTTGCAGTCGCGATAGAATTTTTCGGAGAAGAGCCCTTCTGCCGGTCCTACGGGGTCGCTGCCGTCGACTATTATGTAATCGAAACTCTTCGGGGCGGCCTTGGCTACGTATTCTATGCCGTCGCCTATTATCAGTTCGAGTTTAGGGTGGTCGAACGCAGAGGCCATCTGCGGAAGGTGTTTTTTGGATGCTTCAACCACGTTTGCGTCTATTTCCACCATAACGACTTTTTCGACGCTGCTGTGTTTTACTATTTCACGCACGGAGGCTCCGTCCCCGCCGCCTATTATCAGTACTTTTTTCACGTTTCCGTGTGCGAACATGGCCGGGTGGGATATCATCTCGTGATAGTGGGCTTCATCCTTTTCCGTACACATGAACATATTGTCTATGGTCAGTGCCATGCCGTAACCGTATGTGTTTATAACACGCGTGCGCTGATATTCCGATGTCTTGTCGTAGAAAACTTCACCTGTGTGGCGCAGCGAGAGCGCCTGGTTGTCGTCCTTGTCGGTGAACCATACGTTGCGCGTGAACCTCTGCGGATTGGTGTGCTTTTTATTCAGCTCGCGCATGGAGGCCAGGTCGAAATCGAGCCTTTCGAGTTGAGCCAGGCTGCCACGGCGCATTTCCAGAGCCGAGTAGTTGCGGGCATGGAATTCATCTTTCAGGTAATCGAACGATATCCACGGGTCGACGGAGTCGCCGCATGTGAAAAGGTCGACAGCCGCATATCCGTACTCAGGCCATGTGTGTATAGCCAGGTGACTTTCCTGTATCACGACCACACCCGATACGCCGTACGGGGAAAAATGATGGAAAGTGGAATTTATCACTGTGGCTCCGGCTTTTGCAGCCGCATCGACCATTGCTGTTTCGATCTTAGCCACGTCGTTCATAACCTGTGGTTCGCAGCCGAAAAATTCGACTAGGATGTGTCTTCCTAATGCTCTCATTTACGTATGTCTAATTATTTACCGGCAACACAGTGCCATTTGGAAAATTGGTTTTATAATTTATAATCCGCCCGGGCTGTTCTTTTCTGACTTCCGGGCCAACGTACTGCCTTTCAAAAGTTACAGCGGGCAAAGATACGTCTTTATTGATAAATAAGCATCGTTTTTTTGGGATGTTAAAAGTTGTTTTTAATGCAATGTTAAATAAACACCTAACGGAATAGCAAATTTGAGTAAAGCGTAGCGAACAGACTGAAAAAGCGTTCGTTACGCTATATTTTTCTCTTGTTCAAAAGCCAAGAAGAGACAGAATATGGACAAACGCAGCAAAAGTTCAGTTACTTTATCATTACCCGTGCGATGATGCAAATTTCTTGCGAAACCTAAATTTTGCATCGTTTGGCGTTATGTGTCGTATCTGTCGGTAACTCACTATGAATTAATTTTGTAACCAAAAAAAAGTGAGTTATGAGAAGTACATTTAAGGTATTGTTCTACGTGAAGAAAGGCAGTGAGAAACCCAACGGCAACCTGCCTTTGATGTGTCGCATTACGGTGGACGGAGAGATTAAGCAGTTCAGTTGCAAGATGGATGTTCCCTTGCGCCTGTGGGACGTGAAGAACAACCGTGCTTCGGGTAAGAGTGCCGAAGCGCAAAGAATCAACCGTGCCGTTGACAAAATCAGAGTGGAGATAAACCGCCGTTATCAAGAGTTGATGCAGACGGACGGTTATGTCACTGCTGCCAAGTTGAAAGATGCCTATCTCGGCATCGGTATCAAACAGGAAACCTTGCTAAAACTGTTTGAACAACACAACAGCGAATTTGCCAAGAAAGTGGGACACAGCAGGGCAAAAGGAACATTCCGACGTTATGTTACCGTCTGCAAGCACATCCGTGAGTTCCTACCCCATACCTACAAGCGTGAAGATATTCCGTTAAAAGAGTTGAACCTCTCGTTCATCAACGACTTCGAGTATTTCCTGCGTACTGAGAAAAAATGCCGCACCAATACCATTTGGGGCTACATGATTGTGCTGAAACACATTATTTCCATAGCGAGGAATGACGGTCGTCTGCCGTTCAATCCCTTTGCAGGGTACATCAACTCTCCCGAAAGCGTGGACAGAGGGTATATTACGAGAGAGGAGATACACACAATGATGAACACCGATATGCCCGACAAGACACACGAGCTTGTCAGGGATTTATTTCTGTTCTCCACCTTTACAGGTTTGGCATATTCCGATGTCAAGAACCTTACGGAAGACAACCTGCAAACATTCTTTGACGGAAATCTGTGGATTATCACCCGAAGAAAGAAAACTAACACGGAATCCAATATCCGATTGTTGGATGTTCCCCGAAAGATAATAGAGAAGTACAGGGGTATGACAAGAGATAATAAAGTATTCCCCATGCCGAGTAACACGACTTGCAACAAGAAGCTGAAAGCCATTGCCAAGTTGTGCGGTATAAAAGTCCACTTGACCTATCA
>QALN01000006.1 GCA_003150615.1 Flavobacteriales bacterium | reverse complement strand
AAACAACTTTCTGCACTGGATGTCGCCAATCTTTATAAGAAAAGATGGTTAATCGAACTGTTCTTCAAATGGCTCAAGCAGCATCTCAAGATAAAGAAATTCTGGGGTACAACAGAGAACGCTGTTCGCATACAAATTAGTGTGGCAATTATCACATACAGTCTTGTGGCTATTGTCCAACATGATATGAATTTGAAACGCTCAACCTATGAAGTCTTGCAGATTCTCAGCATATCATTGACTGACAAAACCCACTTGCATGACCTGTTCGACAAGACTAATTTCAATGATGTCAAAGATCTAAATGATCCCCTAATTCCGGGGCTATTTGATTAATTGTTTAACTCGTCCCATTTTAACGGGACACTAATGAATTGCTTACGAGTTTGAAATCATGCGGCTTGTCATACGTAGTCGGATACCATTTACCGCCGTTGACAGGATTCGCTATCATTTCGTCGCTCTGACGCAGAAACGTGCGGGAATAAGTATAACTGAGATAACCGTTCAGTTTACCGGACGGTTTCTTAAGCGAGAACTCGGCTCCGTATGCATAGCCCTCGGTGCCTATTACATCCGTTTCAATATGGTGGTTCATTATCAATTGCGCACCTGAGCGGTAGTCCAGATAGTCCGTCATACGTTTATAATACACCTCTGCCGAAACTTCTATGTCTTTTCTGGGCAACGTGTAATAAACGCCTCCTGCGGCCTGCCATCCTTTCTGGGGTTTGATATTGGCATCGCTCAGTTTCCATGTGTCGGTAGGCGACATGATAACGGTATTGGACAACTTATGTATGTACTGCCTCATCGTATTGAAACCGGCTTTTACGGAAAGGTTATTCCGTATCATATACGAAGCGGACAATCGGAATTCCGGCCCGCCGTACGTTTTGAATATCCTGTTGCCGCCGATATCCACCGTTTGGCTGATTGTTTCTTCATCGGGCAGTACTCCAGGCAGATATTCATTGTATGTACGCGGTCCCATGGCGTTAAACATGGAATATCTTATGCCTGCATTTATGGAAAGTTTTGGTGTGACGGCCCATTCGTCCCCGACATAAACAGCCGATTCCAATGCTTTTTCCTCCTGAAGCGCATCGGCCTTTATCTGTGTGGCTTCGCCTATGGGGTCGAATTTTCCGCCGTTCACTTTATAAAGTATGGAAGAGACCCCGAAATCGAGCTTATGTTTACCAAGGTTATACGAAAAATCCGCTTTGGCAAAAACCTGATTGACATCGAAAGAAAGCCTGAACGCCTGTGATTCGTCGTTCGCATCCCTGTTGGCATAGTTGTAACGGTCGTACCCGGCAGAGAAATTCATCATGAAATCATCGTTGAAAAACGTACGCCATTTTACGGAAGCATTGATATTGTCGTATGCGTATTTCTCGTTTTTGGTAAAAGCGAACTGGTCATGGCTGTAATAACCGTAAACGTTGAGCAGGTTTTTCTTGTTTATCTCGTGGCTGAAGACAAAACCCATGTCATAAAAATTCGCCTTGCCGTCGTTATAACCGCTGTCATCGGGCAGCACGCTCAATATCCAGTCAGAATATGTCGTCCTGCCCGAAAGCAGCAAAGAAGTCCTGTCTTTGACGATAGGCACTTCCAGATTTACGTTGCTGGTAACCAGACCTATCCCTGCCGAACCGGTGAATTTTTCCTTGCTGGCTTCTTTTCCATTGATATTCAGCACAGAGGATATCCTGCCTCCATATTTGGACGGTATGCTGCTCTTGTACAGTTCGGCGTCTTTTATCATTTCGGGACTTATGGCGGTAAAGAATCCGAAAAGGTGATTTGGATTGTATATGGTCCCGTTATTGAAAAGTATAAGATTCTGGTCCGTAGCTCCGCCGCGAACATTGAACCCGGAAGATGCTTCCCCGACTGTCTTGACTCCTGGCAATGTCTGAATAGCCCGCAACAGGTCCACTTCGCCCAAGACCATAGGTATGTTCTTTATTTTAGCCGCCTGAACCGTTTCCAACCCTATCTGGGTATTTTTTATCTTGTTCATCCTTTCGGCCGAAATAGTTACCTCGTCAAATACTTTCACATCCTCAACGACCTCTATATCGAGATTCCCGTCGCCGTAAACCATAAGCTGCCTGCTGGAAGGTTTCACAACAAGCCCGCTTATATCCAGTTTTACACGTCCTACCGGAATGTTTATGGTATAATAACCGTCCTTGTCCGTCGAACAGCCGGTGTACGGCTCCTTAAGTATTATATTTATCCCCGCCATAGGTTCGCCCGTCTTGAAATCGGTCACCCTTCCGGTAAGCACAGCTTTGGATTTTTTATCACCTGAATACCTATTGCCTATAGTATATATCTTATTTTCAGACGTTGCTTTTTCCAAAGCGCCGTCAAAAGCAAAATCGGCAGGAAGCGTTTCTGATATTGCCCGGACATGTTCCATATCAACCGTACGAACAGTTTCATTTTGCGAAGTATCGGATAACGCATCGGATACAGGCAACTTTTCATTATCTTCCGATTTGACGCCCAGTCGGTAAACAGTATCCAGAGATATGCCATCGAGTATGAACATCATGTCACCGTAAACGGAAACTTTATAGCCGGTATCTTTAAAAGCGTGATCAATCAATTTCCCGACAGAAAGCTCGTTTCTGTCGACCGGTACCTTAACCGTTTGTACAAGATTGGTGTAAACACGGTAGTTGCTTTTAGCTTCCACCAGGTTTACCAGCTCCTTTATCGAAATGCTATCGTTTACATCGGGTTCGGCTTGTCCGGCAGCAAACCCTTTATGAAAGAATACGAACAACGGTAAAAATACAAGTATCGCAGTTTTTTTCATGGCCGCCGAATTTATAATTTATTGCAATAAGCAGCCAAAGATGTCATACTTTGCGCCTTATCAGTTTTAAAATCCAACCTGTTATCTTTCGCATATTTGCTTATCTGTTTCTTATGCATGGGAAACAGGCTCATAAAATCGCCTTTGCCTCTGACCAGGTGATATTTTCCCTCTACCTTCAGGTAATATCTGACCTTTCTTTCGAATACGACAGGCGTCGCTTTAGGATCCGGTATGGAAAACCGTTCCTCACACAGCAAGCCGACTTTTTGACCATCGAAATAAGAAATATAAAAACCCTCATTTTTCAAACCGTAACCTTCTCCCGGAGCAACCCATAGAAATGTTTTACCACCTATACATACCTTTTGTATCTTCTCATGGGGAATCACCACGATATAATTAGCCGAATTGACAGTCAAAGCCTGTTGTTTGTGCAGATCCAATATTATGTTTATATCGGGATAGACTATGCCGTTGAAAACAATAGTCCCTTTTACATAATTATCCCCGCCATAATAAGGAGTTCCCTGATAAATGGCAGGGCTATAGCGTGACACTATCTGCCCGCTATACAGCCTGGAGAACGATCCGGCCTTGTCCATATAATCTGCAACAGGATTCTGGGCCCTGAGTCCGGCGCTTCCTAAAAGGAATGACCAAAGCATAAGCATGGCAACATTAGTTTTTCGCGCAAATTTCATATAGTGTATAATTTTAAATATTCGCTTGATATCACGTGAAAAGCCTGTCTTCCCATCAAAGGCGCGACAAGGCAACCACAAACCGGAAATTCAGGAAAACACACTATAAACCCACCCGATTTACAGCATATGCGAAGTACCGAACCGGCAAATCATACCCCGCCATGGTTTCCCTGTAAGAAAAATATATGATTAATGTTCTGTGTTAATCAATGGCAAATTTCTATTACATCAAACGTATCTATAATTTTCATATAAAAAAAGAAAAAACATAAAACTTTCTTAAAAAAAGCATATTTTTTATAATATTCACTTAAATAAACGTTTTTTGTAACCCAAACCTTTCAATTATAGGCACAAATTCCGCAACACTCACCATTGAGTACCAAACAAATAACAATTAAATGCGAATATCCGGCAAAAAAGACACCGGTTAAAAAAAATATAAAACACAGCAAATTCACGATTACACATTACGGTTTACGAAAACCATAAGCACGAATTGCCCGGGAATAAACGAAAGAGAAGCCCCTTGTCTATTTTTTGAATATAAAATAAACGGCCAATACCAGAAAACAGAAACCTATGAGATGATTCAGCCTGAACTGCTCGTTCTTAAAGAACAGAAAAGTAAAGCACATGAATACAACGAGCGTTATAACTTCCTGAAGCACTTTCAATTCCACCAACGAAAAAGGGCCTCCGTGGTCGCGGTAGCCCAATCTGTTCGCAGGGACCTGAAAACAGTATTCGAAAAGCGCTATACCCCAACTTATCAGTACCACAGCCCAAAGACCGAGTTTGGAAAACCAGCTGTACTGGGCGAATTTGAGATGACCGTACCAGGCCATTGTCATAAAAGCATTGGAACACACAAGAAGTAATATCGTAAGTACGGCTTTACTCATTTCATGCATTATTTAAAACCGCCGCAAATTTATAAAACCATTTCCTTTCATTTATCACCGGAACGCACAAAAAAAACGCCGGAAACCGTTTAAGCGGTTTCCGGCGTTCTGACGCAAAATATTATTTCTTTACAGAAAAGAAGAAATCGAGCGCTTTGCCTATCAGTTCCGTGCGCTTGTCATGCCCGCGAACCGCCTCTACCGGGAATCCCAGCACAACCGTACTGTAATCGTCGCCCTTATAAGCCACCGCGGCGCTTATATTGTTATCGGAGTAACGCATAACGGTAAACGCGCCACGCCCCACAGGTACGAGACCGTCAGGGGATTCAACGCAATAAACGTCTTCATTAGGCTGGGTAGCGAATGAATACTGCCCTCCAAGTTCGGGATAAGGAGATACTGCGGCTTCTACTTCGCCGGTACGGGATGCGCAGTTGGTCATCCAACGGAACTTGAGCACATTGTTGGCAAAATCACGGTCATCCTTATCGGTATTATAACTGTCCCAAAGGTCGGTGGCGACAAAAGCACCGCTTACCAATATGTTTCCGCCCTTTGCCGTGTAGTCGGCTATTGCTTTCTGGAGTTTTTTACTGAAAGCCGGGTAATCTATCCTCGAATAATTATGTCCGAGAAGGCTCTGACGCTGTTTTCCGAGTATAAGGTCAACCACCGGATATGCCGACATATCGACATGGCCGTTTTCAACCGCTTCGTTGGAAGCCGAGACGAACGAATATCCCAATTCTACAAGGGAACGCCCGTGAACAGCCGGATAGTCGAATGTATTGCCCGCAATGACCATCGTTTCGTAATTGCCGTCCGAAGCGCCGAAACCGGCCGAATCGTCATCCATCCAAGGTATCGTACGGCGGAACTCGTGTTGCGAACCTATGTACGAAATATCCTTTTTATAAGGAACGCCATGGTCGCGGTTATCGAGAAAACCTCCGAAAAGACTGTCCGGCGAAGCGAAACTCTCCGGTGCGCTGACACGATCGAAACCGTTGACCACCAGCACGACTCCCTTTTCGTTTATCGCACGATAAGCGCTCAGTATTTCGCTGTCGAAACTCTCACCGCCCTTATTTACAGCCGTAACCTTGAACGAATACATCTGCCCCGGTGTGATCTGAAGCGTAATGGCGTTCTCTTTCACAGGCGTTCCGTTGTCGAAAGCGCCGTCGCCAATGCGCGTGTACACGATGTATGAGTCGGGTGCAGCAGTAGGTTCGAGGCTGTCGGCCACAGGTTGCCATTTGAGCGATACCTTGTCGTTGCCGGCAAATTCCACCGAGAAATTGTCCACAGCAAGCGGCTGCACCACATACGGGCGATTGTCGCGAGCAGCCAGGTACTTGAGCATGCCTTTATATATGGCTCTGGACACAGTGAACCGGAAGCGAGGGTCGAGACCATAGCGCATGTCGGCGAAATTCTGGTGCGAGAGCAGTTCCAAAAGAGCTGAAGGCACAAGCGGCATACGCGATTCTGCATAGTTGCCGTTGCGGAGCGGACGGCGCGTCCACTGCGGTTCGTCCTGCGCGCGCACATCGGAGACTATCTGGGTCTGTATCAGGTCGGCTAAATCGCGGTTGGCATAGCGCGAACTGCCGTTCGGATAATCGGTCGAGCCATCGGATTCAAGCGTGTAAATCATCAGGGTGCCTACTATCGTGTTGTCTTTTTTCGTACCGGCATCGGAATGGAATGCGAACGAAAGGTCTACCGGTATGCCCAAACCTTCACCCTGAGGATTGGCTGCCGTACCTCCGAGAAGGTAGTTCACCCATTTTCCGCGCGATGTGTAGTCGTCCGTATAGTCCATACCGTTGCCATAGTTATACACCTTATACGGGAAACCTGCCCACTGGAGAAAATAACGAGCCCCTTCGGTAAAACGAGGGTAGCCGCTGGTCACGGCTTCGGGAGTAATACCCATTTCGGCCACGCGTTTGGCATCTCCCTGCGTGAGGGAAGTATCGGCCGGGGCGGTACGTGCTATATTACCCATTCCGCCTCCTATCTTTACACCGTCGGCGCTGACCGTACGGCCTTCGCGCGAACTTTTATTGGACAATTCCACACGCGCGCTGCTTTTACCTTTGTCAAAGTCGAACGTGCCGAGGTATATCCACGTGCCGCCGCCCATTTTCTGGTTCACTTTGTATGTGTTTTTCCCTCCTTTGTGGTAAACGGTATATAAGGCGTCATCGGCGCTGTCGGGGAAACTCTTGTACGATACGTACACCGCATAACTGCCCGGCTTTTTTAACTCAGGCTGCCACACGGCCACACTTTCGCTCCCTTTGGAAACTGTTTTCACACGGCGGTAAGTACCCATCGTGAACGGGTTCTCCCCGTCCAGGTACACTGCTTTCGGACTGGCAAAACCAGCCGAATCACCCTTCTCCCAGGCGTATTTCCCGTTGCGCTCGTAATATCCCGACGCAGGCATGTCGTTATCTACTATCACTTCGTTCATCTGCACGTCTCGCTCGCGCGGAAGCATCACCACAGCACCCGCCTTTTCGAGCATCGGCACCAGATAAGGAAGCACGAAACTCTGGGTGTAGAGGTCTTCGACAGTCTGGAATATACGGGCGCGCTGCCATTCCCAGCGTAACAGCTTTTGTTCGTAATAGTAACCGTGGCTCTGCCACAAAGCAATGTGATTGCCGAAAAGACCGTCGCTGATACTGTACGGTCTGTCGGCCGGGGCAACCAACGGAGTGGGGATGTCCTTGGCGCGAAGCGGTTTTTTCTTTTTACCGGCCTGGGAATAAAAGTCCGGAATGAGCTCGTGTATTTCCCTGCCTTGGACAACGACTTTTACTTTCACGTCGGATGGCAGTCCATCACGCAGTATCGAATATATCCCGTCGCACACATCAGCACGCATAGGATAATCGGCTAATGACGCATTGTAGTAAAGAGTCGCCGTGCGTCCGTCGGCTTTGAGCGAGTCGAGCCTCACTCGCCCCAGATAATTGTTGTGCGTACCCTGATGCGTACGGCAAAATGCAGTCAGGGTATCGTTTTTCGAGCGGAAAAACGCCGTGTCCGATGCTGTCTGCCCACATAACCCGCCTGAGAACGACATGGCAGCAAACAGAGTGCCGAACAATATTTTTTTATTCATAGTGTTAATTGTGATTTATGTAATTGATACTTTTTTCGCAACAGGAGTCACAAATGTAATTAACTTTCCACACTTTCACCCCATACGTACGAAGCATTTATTTGCAATTATTATTAAAACCTCAATCCTCCCCTACCGATAAAATATTTATCTTTGATGCCTGATGTCTGAATTGCGGATAATAGGAAACGAAACTGTAAGAAAACTGCTGGATGCCACGATATCCGGCGGACGGATAAGCCATGCACAATTGTTTTCCGCCCCTGAAGGGGTCGGAGCGTTGCGCATAGCGATAGATTATGCTCTGAAAGCCCTGGGGGCCGGAGAGGAAAAGATGTTTTCCCATCCCGACCTGCATTACGTATTCCCGGTAAACACAAACAAAGACGTAAAAAAGTCGCCTGTGAGCGACGATTTTCTGCCTCTGTGGCAAAAATTCGTCACGGAACACCCCTACGGCAACCTTGCCGACTGGTATGCCATGATGGATATCGAGAACAAACAGGGCATAATAGGCAAGGAAGAAGCCGAGTCGATAGCGAAAAAACTATCGCTCAAATCCTTTTCGGGGGGATACAGGGCGGTGGTAATATGGCACGGGGAAAAGATGAACCAGACGGCGGCCAACAAGCTGTTAAAGCTGATAGAGGAACCAGGCGAACGTACATTGATAATAATCGTCACGGACGACGCAGGAGCGGTACTCCCTACCATATCATCACGATGCCAGAAAGTGGAATTCCGCCATATCGGACAGGATGAGATATACGACTGCCTCGTCCGTCAGTACGGAACCGCATCAGACACGGCCCGACGCATAGCCCAGGGAGCTGACGGAGATATGGGACGCGCGCTGAAAATGCTATCGGGCGGTTCTCACGAAGAAGCGTTTCCGGAACTTTTCGTGCGGTTCGTGCGGCATGCATTCATGGCGAAAAAAAGGCCTCAGGAACTCAACAACCTTCTGGTGTGGGCTTCGGACGTATCGGCGCTCTCGCGCGAAAGCCAGAAACGTTTTCTCGAATACGCCTGCGGCGTCTTCCGCCAGGGGCTTATGAACAACTACGGCGTGACAGAACTGGTATTGCCGCAGGATTTCCCGGCAGGATTCAACTTCGGCGGTTTTTCACAATACGTACACGGACGCAATATTGCCGATATATACCGCGAACTGACGGACGCCCAGTACCATATAGAGCGCAACGCAAACTCGAAAATGGTGTTTTTCGACACGGCGGTCAAGATAACGCGCTACCTGCACGCCAAACCCGTATGACAGACACGATAATGCAAGAGATATTACGAAAATGGAAAACATACTGATAAAAAACGCCAATATAGTCGATTCCGGCACGATACGCCAGAGCGACGTATTCATCCGCAATGGAATAATAGAACGCATTGACCCTTCGATAAGCCTCTCGCCCGGCACACGTCTGATAGCTGCCGACAATCTGTATCTCATACCAGGCGTGATTGACACCCACGTGCATTTCCGCGATCCTGGCCTGACGCACAAAGGCGATTTCGCTACCGAATCGGCAGCGGCGGCAGCCGGAGGCGTAACGTCCGTGATAGATATGCCCAACACCGTACCGGCAGCCGTTACTCCGGAACTGCTGGATGAGAAATTCGCCATTGCCGCAAAGACCTCGTCTATCAACTATTCGTTCATGATAGGAGCATCGAAGGACAATATCGATGACATCCTCCGTGCCGATATCACGCGGGTGGCTGCGGTAAAATTATTCCTTGGTTCGTCCACCGGCGATATGGGAGTGGGAAATGCCGAAGCTGTGGAGCGTATTTTCGTATCGTCACCTCTGCTGATAGCGGCGCATTGCGAGGACGACGCAATAATAGCCGCAAACCTCGCCCGCGCCAGGGAAGAATTCGGCGACAATATCCCGGCCTATATGCACGCCAGCATACGCGATGCCGAAGCATGCTTCGAAAGTTCTCAGTACGCCGTTTCTCTGGCCAAAAAGACAGGCGCGCGCCTGCACATCTGCCATATAAGCACAGCACGCGAACTTGGACTGCTCAGCGCCATAAAATTCAACAGTTCCAAGAAGATAACCGGCGAAGTGTGCACGCACCACCTTTTCTTCAACCAAACTGATTATGCCCTTAAAGACAACCTGATAAAAGTCAACCCATCGGTAAAATCGACCGAAGACCAACAGGCCCTGTGGGATGCCCTGGTATCGGGTAAAATCGACTCGGTAGGTTCGGATCATGCCCCGCACACGATAGAAGAAAAGCGCCTGCCATATCTCAAATGCCCTTCCGGAGGGCCTATGGTGCAGCACAGCCTGCCTGCGATGCTGTCCGAAGTGGTCAAGGAGCGTATAGACATAGAAACCGTTGTGGAAAAAATGTGCCACAATCCGGCCAGAATATTCGGAATTGAAAAACGGGGATTTGTCCGTGAAGGTTATTTCGCCGACCTGGCACTAGTAGAATTCAACAGCCCGTGGCGGGTGCATAAAGAGTCCCTGAAATACAAATGCGGATGGTCGGCATTTGAAAACAGGATGTTCCCGGCTCGTATAACCCATACTATAGTCGGCGGACAGGTGGCGTATGCCGACGGCAGAATATATCCGGTAACATCGGCAACTGCCCTCACGTTTGAACGTTAAAACACTAGTTGTTATGGTTTTACAAAAATTTATACATACCTTTGCACGCGCGGCGGCAATAATGGCCCTGGTCGTTTTGGCTGTAGGATGCAAGTACCGGTACATAGAAAAGCCTGAACGCCTGCTTTCGGAAAGCGAAATGGCGGACGTAATATGCGAACTGACATACATAGATATGCTTCAGGAACGCGGGGCTTTCCAAAGGGATTCTACACTGGCACGGATAGGACGACATACTTTTATCGAGGGTGTGTATAAAAAATACGGCATAAACAAAAAAATACTCCGCCAGAACAACGAATATTACAGCGAGCATAACCGGCGGTACATAGCGATATATGCCGAGGCCATGAACCGCCTTAAGACCAAAGCCGACCAGTACGAACGCAAACAGGAAGAAAAACTCGAAAAACGACCAGAAAGCCAGGACGCAAAAAAGATAGACCCCTGGAGCGTCGGCCTTGAAGCCGCCCCGCAGCAAAACTAAGAAATACATTAATAAAGATATGCCGGCAGCGGAAAAACTATACAACGCCAAAATACTCCTTTTCGGAGAATACGGGATAATAAAAGACTCGATGGGGCTTTCCATACCGTATGATTTCTACAAAGGGGCTCTGGTTTTTTCGGAAAACATGACGCCCGAAATGCAGAAATCCAATGAAAGCATAGGCGACTTCTGCGCATGGCTTAAAGACCTCAACGGCAAAGAGTTCTTCAAATCGCATATAGACACCGACAGGCTGGAGAATGACATAGAAAACGGGCTTTACTTCGATTCGAGTATCCCTCTGGGATACGGTGTAGGCAGTTCCGGTGCGCTGGTTGCAGCTGTTTACGAACGTTACGCCGACAATCCGGCATCACCCGCCGAGGTATCCCCGCAGGACATCATCGCCCTTAAGGAAACCCTGGGGCACATGGAGAGTTTTTTCCACGGGCACAGTTCCGGACTCGATCCTCTGATATGCTACATGAACTTGCCGATACTGATACGCTCCCGCCACGACATAGGCACGGTAGGCATACCCAATTCCAAAAAGGACGGCAAAGGAGCTATATTCCTTCTGGATTCGGGCATGAGCCATTCTACGGGAAGCCTTATAGACATATTCTTCGAAAAGATGAAAAACGAAGGCTTCCGCAAGATGCTCAAAGACGAATTCGGCGCATTGAACGACGCATGTATCGAAGCGTTCATAAACGGGCGTAAAGCATCGCTGCTGGAAAACGTCAAAATGCTCTCGCTGGTGGTGCTGAAACATTTCTACCCCATGATACCGCGCGGCGTACGCCGGGCATGGGTCAACGGACTGCGCACAGGCGAATACTATCTGAAACTCTGCGGGGCCGGCGGTGGAGGATTCATACTCGGTTTTACCGACGATTACGAAAAAGCAGCCCGTACGCTTCGGGAATATTCCACACAGCCTATATACCGTTTCTGACATGGGCTCCGGGGTTACTCCTGCAGGCCGAAAACCGGGAAACGGCAAAAACCGTATTTCCTCTTCCCTGGTGATAAAGGTAATCGGGCTTCTCTCGTTGACAAGGGTGTACGACATAGCCCTGCTGGCCACAGCCCAGTATTTCAGTTGCATTTTCTTTTTTACCGAAAAGGCTCCGGATTTCTCGTGCGTGACGGATCCGCATTTTTTTGCCCTGGTGGTATGCACATGGATGACAGTGGCCGGAGGATACATAATCAATTACTTTTACGACAAAAACAAGGACTTCGTCAACCACCCGCATAAAAGTTCGATAGACGGAATCGTATCGCAAGCCATGACACTGCGGATATATCTCGCATTGAACTTTACGGCTGTGGCGCTGAGCCTTTACGTATCGCTGCGTTCCGTGGTGTTTTTTTCCGGATACGCATTTTTCCTGTGGTTTTACAGCCATAAACTGAAAAAAATACCGTTCGTATCGAACGTGGCTCAAGCCGTATGCGCTGTCATACCGCTTTTCGCCGTATTTTTTTACCGCAAGATCATAGATGTCGAAGTATTATTGCCGCATGGTTTCTTCATTTTTTTCACGCTTCTGTCGCTTAGCCTGCTCAACGATATGAACAACCAAAAAGGGGATGCCGTATTCGGTTACCGGACCCTCCCGCTCGTACTCGGAGCCGGAAAGGCAAAGGCGGCGGCAATATTTTCGATAATGGCGGCAACGATATGTTCGGCGATAGTCTATTCATTTGAAAACGGCAACGCTTTCGCATATTACTTCGTTTTTGCCGGCATCGTATTTTTGTCCTGCATCACGGCGGTAACCATACGTAAATACTATATCGCATACACCATGATAAAGGCGTTGATACTCGTAGGGTTATTATGGATACCCTTGAGAGTGTGGGCTTTGTAATTATTTTTCAAAAACAGTGTAACCTTTGCTCATTTTTTACGTATAATATAAAGACGGAACGACACAAATAACCCAGACCGTTCTGAAAAAAAGTATGAGACAACTTAAGATAACAAAACAGGTAACGAACCGTGAAACGGCTTCGTTGGACAAGTATTTGCAGGAAATAGGCAAAGTAGGACTTATCTCGGCGGATGAAGAAGTGGATCTGGCCCAGAAAATAAAGGCCGGCGACCAACGTGCGCTGGACAAGCTGACCAAAGCGAACCTCAGATTTGTCGTTTCAGTGGCAAAACAATACCAGAACCAGGGATTGACCCTGCCCGACCTTATTAACGAAGGCAATCTAGGACTTATAAAAGCCGCACAAAGATTTGACGAAACGCGCGGTTTCAAATTCATATCGTACGCCGTATGGTGGATACGCCAGTCGATACTTCAGGCATTGGCCGAACAGTCCCGCATAGTGCGCCTTCCACTCAACAAGATAGGCTCTATAAACAAGATCAACAAAAAATACGCCGAACTCGAACAGGAACACGAACGCGCCCCGTCGGCCGAAGAAATAGCCCAGGAACTGGAAATGACCGAGGACGATGTAAAGGAATCGCTCAAAAACTCCGGCCGCCACATATCCATGGACGCGCCTCTGGTAGAAGGCGAAGACTCCAACCTGTACGACGTACTCAAAAGCGGCGAGTCGCCCAACCCCGACAGAGAGCTGATGACAGAGTCACTGCGCATAGAGATAGAACGCGCGCTACAGACACTCACTCCACGCGAGGCTGACGTTATACGCCTTTATTTCGGCCTTGGCGGCCAGCATGCTATGACGCTGGAAGAAATAGGAGAAACGTTCGACCTGACTCGCGAGCGTGTACGCCAGATAAAAGAAAAAGCCATACGCCGCCTCAAGCACACCTCCCGCAGCAAGATACTTAAAACCTACTTGGGATAACCGCCCTTTCACGGGCTATACCCGGGCAACGCATATAGAAAAACATGTCGCCCGGAAACGGAGCAGCAGGTCACAGGCACACACAGGCAAATACACCGGATAGGGACAACCGTGGTATTTGCCTGTTTTATCGTAATTCCGGACCATTGTAAAGAGAACATACGATCCTAGCGCAAGTTTCTGAACATTCCTTTTTTTCATGTTGTCAGAAGCATTGCTGCTGTTTCAGAAAAAAGGATGTTTGCCGGGACGTATAATTTGGGTATCTTTACCGAGGCCGGTCTGCTATCCAGGATAGCGGCGTTTATCGTACCTGTACGTAAAAGCATTGTCAAAAATGTCGTATCCGGAAGTTTTTGACTGAGCATGAAAAATAGAATCTGACATTTAAAGAAAACGACATATAAAATGGAACCGACAAAAGGCGGACTTTTTTCCGTAAGGCGGGCTGCTGCGGCAGACGCCGAAGCAATTCTGGGACTCATAACTGACCTGGCTGTACAACACAATGCCAGGGACATGATAGTTTACACCGCCGACGATTTGCGGCGCATAGGTTTCGAAGCGGAAAAGCCTCAGTTCGAAGCTTTCGTGGCTGAAAACACGGATGGAAAAATAATAGGTTGCGTGGTGTTTTTCGAGCGCTTTTCCACATGGAAAGGTCCGAGCATACACATCGAAGACATAATAGCCATACCCCAAAGCCGCGGAACGGGAGTAGGAGAAGCTTTGCTCAATGCCGTGGCGGATACTGCCAGAGAACGCGGCGCTGAACGCATAGAACTGGACGTCGAGGCAGACAACGAGGGTGCCATACGTTTTTACAAACGAAAAGGATTTGATATAGGCGGCTGGTATTCCGGAAAATTGTATCTGTAACGGCAACCGCAAGCGACGGCAAAAAAGGCCGGAGGCTTTGCCTCCGGCCTTTTTTGCCGTCGCTTGCGGCTACAAATCACTTACATCGAGCGTCCAGTTATTCGTACGCCCTTCCTTTGGAGGATGTATATCGACCACAATACCATGCCTGAGATATGCCGGCTCCGTCTCCCTGTTTGAAGATTGCGAAAGAGGAACCCTCCTGCCCTGCACAGACGGCATACCGCTACCGGAACCTCCGCCACCTAGCACCTGGTCTATATCAGAATTGAGAGGACTATACTCCACCGACGCCCTTCGTTGGCGCGAGCGGGTATTCTCATCGGCCATACTGTCGTACGAAGGCCTCCCTCCATGGGACGGAGCCTCTGCATAAACGGAAGAAAACGAAGGATCCAACGGGGAATAGACCGGATCGTCGTCCATCTTGAGCGTATAAATATTGAATACTTTTTCTTCGCCCTGTTCGGTAACGCGTGTTTCCTCCCTCTTTTCCACTCTGGGATTCACGGGCGGCACATAAGAGGCAAAACCTAACGATTCGATATGTTTTTCAAGCGGCCCTTCGGGGGCTATCGAATATACATTCCGCTGTTGCTCGGTACGATCGGCGATATCAGGTTGTTTTTCAGCAGGGAAACCGGCAGCTATGACAATGAGTTTTATTTCGTCGTCGCCAAGTTCCGGATCCGCGCCGTAACCCCACTTTATTATCTGAGGTTTCTGTCCTGAGCGTTCGCGTATCTGTTTGGTGATATCGTTCAGCACAGCCGATTTAAAGCCGTTTTTGCCGTAAGTTATCGTAAATATTATGCGCTCCGAACCGTATATATCGGCATCATTGACAAACGGGGACGAAAATACCTGTTCTATGACTTCCCTAGCCTTGTCCTGACCGCTCGCGCGGCCTACGCCCAAAAGCGCTGTACCGCTGTTTCCAAGGAGCGAACGCATATCGTTTATATCGACGTTTATCGTCATTTCCTTATTGGTCACTTCAGCGATATTGGTAGCCATGGTACACAGAACCTCGTTGACCATCGCAAAACAATGCTCGAAATCGACCTTATCGTATATCTCGAATATACGGTTGTTGTTGACTATTATCAACGCATCGACGGACTTGCGCATCTCTGCTATGCCCTTGGCAGCCACCTGGTCGCGTCCTTCAAACGAAAAAGGCATAGTGACTATTCCTATCGTCAGTTTGCCGAGGTCTTTTGCCATTTTGGCTATGATAGGCGCCGCACCAGTACCGGTACCGCCTCCCATTCCGGCCGTAACGAACACCATCTTGGTCTTGTCGGGAAAGAGCTCCTTTATCCTGTCCATGCTCTCGTCCGCCGCCTGACGGCCCACCTCAGGACGTGATCCGGTGCCTAATCCTTCGGTAACGGATGTCCCCAACTGTATCTTTTCAGGCACTGGACTGCCCTGAAGCGCCTGACGGTCGGTATTACATACGGCGAAATCTATTTCGGACACATCCTGGCGGTACATGTGGTTGACGGTATTGCTACCGCCGCCGCCCACCCCCACCACTTTTATCTCATGGCGCGAATTCGGGTGTATATCGAACTTTATATCTGATAATGAGAAGCCCATATATGTATGTTTACTCTATTTTTTTAAGGAAATCGTAAATCGTCTTTTCTATCCTTTTGTCCCATCCCTGTTTTGTTTTTTTGACAGGTTTGGTCTTGACGGGATCAGGCTGTTTTTCCTGTTGCTGTGCTTCCGAGGCGCGGATATATTTCTCTATGTCTTCTTCGGAATCCTCGGCCACGGCATCCATTTTCATTATCTCTTCATCGCTTTGGTACGAATACGCATCCTCGTCCGCTGTCTTTGCCGCAACATTGACCTTTATGGCCGGAATAACATCCTCCAATGGCAATTCCACGGCATCCTTTTCACCAATACCTTGTAAAGAATATTCCGCAACGGCACCACCGGCCGATGTTTCGTCTTCCTCTTCGTCCGCGGACGGCTCCATATCCTTAAGGCCGTTCAACACCAAACCTATGCACGTCGAATACATCGGACTGGTAAGACACTCGCGGTTTTCATCGGACAAGTATATATTCGGATAACCTATGCGGCAACTCATTTGTGTCTTGAAAATGACGAACTGCGGCATATGTTTGAGCAATGCACCGCCGCCCGTTATCACCACCCCGGCAATAAGACTCTTGCCGGGCTCCACCTGCCGGTAATTTGCCAATTCCGAATTTATGTCGTCCAACAGTTCGTCCATACGTGCATGGATTATACGGGAAAGCGTCTTGGCCGATATTTCTTTCGGCGGCAGGCCCTGTATGACAGGTATCGACACTATATCGGTATCGAGATTTGCCCCCGGCCACGTCGAGCCGAATTCCTTCTTTAGTTTTTCCGCATAACGGCTAAGTATGGCGCACGCGTCCTTTATGTCGTTTGTCAGCACCTTTCCGCCGTAAGGTATAACGGCGGAATAACGCACCAGATTGTCACGCACGATTACAAGGTCCGTTGTCCCGCCGCCTATGTCCACCAATACCACCCCGGCTTCTTTTTCCTCTTCGGTAAGGGTCGAGTCGGAAGATGCTATCGGTTCGAGTTTAAGGCCTGCCAGTTTGAGCCCGGCCCCCTCCACACACCGCTTGACGTTCAAAAGCGGGGCTACCTGGCCTATCACTATATGGAACGTAGCTTCGAGGCGCTGTCCGTACATACCTATCGGTTCCAGTATGCCGCCTTCGGCGTCCACTTTGTACTCCTGCGGTAAAACGTGTATTATCTGCTCGTGTTCGGAATGCGGTGCCGCTTTTTCCACCTGGACGCGCAGACGGTCCAGGTCGTCCTGGTCTATCACCCGTTCCGGGTTCGGCCGCGTAATATAGTCCGTCTGACGGGCAGAACGTATGTACTGCCCGGCTATACCCACCGTAACCTCGTTTATTTTGACGCCCGAGGCCTCTTCAGCCATCTCCACAGCCTGACGTATGGCGGATATAGTTTTCGAAATGTTCTGTATGGCCCCTTTGCTCACCCCCGTGCTGGGGCTCTGCCCCACGCCTATTATCTCGACCGTGGAGTCTTCTTTCCTGCGGCCGACCATGACCACGACTTTTGTAGTCCCTATGTCCAGTCCTACGGATAACATATCGTTTTTCATATCTCGTTTTATTTCTTTTGACAAATCAGGTAGTTTACGAATTCCAAATTTACGACTTTATAATCACCTGTCCGGTTTTGATCGTACAAATAAGAGTAAATAACACGGAAATTGTCCAGTTTAACGTCCAGGTCCTCGGTAGTTCCCAACACCACTTTAAAACCCGGACTGCGCGTATACACCGCATAGTCGTAAACATTCCCGTCTTTTTTCTTCCGGCGGGACACCTCTATCCCGACCGTCTGCGATGAAAAGAACTTGTCTTCTTTCAGGGCGGATATCAGACCTCTGATGTCGGGGAACGATTTTTTATCGGCCTGCCCCGAAACCACAGGCACATCCACTCCCGTTCCTGCCTTTACCGGCATCATTTTGTCGCGCCTGCTTACGTAATAGTTGCCGGTATCGGTTACCAGGCGGAAAACCGGGATTTCCTCCCACAGTTCCACCCTTATGTCGCCAGAAGGCTGCGCATATACTACGACTTTTTCAATATACGGATTTTGGCTTATCTTTTTCTCCTGAGAAAATATACGTTTCGAGAGCGAATCCCCGGAAAGTCCGTCCACTTTTTCCAGTACATATTTTTTCAACGCTTCGGCATCTACGAAACCATATCCCGAAGACTGTTTTATCTCTACCTTTACTCTCGAAGGCCCCAGGCCCGCCACCTCCATAAGCACACTAAATGCCACGAATGCCGCAAGGGCAAGGAAAAACAATGCGTATTTAACCTTTTTGCTCATATCGCAGGAAGCAGTTTTTCTATTTCATCCACTATATCCGACGTAGCGTCGGGACGCGCCATCGAACTTATATTACGGCTCAACTCACTGCAAAGGGAAGCATCGGAAAGAAGCCGCGCCGCAGCGAGCGAAAGGTCAGCAGACAGGTTTTCACTCTCCGGTATGAACACTGCCGCTCCTTTTGAAGAAAGCGCCTGGGCATTGTGCCTCTGATGGTCTTCCGCGACATTCGGCGAAGGTATCAGTACCGACGGTTTGCCGACGATGCAAAGTTCGGAAATAGTCCCTGCCCCAGCACGCGATATTATAAAATCAGCCACGCTGTAAGCGGCATTCATATCGCTTATGAACGGCACGAGCGCCACACGGTTTTCCAAATCCTTTTCAGGATGTTCGGCCACAAGACGGTCAAGTTCGCGGCGGTATTGATTGTAGTACAACTTGCCGCATTGCCATAACAACTGCGAACCGTCCGAAGCAAGCGTGTCGATAGATTCGAACACGGCATTGTTTACCGCACGCGCGCCGAGCGAGCCTCCCAGCACCAGGAATGTCTTCCTTCCCGCCGACAACGAGAACTCATCGAGGGCTTCCTGCCTGCTTTTTTTACCGTCAAGTATAGACGCCCGCACGGGATTGCCGGTAAGAACTATCTTATCCTTCGGAAATACGCGCTCCAATCCTTCATATGCCACACATATCTTTGCGGCGCGTTTTGCCAGTATTTTGTTGGTGACTCCGGCAAAACCGTTCTGTTCCTGTATCAACGTAGGCACACCGGCCATGGATGCGGCGAAAAGCACTGGCCCGCTGGCATATCCTCCGGTGCCGACAGCTATATCGGGACGGAAATCACGAACCACTTTACGCGCACGCCACAGACTCGCCGCGAGTTTAAAAGGTACTGCCAGGTTGGACATTGACAACGAACGCTGTATCCCCGCTATCGGCAGCCCTATTATCCTGTACCCGGCTTCGGGAACGCGTGTCATCTCCATACGGCCTTCAGCTCCAACGAAAAGGATTTCGGCATCAGGATGGCGCGCCCTGAACCGGTCGGCTATCGACACCGCCGGGAATATATGTCCTCCTGTACCTCCTCCGCTGAGTATTATCCTGTATTTTCTGTGTACTTGTCCCATTTTTGTTTAACAATATCGTTATATTTTTATTCGGTTTGAGCGTCCTCCCGCTCCTCTTCAGACTTTTCTTCCTCCCGCATCACGGGTTGCACGGTTTTTCTCGCCTCGGCCGCCTGCTGAGAATTCATTATTATCTTCTGGATTATACCTATCATAAGGCATGACGTTATTATTGAAGTACCTCCGGAACTTATAAAAGGCAGGTTCTGACCGGTAAGCGGTATCATGCCTACATTAACACCGGTATGCACCACCGCCTGGCTCATCATCACGCACAGAAGCCCGCAAAGCACCAGCATTCCGAACATATCCTCTACCTTGAACGCCTGTATCGTCACGCGTATGGCCAACAGCACAAAAAGCAACAGTATGAACGCTCCGCCTATGAAACTGTATTCCTCCACAAGTATCGAAAAAATAAAATCGCTGTCTGCCTCGGACAGGAAATATTTCTGTATGCTTTTACCGGGTCCGGCCGAAGGCAGCACTCCTCCGAGAGCTATGGCCGTGCGCGCGGCATTTTCCTGCATGCGCTTATCGGCGTCTTCCTTCTTGCGTCGGTTGTAATCCTCCCTCTGCGCTGGCGACATTTTGTTTATAGCTGCAATGTCCAACGTTTCGTCTTTTTTGAAAAAACGCTCCAGTCGGGCTACCCATGTTTCCATCCTGGTACCTTCGAACGCTTCCGGCTTCGCCTTGTAAAGACCGTACAATCCGCCGGCCATGACGATGAACGCACCTATCGTAACGAGTATGTGCCTAACCGGGTAACGCCCTATCAGCAACACTACGTAAAACGTAAACATGAATATAAGCCCGGTGGACAAATTGTAAAACGTTATAAGAAAAGCCATGACGAGTACAGGTCCCCACAGATCGAATATCAGCCGTCTCCACGAAAGCATGCTTTCCGGATCGCGGTTGTATTTTTCCAGATAACGCGCAGTAAACATCACCATAGCGATAAGAGCGAAAGCCGACGGCTGCAAACTCGCCCCGAAAAGACTTATCCAGCGCGTACCGGATAGAAAAGCCCATGCCAGTCCGACTATTGACAACACGAGCGCTATCCACGTGATGCCACGGTAACAACGGTAATCGAGCCAACAGGCTGCCAACATAGCAACCACGCCCACAAGCACATCCCTGGCAAATATCAGGAACACGGACGATATGCTCTTCACCTCGCTTATCGTGCTGGTGCTTATCACACCCAGCAAAGCTAAGCCGAGAAGCAGCGCCACGACTCCCCATATCGTCTTGTCGCCTCGCCTCAGTACATTTAAATCTATTTTGAAAATACCGTTCATCGTCGTGCTGTGGTGTATATGTGTATTTTTATCCGTTTATTAACGCATCTTGAGCGTGACTATGCTTAGCACGGCCAACAGCATCGATATAATCCAGAAACGGGCCACTATCTTGCTCTCGTGCTGGCCTTTTTTCTGGAAATGATGGTGCAGGGGAGCCATGAGCAATATACGCCTGCCTTCCCCGTATTTTTTCTTCGTGTATTTGAAATACGACACCTGAAGCATCACCGAAAGCGTTTCTATGAAAAATATACCGGAGAGTAGCGGCAGGAGCAACTCTTTTCGCACCGAAATGGCCAATACCGCTATTATGCCGCCTATGGTCAGACTGCCGGTATCGCCCATGAATACCTGCGCCGGATGCGCATTGTACCACAGAAAACCTATCAGAGCGCCAACGAACGCACATATGAACACCATCAGTTCGCCGGCATTCGGAATATACATTATGTTCAGATAATCGGCGAATATTATGTTACCGGAAAGCCATGCGAAAAGCCCCAATATCGAAGCCTGTATGGCCGTCACACCGGCCGCAAGGCCGTCTATACCGTCCGTGAGGTTGGCTCCGTTCGACACCGCCGTTACGATAAAAATGACTATCGGTATAAAGATCAACCACACCCACTTCTGGTAATTGCCACCCATCCAGGAAAGCAGGTAGGAATAATCGAACTCGTTGTTTTTCAAAAACGGTATAGTGGTCTTGGTGGAGTGTTTTTCCGGCTGAAGGAATTTAACCGACTTTTGCCCGTCGCCGGCCTGAGTACCGGAATCCAGTGCCGACATCACCGTAGCGTCTGTTACAGGAGCCGCCTCGCGTATGGTCACCGCAGGGCTGAAATACAGCATGCCGCCCACCAATATGCCAAGCCCTACCTGTCCGAATACTTTAAAACGTCCTTTGAGGCCCTCCTTGTTCCTGCGGAACACCTTTATATAGTCGTCCAGGAAACCTATAGCCCCCATCCACAATGTAGTGAGCAGCATTATGACAACATAAATATTTTCCAGCCTCGCAAACAGCAGTACCGGAACGACCGTAGCCAATATTATTATAATACCTCCCATCGTAGGAGTACCGGCTTTTTCGTTCTGTCCCTGAAGGCCCAAATCGCGTACAGTCTCGCCTATCTGGGCGCGGCGCAAAAAATTTATAATCTTCTTACCGAAGATAAGGGCTATGAGCAACGACACCAGAAAAGCCGCCGCACCCCTGAAGCTTATGTAATTGAACATCCCCGCGCCGGGAAAATCGTAAGCCTTGTCTAAATAATTGAACAGGTAATAAATCATCTATCGTATACTGCTATTAATCGTTCTTTATCCTTTACATTCAATGACGGCGCTGCGCCGGTCGGAATACCCGTTTTTTTTGACCCCATGATGCTTTAATGCTCCATACCTCACGACGTCAATCAGACAGTGCGGCGTGCAACTCCTCCATATCGTCGAAATGAGTGCGCACTCCTTTTACCTCCTGGTACGTTTCATGCCCTTTTCCTGCCACGAGTATTATATCGCCTTTTTTCGACATCATCGCAGCCGAACGTATGGCGCTGCGCCGGTCGGGGTTTATCACCACGCGGGAATATTTCTCAGGAGGCACCCCGGCCTGCATCTGCTCCAGTATATCCATAGGGTCCTCCGAACGCGGGTTGTCCGCCGTCATTATAACACGGTCGGCCCCGTTGGCGGCTATGGCAGCCATTTCAGGACGCTTGGTCTTGTCGCGGTCGCCACCGCATCCTGTAACAACGGTGAAAAGTTCACCGCCTGTACGCAATTCGTTCACCGTGCGTATCACGTTGTCCAGGGCATCGGGCGTATGGGCGTAATCGACTATGCACACTACCCCCGAAGGCGATGTCCAGTTTTCAAACCTTCCGCGCACACCTTTCTGGCGGCTCAGAGCCTTGAGCGCCTCAATCCTGTCACAGCCCAGAAGTACTGCCGATGCATACACGGCCAACGCATTGTATGCGTTGAAACGGCCTACCAGCGGTATCCACAACTCGGCTCCGTCCATATTTATCTGCATCCCCTGGAAACTTTCTTCCACTACCCGCGCCTTAAAGTCAGCCAGCGAGGAAAGAGCGTAAGTATATTTGCCTGCCGATGTATTCTGAAGCATGAAAAGACCGTTCTTGTCATCGGCATTGACCAGTGCGAAAGCATCGGGCGAAAGACCGTCGAAAAGCAGTTTCTTAGCGTCACGATAGGCAGCGAACGTCTTATGGTAATCCAGATGGTCGTGCGTAAGGTTAGAGAACACCGCTCCTGCGAAATCAAGCCCCGCCACGCGTTTTTGCACCAGCGCATGCGAACTTACCTCCATAAAACAATATTCGCACCCGCGTGATATCATATCCGAAAGTAACGAATTTATAGTCAGTATATCGGGTGTGGTTTGTCTGGCCGGCGTCTGATCCGTATCCACTACATTTTTCACTGTGGAAAGAAGTCCGCATTTATGACCCATAGCCCTGAACACTTCGTATAAAAGAGTGGCTGTGGTCGTCTTGCCGTTTGTTCCGGAAACACCCACCAGTTTTATCCGCGAAGTAGGGTTTCCGTAAAAATTACGCGCCATGAGCCCAAGTGAAAGCGATGTATCATCCACCTTAACGCAAGTCACCCCGGACGGCATATCGGCAGGCGCTTTTCTCACGACCACTGCCGTGCAGCCGTTTTCTACGGCTTTGCCGACAAAATCGTGCCCGTCGGCCTGAGTCCCCTCTATCGCAACGAATACGCTGCCCTTAACCGCAGCACGGGAATCGAACGTTATTTCCCGCACCTCCACAGATGCGCATCCGCAGAGCGTTTCGTATCTTATACCGGATAATATATCTTCGAGCGTCATATTTATGGATGATATTTTATTTTTTAACTGTAAGTATCACTTTCTGTCCTTCTTTAAATATGCTTCCGGGAGAGAGGGACTGGTGTGTTATGCGTCCCACCCCGCCGCTTATCTCCACCTTAAGCCCCATTTTTTCAAGGGCCGCTACGGCATCCGACGCATACAGACCTTTCACTGAAGGCATTTTTCCGGGCCGGGCATCTATTTCAGGAGCTTTTTCGAGCGAAGAATACTCCCCGCTCTTCGGGCCATCGTACACATACACTTCCTTCGGCGTTGATGAATACATATCCCACGCTATCTGCTTTGCCACCGGAGCCGATATAACGCCGCCAGACAAACCGTAACCTTTTGGGCGGTAAATGCAAACGACAATAGAATACTCAGGGGCATCATAAGGAAAATACCCTGCAAACGAAACCATGTACTGCATTGGTTCGCCGCGTCCGTAATTATATTGCGCAGTACCGGTTTTACCGGCTATACGTAAGTTCTCATCGTAACATGCGCGGTGCGCCGTGCCGTCGCGGTCGTCCACCACGTGTTTGAGAAGGTCCTGCACTATGCGTATGCTTCTGTCCGATGCTATCTTGCCTTTGGATTTGGGTTTTACTTCTTTTATTACACGGCTGTTGTCCCTCACCTGCGAGAGTATGTGCGGTTCGAGGTAAACGCCATCGTTAGCCACGGCATTATAGAACGCAAGCGTCTGTAGCGGCGTGAGCTGCACCTCGTAACCATATGACGTCCAAGGCATCGATATGCCGGACCATTTGCGCGAACCAGGTATAGGTACATAAGGATCCGGCTCCCCGGCTATGTCTATTCCCGTTTTCTGCCCTACCTGCATCTTGAGCAGTCGGTTTATAAACGCCTCAGGACGGTCTTTGAAATTGCCGTACGCTGTTTTTACTATACCCGTATTGGAAGACTTGACAAAAGCCTTGCGCAGGGATATCACACCGTAACCTCCGGCCTTGTAATCCCTTACATGACGACCGTAAATGGTATATACGCCTTTTTCGGTATCTACTTTCTGGGCAGTATCCACAACACCCTCCTCCAGCATGGCCAGCATTGTCATCAGTTTGAACGTCGAACCCGGATCGCTCTTTTCGCCCACAGCGTAATTCAGTTCCTCGGAATAGCGGCCCTGTCCTATCTCCCCCAGGTTGACCATGGCTTTGAGCGCACCGGTTTTAACGTCCATTATCGCTACACAACCGCGTTCGGCACTCCATTTCAGAAGATGCTCTTCCAGTGCTTTGTGAGCTATGTTCTGAAGGCGGGCATCTATCGTAAGCACCAAATCCTTGCCGTCCACCGGGTCTTTTTTGTTTCCGTCGGCCAAAGGTTTCCACTCGTTCCGTATCTTCTGCATCATCCTCGATCCGGGACGCCCCTTGAGCAAAGACACGTAGTACCCTTCGGCACCCACATAAGCCTTGTTGTCGTCGGAATACCCGATAAGACGCCGCGCCAGATTGCCCAGCGGATTCACGCGGACGGAATATTCGTTTATTATCACCCCGCTTTGCACAGGGGACTTTTTCATGGCGAAATATTTGAAAATAGGAAAGGTAAGCATAAGGTCCCTCTCGGCCTGCGACACACCTCTGGCTATCAGCAGATAGCGGTTTTTCTTTTCACGGGCGGACGCAAAATAACGTTTCCAACCCGCGGAAGAGCGCTTCGGAAAATATTTTCCCAACGAATCGCATAGTGCGGAAATATTTTTCACCCGCTCTCCATCGACTACAGCATCCTCGTATATATGCTTTTTCGGAACGGTTATATCCCAGTAAATATCGTATTTGAGCACAGTGGATGCCATCAGGTAGCCGTCCGAAGAATATATATTGCCCCAGCGGGAAGGCACCTCGCGTTCCTGTATTATGCGGTTGTTGGCCTCGGCGCGAAGATCGTTGCCGGTAAAAGCGGTGACCATCATAAAGACGAACACTGCGAAAAAAGCCCCTATACCCAAAAAAGCGAATATGCCGAAAACAGCCAACGAGCCTTTTCCGACTTCCTTTTCAACCGCAGGCTCAATATTTTCCATTCCAGTTGCCATATTTCGCTTTTATATATTGTATTGTCTTTAAATATAAACCTAAGACGACATCCTGCCGTATTAAACATTTATTTATCATCCTCTACCCTTATCAAGCTCGCCGGTTGGTCCGAAACCTCGAAACCGCGCGCGCGGAACTCCTCCAAAAGCCCGCTCTCCATTCTCACCTGCGATATTTCCGACTGTATTTCCACGTACTGTGTGGCCAACGTATTTTTCTCCTCCGATAGTTTGCGCAAACGGTATACCTTCTGGTCCATCGAAGCGGAACTGTACACCATAGTGAACGAAATAACCACCACTACCAGTACCGCACGCCACATCACGGGATTGAAATAATCGCCGCGTATCAGTTTTGCCAGTTGGTTCAAAGGGTTCATAATCTTTATTATTCTTTAAATCCCGGTAATACTTTCTTTCCCGCACATACTTTTTCAGCCACGCGCAATTTCGCGCTCCGCGAACGGCTGTTTTCGGCCAACTCCTGTTGCGAAGGCGTTATCACCTTACGGTTGACAGCGCGCAGCGGACTGAGCGTATTGCCGTAAAAATCCTTTTCCGCCTCTCCGGAAAAATTACCGGCGCGGATATAATTCTTCACTAAACGGTCCTCGAGGCTGTGGTACGATATGACACACAAACGTCCGCCCTGTCCGAGTACCTGCGAGCTTTGTTCCAGGAAATCCTCCAATGCCCCCATTTCATCGTTAACCGCTATCCTGAGAGCCTGAAAAACCTGAGCCGCGAACTTGTTCTCGCGCAATGCAGGGGCAAAACCTTTCAGCAGAGCGATAAGCTGTCCGGTAGTTTCCACCGGACGGTTTTTAATTATCCTGGAAGCAACGGCACGGGATTGCTTCACTTCGCCGTAATTGTAAAGCAGCTGCGACAATTCAGCCTCGCCATAGCCGTTCACAATATCGGCAGCCGTCAGATCGGCCGAACGGTTCATCCTCATATCCAACGGCCCGTCCTCACGTATGGTAAACCCGCGCGAAGGCGTATCGAACTGATGCGACGAGACCCCCAGATCGGCCAGTATCCCGTCAACACGTTCCACGCGGTAAAAACGCAGGTAGTTTTTCATATGGCGGAAATTCTGAGGTATCAGCATAAACCGGTCGTCATCTATGGCATTGGCAGCCGCGTCCGAATCCTGGTCGAAAGCTATAAGGCGGCCGTCGGGCCCCAACCGCGACAGGATAGCCCGCGAATGCCCCCCGCCGCCGAAAGTCACGTCCACATAAATTCCGGAAGGGTTTATATTCAATCCTTCCATCGATTCGGACAACAAAACGGGATTATGATACTGCGGATCCATCGCTTATATATATTCAGGGTAAATTTTCCTTTTCCTGCCGGACAAAACAACGGTATATTACCTTCCGGTCACACACGTCGCAGCACGGCACACAAAAGAGTTTTTTCACACAACCATCATCACACGCCTACAACACCTTCTCCTGGAGAGGCCTGCTGTCCCCCATTATGCGTTCGGCCATCTCTCCGTACATTCCTTCCCCCAAGGCAAGAGCGTCTTCATAAGCCTGAGCATCCCACACTTCAAAAAATCCTCCCACAGGGGAAAGTACGACATCAGTCCCGAAACCGGCCCATCTGGCCAAATCGGAAGGGACATTAACCCTCCCCGCCGCATCGGCTTCGACGAAACGCACTCCGGCCATAAAACGGCGTATAAAACTACGGTGCTCCCTCACGTAAGGATTGAGACCCTGGACTTTTTCCAGCTCCTTTTCCCACGAAGACGACGGATACATTTCCAGACACCGTCCGTGCATCGAACGGCGGAGAAAAAAACCGCCGGTCACAACATCCCCGCCAAGCGCCTTGCGCAAGCCGGAAGGCAGCGCCAGACGACCTTTTGAGTCGGGCTTTACGGTATATGTTTCAAGTATTTGCATCCGCACGTTTTTTACCGTTCAAAATTAATCTTTTTTACCACAATTTCCCACTTTTTACCATTTTTTTGCTATATTTTTTAGCTTATAAAATTTTAACCGCCATTGATGGGTTTCTGCGCCAATAATCGTAACTTAGCATAGTATTTGTTTACAGGAAATAAAAACTTAAAATATAAAACGGCATGAAAAACAAAGCATTGAAAATCGCAGCCATAACACTGGGCTCGGTCATCGGGCTTATCATCGTTGCCATGATAGCCATTCCTTATTTTTTCAAGGATAAAATAATAGCCGCGGCTCTGGACGCGGCAAACGAATCGCTCACGGCCAAGATAGTGGTAGAGCCTTCAGACATAGACTTCTCTCTGTTTTCGGATTTTCCCAACTTCACCCTCTCGGCAAAGAATTTTTCGATAGAAGGTACCGGCAAATTCGAAGGCACAAAACTCATCAGCACCCCGGAAATGTACGCCGTGGTGGATATAATGAGCGTATTCTCCGGCTCGCCTACAATACGCGAAGTAGGTGTTAAAAGCCCGGTTATAAACATCGTTACGGCAAAAGACGGCTCGGCCAACTACGACATAGTAAAACCGTCCGACGCCGCACCGGAAGAGTCCCCGTCCGACACATCGTCCGTAGCGCTGAACATAGACCTCAAAAAGTACGGTATCACCGATGCTACGGTCAACTACACGGATTCAACATCGGCCATGGAAGCGCATATAGGAGGATTCACTCACACGGGAAGCGGCTCGATGCGTTCACAACAGTTCGCATTGTCCACAGTCACCAGAATAGACACCGTCACTTTTGCTATGGACGGTACTAAATACGTAAAAGACGCACGCATTACCGGTGATATAACCCTCGATGTGGACATGGACAAGATGGTGTTCACTGTAGATACCAAAGGTGAAAAATACAATTTGAGCCTCAACGGCATAGATCTTCTGTGCGAAGGTTCGGTGGCTATGCTCGACGGCGGCGGAATGGACCTGGACGTTCGCCTCGGATCGGGAAAGACGGAATTCTCATCGTTGCTGGCAATGCTTCCTCCCCAGTACGCCAAAATGCTGGACGGAGTCAAAACACAAGGCACCTTTGAGACCGCCGGTACCGTAAAAGGCGTGTACGGCGAAAATAAAATGCCTGCGATAGACCTCCTGCTCAAGGCCGAAAACGGACGTATACAGTACCCATCGCTGCCTAAATCGATAGACGACATAAATATAGACGTAAGGGTTGTCAGCCCGCAGAGTTCTTCGCTCGACGCAATGACAGTGAACATGTCGAAATGCACGATGGCCATAGCCGGCAGCCCGCTTACCGCCACTATGTTCCTTTCCACACCGATAAGCGACCCGGATATAAAGGCCGCGCTGAAAACGAAACTCGACATAGCGTCGCTGCGCGATGTGATGCCGCTTGAAAAAGACGACAAGGTATCCGGCACTATCGATGCCGACGTGAGCATCGCAGGACGCCTGTCCACACTTGAAAAAGGAAATTACGAAGCCTTTAAAGCCGACGGCAGCGTCAACATAAACAATATGGTGTACGCAACCAAATCCGTATCCCAGCCAGTGGAGATACCACGCGCACAACTCATATTCTCACCTAAAGCGCTCGACTTACGCGCACTCGACCTCAAAATAGGCAACAGCGACCTATCGCTGAAGGGAGCTCTGGAAAACTATCTGGCATACTACCTGAAAGGAAAAGAACTCAAAGGCAACCTGAAGGTATCGTCAACGAACCTCGACCTTTCATCTCTCATGCCGGCCGATTCCACTGCCACCGCATCCGCCCCGGCCAAGACTGAGAACAAAGCGGAAAACGGCACGGCCGACACACATACCTCGCCAATAACACTGCCAAAGAACATAAAATTCGACACCGAACTCGACCTTAAGAAAGTATCGTACGACGGCATAGACGTAAGCGACATAAAAGGCCACCTCGGACTTTACGACCAAATAGCGTACCTGCAAGGAATAACCATGAAAGTAGCCGACGGCAAAGTCAACGCTTCCGGGTCATACAATGCTAAAAAGCCTGAAAACGCCGAAGTAGACATGAAGTTCGGCCTTTCCTCGCTGGATATCCCGGCACTGGCCGACATGTTCCCCAGTGTCAAAAAGATCGCTCCAGTAGCCGGTTCGGTCAGCGGACGCGTGAGCGGCCAGGTCAACCTCGGAACGCGCCTGGACAAAACAATGAGCCCCGTTTACAACACAATGAACAGTAAAGGCGAGCTCAAAACGGCCGATCTTGAACTGAAAAACAGCCAGTTCACAAAATCCATAGGAATGGCCCTGGGCATAAAAGCGCTTGAAAACAATCCTAAGGTGAGCGACCTCAACCTCAGCTACACCATATCGGAAGGAAAACTGACAATAGCCCCAACATCGTTCAAAGTGGCAGGAATAGACACCAAACTATCCGGAGGAATGAACCTTGAAGGTTTCAACCTGGACATGCTCGCAGATTTGAAAGTGCCGCGCAAAATGTTGCCGGAAAACATCAACCAGACGATAGACAAGGCTGTATCGGCTCTCACTTCGCTCGGAGTGAAGACTTCGGTAGGAGAAACGCTCGACATAGCCACTCTTATCACCGGCCCGGCAACAAGCCCCAAATACGGAATAGCTTACGGCCCCGATCACAGCCCTTCGCTCGGCGACTATCTGAAGTCCGAAACCCAGAAAGCTGCCGAAAAAGCCAAAGAAGAGGTAAAAGCCAAAGCCGAAGAGAAAATACAGGAAGAAAGCGAAAAACTCAAGGACAAGGCGTCCGAAGCGCTCAAAGGATTGTTCAAGAAAAAATCTTAAAAATACCAAGTCCGCAACACGAAAGGGGACGCCTATATAGGCGTCCCCTTTCGTGTTTTACCACAAATATTCGCATTGCCGTATCGGGAAAGCGCGATTATTGCCAGCTTTTTACTAATTTAGCCGTGACAAACACAAAGCATTCTCTTTTGGCCCGATGAAAAACAAAAAAGAAAAATACGAACGCCGCAGAGTACGTTCATCGTACGTATCGGTCGTGGTGAGCACCACCCTGGTACTCTTTGTAGCCGGACTGATAGGACTCCTGGTGCTTTCCACCGACAAGCTCTCGGCCCATATAAAGGAAAACTTCGCAGTAGGGGTAACACTCAAAAGTACGGCCAAAGAACAGGATGTAAAACAACTGATGCGCTCTATCGAAGTGTCCGATTATGCCAAAGGAGCCGCATACGTCAGCCGTAAGGACGCATTGGAAACGCTCAAAGCCGACCTCGGCGGTGATTTCGTCGATTTCATAGGAGAAAACCCCCTTAGCGACAAGATAGACGTATTTTTCAAAGCCCCGTACGCACAGAGCGCCACTGTCGATTCTGTCAGCGCCGAACTGATGAAAAACGAACTCGTCGCCTCGGTAGACTACAACCGCCTGATGCTCGACGAGATAAACTCCAACATACGCGCCATAAGCCTTTGGCTGTCCGTTTTTGCCGCGCTCTTTCTGGTCATTTCCGTACTTCTGATAAACAACTCCGTGCGCCTGACGATATACTCGAAACGTTTCACCATCAAAACCATGCAGTTGGTCGGGGCTACACGCCAGTTCATAAGCCGCCCGTTCATAACACGCCTGTTGCTGAACGGTCTTCTGAGCGCATTTATAGCCATAGCTATGCTTTCGGGCATAATATACTACCTCTACCGCTGGCAGAGCGAATACCGCATCATCATCGATTTTGAAATGATAGGCATACTCTTCGCGGCCGTGATAGCCATATCGGCCGTCATCAACGTACTGAGCGGACGTTTTGCCATACGTAAATTCCTCCGCATGGACGCCGAGGACCTTTACTATTGACATACGAACACAAAAAAAGAACCAAGAAACGACAACCTCCCGTCAATATGAAAAAATCACAGCATACTTTCCTGTTTTCCAAAACGAACTACGCACTTATGGCCCTCGGCATGGTGGTAATCCTCATGGGATTCTACATCATGAGCGGAGGGAACGACGAAGACCTGACCAAATTCAGCGAGGAAATATTTTCGCAAAGGCGCATTTTCTGGGCGCCGCTGATAGTTATACTGGGCTTCGTGATAGAAGTGATTGCAATATTCTATTCCCCGAAAAAAAAGAGCAAAGAAAAAGACAACGAATAAGACTTAAATATCCATGGACATTCTTCAAGCGATAATCCTCGGCATCGTACAAGGGTTGTCGGAATTTTTACCGGTATCGTCGAGCGGACACCTTGAACTGGCCAAAGTAATGCTGGGCGTGGATCTGGAAGGCGACGCCGGGCTGATGCTCACAATATACCTTCACGTAGGCACAGCCCTTGCCACGGTAGTAGTATTCCGCAAAGTGATATGGGACCTTTTGAAAGGCCTCTTTGAGTTCAAATGGAAAGATCAGACCAAATACCTGGCCATGATAGCCTTATCCATGATACCTGCCGGGATCGTAGGCCTTTTCTTCACCGAATACATAGACTTCCTGTTCAGCGGCAACGTGCTGTTGGTAGGATCCATGCTGATAGCAACAGCAGCGCTGTTGCTGCTGGCCGACAAAGCCAAGAATACGGAACACCCTGTGACAATGAAAGATTCAATAATAATAGGCATATCTCAGGCAATCGCCATTATTCCAGGCATATCCCGCTCCGGAGCCACCATCTCTACATCGGTATTGTTAGGAGTGGACCGTTCTGAGGCCGCGCGATTCTCATTCCTTATGGTCCTGCCGCTGATATTCGGACAAATATTAAAAGACGTAATGGAAGGCGGGGAACAAATAGCCTCGACCGACTGGGGGCCTGTCATAGCCGGTGCGGCAACCGCTTTCGTAGTGGGCATAGCTGCCTGCAAATGGATGATAAAACTGGTGCGCAAGGCACAGCTTAAATGGTTCGCGTACTATTGCATAATAGTAGGCGCAATAGCCATATCATGGGCGCTGCTAAATTAACGCCGCAAGCATACAACAAAAAAAAGGCTGTCACAACTTGTGTGACAGCCTTTTTTTCCGATAACAAAATAATTTTCAGGAAAGAACTGAAATCAATCAATAATTTCCGATATATATATCGCCCGATACCGCATTGGCCTTTACTGACACTCCGCTGTTACCCTCGAGCACGAATTTTTTCTTTGCTTTTGCATACCCGGCGATGACTATATCGCTGCTCACTCCGCTGAGCGTATAATTGTTGTCCCTGATATTGCCTTTAAAATACAGTTTAATGTCGCCCGACACACTGGAAGCCGCTACTTCCTTTATCGATCCAGCCATCGAAGCATATACATCCCCGGAAGTAGTAGAGCATTTTGCAAGCGAAAAATCTATATTCGACGCTTTCACATCACCGGAAACCGAGGCCACATCTATCTTGCCTCCGCGGCTGTTCCCGGCATCCACATCGCCGGACGTGGTCTTGACAGACATAATGGTCGAAGCCACGGTGCGCTCCACACTAATATCGCCCGATACGGACTTGAGGGAAACATCGCTCGCCGATACCTGTCCCACGGAGATGTCCCCGGAAACGGTGCTGAGGCTCAGGTTATCGAGATCCATCCCTTTCACACTCGCATCGCCCGACACGCTGTTAACGATAATGACGTTGACGCCCGGAGCTGCGCTTATGTTTATATAGCCTTTCGTGTCCCTGAATGAAAGATTGTTTTTCGGTTCCTGGTATATCTCCAGAGTCGATCCTACCAACCGTGCTTTTACAGCGTAATCGGAATCGTTCACGATCATTTTCTCGACATAGCACTTAACGCCTGTCTTGCTGCCGGAGCTTTTCACTATATTGACATCGAGTACAGTCTGGGACACCTTGATTGTTTTAACACCCGTGTAATTGGCATTTATAAAAGTCTTGCCGGTTATCGTAGCGGCCACGGCCTGTCCGCATGCGAACACCGCCGCAAATGCAAATACAGAAAGGAGAATAAGTTTTTTCATCTTGTTTTTGTTTTTTACGGGCATTTAATCCCTGTTTATAGTTATTTTTTCTTTCTTGACCATTTTATCGTCGCTCTGGCGTATCACCTGCCTTTGCGCCGAACATTCCTTTACGGACACAGAGCCTCCGTCGGTGCGTAGGCTCAACTTCCTCACATTTATGCCCCGTACATCTATATTGCCAGAAGGAGTATCCACCGTTACCGAAATCACTGACGCCGGTATCTCTATCCTGATAGCTCCTTGCGCCTTTACGACGCTGCTGAAAAACGGCAAATCGGGAGCCACTTCAACCACTCCGGCCCTGCAATCGACCGAAAAAGCCGACGTATCCATGCTGAAATAATTCTTCACTTCCATTTTGTCCACATATACCTTTATGTACGTCATACTATCGGCGCTGGGACTTACGCTCACATCGAACAGGCTTTTCACCTTCAGTTCGCGCACACCGCAAAGCACCGTATCCACAGCATTTTCATCGTCGACGGTAAGGCGGCTTTCAACGCTTACCTCTACGCACGACGTAGCCGTAAGGCATAACAAAACAAACAACGTTACGACAATTTTTTCCATAACTGTCAACAATACATATTTACATTCATAAACATTAGACTTGATCAGGACAAAAAAGGTTACACACTACCGGCATTTTTTTCACAGACAAACCGAACTTTAACATTACCGGCAAAAAAAACATGCAAAACCGCATCGCCGACACGTTTTTACTTCACCGGGATTAAATCGTTTTTATTGCGTACCTTTGCATCCCGATAATGGAATAACGAACAAAAGAACAAATACACGGGAATACCACAACGCTATGCTCACAGTATCAAATTTATCCCTCCAGTTCGGAAAGAGGGTGCTTTTCGAAGACGTCAACCTGAAATTCGTGCGCGGCAACTGTTACGGTGTGATAGGGGCCAACGGCGCGGGTAAATCGACATTCCTCAAAATCCTCTCCGGCGAAATAGACCCAACGTCGGGCTCCGTATCGCTCGAACCCGACAAACGCATGTCGGTACTCTCGCAGGACCACTACGCTTTCGACGGCCACACGGTACTGGACACCGTGATAATGGGCAACAAACGCCTTGCCGAGATAAAAGCCGAAATGGACGCCATATACGCCAAGCCGGATTTCTCCGACCAGGACGGGCTCAGGGTAGGCGAACTGGGAGACACGTTCGAGAAAATGGGCGGCTGGACAGCGGAAAGCGATGCGGCCACACTTCTCTCCTCCCTCGGCATATCCGAAGACAAGCATTACTCGATGATGGCGGACCTCGAAACCAAGGACAAGGTAAGGGTGCTTCTGGCACAGGCCCTTTTCGGCAATCCCGATGTATTGATACTGGACGAGCCGACCAACGACCTGGATATATACACCGTAGGCTGGCTGGAAGATTTTCTGGCCAATTACGAAAATACGGTGATAGTCGTATCCCACGACCGTCACTTTCTGGACGCGGTATCGACACATATCGTCGATATAGACTTCCGCAAGATAAAAGTTTTCTCCGGCAACTACACTTTCTGGTACGAATCCAGCCAGCTTGCCGCACGCCAGAGAAGCCAGCAGAACAAGAAAATAGAAGACAAGCGCAAGGAACTACAGGCATTTATCGAGCGTTTCTCGGCCAACGTAGCCAAAAGCCGCCAGGCTACTTCACGCAAAAAGATGCTCGACAAGCTCAATATAGACGAGATAGAGCCGTCATCGCGCCGATATCCCGGTATAATATTTGAAATGGAACGCGAGATAGGCGACCAGTTGCTCACCATCGAAGGACTAAGCAAATCGGTCGACGGCGAAGTTATGTTCTCCGACCTGAACCTCAACCTTAAAAAAGGCGACAAAGTGGCGTTCCTCTCCCGCGATACCCGTACCACAACCGCGCTTTACGATATTCTGGCAGGGGAATCCAAAGCCGATGCCGGCACATTCACATGGGGTGTGACCACTACCCAGTCGTACCTCCCGGCCGACAACGGCAAATACTTCGAAAACGACCTTAGCCTCGTGGACTGGCTCAGGCAATGGTCCAAAACGGAAGAAGAGAAAGACGAAGTATACATACGCGGTTTCCTGGGCCGTATGCTATTCAGCGGAGAAGAAGCCCTGAAAAAAGTCAATGTCCTTTCAGGAGGCGAAAAAGTGCGCTGTATGCTCTCTCGGATGATGATGATGCGTGCGAATATCCTTATGGTGAACGAGCCTACAAACCACCTGGACATGGAATCCATACAGGCGTTCAACAATTCGCTTACCAACTTCAAAGGCACGGTGCTGATGACTTCGCATGACCACCAGTTCGTACAGACCGTAGCCAACCGAATCGTGGAAATAGGCCCCAAGGGGATAATAGACCGGTATATGGACTATGACGAATATATTTCGGACAAAAAAGTCCGCGAACTGCGCGAATCAATATATTGATAAGTCTGATAAAAACACATCCATAAAAATCCGGGGTCAAAAAGACTCCGGATTTTTGCTTATTCCGGCAAACGATATTGTTAAAATTGGAAGCCTATACTAAAAACCAATCCTTTGAGTTTTTTCCGTACATCATTCAATTCTACAAAATTTCCTATCATCTCTTTATACACGGGCTTGCCGTTTTCGTAAACTTGATTGCCGAACTCATCCAGCACTGGGACTTTATATACGACCTCGCTTGTATCATACATCTTATCAAGAGAACCGGTATACCGTTCGTAGTTGTATCCCAAAGAGAACTTAAGCGCCCTTTTACCATCCAAATCGAGTTTCACTCCGGCGGAAGGAGCCACAAAAAAACTGTTCAGCGAAGAATATCCGACATTTACGTCCAGATAAGGCGTCAGTTTATGACCTTTGGAAAGATTCGTTTCAAAATTTAGAAATATAGGAATTTGCCACGTTTCCTTGTAATAACGCTGTGTATAATAAAAAATACCAGTTCCAAGCCCCGCAGAGAAATAATCCCCAACCGATATCCCATTTACTATTGTAATACCATACCGTCCTACGAACGGATCGCCAAACCTCAACGAAGCATTAACAGAACCACGATATTTCACTTTATACTCATCCGCCTGTTTTTTCATTGCATAGTACGCAGGGGTTGTCTTAGGCCAAGTCTGAGAAAAACACACAATGCAATAAACAGCGAAGAACAGGGTCAGAAATATTCGTTTCATAGCTTTCATGAATTTTAATATTTTACATTAAAACATGGCTAAAATTAAATATTTCCAGGCAAAAATTATTGCAATTCGTTTTTAAGTTTTTTTATTATCAAACAAAAGACAAAGCGTGTACCTTCGAGTAATAAATACAATTTTTTCCGCGACAAACTTTAAACAAAAAAAACCGGCGGACAATCCACCGGTTTTTATTCCTTTTAAAAGCTTACAGCCTACTTTCTGAGTCCGAGCTGCTCGACAATCTTACGATAACGTTCGATGTCTTCCCTTTTCAGATATTCAAGAAGCGAACGGCGCTTACCGACTAACTTAACGAGCGAACGTTCCGTGTTGAAATCATGGATGTTCTTTTTAAGGTGTTCGGTCAAATGGTTGATTCGATAAGTGAAAAGAGCTATCTGCCCTTCTGACGAACCTGTGTCGGTAGCGGATTTCCCGTACTGAGCGAAAATTTCCTGTTTTTTTTCTTTTGTCAGATACATTCCAATATTGCTTTAAATGATTGTTATGTATTTTTTTAAAATACGTGGTGCAAATTTACGGATAGTTTTCGACTCTTCCAAGAATAATCGCACACTATAATTCTATCAAGGGCTTTTATTACTTACATGCAACACTTTGCCGCTTATAAACTATTTTAAACCTGTTCCGCCGGGACAGCCCGGCCAATACTCCGCCGCCGGCAAACTGTTTTAAACTTTTTACAATTAATCATAATTATAGTTTAAAAACTGAAAAAATATACGTAAAGCGCATAAATGTTAGTAAATTTGGTGTTCCGTAACCGGGCTTTAAGCCCAAACCAACGAGAGACCGATGAAATTGATAAAAAAATATAAACTGCTGTTTGCCTCCACGCTGATATGCCTGGCAGGCTTTTCCGTAATAATAAGGCTAAATGCGGCCCCGCAGGAGAAACCGCAGAGGGACGAATTCCTCATGCAGCTCGTTTCGTACATACTTTCAGAATGGCACTACAGCCCCAAAGCAGTGGACGATTCGTTGTCAAAAGCTGTTTTCGACGATTATCTGAAGACGCTCGACTACGGCAAACGCTATTTCACATCTTCAGACATAGCTTTACTGGACAAATACAAATACGACATCGACAACCAGATACTCGAATCCGACATGGCCTTTTTCCGTTCGGCAACGTCAGTTTTCAAAGAAAGACTCGCACAGGTATCTTCTTCATTGGATTCCCTTCTGGCACAACCGATGGATTTCAACGCCCAGGAAACCCTTAACACAGACCAACAGGACTATGCCCCGGACATGAAAGGCGTATTGGAACGCTGGCGGCTTTACCTGAAATACAATGTGCTGACACGCTTGTATTCGGACCTTAAACAGGAAGACAAAAAAGCTGAGAAAGACAGCGCATACGTTAAAAAGTCACAGGCAGAACTCGAAAAGAAAGCCCGCGAAGGCGTCCTGAAAAACTATAAGGACTACTTCCGCATGATGGACGAATTCAACGACGACGATTGGTTCTCGATGTACATGAACGCCATAACCGGATACTTCGACCCTCACACATCGTACATGGCGCCGCGCGATGAAAAGGATTTCAACACCCGCATATCAGGCCAGGTGGAAGGAATCGGCGCAGTACTCCAGTCTAAAGACGGATTCACCACCATTTCCAGTATCATTCCAGGCAGCCCTTCTGCTAAAAGCGGACAACTGTCCGTCGGAGACCAGATACTCGAAGTAGCTCAGGGCAACGACGAATATGTGAGCATAATAGGCATGAGAATGGACGATGCCGTAGACCTTATCCGCGGTAAAAAAGGCACTACGGTGCGTCTGAAAGTCCAGAAAGCGGACGGAACCATAAAAGAAGTGCCAATAGTGCGCGACGTGGTCGAAATAGAGGAAACGTTCGTCCGTTCAGCAATAGTCGAAAAAGACGGTCGCAAATTCGGAATAATATACGTGCCGAAATTCTACGTCAATTTTGAGAACAAGGACTCCCGTGAAAGTTCGGCCGATTTAAAGAAAGAACTGGACTACCTGAAAAAAGAAGGAGTGGAAGGCATCGCCATAGACCTGAGAAACAACACCGGAGGCGCACTTTCCGGAGCTGTCAAAATGGGAGGGCTGTTCATAGAAAAAGGCCCGATAGTACAAACCAAATCTCGCGACGGGCGCGCACGCGCCTTATCCGACACAGACCCTTCGGTAGCATGGGACGGTCCTCTGGTAGTACTTATAAACGGAGTATCGGCCTCGGCGTCCGAGATATTCGCAGGCGCCATGAAGGACTATAACCGCGCCGTGATAATAGGCTCGAAACAGACATACGGCAAAGGCACTGTGCAAAACGTAATCGAACTCGACAATATGGTGCGCGGAAAACTGTTCGGCGACAATCCTCTCGGAGCGCTGAAACTGACCATAGAAAAATTCTACCGGGTCAACGGTTCCGGCAACCAGATAAAGGGCGTAGCCTCGGACATAGAAATACCGGATATGCTGTCGATACTCGACATAGACGAATCCAACGAAAATTACGCCATGTCGTGGGACTCGATAGCCCCGCTGCCGTACTCCAGGCTTCAGGGAGATTTCACTCCGGTGATAAAACGCTCGAGGGAACGCGTGGAGGCTAACCCGTATTTTGTACAGGTACGCGAAAACCTCAAATGGCTCAAGGAACGTAAGGAAAACAAAACGATACCCCTTTCTCTGGAAAATTTCAGAGCGGAAGACCTACAGTATCGCGAGGATTCCAAACGTTTCGACCTGCTTGACAAATTCGAATCGCCGCTTACATACGTTTCGCCGCAACACGAAAAACCGCTCATAGAAGCCGACACCACGCTGGCTTCAAAGCGCAAAGCATGGCACAACGAACTGAAAAAGGACGCCACGCTCGAAGAAGCCGTTAACATCCTGTCGGAAATGAAACGATAGCCTCTCCACGAGTTGTACATGCAGTTGTACATGCAGCGGACACTCATTTTTCAATAGATAAATACAAATACTTAAGGCATACTTACTACGGATGACACCAGCATCGAACACGAAGGAAAACATCTCGCAATCGGTCACAGGCATAACACTGTCAAGGTTCAAAAAGAACATTCCCGGGGTGGTATCTTTCTGGTTCATAGTCCTGGTAGGTTTGGTAGCCTTGTTCGCCTATTTTCTGGCTCCGGATTCCACGAGCAACGCAAACACGATGCACCTGTCACTGTCCAACAAATCCCCCGGTTTTACCATCGATTTGATACAGACGGAAAAAGATTCGTCCAAGGTATCGTTACTGCGCCGCCTCTGGGACGGCAAAACGCCGCTTCTTTCCAGCATACCGGTCACATCGTACCGGCAGGAAGGCGATTCGATATTTTACAGGGAATACATAGGAGAAGGTGTTTCTTCCCCTGAAAAACCTATGCTCAGAACACCGGCGGTAAGCATAAAAAAAACCACATTTTACCTCGGCACGGACCGTTACGGACGCGACCTTCTCAGCCGCATGATTATCGGCTCCCGCATATCGTTCACGATAGGTTTCGTGGCTGTACTGATAGCCATAGCGATAGGTGTAAGCCTGGGCGCGATAGCCGGATATTTCGGCGGCAAGATAGATGCGGTTATCATGTGGCTCATAAACATAATGTGGTCCATTCCAACGTTGCTCATGGTCATAGCCGTTACGTTCGCTCTGGGAAAGGGCGTATGGCAGGTGTATGTAGCCGTCGGCCTGACGATGTGGGTGGAAGTGGCGCGTATGGTGCGAGGACAGGTCATTTCCGCCAAGCAGATGCAGTATGTCGAAGCGGCACGTGCGCTGGGTTTCGGGAAAATGAGGATAATAGCACGGCATATCCTGCCCAATATCTGGGGCGTGGTGATAGTGATAACGGCATCGAATTTCGCCTCGGCCATACTTATGGAAAGCGGACTGAGTTTCCTCGGTCTCGGCGCACAACCGCCTATACCTTCGTGGGGAGGGATAATACGCGACCACTACATGTATATGGTCATGGGCAAACCGTATCTGGCCGTAGTCCCCGGCACGATGATAATGCTGTTGGTGCTGGCTTTCATGACATTCGGGAACACCCTGCGCGACGCTTTGGATGTAAAGTCATGACGCTCGGAAAAGACCGTACCCGAAAGCATTCTTTTTGCAGCCATTTCTGGTGCGAATAACGGTTATCTTTAGTATTTTTGCACTTTATTTCAGAACTTTCAGGAAAATACTCATAACACGAAAATGAGCGACCAGATAAAACACGAATGCGGCATAGCGCTTGTACGCCTGCTCAAACCACTCTCTTACTATCAGGAAAAATACGGCACGGCCTTCTGGGGGCTGAACAAGATGTACCTGCTTATGGAAAAACAGCACAACCGTGGGCAGGACGGCGCCGGGATAGCCGGGGTCAAGATAAACGCCCAGGTAGGTCATCCGTACATAGACCGTGTCCGCTCGAAAGAGCCTCAGGCCATACTCGACGTATTTAAAAAAGTCAACGGCGACATCAACCGCATACTGGCCGAAAATCCCGACAAGGCCCGCGATACCGAATGGATAAAAGAAAACGTGCCTTTTGCATCGGACATATATCTGGGCCATGTGCGTTACGGCACTTACGGAGGCAATTCGATAGAGGCTGTACATCCGTTCATGAGAGAGAACATATCTGCCAGCCGCAATCTCGTGGTTGCAGGGAACTTCAACATGACGAATGTGGACCACCTGTATAACCGTCTGGTGGAAATGGGCCATCACCCTGTCGCCAAAACCGATACTATCACCGTTATGGAACGTATCGGACACTTTCTGGATGAAGAGGTGGATATACTCGTATCCAAATACAAATCGCAGGGCATGCGTGGCATAGAAGTATCGGCACGGGTGGCCGAAGAACTGAGCATACACACCGTGCTTCTACGTGCGGCCAAACGTTTCGACGGAGGTTTCGCCATAGCCGGAATGGTAGGCCACGGAGACGCTTTCGTCCTGCGCGACCCTGCCGGAATACGGCCTGCTTTCTATTACAGCGACGACGAAGTCGTGGTAGTCGCATCGGAACGCCCTGTCATACAGACGGCATTTAACGTGCCTATGGATTCAGTACACGAGATAACGCCGGGAAACGCCCTTATAATAAAGCGCAACGGACAGTCGGGACTTTTCCCAGTCATGGACCCTCTGCCCAAAAAGGCGTGTTCCTTCGAACGTATTTATTTTTCACGCGGAAGCGACGCCGACATATACCGCGAACGCAAGACTTTGGGCCGCAACCTGGTAGAACCGCTTCTGGAAAAAATAGACTACGACATCCACAACACCGTGTTCTCATACATACCTAACACGGCCGAGAGTTCGTTCTTCGGACTTACCGAAGGTTTCGACGACTACCTGAACGAACGCAAAGTCAGCGAAATATCTTCAATAATAGCCCAAGGCCGCACCCCTTCGCCCGATGAACTGCACGACATACTGTCCTGCCGTATCCGCAGCGAAAAGATAGCCATAAAGGACGCAAAACTAAGAACATTCATAACCGAGGATTCTTCGCGCGACGATATGGTAGCCCACGTTTACGACGTGACTTACGGCGTGGTAAAACCTACGGACAACCTGGTACTTATCGACGACTCGATCGTGCGCGGCACTACCCTTCGTCAGAGCATCGTGCGCATAATGGACCGTCTGAATCCCAAACACATAATCATACTGTCCAGCGCGCCTCAGATACGCTATCCGGACTGCTACGGCATAGATATGGCTCGTCTGGACGACTTTATAGCATTCCGAGCCGCCATAGCCCTTCTCAAGGAAAACGGACTGGAAAACATAATAGAGCAGGTATACGCCAAATGCAAGGCTCAGGAAGGTCTTGACGACAATCTTATCGTCAACCACGTGAAAGATATCTATGCACCGTTTACCGACGGACAAATATCGGACATGATAGCCCGGATGATAACTTCCGCCGACACGAACGCCCGCGTAAGCGTCATTTTCCAAAGCATAGACGGGCTTCACAAGGCCTGCCCAGGACATACGGGAGACTGGTATTTCACGGGAGATTACCCTACTATAGGCGGCAACCGCGTAGTAAACCGTTCGTTCATAAACTACATCGAAGGCCGGAAAGAAAGGGCGTACTGACGCTGTGCGCCGGTCATAAAAAAATACCGCCGGTATGGCATGCCATACCGGCGGTATTTTTTTATGACCGGCAAATAAACAGATATTCATTTATTTTAAAACACATATGATACATGCCGCTTTTTTGCTTACCTTTGCAACGCTTAAACGGAACTCCTCTGAACATTTAGGGGATTCGCTAAAACAACCACAAATGGACGATTATCATCCGGAAAATTATTTTAAACTCGGATAAAGTCTAAGATATCCCGCACAGGAACTTTAGGCTTTACCCCAAAAAAGCATTGCCTATGCGGACATTTATCAACGGAGAGAACAGCCTGACTGTTATCCAGGATTGGCAACCACATTGCTGGATCAACATCGAGTGCCCCACACTGGAGGAACTCAACTACCTGACAGACGAACTGCAAATCCCACAATCTTTCCTTAACGACATAGAAGACCCGGACGAACGCCCCCGTATAGAACACGAGGACGACTGGAAAATCATAATCATGCGCATACCCGTGCGCGACACGGCACATCACGGCCTACCGTTCTCTACCGTTCCTCTAGGCATAATCCTGCGCGGTGATATCATCGTAACGCTTTGTTACCACCAGAACGACATGATAGCGGATTTCATTAGCTACAACCAGCGTAAAAACCGGGGATTTACCAACAAATACAACCTGGTGCTGAGGCTTCTCCTCTCGTCGTCGGTGTGGTTTCTCAAATACCTGAAACAACTGAACATACAAGTAAAACGTGCAGAAAAAAAACTGGAACGCTCCATTAAAAACCGCGAACTCCAGGCGCTTCTTCACATAGAAAAATGCTTCGTGTTTTTCATAACATCCATAAACGGCAACTTCATGCTCCTTCAACGCCTTAAAAACATAAAGTCGGAACGGGAAACATTCGATGAAGACCTTTTGGAAGACGTGGAAATCGAGCTCAAACAGGCACAGGAAACAACCAACATATACTCCAACATACTTTCCGGGATGATGGACGCTTACGCATCGGTCATATCGAACAACATGAACGACATAATGAAGCAACTTACATCCGCATCCATCGTATTGATGATACCGACCCTCATAGCCAGTTTCTACGGCATGAACGTACCAAACTCTTTGGAGGGAAATCCGCTTGGCTTTGTCATAATAGTTGTATTCTCAATGCTAATCGCATGCGGCGTATTCTGGTTCCTCAGACGCCGAAACGGATTTTAATTAAACACACGAACATAATTCTCAAGGCATGGCAGCCAGTCCGTACGGACTGGCTGCCATGCCCGTTTCATGCGGCACCACTACCCTGCCTATCCCAAGTCATTCCGTACCACGCAACGGATTATCCGACGGCATACCTACATACAAAACAAAATTGACCGGGCAAACATGTCCGGACGGACACGTCGAAACTTTACCGCATGAAACGGCAAACAGACAAATCAACATATATGACTCTGTAATGATATATAACCATAACCGCGCTTGCTGCGCCCTTAGGGCAAAAAATAAGCTACAATAATTTACCGAAGATTACAGGGTATTTTCCCGGTTTTTTCTCCCGAAAATACCCACAGGTATGAAAATTGTCCGGCTTCCACAAATTTACCCTTGATTTTCAACTATTTAAACACCTAAAAAAAATCGGTTTAATCATGGCGGATTGTGCCACTATTTATATATTAGCGCGCTCAAAGGCCCTAGAGGCCATAATCCGAAAAACAAAAAAAACATTTCAAATACAACGGTAAAGAATAATGAAAAGACTTATCATCGATTCAAAGAAAATGACTCCGGAAATCCTTGCTCTTGTAAAGGAAAAATACCCCGAAGGGTATTACGAAGACGATATCATCGTTTTTAAAAATCACAAGAACGAAACCATCGAAGCCATACAAGTTGAATCCGAAGATGCCGTATATCTTATCAAAATAGGTAAATACCTAAGCGTAGGGCTGGAGAATTTTGAAATGGAACTGGATGTCGACCCCAAACTCAAACCTCGCGAAATAGAAGAAGAAAATACGGACGACGACGACGATGTGCCGCACAACGATAATGACGAGGAAGAGGAAGATGATGATGACGACGACGACGATGAAGACGGCGATGACACCGCATCCGTGAAAGGAAAAAGTAAAAAGAACTAACTGTACGCAACTCTCATGTGAGAAAAATGCCGGGTTTAAAACCCGGCATTTTTGTATTTATCACAATATATGCTCATTACATTGTAACCCTTACGCAAAGTTTTTTTGCCCGTGAAAAAAAACGGCCTTATATTTGCATCGCGTAACACCACCCATGCCCGGATGGCGGAATTGGTAGACGCACTGGACTCAAAATCCAGCGCCTGCAAAGGCGTGCGGGTTCGACCCCCGCTCCGGGTACAAAGAATAGCGGTTAATCACTTGATTTTCCGCTATTTTTATTTCAATAGGTAGCCAAAGGGTAGCCAAAACACGCTTCAAAGTGGGATTTACCGCTGTTTTGTTGCAACTAATTGATTTTCACAAATGTGAGATTTTCTCACTTTTGTTCTAATTAGTTGATTTTCACCGATACGGGATTTTCCCGTAACGGACTTTTAATAATCTTGGACTTCGGAAGCATACAATAACCTGCGTACACTTCATTTTTCAACTATCCAGCAATCTTTAACAGTTTGTGTAGATTTACGATACCCCGCATCAACTATTCAGCAATCCTGAATAGTTCGTATAGGGATGTTACAGCCGGGTGTGCGCAATTTTACGCAGACGCATAGCCTTCAGTTATACTACCGTTATAAAAAACAAGTGGAAGGCTTTTATACCTTCCACTTATAAAATAAATCCGCCGGATGCCCTTGTAAACAGGCAGACCTTTGTCTGTAATGTTTTTAGTTTTGAATGGATGTTAATTTTCCATTCTCAAAATATAGGTACTGACCGCTGCCATATACCCATTGTTCATGTGTTCCAAAATCGCTAATTGTACGGTTTATATCACGCGGAATTCCCCATGCTTCTTTACACATGTCTTTTGTCATGCCAATCCGTACTTTTCCTTCAAGAATTAGATTTGCATTTGAAACGCCAAATTTTTTTGTTAATTCCGCTTTTCTCTTAGCCTTGTTTGCGGCACTAATGGCTTTTATCTTGTCATAGTAAGATTTTAATTGAAATTTACCACATACTAATGGCATGTTTTCTTTTTGGGTGTTTTCATAAGGCTCCCCAAACCAATTTTCTAAATAACAATAATGCGGTCCATATTCGGGATTATCAAATATAAGTATAATAGGGCTTCTTTTTCCATACTCATACTCTCCATCCTCTTTTGTTCTTGGTTTTACTTGTACATCAACACAAGTCCATACAGTATTCATTTTAATACGTTTTGTAACCGTATCTGTTTTTATGTTTATCATGCCGTCTGGTTTATTTAGGCCGCTCATATACGTATCTATAACATATACGAAATTTTTATTTAGATACAATGATTTTATCTTTTCATAGTGTCCTAATACAACCCATTCATAATTACTCGTGAACTTAAGTCGCCCCTCTCCGTTTTCTTCTTCTTTTTCTCCAGTTTTCACATTTATCAAAGATAGCCTGTTGTATAATCCTTTACCGACATTATCAGGTAATATGCTATCTACTTTATAATAATCACCTGGTTGGAAATTGGATTTTTCACGACCATAATTCGCGTCTTGATATGGGTTGCCGCAATACATTAATGTTTGTCCAATTAAGTGATGATATGTATAACGGTTTTCATATTTAGCCAGAACCATATTTTTTAAACTGTCATATCTAAAATTTTCATGTTTAGGCTTTTGTATATCTTGGCGCATTATTGTTATCTGTCCATACAGGTGATTAGACAGAAATAACAATAGAATAGTGAAGATGAACAGTGTCTTTTTCATTGTTTTAAATTTCCGGATTTAACCTTATTTATGTTTTAAACGCGTTGACATAGACCGTTATTCAGCCTTTATTGTTATTGACTTACCGCAATGCGGGCATGAGTGCTTAATTTTCAGCAGTCGTTTTTAACCGCTTTATAAGCCCTTCCAGTTCATCGATGCTATCGCAACGGTACAAAGTGCCGCGATAGTCTATGAACGCTGTAAAACCGCTCTTTTTGGCGAATAATTCAATAACATCGACGTTTAACCCCTCTGCAATTTTTTCGAGAGTATCAATAGTAGGATTGCCGTTTATATTCCTGGTAAGTGTTACGCGGGAGATATTTAAACGGTCGGCCAGTTCTTGCATTTGCACTCCTTTTACCTTACAAATTTCTTTTACTCTTAATTCCATGATGTTACATTTTAATGACACTCTACAAAAGTAGGTAAAAATTCATTTTAATGTATTGTTTGTCTGTAAAAAAAACATTTAAATGTAAAAAATAATGTTAAAACATTTGACTGTTGATACATTTTAATGTATCTTTGTATTGTTGATAAGGCATTAAAATGTAACAAAACTAATAAAGTCATGAAAACCCCGATAAACAAAAGCAAATTAATGAAACGCGCCTGGATGCTGTACCGCAATTTCAAACGTATCTATAAAACATTTGCAGCAGCTCTGCGTGAAGCATGGGTACAAGAAAAGCGTATAGCCCTGCGCAAGGCAGAACGCCCGGTGCGCAAAGAAAACACCGAAATAAACATAGCAATGGCCGCCACGATAGACGCATGGCGTAACAACGGCCGCCGGGGCATGTATTGGGGAGACTAACACAAAGAAAAACAGTATAATAATTAAACAATAACAACAACATGGAAACAAACACAGAAAACACCGCTACAGAAAACACCGCATTTGTTTACTCAAGCCTCGGCCAACAGAGAGCGCATCAAGAAAGCCTGTTGAGCGACGTGAAAGGTTATTTTTTGAATGCCGCCAATCAAATAACTAAATATGACGGCTTTAACCCCGTGTTATTGCTCATCAATGCCATATACAACCGTCTGACGGAGGAACGACAGCGCCGCAATGAGGTTTTAGAGGCTAAAGACGAGGAGGCAAGAGTTGACTTTCGTTTCTTCAATGATATGTATAACGATGTATATTCACTCAAAGAACTGGCGATAAACATCCTTCATATGTGCGAATACTACCGGGATATTCAAGGTATCAAAGACCGGATAGAACTCACCGACCGCGGGGTAAGGTTTTAATCTATTAGTCCGGGGTTTTGGGGGTGTGTCAAGATTGGCGCACCCTCTTTTTTATAGCGTCATTTATTGTAACTTATTCCTCCCTTTTTTATAGTGTGGAATTTGTGGAATTACTCAATTCGTTCTTCCATATCCGGGATTTTTGCATCCTCTTTTTATAGTGTCAAACTTGTAAACCTTGCACCCTCTTTTTTATAGTGTTCAACTTGTTCAACTTGCCCTCTTTTTTTATAGTGTAAGATTACTCCGGAGTGAGAAAATCTCACATTGGTGAAAATCAGTTAATTATATGTATTACAAAAATATGACAATGATAAAAACTAATGTCAATAAGATAAGATTATAACCACCGCATTTTTGCGTCGGTTAAAGCTCATGCGCCCATGCTATGACCTTGCTATAACCTTGCTAAACTAAGCGGAATTTTCCGCCGAGTAGTTTTTTTCCTCCCCGTAACCTGGCCGTGCATTTAGACGTGACTTTAACACCTTTTAACTAAATTAAGGGGCAAAAAAAATATCTTTTTTCGAGCGTCATTTCCGTCACTTCCGTCATAATCAATACAAATAATTAAACATCAATGTATTGCAAAAGCTTGTTTGTTAAAAAATATGACGATGTATGACGATAATGACGGAGTTGTTGATTTGAGCAATTGATTAATGTTAGAATAATGTTAAAAGAATAAATATTTGCCGAGTAAGTTGGTTTAGAAAAATTACGCCGCCAAAACGAAAACCGACATCGGCGGAAAATTACGCCTATCTATCACAAAAACGAAAACTGACATCGGCCGAAAATTCGGCCAGACTCGGCAAGGTGGCTTTTAAGGTATTTTACCCTTTGTATAACCTTTGTGTCCGAAAGAAGTTGAGACGCGTTGCACCAAACCTAATTGTCACTCATTTTCAAACAATTGTAAGCATGTCGGTAAGCCTCGGATGCGTTACCCCGTTCGGGGTTTTGGGGGTTATTCGATTAACAAATTTCCTCACTGTTGCCAGTACCATGAAATAAAAAGCCCCGGAATAAAAACCGGGGCTCCGATGCAGGGCGGGCGTTATCGCATAAAACCTCTACAACAACATGCACCAAATCGAAAAAAAGTACGACCCAAACATCATGCGTCCAACAATGGAGCGATAAACGCCGCGAGTTCGTCGGGACGATCGAATCGTCTGACCTCATCCCCCGACGACACCAAAGCTACAAAATTTTTAGGTTTTTCAAACAATTCCGCAGGGGCGCAGCCAATAGCCGCCGCGATTTTTTCGAGTTTGTCGGCAGTCGGATTGCCGTTAATAGATTGGCTTAAGGCAGAAGGCAACACCCCCATGCGACCGGCTACACGTTCGACAGTAAGCCCATGCGCCTTTATCGCTTCTTTAATTCTCAAATTAGCCATACATGAATATTATTTTAAGGATTATTTACGCCGTAAAGATATTAAAATTAGGTTTACACGGAGCAGTTTTAAAAAATAATTAGATTTATTTGATTTTTTAACGCTTAAATATTTGCTTATCTAATTAGTAATATCTAACTTTGCAATACAATAAATCAATTAAATCTAATTATCAACAATACAACACCACAACAATGAGCGACGCAAAAAAATCCACACTGGTAAATGTCATGTCCCTGGCATGGCAATTCGTAAAGAAAAACGGTTTTACGATGTCCGAAGCACTTAAAACGGCATGGGCCAACATCAAGCTCAAAACAGCGATGCACAAGCGTATAGTAAAATTCTGGTTTGCCAAAGTGGACGGCAGCATACGCGAGGCTTACGGCACGTTAGAGCCTTCCAGACTGCCGGAAACTAACGGCTCCGGGCGTTTTCGCAATGATACGGTACAAACCTATTTCGATACTGAAAAAAGCGAATACAGGTGCTTTAAAAAAGCTAATTTGATTAAGTTTGCCTAAACGAATAACCGACCGCCACAAGCAGCGAACATTATACTAACATAACAAAATGACAGAAAATGAACGAATACGCATTTGAAGTAATTAAAAATATTAATCTTGAACTCACCACCGGAGCATGGGGGCTCGTCAAAGATGTGGATAACACGGCGACATGTTTAGGGACGGATGAGGACGTTGCACTGCCGGGCCATTGGGCTTATTTTTACGTGGACAAGTACATGATACTGCCATACTTGGACGACATAGAGCCCACTATGGTACTGCCTTTGAGCGAGAACAGAGGCGGAGCGCTGCGGCTGTACAAACTTGATTAAAGACCTCATCCCGCATATTTAAATGCTCCGGGCGAAAAAGTAAGGGAGGACGGTTTTAATGCCCGCCTCCCTTAAAAATACCCTATACTAAAAACAGATAGACTATGTTAGAGCCTAACAACGGATAAATGCGGGCTCTTATTCCTTTTTTGCTCTTAATAACTCAATAATCGTTCTTTGGGCCTGTATTGTCTCGTCTTTCGCAGCGCATTTTTCCTCCAGAAGTTTAACCATTTCTTTAAGCGCATTGTATTCTTTAACTAATTCGTCCACTCCCCAAACATCCTGACAGCCTTGAGTGCCCGAATTTAACTTCACGCCTCCGGGCGATATAGCAACTTTTTCATATCCGGAGGCATTAACGTTATTAACAATGTTGCCATTTCCTTTGCCGATTATACCATAATTACCTCCGGCATTTTTTACATTGCCTATATTAATGTCGCCTGTTTTAATGCTGCCTGTTTTTATCATAGAACCGTTTCCGGTAAGAAGCCAACCAATATTTAAATCCGGGAAAACTTCAGCAATGCTTGATATTTTATCCGGTTGAATTGATTTCCTCATAGAGCTAACATAAGACGGAGACACGCCAATAATCTGACAAAAACGACGCTCGTTTATGCCTTTGGCCTGTATGAACTGTCTAATCCTATCTTTTACAGATTGTTGCAAGGTATACAAGATTTTTATATGTTAAATATCAAACATATCTTACTTCAAAAACAAGCAATGTTATATATTTGTGTTGGTGCATCAATATATGCAAATATATGTATTTGCATTCAAAAATAGCAAAATAAACTAATAATCCGGGTGACTTCGATATGAAAAACGTGTATATGGCCGCCTGTAGCCTCCCCGACGGGCTTTACTCGGTACAGGTAAAAAAGTACCGCAACACCCGCACCAACAACCAGAACGCATACCTGTGGGGAGTAGTCTATCCGGCGGTCATGCAGGGCTTCATAGACATGGGATGGGACGAGATAACGAACGTCGATATGGTACACGAAATATTCAAAGCCAAGTTTCTCACTACCAAAAAGGACACGCAGAAATTTACGACATACGTCGAGCGGATAACGGATTTCGCGAGGGAATATTTAAAAACAGAAATACCCGACATGGCTTCGGAGAGTAAAACACGCCCGTTTTACCGCTTTGCTTCGCCTGTAACTGACGTTCGGCGCGATTTAATACAGTTATAGCATGTCGGCGTTTTTCGTTCGTTATACGGCTTAATTTGCCCCCTTTATAGTGTTCAACTTGCCCTCTTTTTTTATAGTGTCGTTTTTGTAGTTTTTGCACCCTTTTTTATAGTGTGGAATTTGTGGGATTACTCTACTCGTTCTACCATTTCCGGGATTTTTGCATCCTCTTTTTTATAGTGTAATGTTTGTAATGTTATTCAGCCTTTATTGTTATTGACTTACCGCAATGCGGGCATGTTATAGCACCTTCTTTCGGAGCGGCGAACAGTTCCTGTACCTCAACCTCCAGAGCTGCGGCGATTTTTTCGAGTAAAGGTAAGGATGTATTCCCTTTCGCCGCTCGGCTTAGCGTCATTTCTGAAACGCCCAATTTAGCGGCTAAATCTTTTTGTGTTGTAGCGCGCTGTTGACAAAGTTCTTTAATTCTTATATCCATATACATTTAAAGTTTATAGCATTCTGTTGGCAAATATAAGTAAAACAATTCTATATGTATATAAAAATGTAAAAATATACGTTGAGTGATTATTTTTTTATGTTTTTATTTGGTTATTATAAACTTTAAATGTATATTTGTGGTGTAATAATAATCATTAAACGTTTACAACAATGAAAACCCCGATAAACACAATAGAGCAGAGAATAGCCGAAGAGTTAAGCTACCGTATAGAAGGCACACAAGGGCGTTTTTATTTCGATATGTATGTTGACGGCAGGGAAGTAGAAATAGAGGGCTGGTGCGATTATAGAGATTATATAGAGAAGGGTACAGGGGCTCATATCACCGACGGCATCGCAATAAATATAACCGAGTGCAATGCTTTTGACGAAGATAAGGACGAGTATTTCACCCCTGCCATTCACGCAATAGAGTGCTACATAAGAGCGACAGCAATATAATTAACATAATAAAACGATAAGAAAATGAACGAATACGCATTTAAAGTTATAGACGCAATCAATAGAGCGGGTATCGACAACAGCCAATGGGGGCTCGTGAAAGATATAGACGATACAATCGCCTATTTCGGCACAAAAGAAAAAGAGGTGCTTAACGGCCAGTGGGCATACGTCTATGTAGAGAAAGACGATATGATGTCGCTGCAACTCGAAAAAATCGAGCCTACGAAGGTTTTACATGTTGAAGATTGTGAACTGTTTCTATATCGTCTCGACCTTTAACACGCCTGCATTTTTCGTTTTCATATTTTATAACATTATCAATGGATAACCCCGTTATCCCTTTTGCGTATTTTTGACAGACCGATAACCAACAAATAACACTAAAATTCATAACATCATGGGAGAGGGTTTTATTATCTTTTTGAGTTTTTTTGCCATAATATTTGTAGTGCTGCAAGTCATCCTGTTTTTTAAAATGTGGGGAATGACGAACGATGTGAACGCCATGCGCAAAATATTCGCACAGGAGCCGGGCACGTCGAACTTTCGTATCGAGCAGGCTATGAAAGAATATTACAAGGGCAACCAGCAGTTAGGTAACATCTTGTTCGATGCTTTATTTGACGAATTGGAATTTATCGCATCGTTGGACAAACAAGTATATGACCGTGAGGGCCGATATAAAAAAACAATATATTGGTACAAAGCAGTTTATGAGAAGGTAGGCGTACCGTTCCCGGACGTTTTCGAGAAGATAAAAGAACCGGAGGATTTTTACAACGCTTTTACCAAAGTGGTACACGAACGCGAAAAATAGGCTAATTATCAGCCGAGACGGAAATTTCCGCCGCAATTCCGTTAATCATTATTCAAGGTGGAGCCAGTATAAAGTTGTAGCCCCGGCGTACTTTTTTACCGTCCGGGGCTTTTATTGTCAAACCTGTATTTGAAACGCCGCTATTCTTGCGGCTCTGTTTCTCTCCCTATGTTTACCCGTAAAACCCTGACGGTCTTGAGTGCGTCCATAAAACTATCGTCATAGCACAGCATCACGACATATTCTAAAAGAGTTGCCAACACTTTACAATTGCCGGAGGTGGGCGACCAATAAATGAGGTCGGTACGTTCAGTCAGTTTTTCGTCTATGTCCTTTTTTGTTCTCAACGTGGCTATTGCGATTATTTCCGCCACGGCGCGCGGCTTTTCGGCACATATTTCGACCATTTGATTTAACGATTGGTTTTCGTCCGCTTCGGTCATTTTATCCAAGTCGATATTTAGCGCGCGCAATTTTTGGCTTATCATGGACAGCCGGGCCAGTTGCAACGGGTAAATAGATAGGGTGATGTCGTTCCCGTCTTTGTCTTTGATGTCGAACGTTTCGATTTTATTGTCCTTGTCTGTTGAGAGTTCTAAGTTTTTCATCGGTGTAAAATTTTTATATTATTTAGTTTTTCTTTCGCTATGCAAAATTGCATGCCAATTGATTTAGCGGATGTTACAGGGGCGTTTTTCGGGTTTGATGCGTGCCGGGCCAGTGACGACAGAACAATCGTATTTATGTACCGTAATTCTGGCGTTTCCACTGCCTGCGATGTGTAGCCGGGTGTGGTCGTAAGTTTCTACCACGAGAATGTTATGCGCTCCGGGATGTATGGTTACATCCGATTTATTGAACAGGTAAAGCGTTGCAACCGCATAATCGGAAGGATAAAGGTCAGTAACGGTATCGCCTATAAAATAAATCCTTGGCTGCCCTTTTATTATCCCTGAAAGCCCTTTATAATCCATATACACGCCGTTTGCCGCGAGGCTCGCGCGCTGTTGCCCGTCAAGGTGTTTCCTAAGGGATGCGAGAGCGAACGCCGAATGTTCGTACAAGTATTCCGGATAGAGGCGGCAGGCGGCAACAAGGCTATCGAGGTTGCGCGATGCGTTCGACAGGGATGCTTTCCCTTCGTTACATGCCTTACTCATCAATTCTTTAAATAATTCGTCCATCGGTTGTTTTGGTGCATTTGTCATTTTCCGTAATATTTTGTCGTTGTGTTCCGTTCTATGTTTTGCAGGTAACGCGCCAATTCTGAAAGTATTTCGGTGTTGTCTGCAATTCTGGTAGTATTGGCCGTAATGGTAAATACCGACCGCCATATGTCGTTAATCTCTCCCCACCCCCGCATTTGCATGTCCTTTATGGCCGTAAGGAGTTCGCAGTTTATTTTTAACGTGTTACCATTGTCTTTTAGCACGTCATACCCGCCACGCATTAATCCTTCAAGTTTCGAGGCCGTGAGTTCCGTTATGCTTTTAGAAATATCGCCGCGCATACTGTTAACATCGCCTTCATCGGACGACCATCCAAATAACTTTGAATATTTTTCCCTGTCGGCGAGAATGCGGTCGATTAGCTCCTGTTCTTGTCTTTGCAAGTCCTCCATGCTTGCGCCTGTAAGGCCCTTTTCTCCGAGTTCCGCCCAACGGTTATACAATGCCCGTATTTGTTCGTCGTATTTATTCGTCAGCAAACTGTCGTAAAAAGAGCGTTGGAGCTTGTTTTTAAATTCTGCGGAGAAATCTTCGGCGCTGACGCTCATATCGGTCAGCGCGTCGAGAAAATCATTGCGAAAAGAATCGAAAGTTATACCGTTGATGGCTTCGCGGATGCTCTCGAAATTATCGAGTATCTGTTGGTCTATGTCCTCAAGTTCATTTTGCCATTCTTTTATGCGATTTTGGTCTGTCTTTTTCTTGCCCCGTTCCGCCTGTATCTGTTGATAAATTAGTTTCTGCTGTTCCCGCAGGGCTTTATTTTGTTCGGCAATGACAGAGGCGGTTTTTGTGCTGTAACTTTTATCACGTACCCTGTCCAGTTTTTCATACGAGCGGGTCAATTCGTCGATTTCCGACTGAAGGCGTTGTATCGTGCGCTCATAGCGGCGGTCGTGCATAGCATTAAGGGACGATACAAGAGAGGTCACCCCGCCCAACACCGCGCCTACGCCCATACCAACAGGGCCGAATAAAGAACCCGCCTCTGCGCCTTTCATTGCTCCGCTTATCATGCCCGTGGCTGTATTTATTGCCTCCGATACACTCGTCAATGCAGTCGCGCCGAACGCGTCGCCCATATTTGCGAACAGTTCCCCGGTAGCGTCAAGTTTTGCCTGTAATTCCGTCAGCCCGTCTTTTATACGGTCTAAAGCGTCGTCAAACGCTTTTGTTCCGGGCTTGGTGTTGAAAAGCGCCTGAAATCCGGCTCTTATCTTTGATATCGGGCCGTCGGCTTTATCTGCCGCCAGCCGTATATCGTCGATGCCCTTACGCGCTGCTTCAAGTTTTTCGGGGCTTCTGCCGAGCGTTTCAAATGTTTCTTTGGTTATACCAAAACTTATGCCTTTTTCCTCATCCCATACTCCGTTTGTAACGAACCGTAACGCTTCCTCTGCATTGTCCGCGATAGCGCGCATTTCACGGGAGGTCTTGTCGTGCATGTCGTCGAACAGCTTGTTTAATGCAGACACGGCCTTATTTGCTTCCGTGTCCAGTTCGGATAGTGCCTCCTCCAGTTCTCTCTCCAAAGACTTTTTTTCGCCATCTGTGGCCGCCTCTGCGATTTTCTTATTGTATAACTCTGTTATGGCGAGCCTTTTCTGTTGATAGTCGCCGTATTTCGATAGATAAATATTCCATTGCTCAACGGCTCTATCGGTGGCCGCTTTGTTTTTCCTTTCCAGGTCTTGATTGTTGGCTTCATTCAGTTTGTTGAACTGGTCTATAATGTTCTGCGGGAGTTTTGCCTCCGGAGTGAATGTAAGGCCGAGTTTCTCCCAGTCGGGATTTGCCGCCTCCCATAGTTTGCGCTCCTGCTCTTGATAAACGGCTAACAGGTCGTCCTGTTGGCGGCGGATTTGTTCTTTCTGTTTGTCATAGTCCAGTTTATTCTGTTCGAGAATTTTTTCAGTTCCTTGCTCCTTTGCATTAATAGTAGCTTGACGAACTTGAAATTCGAGGTCTATCGCCTGCCGTATTAGCTCCTGTTTATGTTTGTCGCTTAGCGCTTTGTCGTCTTTGTGTCGTCGGGGGCGCTCCTGCCCGGTATCGCCGCCTAACCGCTCGTAACTCTCGCGGGCTTTTTTCTCCGCTTCCTCCGCTTCTTTATATTGCTCGATAGTGTAACTGCCGCGGTCTTTGTTGATTTTGTCGAGTTCGCGTTTTGCAGAAGCCCATTCTTTTTTTGCGCTTTCATAGGCTGCGCCGTAACTCTGGTGCGCCGATTTATCCGTCAGTCTCTCTATATCGGCGGTGGTCTTTGCCAGGTCGTTTTTATAGTTGGACAGTTCTGTTTCTAAAGCCTTGCGTATGACGGTAGAGTGTGCTTGGGTTATCTGCGCTTCGAGGTTTTCAATATGTTGCCTTAATGACGCTTCTTGCGAGCGGAGATTTTCAAGGGAGGCATCAAGGGATAAATCCCGGCGGGTTTCCTTATCGGTGGCTGTCAATGACTGCGCGGCGGCGACATAAGCATTGCCGCGTGCAATGGCGTTATCGCTCTGTTTCTTTAAATTGGCTATCGCTGTTTCGACCCCTTTTATAAGTGCGTCGCGGCTGTGTTCGGCTGTCGGAGCGGTAGCAACTCCAGTAGCGAACGTTTCAGTATAATTAACATCCTGTTTCCGTAAGAAATTCAGCCGTTCTTGTAGCTTTGCCAGTTTTTCACCGTTTTCTACGTCGTTTTTTATCGCTTCGGCGTATTGCTCCGAGGCGAGTTTAAGCCCTGCGGCGGCTTGTGCGCGCAAAACAAGCGATTGTATATAACTGTCTGAATTGCGTACAAACAGTATTTCTGCATCGACGATATCATTTACAGACACGTCTAATTTTTCGAGCTCGCCGTTGTAATCTATAAGAAACTGTTTTTGGGCGTTTACATCATCGCCCAGACTGTTCCATACCTGTTGTAAAGAGCGGAAATCGGTTATTTGCTTGCCTACGCCACTGAAATCCATTGCTTCATTCATGTCCCTAAGGGCTTCGGCCATGTCGATGGCCGCCTTTTGTCCTTTGAAAATATCGGCCACCCACTTTACGATTTTATCCCCGTACAGCGTTAGTAAGGTTATACTCCCGACCATTGCCGTCTGCCAACTCAATATGGACGATACCACTTGTTTCCATACCGGAGTAGCCGTTTTGCCCGTTGCAGTGAGCGCGTCATACTCCCTTCTCGCGCGCGCCAGTTCGTCAGCAAGCATAGGCAGGTTATTGGAGATAGCCAGAAAGAACATATGAGGCCCTACGGCCAGCGACGGCAGTTCACGGGCCAATTGCTGTACCTGAAAATTTAAAGTGTTGAAGCCCGTCCCGGCGTTGCGGGCATAGCCATTCATGGCGGCTGTGGCCGTCTGCATTTTTACTTGTGCTTCCGATAAGTTTTTTAGCAATGTTTCCCCTTGCGGCCCGTTGCGCTGCGCTTCGGAGAGTCTCATATAATCCGTTGTCAACAGGGATATTTTAGTCTGGAGCGCTTCGATGCTTCCCTCCTCCTGTTTAGAGGTTATTTGCCGCTTTCTAAGAGCCGCCTCATTGTCTTGTATCTGTGTTGTTAGTTCGTCCTCCAGTACGCACAACCGGGCCATCGCGGTCGTATAGGCATCCTGCGATATGAGGCCCTGGTCGAAATCGGATGTTAACGAGCGTTGCATCTTTTGAAGCTGCGCCAAAGCTACGGCAACATCCTGAATATCCTTCGCCAGTTTTTGCGCGCCCTGCGACATTTTACCGTATATATCAGAACTTTTAGCATCAAGACCGCGTAATAAATTGCCTTGTTCGAGGTTTTTAGCGGTGCGCATCAGAGCCTTGTCAAGATTTGAAGAGTCCGAGACAATGCCGTCGATCGTTTGTTTCGTTTTGCGTCTCATTTTCCGCAAGGCGGCCAAATACTTCGCTCCGTCTATTTCTACGCTTAAATTCAGGGACATACTTTGTTTGTTCTTTAATTGGTATTTAAATAAAAAACGGCCATCACCCCATAAATGAGGCAATGACCGTTATTGGCCTTCGGTACACACTGTTTTTGCTTGACCTTACGGTGTGTATCCGGGCCAAGCGGTATAAATATACGAATTTCCCCTGTAAAACAGAAATATAAATGCGTTTTTTATAGTTAAAACCTCATTGCGGGAAAATCCCGTATTGCTGGAAATCAAATAATTAAGGCAATTGCGGGAAAATCCCGTATATCTGAAAATCAAATAATTAAGGCCATTACCAGAAAATCTGGTATTGCTGAAAATCAAATAATTAAGGCCGTAGTGAGAAAATCCCATATCGGTGAAAATCAATTAGTTAGAAAACAACAACGCAGACACTAAACAAACGGTTGCAGGGGTGTTTCCGGCACAAAAAAAGAGCGGTTTTTAATCCGCTCCTTTACTGAACAATTACCGGGTACAACGATAATAAAATATAAGCCTGAACTTTGATGTAAAGATACGCATTTTTTACATGGAAATCAAGCGGAACATACCGGATAATCGCTTAATAATGACGTATCTATGTTCAATTCTCCTATAAGGTCGTAAATATATGGGTTGATGTTGCCTAAATAGGATAACATGCCGGAGTTGGCCGCGATCGTTCCGTTTACCCTTTGGGTAACCTTTGGGTTGTTTTGCTGTCCCGCTTTCCGCAATTCCGGTATCAGGTAATCGGCGATATCATACCCTTCGTGTTTTTCCTTATCGCTCGCTATGTTTTCGAGAAAATCAGAAAGGCGCGCATCAAAACCGCATTTATTTGCGATTTCCCGTACTTTTTCGCTCCAAAGGTTGAATACTCCCAAGTCGGGGCAAACAATCACGTCACGCCCTTTTAAGCATGCGCATTTGTCGGATTTGAGGTTTTGTTTTCCTCCGGTGGCGAGCCACACGTATTCCGGCATAGCACCGCTGCCGATAATAGCCGTTTTTTCGCTCTCCACAAGACATACGATATCGGTCGGGCGCTCGCTTAACAGGTGCTCGCCGAAAAGGCACTGTGAGAGCTCCCATGAGGCAGGCAGTATTCCGTTCCGTTTAAGCCTGGAATGCACCCAGTCTATGGCTCCGGTGTTATTCTTTATGCGTTTTCCCGTTTCCGGGTTGTATTGCATTATTTTGCCCGTCCTTACCCGCTTTTTTGTGTCTATCTGCCAATATATTACCGCGCCGCCTCTGGTGCATCCCAAATAGTATTGACGCATCAGGCGTTCAATGGTGGGGGATGTAAGGCTGCCACTGTCGAATACGGAGCACAAAAAATATATAAAAGACGAGCCATACCCAAGCGATTTATTTACGTATTCGCACGGTATAACGCCCCTCGGCGCGTTTTTTGGGTTTTCTGAAAACTCACCGGGTCTTTTGGTTTTTTCATTGCCTCCCGGTTTAATCGTGGTTTCCTCTCTGCGGCTTTCGGGGTGTTCCCTGAAGTATTGCGCCGGGGTGTAATGATAGCCGCATTTGTCCTCTCTGTTGCATTTGCCTACCTCATCGGATATATACTCACCCGTATCAATATCGACGTATCGCGCAAACTGGTGTTTATGCCCGCAGGCCGGACAGGTATAGCGGCTGCGTATGGTGTTGTATTTTTCGAGTTCGTATTTATACGCCATGACATCTATATTCTTAACATTGTTATAACATTAATCAATTGCTCAAATCAACAACTCCGTCATTATCGTCATACATCGTCATATTTTTTAACAAACAAGCTTTTGCAATACATTGATGTTTAATTATTTGTATTGATTATGACGGAAGTGACGGAAATGACGCTCGAAAAAAGATATTTTTTTTGCCCCTTAATTTAGTTAAAAGGTGTTAAAATGTTCGTCGCTTTTCTCAATGAACACGCATTGCCCGGCCATTGTTTTCCGTGTCTCGTAACCAAGTGTTTCGAGCCGGGTTTTGAGGGTTTTATTTGACACGGAATAATACCCGTTGACAAGGCAGAAATTGCGGTATTCGTTGTACAGGGTTTGCAATAGTATTTTATTGTCAGAAGATTGTTTATAGCTGCACTCCTCAAGAAACATACTTACGCTGTCGGACTGCATGCGGAACTCTTTAAGTTGATTTTCTATAACGGGCGAGGCGGTAAACGCTCCTTGTGCTAATAACCGTTTTAGTCCGTCCAATACCCAGTTGAATACGCCGCTTAATTCGCTCCCGATTATTTTTTTTGACAGGTTAACGTCCCGCTCTGCTTCCGGTATCGTCTGTGTGAACGGTATTATCAGGAAGCGGCGGAAAAATGCGTGCGTTTGTTCCGTTTCTTTCGGCAATTCGTTGCAGTTAAACATGAGCTTGGCGTATTTTTCCATTGTGAACGGACGGCCATATATGCGACGGGCTCCGACGGGTTCACCGCTTGCCAGTTGTTTAAATATGGATGCTTCAAGCGAGCCGTTTATTTCCGACGCGTAATTAAGTAATTTGTCGGATAGTTCTCCGCGTTGATAGCTGTCTGTTTTCGTAAGGGATTGAAGCGAAAAAGAACATGTATTCTCGCGCCCCAGTAAAGCGGTTATAATATCGAAAAATACGCTTTTGCCATTCGCGCCACTACCGTATAAAAGGGCTATTTTCTCAAGTTTAAGCCCGTGAGTAAATATATATCCGATGTATTCAGCTAAAACCTTACGGCAATCCTCATCGGGCAATACGCGTTCGAGGTATTTTTCAAACATCGGGGCTTCTGCGGAGGGGTCATAAGAGAACGTCAATTGATATTTTAAAAAATCTTCCCTGCGGTAGTCTCTTAGGCTCTGTTTGTCTTTTGATATTTCAAATGTCCCGTTTTGTAAGTTTATGAGCGTGATATTATTGTTCGGATCCGGAGTTGTAAGATTGGCGATGCTTATGAATTGCTTGTATAGTTCGTCCTGAAATTTGTAATACTTCGCATCATTCAACGGGACACCCATTTTTTTTGCTGCGTCAGACAAGAATGTTTTAAAATCCCCGGTTCCCGTGGGTTGCCAATATTTGCCATTATATATATAAATGAAATCGTTGTTAACCCCTATTCCCCAGTTCTGCGCTTTGGCTTTCTCCAGTATTATGTCTGCGGATTGGACTACATATATTTTTTGGGTTATTTTCTGGTCGGGTTCAAGTTTTGCGCGTTCCCGGAAATCGATTTCTTCAAAAGTATTTATCAATTCGGATAATACATCCGTTACGGTGCGTCCTTTTATTTCTTTCTCGGCTTTGGCTGCTCGGTCGGCTTTAATTTCGCGGGTTTTGGTCTGGAAATCTTCCCTAAGGGACGATATCAGAGGGGACGCGACACGTGGCCCGTCCTGCGGTTGTACTGCTGTATTGTTCATGTTTTTTCATTTATTCGGGGTTCTGTCTAAAAAAGCTCCAGATCCATGTCTACATCGACGACTATTTTACGCCTCCTTTATTCATGCAATAAGTCTGCGCAAGTTGGTTTATATCGGCAGAAGTGGATACGCGGTTACTCTGCAACCATTGTTCAAGCTCTGCCCGGTTGAAGTAACACATTTTACCCATCGGCTTATAATGAGGTATTATTTGTCTCATAGTCAGTTTATAAAGGTAACTCTTGGATATACCCATATATTTAGCGGCCTCGTCGCTTGTTAGTATTTCTTTAGTGCAGAAGATTGTATTTGCCGTTACAAGGTCGGCAACCTGTTTTAATTCTTTGTCCATGACTGTATTTATTAAATAGTCTGGGCTTTCTGGATTGAGGCGCAAGACTCCCCCGTATTTGCCCGTGTAATCCTTCGCGATAGACTTGCGCTCGCTATCCGAGTGAATACAAGTGCAAAAATAGAGGGCTAAAGAAAGAAAGAATATAGAGTAAAATTAGTCTAATTTCATCCCAATAAAAAAGCCCCTATAAAGGGGCTAAATCAATCTTGAAATAATTTATCGACATCGTTTCTCCATTTAATAGTGTCGGCCCTTCTTACATCAAGACCTGCATTTGTTATATACGATGAAAGCCTTGTAACCTTAAACAAATTTTCAAGGGCAGAGATGGGACGTGGAGGGCTGTATACCTTACTACAAAAATATCCTAATTGGGAATTACCGCCTTTTCCCCCTATGGCATTCCATTTCAATCCTGCGTTTGATAACTCCATATATCCGGCTTTTAATGCCCTATCAAAATATTTCTTGGTTTGCGGATTATCTAATTCCGGCGGAAATTTAACCTCATCTATCTGCTCTACCTTACTTTCTAACACTTTTATAGCATATAGATAATAGTAATCATAATAATAACCGTAAATCTTATTATACGCATCTTTATAGTCTATCACGTCGATATCACCTATTATTCCGGCCAGACTTCCGCTATCCGGGCCTTTTATTTTTCTTACCTTATAATCTTTCCATCCCTGTAAAATTTTTTCCTCCACGTATTTTTCCCTTTCTTCATTGATATTCAAATGATAATATTTCAGGTCACGCAGGACAATACTACACCTGTCCTTTTGAAAACCTTTTGTTTTATTTTCCAGATAGTCATTTATATCTAATGTCTCAAAGTCTACATCATAATCGAACGCGTTTTCTTCGAGTTCCTTTAAAGAAGCCTGAACTTTTTTATTGTCTGGATATTTCGCTAATTCACCCATGCAGAAATCATATAGTTCTGAATACGTCCCATCGATCGCTTCACACACCTTATCCCCCGAATTGAGAAATAACGTCAAAGAAAGGCTGTAATTTCCCTCCATACCACACAGTACCCTGGTAAACTCTTCAAGGCTCAACTCTGAAAATTTTTTCTTCATCGTTTTTCTACATTTTAAGTTCCGGCAAACTATTTATTGCTGCTTCTTTAAGGCTGTCTATTGCTCTTGTGTATTTTTCTGTATGTTTCAGCCCACTATGCCCTAAAAGGCTCGCAACCGTTTTAATATTCGCTCCATTGTTGAGAATATTCACCGCAAAAGAATGCCGCGCGCAATGCCAACTTATATGTTTATTTATTCCTGCTCGCTTTACCCAATGTTTTAAGGCTTTTAAGCACATTTCATAACTGGGCAGGGGAAAGATTAACTCATTCCTCCTATCGGGGTTACTCGGCTCACCTATCAGCTTTAATAGGCCATCATTCAAAGGAATAACCACTCCGCTTTTGACGCTATGCCCTTTTGTTTTGCTCTGCTCAAACAACAACAGCCTGTTAGCATAATCCACATTAGAAAATGTAAGGTTTCTCACATCACAGTGTCTCAACCCACAATAGAGACAAAAAATAAAAGCCCGTCTTATATTTAGGTTCTCGTGTTCATAGTGGGTTCCTATCAATTGTTGTATTTCCTCCGGTGATAGTACCTCTTTCCTTAATTGCTGGTCGTCCACTTTTATAGTTATGCCTGTACACGGGTTTTTTAACATAATATCGTGTTCAACAGCATACCTAACAACTTTTTTAAACCGGGCGTATATACTTTTGGCGCCCTCTCCCACGCTTCTACCTTCTAAATACCCGGTGAAATCCCTAATCATATCTTTAGTTATTTGCTCCGGCTTTATGTTTTCAGCATGTTTATTATACTCCGGTGTATCGTGTAGGAAATCAATAAAACGCCGGAGCGCTATTTCCACCATTTTAATATCTTTTTTGGTGTATTTCGCAATATATCCCCGGAAGTAATCAAGAAAATTAATGTCTCGCTTCTTTTTGAGCCTATAACCTTCCGCCTGTTCCAACATTTGTTGTCCGCGCTCATATCTTATCCTCTTTGCAAGCTCCAATATTTCTTTGTTGTGCTGACGTTCAAATGATGTTTTAGGCGCTTGATAAAGATATAGCTTTAGATACTCTCTTTTCCTGTCCTTCCTGACGACCTGTCTGTCTAATTTTTCACTATACACCATTTTATAGCCGAAATAGTAATCTAAAAACAAACTTTCCCGACCATCCGAAAGTATCTTTGCACCTAACTTAGGGTTGTCGGTAGTGTCCCGGCTTATTAGATAAGTCCCATCACTCCTTATATCTTTTTTTTGTGCCATACCTCGCTTTTTGTTTCCCTTTTTTGCAAATATAGATATTTTGTTATTCCCGGGTAGCCAAAGGGTAGCCAAAAAAGACAAAATATAATCTTTTTTTTGAAAACAAGAGTTAATATCTATATTTGAACTCCCTATGTTTCTTTCACTTACATTCCAATGGATATATTTTATTTGCCGTGTACATTCCCGCTCCGGGTACCACAAACCTCGAATGATTGAAAATCATCCGAGGTTTTTATTTTGCTTATACATCCGTAATTTTCCCTCATTTCATGCGGGAGAAAACAGATAAAATTCAATGCCGCTATTTACACCAGGCATTTTCATTTACACTTAACTGTCTGATAATGGAAAATAAGCGATAACCCTTTATACTATCAGTTATTTTCAAAACTTTCACCACACAACGAGCACCGCGTATTTTTTCCATTAACCGTATAAAGCCGCTAATTTCAATCGAGCCCACAACTTAACATCAAATATTTCGTTAAATTTGCGATTCTCCGTCAGCGCCTTAAAGGCGTATCCTCTGCATTAAGGACATCTGCCGGTTAACAGTGACTTTCCAATATGTATCTAACCACTGACAAATGAATATTTTAATTGTTAGCAATTTTTTTTACCCCAACAACCGTATCGGCTCATTCAGGATAAATGCTTTCGCAAAGTATTTTTCTGAAGCGGGGCACTCGGTGACGGTAGTAACAGAAGGTGACCGCGATGAAACAATGATCTGGAACGGATGTGAGGTACATTATATAAAAGATTATGTATTGCCGGAATCGGAATCAAAATCTCTCCGGTCGCAAAATACAGGATTCAATTTCAAACGTTCTCTGCAATCGTTACAGTTCCGGCTTACTCTGGATTTTAAATTGTTATGGCGCTTCAGGGCCCTCCGACAAATAATGGCGTTGAATAAAAACAAATCATTCGATGTCATACTGAGCACATATGATTTTCTATCGCCCCACATGATAGCTCTCCGCTTGCGCCGTAAAATCCCTGGAATTTACTGGATTGCCGACATGCGCGATGAAATGTCGAAAAGTCCATTTCTGTCACCGGATACTGCCCGGCGTATCAGGCCTTATGAGCGTAAAATATTGGATGCCGCAGACTTAGTATTGTCCGTATCAGCTCCGTTAGTTGAAGATTTCAAAATGTTGGGAGGCCACGGCAGAGTGCTCGAAATAAAGAACGGATATGATTATGAAGAAGTGCACAGCGTATCATTCCAGCAGGTTTTCACTATGGCGTTCATAGGGAAATTCTATTCATTTATCAATCCTGAGAACTGGTTTAAAGCTTTCTCCGAGCTTATTTCCGCCGGAGATATCCCACCAGAGAGCCGCATCAACATAATAGGGAACCATAAAACACTGTCGATCCCGGAAAATATTCGACCGAACATAACCCTGATCGCGGAAGTCGGCCATTCGGAAGCGATAAAAATGTCATTGGCAGCCGACACACTGGTACTGGTGCACCCGAAAGGCCGAAAGGGGGTCTATACCGGTAAACTGTTCGATTACCTGGCAACCAACAAACCAATTCTCGCCATTTGCGATCCCAATGATGTCATTGCCGAACTGCTGGCCGAAACGAATGCCGGTTTTACGGCAGATGTAACCGACGTAGAAGACATAAAGAACAAAATACTCCAATGCTATTCCCTGTGGAAGAACAAGCATGTATTACCGCGTAAATGGGATAAGATCCGACAATACACACGAAGGAACCAAGTAGGGATCCTTCTTGAATATTTGTCGCGGCAAGATAAGTTAAAATAAGGCTGTTACGTTCGACCGGTATGCTTTTCTATGATTTCCACTACACGGGATGTTGCATGGCCGTGTTCGTATGAGCCCAACAATTTCTGGTGCGCAGATATCCGCCTGGCGTTTTCTTCAACATTATATGAAGCGATAAGCCCGCATAAACCGTCAATACTCTCCGTATACGGAAAAGGCCACTTGTCAAGAGGCGTATAAAACCCACGGTCGTATCGATATTCAGCCAAATCCGGCATATACAAGAAGCAAGGTTTTCCGGTTAACGCAAAGTCCCAGATCGAAGATGAATAATCCGTTATTAAAACATCGGCGATCTCAAGAAGGTCCTGCATATCAGGATAGTGAGTAAAATCTACGATATCGGGATTTTCACATCTTGGATGAGTGGCAGTATCGTTCCGGCAAATATGCCGCCGATGCAGAAAGGTTACCTTTCTGCCGAAAGTTGCCTCAAGCACATTCTCTACACACGGACAACACGCGTCACGACTGATATTCCGCATATTTGCGCCATAATTTCTGAAAGTCGGAGCATAAAGCACCAGTAAACTGTCTGAAGCGACATGGTATTGTCCGCATATTCGCTGTCTGAGAGCCAGGTTTTTCCCGGCGTCGGAAGAAAAAAACCTGTCGTTTCGCGGCATTCCGGTCGGGATGAAACAATTTCTGTCCATAAAGAAATCATCGGATGTAATATCGGTAAATGTCCTGCTGCTGGACAGAAAAAAGTCAGTCGTACCTTCGGACAGTTCCCGAACCCGCCTGATATACCATTTGACCCCTTCCGAGTGCATTTTCATATCGGCAGATACCTTTTTATATGCGCCGCCTCCATGCCATGTATTGATCAAAAGCTGTTCACTGCGTTTTGGCAGAAAAGATTCGAATCCGACGTTATCGACTATAACCTCCGAACGCATCATGTGATATATATATTTTACGGATCTGAACTTTACGGTCTTTACCGAACCCATGAACTCGCCGGGAAGCTTTTCCCGGTTATCCAGTACCCATACATATTCATATCGCCGGCCGAATCTGCTATATAAACTCTCGAAAATATATTTAGGATTGCACGTGTATTGCATACCGCTGAATGAACAGAAAAGAATGCTGTTCCTTTTTACCGGTATAAACAAATAGAATATTCGGAAAACGACCCTCGCCATTAAGATGACGCAGTATTTTATCCGGTACTTCATATATTTTGATAAATATTCTCCATTATCACTCAGTTGATAAAGCTTTCAAATGTCCTGGCTATCCCCTCCTTGAGGCCTATTTCAGGACTCCACCCCAATTCCATCAGAGCTGAGCAATCCAACGGAACCCGTTTATCGGCACAATATTTGCCTGTATCTATGTCCCGTTTCAGCACTTCGACACGTATCCCCGGAACTTTTCCGGCAATAAGGCGCGCAAGGTCGAGAATACTGATCTCTTCCGTTTCATTCGACAAATTAAATGTATTCCCTGGTCCATTATACGCTGCGAGAATCAACAAGCCACGTATTACATCGCCCACATAGCAGAAAGCACGCAACATCGAACCATCGGAATATATTACTATATCATCCCCTCCGAGCGCTTTATCCAGAAAATCCGACATTACGCGGCCGTCATCGGAAAGATTCATTCCTGGGCCATAACAGTGGGCAATGCGTGCAATACCATATCCGACACCATATTGGTTGCCGTAGGCTGCAAGAACCGCTTCCGAGGCCCGTTTGCTCTCCGGATAACATGAACGTGGAAGCACAGGATCAAGGCTGCCAAACGATTTTTCCGACAATCTTTCTTCGCTATCGTTCTTACCATACACTTCGCGTGATGAAGAATAGATTATCTTACAGCCGGCGTTGCGCTTTGCCAGTTCCGCAACATTGAAAGTCCCCTGGATGTTTGCCTTCAATATCCCCACCGGATCTGTCGATATGTGATAAGGAGAGGCATTTCCGGCAAAATGAAATATATAATCCACGCGTTCCTTCAGGTCGATCTTTTCCGATACATCAGCCTCAAGCACGCGAAAATAACTCATGCCGATGAACGGAGCATACACAGCCCGGAGTTTCTCTCCGTTTCTGGACAAGGCTATAACCGTAGCGTTGAGTTTACCTGCTTGGATCGCAAACAAGAAAGAATAGGTCAGATAGGTGGCTATATGACCGTTTGCACCGGTTATGAGGATGCTTTTACCGTCAAAAGCGCTCCAGTCGGTCGTACTGCAAATATGTTTCAAATCGGCAGATACGATACGGTTCTCGAATAACGTCATATCGATAGGCTGTATCAAAGGTCTGTGACTTTCCGCATATTTTCAAACATAAGAAAATCCGATGGAAAGGTGATTTTTATATTTTCGGCCGGGCCGGTCACTGTCCGCAATTGCTCCCCGTAATGACTCATCATCGAACAACAATCACGGAAAGGAACGTTCCCTTCCTGACGGGCTTTTTCGTAAACCGCCATAATCTTGTTCAGAAAAAAGCTTTGCGGAGCACGTACGATCAACAACTCGCCGGGATCGGATATCGCTGTCATTCCGTTCGGACGGTTGCCCATGATGTTTTCCGTCATGGGATAGCAAGTGATACACGAGCCGTACCGCTTTACGGTCTCGATATTACGGTCGATGGTGCCGGAATCGATCATCGGCCTCACCGCATCGTGTATCAAAACGACCGATTCGCCGGAAAAATATTTCGTAGCGCAACCGAGGCCTGCAAATATCGAATCCCATGCCGTGGCCCCTCCGGGAACTATTTCAACCACTTTGGATATCCTGAATTCTTCCAGCATCCTTCTGAGTCTGGATATCCAGCTGTCAACACATACCACCACAATGCCGTCAATCTTATCATGGCGTTCAAAATGTTCGAGCGTATAAACAATTACCGGCTTCCCGGAAAGCTCATGGAATTGTTTCGGGATATCGGAATTGCCAAAGCGTTCCCCATGTCCTCCGGCAAATATTACCGCAATGTTTCCTGCCGTTTTTAACGGCATGTTTTTGAAATCATTCGACATTTTAAACAACTGAGCTGTTTTATACTATTCTTTCGTTTCCAAAGCAAGAGCCTTAACGGAAAGACCCTGAAGCGATTTTGCAAATTTAATCAAAAGGCGTGACTGTGAGAATTTTTTTTCCGGCGGGTTTTCTCTGCCATGGTATCGCGTCACACGTAACACAAAGCTGCAGAAATTCCGCTCACGGACATATATGTAACATTCGGGAACGCACGCCTATGTCCATTACGTACACGAAGCGCAAGCGACACGTTAGTCCCCACCTCCATACCCCACAGTTTACTCTCCGAAAAGCAAGCACAAAAAAAGCCCCCGCACAATGCGGGGGCTCTGTATTTAGTTTACGTTAAACGAACTATGCGCCAAGTACTTCAGACCAGTCGGAGTTCTGTTTAAGGTTGCCTTCGTAACCGTTAGCTTTGTAGTAAGTGAACTGAGTGATAGGAATAGCACCTACCCATACACGGTCACGTATGTTCGTGTACTGAGTGAGGCCTACAGTACCGTTGTACAGCCACCATCCGCGCATCTTCTCAAGAGATTCCTGAGTTGTCTGCTGGTCCCAACGAACGAGTTCACCGTTTTTGTTGATGCAGTAAAGGTTTCCTGCACGGCCTGCGAAAGCATCGTAAGCGGCTTTATCTTCCTTTATCTGGTTTTTCAGAATCTGGTGAGCGTCTGCATCGTAGTCAGAAGCATTTACGTCGATAGCGGCTTCAGCAGCTATGCTTTCCTGCCATCTGTTGTACAGTGCATCCAGTTCGAAGTAAGCTCCGCACTGACGGAGGTTACCTTCCTGGCCGGCGGTATAGTTGGTGTAACCCTGAGCATCGGCAACGCCGTCGTTCATTTTACCAGGCTTACCGTCGCGCTGCATTCCCCAGTAGATCCATTTCTTCCAACGGCGGATGTCCGGACCGCGGAAACCATCGTCGTACAGTTCAACCATACGTTCGCGGCGGATTTCGTGTATCAGAGCAGGAACATCGGGTTCGCGACGCGGGTCGTTAGGCAGGTTTGTCAGGTCCATGTGAGCGAGTTTTTCCGTGCAAACCGAAGGGTTCTTGTCAGCATTGTTTGCGATAGGTCTGTCACGCAGTTTGTTGATGGACTTATCGATATCTTCCTGAGTAACGGCAGGGCCGCCTACAGTTGCCAGTTCAGCTTTTGCTTCGATCCAGTTGAGCAGAACTTCAGCATAGCGTATTGCCGGGTAGTCGGTGAAATTACTTGCAGACTTGGAACCGGTGTTAGCGGCAGCCTCGGCAGCTGTGTAGTGCTCCCACTGACGGGGCATATACTTACGTACATAGTAGCGGGAACCTATACCTTTAGTGGTATAAGGAGCGCACTTCGCACCGTTGTTAAGAGTAGTTACGCTCTTAAGTATAGCCTCCAGACGAGGATCGTGGTATTTGAAGATGCTGTTGTCCTGAACGGTGTAGAGCTTACCGTAGTCATCACCCATAGGATCGGCAACTACAGTGGTTTCGTGAGCCAGTTTACCGTCGTAGCACAGTACGTTCGATACGAAGTATGCGCCGATACAGTTGGAGTGACCTTCATTGTAGTTGTTGTAGGAAACGATACAGTGAGTTCTCATACCTGTTTGGAAGTGCTGGGCGAGGATCGCTTCTTTTTCACTGGACAAATCATCCTGAGTGAACACTTCGCGGTAAGGAGTAACTATATCGTACTTACGGCTGTCGATAATAATCTGAGCGTAGTCGATAGCTTTCTGAAGATATGTTGCAGCCATGTCGGGATGACCTTTCCAGAGGTCGTCGGCATCTTCAATGTTGGCGCCTACCATATATTTGTTGATAGTACCGAAACGGAGCATATAGCGGGATGCAACGGCAGCAACCGAGTAACGGTTGAGGATAGTGTTGTCACCATCGCTGGTACGAACGTTATTAACGGCATAGTCGAAGTCCTTGATTATCGAGTCGAGGATCACAAAACGGCTCTGACGAGGTTTGCAGAGTTCGTCCATAACGTCGGTAGGTTCGCTGTACCAAGGGCAGTCACCGAAACCGAATACCAGGTCGGAATAACGTACCGCACGGAAGAAACGTGCTATACCCATCCAGTGTTTGTACTTCTCGCTGTCAGCGCCCCAAGTACCAGCCGATACTTCTTTAAGACGTTTGATAAACACGTTGGCGCGACGGATCCAGGTGTAGTTGTCATTCCACTCCAGGTCGCAGTAGTTCTGACCGTAACCACCGGCACCGGTGTTAGGTGTAGTGGAAGCGAATGTAAGACCACCGCCGGATGTGTTTACGTAGTAATCCGCATGCGAATATTCCATAGAGAATGCTCTGCGCGTCCAACCACCTCCGAGTCCCGGGAAATACGTGGCATAGTAGTAGTAAGAATGCAAGCGTACATTCTCTTCGTTGTACCAGAAGTTGGAGTCGTCATACGAGTCCAAAGGCTTTCTGTCGAGAAATGCCTTCGTACAACCTGTCAACAGGACTGTAAAAAGGATTATCGGTAAAATATATTTCTTTTTCATAATATTTCTGCAGGATTATTTTATAAGGTAAGTTGAAGTCCGACAGTGAGATATTTAGGCATAGGCGTTGAAGTACCTATATTACCGTAGTTATACGTAGACGACGTGAGCGAAGAGCCGGTTCCCGTTTCAGGGTCGATCGGCAGTTTCAGGTTGTCGAACGTAAAGAGGTTTTCACCAGTGAAGTAAACACGGAGTTTGTTGATTCCGGCTTTTTCAGTGATGTGCTTAGGTATGGTGTAACCCAGAGTGATGGTCTTAAGACGCAGGTAAGACATGTCAAGCATATAGTGCTTGGACGCCTGCCAGGAACCACCGGTAGTGGTAGAAGAGAGAGCGTCTATATCAGAGCTGCGCGGGAACCATGCGTTCGGGTTGTCGAGAGACCATATCTTGCTTATAACTTCGCTTACCTGGCCACCGCCTACACCGTAGTTAGGAGTGATCTGCTTACCGGCAGCCCAAAGGTCGCGTTTGCCAACGCCCTGGAAGAACAGACCGAGGTCGAAGCCTTTCCAGTCGAGGTTGATGTGGAAGCTGTATTCGTAACGAGGAAGCGAGTTACCGATCTTAACGCGGTCACCCGGATCGTCAACGGTGTTGGAACCGCTGTTGATGATACCGTCGCCGTTCATGTCCTTGTACTTGGCACCACCAGGTATCGGAGAGCCGGTAAGAACGTCGTGGCGGTCGTATCCTTCTTTGAGCTTGTAAGCTTTTCCGTAGAACCAAACTACGTTGCTTTCACCGTCAGGAATACCGTCGTTGGATTTGAGGTTGGTGAATTCTTCGAAGTCGCTCATCTGCCACAGACGGTCGTAAACATAACCCCACATTTCACCGTATTCGCGGCCGTTGTACCAGCTGCCTATCGTGCGCGTAGTGGATTCTGTATAGTGTATCATCTTGGCTTTGGCATCCGAGATACCGAAGTCGGCAGACAGGTTGATACCGTTAGAGAAGCGGTGGTTGAAGTCGAGCATCAATTCCCAACCCTGAGTGCGCAGTTTACCGAAGTTACCCTGCGGAGCTGTTGCACCGTATGTTCCAGGCATGGAAGCACCGGGAACGAACATATCGGTCGTAGTCTTGGAGAACCAGTCGAAAGTAAGTCCGAGTTTGTTCTTGAAGAAACGAGCGTCGAGACCGAGGTCAAGAGTCGTGATGGTTTCCCAGGTCACGTCGTTACGAACAACGGACGGGCTGGAGTACTGCTGGTAGAGTACGCCGTCGTATCCACCCCAGGTAGAGTTACCTTTGGTAAGGGTAGGAATGTACATGTTGTTAGGAACGGTCTGGTTACCGAGCGAACCGTAAGATGCGCGGAGCTTAACTTCGCTTACCACGTTCTTGATGGGCTGCCAGAAGTTTTCTTCAGAGATACGGTAACCTACGGAACCCGAAGGGAAGAATTTCCAACGAAGATCGTCAGGGAACTTGGAAGTACCTTCGTAACGTGCGTTGAACTCAACGAGGATTTTGTCCTTCCAACCGTAGTTGATACGGCCGAACCAACCGAACTGGGATTCCCAGCTTACAGAACCGCTAACGGTCTGCTGTCCGTCTGCCAGGCCGAGTTCCGGCTTGTCGAAGTCGGAAAGACCTTTCTTGCTGGAAGAGTGGTAACGGTAGCGGTAGCTGTTGGAGTTAAGACCGACCATTGCCTTGAGGGAGTGGTCGCCGAACCTTGCGTTGTAAGTAGTATTGGCGTTGAAAACTATACGCTCGGATTTACCGGTAGATACGAGAACGGAAGCATTTTCCTTAGTTTCGTATGTCATGTACTGGAAGCCGTATTCAGGAGATGCGTCGGCAGTTCCGGCAGGTACTATCTGTCCGTCCTTGTCGCGCCATATCTGCTGGCCATCGTTGCCCAGAACAGGCTGGTCGGCAGTAAGCCATGTTTCATATCCGGAGAATGCGATATCCGGTTCGTAGTACATGTTCTTGTCACCTGCATATGTGAGGTCGAAGTCTGCAGTCCATCCTTTCAGGAGGTTCAGACGGCCGCCTATCATAAAGCGGAGGTATTCTTTCGTACGTGTTGCTATCTTGTCCTGCGATATTTCGCTGTCCGGAGAGCGGATCGCCTCACCGTTGTAAGTAGCGCCGATAGGGAATACCGGGCTCCAACGATAAGCGTAGAAATACGGGTCGTTAGCGTAAGATATACCGCCAGGGTAGTTCTTGTCGCTCTTAGTGAAGAGGAAAGAAGACTTAACGGTGAAGTATTTGTTTACTTCCGAGTTGATGGACAGAGAAGCATTGTAACGCTGATAAGTGTCGACAGTGTTTTTCAGAACACCGGTCTGGCTTATGTATGCAAGACCGAGGTTGTAGCTGGTCTTACCTGCGCTACCTGCTATGGTTATGTTGTGCTGGTGCTGAGGAGTCCATTTCTTAACGAACGCATCGGTACCTTCGTACGTACGATAACCGTAGTTGTATGCCATACCGCCGTTTACGCTCTTGGTTTCCCAGTCACGACCGTAAACCAGTTCGGAACCTACTTTGCCTTTCCAGTTTTTGTCCCAGTATTCGGCACGGTCCATTACCCAGCTGTTCATCAGCCAGTAAGCACCCTGCGAAACAGGATCTCCGGAATCCCAGGAAGTCTTGCTGCGGCGGCTCATAGAGTAGTCTATCGAGTATTCATAACCGTCGAAACGAGCCATCGTCGGGTGTTCCGTAGTTCCCCTCATAGAGAAAGAACCGCTGTAGGATACGGAAACCTTACCGTCGGTGCGGCTTCCCTGCTTGGTAGTGATAAGGAGCACACCGTTGGCAGCCTTGGCACCGTAGATAGATGCTGCGGAAGCATCCTTCAGTACGGATACGGACTGTACGTCATCCGGGTTAAGGAACAGAAGGCTCGGTATCTCGACGTTATCCACGAGGATAAGAGGAGAAGAAGAACCCTGAAGTGAAGAAATGAAACCACGGATGTTGATGGTCGGGTCGCTACCGAGCTCACCGTTGTTGATACGTACGGTAAGACCAGGAGTAGAACCCTGAAGTGCACGGGCTACGTCAGGCACAGGACGGCTGTCGATTGCCTTGGCCACGTCCACCGTTGCAACGGCTGCCGTAAGGCTTTCCTTCTTCTGCGTACCGTAACCTACGATAACCACGTCATCGAGGATGGCCGCATCCTGTTCGAGGGATACCGTAACAGTCGAACCGGGAGTAACGTTTTGTGTTTTTGTCTTGTACCCAACGAAAGACACCGTTATCTGTGTCTTGCCCGCTGGAAGCGTAAACGAGAAGTTACCATCGAAATCCGTCGATGTTCCAACTCCTTTTACACCCGGTACAGCGATATTCGCTCCAGGAATGGTCTCCTTCGTCTTGGCGTCGATGACCTTTCCCTTGATTGACTGTCCCCAAGAAACTATTGAAGACAGGCAAAAGATTAATAATATTAAACGCTTCATTAGTGTAAGTTTTTAACTTAATAAATTGGAAAGTGTTGATTATTACATTATAAAATTTCCATTGGTTCTATTGACAGTATCCGGCCTTCTATCAGAGTTATCCAGACTCTTCCGTCAGGGCCTTCCACTATCTTGTTCGCCGCGGAATTACCCGCATCGAACGACCATTTTACGGCTCCGGTCTTACCTTCCACCGCAAATACCTGCCCGCGTCTGTTGGATAGAAAAACCAAGCCGTTTTTCGATTCTACAGGCGGACACGGAGTGTGTTCGTAACCGTATTTGCAATCGGCTGTCCAGAGGACCTGATAGTCATCCGAAACCGTCGATACGCAAATCAGCACATCATTCATTGTTTTGGCGTACACTCTCTCTCCGTCCCTCGAAAGGCACATCGATTCGCGTACAGTATGAAGGTTTGTTCTCCAAAGTTCTTTGCCGTCGGTAAGGCTTATTGCCGTCATCTTCCTGTCGGGCGCCACTATGAACACCTTTCCATTGCTTACCGCGGGGACTACGTTGCCTGGGGAGTACAGTTTCTGAGGACTTCCGTTTGTCCATTTCCATATTACGCTGCCGTCGTTACGGTCAACGCAATAAAGGTACTTATCCCAGCATCCGAAGATTATTTTATTGTCCGATATCACAGGTTTTGCCTGTATGAGGCCTTCGCCTATTTTCTTCTTCCATTCTACACGGCCGTTCTTGCAGTTGAATTTCACAAATTCGCCGAAACTGCCGCCGATGTAACCGTAACCGTTCTCATCGGCCACACCGTCGCCGACAACAGGAGAGCCTATGTTGAAACTCCATATTTTTTTGCCGTTCTTGCGGTTGTAACCGGCCACTTCGCCGTCCACATGCCCTACCACCACTACTCCGGCGCCGACAAAAGGCGTAGAATAAATAGTAGGCCCTTCAGGCGTAGCCCAAAGCACCCGCTTTGTATTTATATCCAAACATTTGAGTTGGCCCAGAGAAGTACCGTAAACGACAGTCGATGCCGTAGGGAAACAAGGTCCTGTAAATACGGACGCGGAATCCTGATAAGAAAAAGGAACGACTTTCGATCCTCCGGTCATAGGCTCCTGATATTCGCCCGGCATAGGTTCGCCTATTTCGGAACGGTCACCGTTCTGCGGGATTACCCATCCGAGCTCTTCCTTATAACCGTTCTTTTCCTGATGTCTTGCTATGCGTATGGAATCCGGTGTAAATACTACGGAATTATATATGCCGTTATCGGAAGGCTTGCCGAGCATGGTCATTGCCATAAATCCGGGTATGCCGTCGTAATTCCTGAGTTTGAATGTATGGTGATGTCCGTTTATATGTATTACGGTGTTGTATTTTTTCAAAACGGAAGTCACATCCTTATAATTGGAAAGTCCCTCGCCGAGAGGGTAATGAGCTATAGAAACTACTTTCTTGCCAGGTTTGTAACGTTTTTCCAGTTCCTGTTCCAACCAGATGATGTCCTCTTTCTTTACAACGCCGTCGCCCATCTTAAGATAAGGGCCAGTGGAATAACCTATGAAGATATAATCGCCGGCCTCGAACACGAAGCGGTCGTTTTTCCAAAGTTTGTTTATCGTCTGGCACGCGCTCTCGGACCAGTTAGTTTCGTGATTGCCGGGGATCAGATAATAAGGGACCGTAAGCTCCCTGAGTTTATTGAAGACGTTCTCAAGTTCCGCATCAGAACCTACATTGGAAATGTCGCCAGCCACGATAACGAAATCGTATCCGGATCTATTGACATTTTCTATCGCCTGCGACAGGTTTTCATCAGCAACAGAACCAGGGCTCACATGCAAATCTGTGAACACGGCCAGCCGTACGGTATCGTACGAAGGCATATTCTGCGCTGCCGCCCCTGTAAAGGCGGACAGTAAAACTAAAAAGAACAGGCTCTTTAACGATCTCATTATGTTACACTTATGTTAATGAATACTTCAGCTACAGTCTGTGTTTTAACTATAATAGCATCCGACAACTCATTTTGAGCAAAGATACACCTTAAAATGTAATTAATACACCATAATGGCCTCCTGGTTTTAATTCTTTAGCTATTTTTTAGACCAAAAACATGTTTTAACATTTAAAAAACAACTATTAACCCATTAATAACAGTTAAAGCATCCGATAAACAATTAGTGAATACATTATTAAAACAGCCCAGAGAAGGGGTTTTAAAACTTTAATACACTGTAAAAATTTTGCTATCACAAAACAACCTCCACACACAATAAACTATTTATCAGCCGCGTACAAAAGAATAAGTATTGTTTATTTTTTACAAACAAACGGATTTGCTCTGTTTTTTGTTAAAAACAAAGCCGCTTCGTAAATATACAGGCATGTTAAAATTTTATTTAAAAACCTTTAGCTGGTTCTCCGCTATGTATTTACGGGAAAAAGGCAGGCGTGTGGTCATAATCTCAACCGTATTTCCTTCTATGGCGTCTATTTTATCGACGGAAACGGTGTAAGAGCGGTGTATCCTGGCAAATCGTCCCTCAGGCAGCGAGGCGGTAAAATTTGTCAGCGTATTATATACAAGAAAACTTTTCTTTTCCGTGACTATTTTTATGTAGTCCTTGACACTTTCGACATATAATATCTCATCCAGGGACAATTTTACCATCTTTTTGTTCACCTTTATAAATACATAGTCCCTGCGGGGGGAATGTGGAGCGCCCACTGCCTCATAGGAGTTTATCAGCGAAAGCTGCATGCGTATTTTCTGAAGGGAAAGGAAAAGCCTCTCCGGAGTGGACGGTTTTATCACGTAATCTATCACATTCTGCATCTCGTAGCTTTTTGCTGCGGCCTGGCCGTCACGCGCCAGCAATACGATCAATGGACGTTTCGCCCCGTAGGGATTGATCAACGGAAGGAAATTGCCCTGCATAGCGTATTCCGCATCTGCAAACAACACATCCACCTGCGAATTTTGCACGGCGGAAAGCAGGCCCGGAACATCCTCGAAACTGCCTTCCACACAAAAATCGGAAATACCGTCGAAAAAATTCGCCAATATGCTTCTGGTCAAGGGTTCCCCGGTAAGTATCATAAGTTTGTTCATATCATAAATATTTTATAACGCGCACCATCCGCTCATACCAACACACGGCCTTCAAGGTGTACGTACGCTCCGCAAGAGTGTTCAAATTTACGTTTTTTTCCGGTACTCTCCCCGTTTTTTTATCATTAATGCAATCATAATACACTGATAACCGAGCCGATGCGCCAGCATCCGGGCCTTTATCCCGATAACGATATATAAATAAGGCCAAGTGAATATTTTTACGGAAAAAAGACTTAAATTTGCTTTTTCGGTGTAAAGACAACACCAAGTTTACGGGATTACATAAAGAATTCTTAAAAGAAAATGCGATGGAGAGAAAAGAACGCATAAAATCCATTGACGTACTGCGCGGACTGACGGTTGCGACAATGATTACTGTAAACAATCCAGGCACATGGGGAGCCATATACCCTCCGCTCAAACACGCGGCATGGAGCGGATGTACGCCTACCGATCTGGTATTCCCGTTTTTCATGTTCATAGTCGGGGCATCGATGTGGTTCGTGTTTGACAAAGGAGGACACCGTTTTTCAGGAGGGCTGGGCACAAAAGTGGTGACACGTGCGTTTAAAATATTCGCAGTGGGTTTCCTACTGACGTGGTATCCGTTTTTCAGCTTCCCGATAGAAATGGCCCCGCACGAATTCCTGGGCATGGAATTTTCGTTTCCGGCCATGAAAAACCTCGAAACGATACGTATAATGGGAGTTCTCCAGCGCATAGGCCTGGCCTACGGGCTTGCCGGACTGCTGATACTGGGCCTTAAAAAAGTGAAATACATACTGGCTGCGGCAGCTGCGATATTGCTGGGCTATTGGGCCATACTGCACGCCTTTTACAACGGAGAAAGTTTCATGGACGTTACCGGCAACGCTGCGCAACGTTTCGACCTGTGGGTTATGGGAGCTGCGCACCTTTATAAAGGTTACGGCACTGCTTTCGACCCCGAAGGCTTGCTTTCCACACTGCCCGCTATGGTGAACATCATATTCGGATATATGGCAGGACGCTGCATCGGGAAAACGCAGGATAAACTGCTGGCCAGCCAACAACTGATGTTCTGGGGCGCGGCAGGTATAATGGCGGGACTGGCATGGGACCTGGCATTTCCTATAAACAAACCTCTGTGGACCAGTTCATACGTATTTTTCTCGTGCGGATGGGCTTCGGTACTGTTGGGTATGTTCATATACGTGATAGACGTATCCAAAAAAGACAAATGGACCAATCCCCTGCTCACTTTCGGTATGAACCCGTTGTTCATATTCGTCATGGCAGGTCTGGTGGCAAAGACTCTTGCTCTTATAAAAGTGCCTTACGACGGCGGTATGATATCCATGCAGCCGTATCTGTTCAAAACGATATTCATACCGCTTGGCGGGTTGGTCACCGACGACCTACGGTTCGCTTCGCTTTTGTTCGCACTGTTCTACATAATCGTATTCTGGCTGCTTGCCCGCATATTGTACATAAAGAAAATATTCATAAAACTTTAATCCTTAAGTAAAAAGAAATGAGAAAAGCACTTTTCCTACTCGCTATGACTCCTCTGGCGCTCTTCGGGCAAATGTCCAAAGTGCAGAACGCCGAAGCAATGAGTTGGGATAACGGCGGGATAAACCGCGCGGACCGCAGCGAAAAGAAACTGACGCTCGTATTTACGTCCGACGGGTATATCGACGGGTACGAAACAATCAAAAACACGCTAAAAAAGCATGGCATAAAAGGAGCGTTCTTCTTTACCGGCAATTTTTACCGGAACGAAGATTGCCGCGAGGTGGTAAAAGGCCTGAAAAAAGACGGACACTACCTCGGGCCCCACTCCGACAAACATCTGCTGTGGTGCCCGTGGGATAAGCGCGACTCTCTGTTGGTCGACAAAGTCCAACTGTACAAGGATATCATGGACAATTACGCCGAAATGGCGCGTTTCGGGATAAAACTCAAGAAAGCTCCATTCATGATCCCTCCGTACGAATATTACAACACACAGACCGCCGTATGGGCCAACGAACTGGGCGTGCAGCTGGTGAACTTTTCCCCCGGAACGAGTTCCAACGCCGACTACACCACCCCGGATGCAAAAAACTACGTATCGAGCCAGAAGATCTACGACCGCATCCTCAAATACGAATCCGACCACAAGGACGGGCTCAACGGCTTCATGCTGATGGTACACTTCGGAGTATCGCCGAAACGCACCGACAAATTGTACGACCGCCTGGACGAACTGATAACAGAACTCGAATCGCGCGGATACCAGTTCGTACCTATAACGGAACTGATAAAACTCAAAAAATAAAAATCCATTAATAACAATCACTCAACAGCAAACCGATGAAAAAAACACTATTTGCAATCACCCTTATCGCAACCCTGTTTTTCACCGCTTGTAAGGAACAACAGGTAACGGGCTGGATACGCATAAACCAGCTAGGTTACCTTCCGGTATCGCAAAAGACCGCAGTATTCCTGGTAAAAGACACGGTGGACATCAGGAAATTCGCCCTGAAAGACTCCGCTACGGGCAAAACCGTAAAAAAATACGACGTTACCGAAAACTTCGGCACATGGGAACAGTTCGGCAATGCCGTACGACTGAATTTCACCGATTTTGAAACTCCCGGCACGTATTATATCGAAGCAAACGGAGTAAAATCGCCTTATTTCAGGATAAATAAAAACGTTTACGACGGCACGGCCGACTTCCTGCTCAACTACCTGCGCCAACAGCGCTGCGGCTGGAACCCGTATATACAGGATTCGTGCCATGTGGACGACGGATTCATAGTTTCCAGCAATAAAAAACTCGACGGCAAGCATGTGGACGTTGTCGGCGGATGGCACGATGCTACGGACTACCTCCAGTACTCCACAACTTCGCTCAACACGATATTCCAGATGCTATTCGCATACCAGAGCAACCCGTCGGCTTTCGGCGACGAATATGACGCACGCGGCGTGAAAGGCGCCAACGGCATACCCGACATAATCGACGAGGTACGTTGGGGTCTCGACTGGGCGCTCAAGATGAATCCTGAGAAAAACCTCATGTTCAACCAGATTGCCGACGACCGCGACCACATAGGCTTCCGTCTTCCTTCCAACGACCCTGCCAAATACGGCGGCAAAGAGCCTCAGCGCCCCGTTTACCATGTAACTGGCGAACCTCAGGTACGCGGCAAGTTCATGAACAATACCACCGGCGTATCCTCGACGGCAGGCAAATTCGCTTCCACGTTCGCACTGGGCGCACAAGTAATGCGTGAATTCGACCCGGCATACGCCGACAATCTCCAGCAGAAGGCAAAAGAAGCCTATGAATTCGCACTGACCAAACCCGGAGCGCAACAGACTGCCAGCGTGGTATCTCCGTATATCTATGCCGAAGACAACTGGGCCGACGACATGGAACTCGCAGCCATACAGCTCGATTACCTCGGCCAGGGCGGAGAATATCTCGCCGATGCTATGAAATACGCACAAATGGAACCCGTTACCCCATGGATGGGAGCCGATACCGCAAGCCACTACCAGTGGTATCCGTTCGTCAACCTCGGCCACTACTATACGGCGCAAAACGCCAGAGGAGCCGACCGTGACACTATCATTTCCTATATAAAGAAAGGCCTGGACGGTATAAAAGCCCGCGGAGAGAGCAATCCGTTCTTCAACGGAGTACCGTTCATCTGGTGCTCGAACAACCTTACGGCCGGGGCCATAACACAGGCACGCTTCTATGAAAAACTGACCGGAGACAAACAGTACGCTGAAATGGAAGCTGCCCTGCGCGACTGGCTGTTCGGATGCAACCCTTGGGGCACTTCTATGATAGTAGGAATGCCTTCATGGGGCGATTATCCAGAAGACCCGCACACTTCGTACCGTGAAAACGGCAAAAAACTGGCCGCAACACCGGGCGGGCTGGTCGACGGACCTGTATATTCTTCGATATACAACAACCTGCTCGGCATACGCCTGTCCAAGGAAGACGTTTATGCGCCCTTCCAGACTACATGGTGCGTTTACCACGACGATTTCGGCGATTACTCGACCAACGAACCGACAATGGACGGAACCGCCAGCCTTACGTACTATTTGTCTTCCATGCAGGAATTGGGCAAAAAGATGTAAAAACAACCAGCATAAGAAAAGCCGCCTTTTTCAAGGCGGCTTTTTTATTTTCCGGCATTACCCTCATCCCGCGTATAACGCGAAAGGGACCTTTTCACAATAAGGCGTACTATATATATCCCCTCCCAAACCAAAAGTCCTACTGTCACACAAGCACCCGCCGACATCAACATAAGGAAATCATCGGCCGAAAGGTCACTGAAAATACCGAACTTATTATGTATGTACACAGGCGAAAGAATCGCAGTCACAAAAAATACCGAAGAAGCGAACAATAAAATCATAGAAACAATCCGCGCTACTGCAAATACGTATTTCAATCCATGCGGAACAGGATGTATTTGTTTTTCCTCAGTCCGGTTTTCTTTTCCTGATATGATTTTTTCCATAACAATTCAATGACGGCAAGACAGTCCTTATATCCGGCTGTATACGATATGAATAAAAAAACGTGGAACTTCACAATTATCCGCTTTCCGAGGTTCTGCATACCCACACAGCCGATAAAGTAAAGCCCACGTAAAAAACTACGTGAGCGTTCAAACTTTACCCTTTGCTGTGTGTTGAAATTTGCAGATTTCGGAAAGCAAGAATATAAGTTAACGCTTTTATGTATTCCGCCTGCGATACGGACGGATTTATATCGTAATTCACCATCAAAAAAGGCTCACGTCATAGGCACATTTATTTTTATTGTAGGCATCAAATATAGCGAAATTTACTAAAATGTGCCGACCGGCCGAAAATATACTAAAAAAAGCGCCGTTTTACGGCGCTTTTTAACTTTGCGATAAATGTCGCTCAATGCTTTCCCCGCGTACACCTGTCCACAAGGTACACTAACGACTGATACTGTATGCCGCTATTGGTAGTAAGCCCTATTTCGCACGTGCGGGAATTGGAATAACCGGCCACAGCACCGCTTTTTTCCACGGCGCCTCGCAATTTACGCAGGGCGAACGCATTCATTTCCGGGTACGTGAAACCTCTGTCCCCGGCAAAGCCGCAGCATCCCACTTCTTCCGGTATAACCACTTTTTCGGCACAGGCTTCGGCCACACGGCGCAAAATATCCCCCTTGCCAAGTTTGGTCATGGAGCACGTAACATGTATGGCAACTGTTTCCGGAACCCGGTTGAAAACAAGACGGTCCATCATGTGTTTTTCTATGAATTCCACCGGTTCATACAGTTTCATGCTCTTTATTTTCTTTATCATGCGGTACAAACACGGGCTCTGGTCGCATATCACAGGGTACTTGCCGTTTTCCGACGCTTCGAGCAGCGCCGCTTCAAGCTCGGACGTTTTACGGTCGGCATCTTTCACGAAACCCTTGCTCTCCCATATCGTACCGCAGCAAAGATTGCCCATATTCTTAGGAAATATCACCTCATAGCCGGCCTTTACCAAAAGCCGTGTCATCACCTGGTGCAGAGGCTCCTGATTGGCGTCGCCTTTGGCAGCACCCATCACCTGGTTGATACAGCTGGGGAAATACACAACCTTATCGGGATTGGAAGCATTCACCTCGATAGGCTTCGGAGCATCTATCCCTTTGGGCATGGACGGCGTCCACAACGGCAGCGCACCGAAAGTGAGTTTGCGCGCCCCTTTTGCTAATGCTGACATGGCCGACGAACCTATCATGTTATGTACCCCGCCAACGAGTTTAAGACCGAAACGCATACCGGAAGTAACGGTGGAGAAATGCTCGGCCGTCCAGTGTGCTATTTTTTTAGCCGTAGGGCCGGCCTGGGCCTCACGCAGATCCTGAGTGAGTTTTCCGGTATCTATATTCACAGGACACGATATGGCGCACAATCCATCTTTGGCGCAGGTTTGTTCGCCGTAATACACGTATGCATTTTCAAGTTCGCGCAGTCTTTCCGGATCCTCACCCGTACCCCGCAGGCGCGTTATCTCGCGTTGTATCACGGTACGCTGGCGCGCCGAAAGGGTGAATCCGCACGTGAGGCAATTGACCTCGCAGAAACCGCATTCGATACACTTATCCACATGGTCGTTCGTCTTGGTCAGGTGCTTTAAGTGCTTTATATGGCACTTGGGGTCATCGTTGAAAATAACGCCGGTGTTGAGCAGGTTGCGCGGATCGAAAAGATCTTTCACCTCTTTCATCACAGCATAGGCCTGGTCGCCCCACTCGCGGCGCACGAACGGAGCTATATTGCGGCCAGTACCGTGTTCGCCCTTGAGCGATGCATCGTATTTATCGACCACCAAGTCGACAACGGCATCTATAAGCCCCTCGAAACGTTTAACCTCTGCATCGTCGCTGAAGTTCTGATTTATTATGAAGTGGAAATTGCCTTCTATCGAATGTCCGTAAATGCAACCGTCCTTGTATCCGTGGTCGGCAATGAGCTTCTGCAGGTCCGTAACCGCTTCAGGCATTACATCCAACGGAAATACTATATCCTCGATAAGGCACGACGTTCCGGTAGGGCGCAATCCTCCCACAGAAGGGAATACGCCCGAACGTATTTTCCAGTATTTCGAATATTCTTCCGGTTTGTCGGTGAATTCTATCGGATGCAGCGTTTCAAATCCGGACACGGCCGATTTCACAGCTTCGATGTTGACCGCGAGTTCTTCCGGAGTCATAGCCTTTGTTTCGAGCAACACGGCAGTAGCCCCATCCGGCAGGTCCTTTATGAAAGACGGAATACCGTCGTTGTCCTCCACGGCACGCAGGGACAGACGGTCGAGAAGTTCGGCACTGTCCACAGGCAGAGGCTTGAGTTTCTGCACGGCCCGGCACGCATCCGTTATATTGCCGAAATACAGCATAGCACTGGCCTTATACGGTATCAACGGCAGGGTTTCGAGCGTCATTTCAGAAATGAACGCCAGCGTGCCTTCCGACCCCACCATAAGATGGGTTATGATATCGAACGGGTCATCAAAGTCCACGAACGGATTTATGGATATTCCGGTGGTATTTTTGATGCTGTATTTTTTCTTTATCCTCTCGTAGAGCGACGGTGTGGCGCGCACCCTGTCGCGTATCTCTATTATGCGTGCGATAAAGTCCGTGTGCGTATTGAGAAAGTCTTCCCTGGACTGGTGCGAGCCGGTATCAAGAACCGTGCCGTCCATCAATATTATACGTGCGCTGCGCAACGTCTGATACGCGTTTTCGCGCGTACCGTTCATACCGCTGGCGTTGTTGGCTACTATGCCTCCTATCATTGCCGAACCTACCGAAGCCGGATCCGGGCCTATCTTTACCCCGTAAGGCTTGAGTATCTGGTTCAGCCGCGCACCGACTATACCGGTTTGAGTACGTATGGCGCGGCCTTCTTCCAGCACTTCGTACTTTTCCCAGCCTTGCCCGGCCAATACGAGTATGGAATCGGTCGATGCCTGCCCGGAAAGGCTCGTGCCTGCGGCGCGGAATGTCACAGGAAGGCCGTAACGGTTCGCAACGGCTATAACATCGCGCACTTCTTTTTCATTGAGCGCGCGCACCACCACTTTAGGTACGAAACGGTAGAAACTGGCATCCGTGCCGTATGCGAAAGTACGCAAAGGGTCGGTGAAAATGCGTTTATTGTCCACAAAGGGTTTTATGTCCTCTATGAAACGATCGTATGGTGTAGGTATCATATATTTTTATTTTAAACTGCGTTTACAATAAACGCTGCGCCTCGGCATAATCAAAACAAGTTTTGCTTCTGCACTCGGCTTGCAGTTTATTTTATCCCTTAAAAAACGCCTCTCTCAGGCGCATAAAAACGCACCTGGGAAACGATGTTTTTTTCCGGATCCGGCGTGATTCAGGCTATATCGAAACCGTAGCACTGTCCCGAAACGACGTCATGAGTGGCGCCTGTTACGCTCGCAAGGCAATTCGGCTGGCCCAACACGCGGCGCAGACCCAGAAATGCAAAGATAAGGGCTTCCTTGAAATCTATGATATTTTTAGCAGGTTTTATGAATTCGATGTCGGCGTATGCTTTTGCGCGTTCGAGCATATAAACATTGTATGCGCCGCCTCCGGTTACAAGCACTCTGCTGGACGGGCGGAAATTGCGCGCAATCTGGTATGCCGAATGTTCAGTAAGTGTAGCTATCACATTCTCGAATTTATCCGTGCAGGTATCTACCAGCGGCATGACGTTCCTGTCAACCCATTCCTGGGCAAGCGATTTGGGCGGCTGGCGGTGATAATATTCCAAAGCGTTCAGAGCCTCGAAAAGCTCTTTGTTGACCTGTCCGCTGCGGGCCGTTTCGCCGTCCTTGTCATATTCATGTCCGCGAGTACGCATCAACCTGTTAAGCACATAGTTAGCCGGACACAGGTCATAGGCTATACGTTTGCCGTTTTCATCGTCGAAAGACACGTTGGCAAATCCTCCTATGTTCAGGCAGTAATCGTATTCCGAAAAAAGAAGCTTATCGCCTATCGGAACCAGAGGAGCTCCCTGTCCGCCGAAAGCGACATCCAGAGTACGGAAATCGCATACCACTTTTATGCCCGATGCGGCGTGGATATGGGCTCCGGAACCTATCTGGAGATTGTATCCCAAGTCCGGACGATGGAATACGGTATGTCCGTGCGATGCGACGAAATCCACATCCGTTATACCCTGTTCGGCAACGAATTCCTTTACTTTTTGCCCTAGGTAGCGTCCGTACTCGGCATCGAGGGCCGTAAGGGCTTCGCCACTTTGGTAGAACGACATTTTAAGGCTTTCCTTCCATTCGTCGGAATACGGTTTGGTATCCGCTTTTTCTATTTCGTAGCTCCATTTGCCGTTGTTTTCGCGGAATACGGCATAAACCATGTCCAACCCGTCGAGCGAAGTTCCGGACATAAGGCCGATTATTTTATATTCTTTTTTTGCCATTTTTTCCCATGTTTTTAAAGTTGAAAAAGCCGTCCGTCTGTAAACATGTACCGGCGGACAGCTTTTGCGCAAATTCACAGCGCATTTATTTTTTTAAATCCTGCGGTATATAAGCCGCAAGGAACACCCGATTATTTACCGGTAGCGCGGCCGAATTGTTTGTCCACGCCCAGTTTGCGGTACAGCAGCACCGAAGGCAGCGTACCGAGTATCACCACCATCCAGAAGAACCACTCGTAACCGAGGGCCGTTACGGTAAATCCGCTTATGGCTTTCGGCCATATCAGCGACAGTGCCATAAGACCGGAACATATCGCATAGTGCGAAGTAGCGAACTTGCCGCGCGATACATACACCATGTACATAGTGTAAGAAGTGAACGAAAATCCGTATCCGAAATAACCCAGGCCGACCACTACGCCTACCAGAGCCAGGCCGAGAGTACCCATCTCGCCTACTATTCCGGGGTTCATGGCAAGCAATATGTAACCTATGTTAGGCAGGTTGAGTATGAGTATCATCGGGAGCAGCCAGAAACGAAGCCCTTTCCTTGCTATTGCAAAACCGCCTATGATACCGCCAATGATAAGGGTAATAACGCCTATCGTGCCTTTGATAAGTCCCTGTGCCTCCATAGGTATTTCAAGTCCTCCGTTCGATACCGGATCGGTGAAAAACGACGGCAATATCTGAAGCAGCTGAGCCTCACCCGTGCGGTAAAGCACCAAGAACAGTATACCCCATACGATATTCGGTTTTTCCATGAAAGTCACAACCGAACGGCCGAACTCGCGTACTATGCCGCCGACGGTCTTGACATCGACCCCGTCCTGTGCATCGCGGTGCGGGTCCTGCGGGAAAGCCCAGAAATTGTAAGCGGCAGTTACGAATGTTATGGCTGCCAGCACGTAAAATGTTACCTGCCATGCCCACAACATCGAAGGGCTCAGCGGAGTAGCCGAAGCGCCTGCAACGTAACCCACCAGCCACAGCATACCGCCGTCCACGAGCAGCCAGCCTACACGGAAAGCCGTAGAACGGAGCCCTACCCAAATGGACTGTTGGTTTGAATTGAGGTTTATCATGTACATACCGTCCGAAGCAACGTCGTACGTTGCGGCGGAAAGCGCTATCAGTATGAACGGTATAAGGGTATATGCGAATATCTTACCCGATTCGGCACCGCCCATCGGGACCAGAAGGGCCGTAGCCACGAAACCTATCCCGACCACTATCTGCATCCACATGGCCCACCATTTCTTTGTCTTGAGGATGTCCACAATAGGCCCCCAGAGAGGTTTTATGAACCATGGAAGGTACAAAAGGCTCACGGCTATACCTGATACCTTAGGGTTGACGTTCATCGCGATGTAGAAATATACGATAAGCGACTGCATTACCGTATTCGGTATGGCCTGGTAAAAATACGCCGTAGGCACCCACTGCCAGGGTTGCCTTTTCGAGGCTGTTACCGAGGCTTCTGCTGTTGGTTCTGACATTTTAGTTACGTTGTTGTATTATTATTGTTGTTATTTGTTTCGGTAAATATACGGACAGCTATTTAACCGCCGATTTGGTCACCTTGACCGTTTCGGATACGGCCGTGCTTTCTATGCTGTTGCGCGATAGGGCTGTAACAGCATAAGTGAACTGGCCTTTCTGTCCGGATTTGTCGTAAAAAACGCCTTTTGCATTATTGTCGTAGCGCACGCGGCCTATGATTTTAGACGGGTCGGAAAGGTCAACCGGCTGTCCTTTTTCAAATTTGTACACCAGGAACGCATTCAGGTTGTCGGAATAATTAGCATCCCACGATATTTCCACTATCGGGGCCGAACCTTTCACCTGCAGGCCCGACACCGGTTTCGGAGCGGTCATATCCATCCATGCCATAGGCGGAACCAGGGCTATATAGCGGTTTTTGGCTTTGAGCATCGGGTTCATCTCACGGCCGTTGTCCCTTTGCTTGGAATTGCGGAGCACCGAACCGGCATTCCAGTAAAACGAGCCCTGTACACTGTCGAAACCACGCTGGCGGAGAGTATCTATCTGGCGCTCTATCTCGTCTGCACCGTTGCCCATCGAATGGCCGACATAAAGATGGCGTCCGAACGAATATTTGATCCACCAGTCCAGCAATATGGGATAATCCACTATTTTACGGCCTATTTTCCAGTATAGCTGCGGAGTTACATAATCTATCCAGCCTTTTTCGCTCCAGAGGATTATATCGGCGTAAAGGTCGTCGTAATTCTGTACGCCTGCCTGCGAGTCCGAACCGCGGACGGGGTCCGTGGACTTGTTGCGCCACACGCCGAACGGGCTTATTCCGAATTTTACCCAGGGCTTGGTACTGCGTATCGTCTCCGAAAGTGATTTTATAAGTTGGTTGACATTGTTGCGGCGCCACGCATCTTTGTCCTTGAAGAAAGGCTTGCCGTATTTTTCCCAGGACAGGGTATCGGGAAAATCGACCACGTAGCTTTTGCCGTCGGCATCCTTGGCGCTGACCTTATAAGGATAGAAATAGTCGTCGAAATGTATCGCATCGACATCGTAACGGCTTACAAGTTCTTTTACCACGTTATTGGAATATTTCGCACTGCCGGGGTGTCCCGGATCGAAATACATCAGCCCTCCGTAAGTGACGAACCATTCAGGATGTTCGTGTATTGCATGGCTTTCGGCGAATTTGGTAGTATCGTTCTGTGCTATGCGGTAGGGATTGAGCCACGCATGGAACTCCATGCCGCGCTTATGAGCTTCCTCGACCATAAAAGCCATAGGATCCCACATGGGCGTCGGGGCCTGGCCCTGCACTCCCGTAAGATAAATGCTCCACGGTTCTATGGCGCACGGGTAGAACGAGTCGCCGGTAGGGCGCACCTGCATTACCACGGCATTGGCATTGACCGCCGCAAGCGAATCGAGATAAGCGATATATACTTTTTTGAGCTCCTCCATCGTCTGGCCTTTCTTTGCCGGCCAGTTTATATTGGCTACGGATGCCATCCATCCGGCGCGCATTTCGTACTTTGAAGGTGCTTTGTCCTGCGCCCAAACGGAGAGGGCAGAACATACGGATATTACCGCAAGTAACAGTTTTTTGCTATTCATTATCGTTTAGGGATAAAACACGGGACTAGCCCCGTAATTATTATGAAAAACAGGATACATGTATAAAACCCCGGAAAACGGACAATCCGCTTCCGGGGAGTTTGGTTGTGGTTATTTTTTTATGTTCTTGTTGTAATAAGCCACGGCTTTTCTTACCGAACCTTCCTGCAGAAGCAATTTCTGCGCTTCTTCATACGAAAGGTCTGGGGCGCCGAGCAGCACCATCTTAGTACCTCGGTCCACCAATTTTTCGTTTGTCAGCTGCATATCGACCATACGGTTTCCTACCACGCAGCCCATCTGTATCATCAGCGAAGTGCTTATCATATTGAGCATAAGCTTCTGGGCCGTACCGGATTTCATTCGTGTGCTTCCCGTCACGAATTCCGGGCCGACAACAGCCTCCATGGCCACCTCAGCTTCCTGTGCTATCGGGGAATCGGGATTGCACGCTATCGAACCTGTCAGACAGCCGAATTTGCGTGCATTGCGAAGGCCGCCTATAACATACGGCGTGCGTCCCGAAGCAGCTATTCCGACCACTATGTCCTTAGGCGTTATGTTATGCGCTTTCAGGTCCTCCCAGGACTGGTCGAAATCGTCCTCGGCGCCTTCCACGGCGTTGCGTATCGCATAGTCTCCGCCGGCCATAATACCCACTACCACACCTGGGGCCATACCATACGTAGGAGGTATTTCCGAGGCGTCCACTATACCCAGACGGCCTGACGTACCTGCGCCGATGTAAAACAGGCGTCCGCCGTCCTTCATCCGCGGCAACGCCTTCTCTACGAATTCGGTCATGGCAGGGATAGCCTTTTCGACCGCATAGGGAACGGTCTTGTCTTCTTCATTTATGCCGCGAAGTATCTGCTCTGCGGTCATTTTGTCCAAATCGTGATGGTTTGATTCTGATTCTGTAACGTATTTCATCGTCTTTTGTTGTTGTTCGTGTTTTTAAATGCGGCACGTAGCCATAAAAAAATATCAGATCATGCCCATGGGCGCCGGAACACCGCACGGAATCTATCATTAGTCTACTACAAGGCCTTTTTACCGCTGTGGTGTTCTATCAGAAGGTCTATCGGCTTGAGTGCTATCTTATCTATCTCGATACCGTGTTTTGCCGCCTCGCGCTCTATTATCGGACGGTAATAATAACCTACCGAACCTATTATCCTGACGGGAAGTTTGCCTTCTTTCTGGAAAGGGAGTATGAAATAGCGGAAAAATTCGCTGAACTGTTCCTCCAGCATGCCTTTTATAGGTTCCTTGTCCTGGTGTTTTGCCACGAACGGAGAATACGAAGCGAAATATTTGTTCGGACGGTCCTTTTTATATACGCAGTCCAATATGTTCTTGTATTCCACATCGTAGTTTTCCTCCAGGTCCTTAGCTACTTCCTGAGAGAGGAAACCGTGAAGATACAGCTTTACAAGCTCCAGTCCCAACACCGAACCGGAACCGTTATCGCCGAGCATATAACCCAATGAAAGCGGCGTCTTGACGATTGTCTTACCGTCGTATATTCCGGCATTAGCTCCCGTACCGAGGATACACGCTATGCCCTTTTCCTTGCCGAACAATGCGATAGCGGCCCCCACCAGGTCAGTATCCACCACTATTTCGTCAGCTTTCGGGAAGAACCTGCGGAAGCAAACACGCAGACGTTCCTTGTTGGATTCAAGCCCGCAACCGGAACCGTAGAAATAAATACCGCGCACCTGGTCTGCATCGACCGTTTTGAGGGCGTCGTATATCGTCTGCCCCAAAGCCTCGTCGGTAAAGAAAAAAGGATTCAGTCCTATGGACTGCACACGGCGTACTTTATCGCCTACGATGGCCCAGTCCGTTTTGGTGGAACCGCTGTCTGCTACTATAATCATATGTAATTCGTTGTTATTGATTTGCCATTTAACGGCAGCCGAAAGCCGCCTTCCCTTTTTAACGTACAAATGTACTAAATACACATCTTGCGCAGAAGAATTTTAGATGAAAAATACAACTTCGCCTCATAAATGCTTTTTTTTAACCTTTAAACAAATTTACACTCTCGACAAAGGTGCGCTTTTTTTACGACAAACAGCCGTTTTTCCCCGGTGAAAACACACATAACCGCCCTGTCAAAAAACCGCCCGAAGCCCTTGCCGAAACGGAAAATAATTAGTTTCTTTACATTTATTTTCACAAGCGGCAAACGAAGGAACGCCCCCGGACTTGTACCAAGTACACAAAGTATCCGTAGATGGTTGTGCACGACAGTGGTTTGCCGTCGATTATAATCATAAGGTACGGGAAATAACATCAACTAAATAACCGAATTTAAATGAAAAAAATCTTATCCTTTTTCCTGGCTCTTTCGTTCGGGCTTCTTTCCGTTTCGGCCCAGAACAAAGACCCGGAATTCGTAAAGTACATGAACAGCCCCTGGGTTGACTCGGTGTACAAGTCGATGACTTTAAAACAGCAAATAGGCCAGATGATATTCGTGGAGCTGCGTCCGAGCAACCCGTCGACCGTCGTAAAGGCCATGCAGGACGTAAAGGACCTGAACGTCGGCGGAGCAGTGCTTTTCCTGAGCAAACTGCCCGATCAGGCCGCTACTATAAACGGCCTGCAAAGCATCGCCAGAACACCTCTGCTGATAGCCATAGACGGCGAGTGGGGACTCGGCATGCGCCTTCAGGATGTGGACAACTTCCCGTACCAGATGGCGCTGGGAAGCCTGAAGGACAACTCACTGATATATAAAATGGGACTAGAGGTAGCACGCCAGGCGAAACGCGCCGGACTGCACATAAACCTGGCGCCGACGGTGGATGTGAACAACAATTCGCTCAACCCGGTGATTGGCTACCGCTCTTTCGGCGAAGATCCTAAGGATGTAGCGGCCAAAGGTTTTTCATACATAAAGGGAATGGAAGACGGAGGCATCATATGCACCGCCAAGCATTTCCCCGGCCACGGAGATACGGAAACGGACTCCCACGCCGACCTGCCGCTCATATCGCACGACATGAACAGGCTCAACAGCGTAGAGCTTATACCGTTCCACGAACTGGTTAAAAACGGCGCCACCGGCATAATGACCGCTCACCTTAACGTTCCGGCCATAACCGGGAACAGCCTGCCGACATCGCTCTCGCCCAAAGCCATAAAAGAGCTAATACGCGACAAATGGGGCTACAAAGGCCTGATATTCACCGACGGCATGGAGATGCGCGGCATATCCAAATACTACTCGCCCGGACAGGCTGCCCGCATGGCTGCCGAAGCAGGCAATGACATACTCGAACTGGTACGCGATCCTAAGGAAGCGATAGACTCCATCTACGCCGCTGTACAGAAAGGTCAGATAAGCAAAAAACAGATCGAGGAATCCGTACGCCGCATACTGGCGATAAAGTATTACGTCGGCCTGAACAAATACAAACCGACAAGCACATGGAACATCGTATCCGATGTGAACTCTCCCGCATCCAAACTTCTTATCCGCCAGATGACGGAAAAGACGATAACCGGACTGCAGAACAACGACAACATACTGCCACTCGAAACAGGCAAATTCAAAAAAATAGCCGTCGTATCGCTGCGCAGTGACAACAGCGACATATTCTACAACCGCTTTAAGAAGTATTTCAAAGCCGATTACTTCAAATACGACTTCAAAAACAGCCTGACCAAGGCCGATGACATACTGGACAGCCTCAAGAAATACGACCTGGTGATAGCCGAGACGGGAGGATTTTCGACACGCCCCGGCAAGGCACAGAAAGTGGAAGACCCGAAAAAGAACTACGTACTCGAATACGGTGTTACGACCAACCTGCAGCACTTTATGGACCGCCTTACAAAGGAACATCCCAACACGGTGCTGGCAGTGTTCGGCATGCCTTACGTAATGGACTATATGCCGGCCATAAAAAATGCCAAAGCCGTACTTTTCTCGCAGGGCAACAACGCCCTTTCACAGGATCTCATGGCTCAGGCCGTAGCAGGAGCATTCGACGTTGAGGGCAAACTTCCGGTGAATACCAAACCTTACGCGCTCGGCACGAGCGTGGATATAAAGGGCGGGATACGTTTTAAATTCACCATCGGGGAGGAAGTAGGCGTAAACTCCGGCAAGATGGAACACATGATAGACTCCATCGTTTACGGTTCGATACGCAACGGCGCATTCCCAGGCTGCCAGCTTATAATAGCCAAGGACCAGAAAGTGATATTCGACCGCAGCTACGGTTACCACACTTTTACCGGCCAGGAGCCGGTAGAGGAGGATGACATGTTCGATATGGCTTCCAACACTAAAGTATGCGCCGCACTGCCAGTTTACATGGAACTGTACGACCAAGGCAAGATAAACCTCGATACGCCTATTTCCGAATACCTTCCGGGACTCAAATTCCAGAAATCCAACAAGAAGGACGTAACCCTGCGCAGCCAGCTTTCGCACATTGCCGGTTTCCAGCCGTATTATCCGTTCTGGAGCGATGCAATGAAAAAGGGCCTTATACGGAACAAGCCTTCCAAGAAATTCAACGTACAGATAGACCAGAACCTCTGGGCTTCTAAAAAGATATACGATTTCGTGTATAAGAAAATACGCGACCTGCCTCTTACAGAAGCCAACAAGATGAAATACTCGTGCCTGGGCTTCGTTCTGGCTCCACGCATAATCCAGAACGTTACGGGAGAAAACTTCCACAAATACCTCAAAGAAAACGTATACGACAAACTCGGCGCACAATACACTACGTTCAATCCCGTTACCAACGGCTATCCCCTTTCGCAGATAATACCTACGGAAGTAGATAAAGCGTTCCGCAAGAGCCTGGTACACGGTTTCGTACACGATGAGGCTTCTGCCGTAGTAGGCGGTTATTCCTCCAACGCCGGACTTTTCTCCAACGCACTGGGCATTGCCGAACTGTTCCAGATGTACCTCAACAAAGGCACTTACGGCGGCGTCCGCTTCTTCTCGGAAGAAACTTTCGACACATTCAACAAGCAGTACTATCTCCAGCATGACAATTACCGCGCAATAGGTTTTGAAAAAGCCCGTCCGGAAAACAAGAACAGGACAGTAGTACAGGCATGGCCTGCGCCATCTTGCTCGCCCGAAGCATTCGGACACTCCGGCTTCACCGGCACATACGCATGGGCCGACCCGACTAACGGCCTGGTATACGTATTCCTCTCCAACCGCGTGTACCCTACCCGCGATAACAAGGCTTTCGACAAGATGCAGGCCCGCGTAGGAATACACGAACTGGCATACCAGCTGATAAAAGAGGGCGTCGAGAAAGCCACATCGGAAGCCAAAGAAGGCAAGCAGGAACAGAAAGCGCCTGCCCTTTTCGCAGACTAAGCCGATTTTTCCGAAAGGCCTGAGCCTTTCAAAGAGAACATACGAACCCGCCTTTAACGGCGGGTTTTTTATTTTACACGCGCAAAAACGACCTTTTTACTTACATTATTAATTTTGCAGCTCTTTAATCACAGTCAAATAAAAAAATCAATATCTTTGTAATTGTCAACAAATAAGCACAGGCACAACCATGTAAAAAACAAAAACATATATATACAAAAAATATAAAAAGCGTTAGCTTTTATTCCTGCTTCTGAAACTTAGGAACTTTCGATGTAGCACAAGGGATAAAGATGAACGCTCGCGTACATTTTACGTGGGCTTTACTTTATTCGTGCTACAGGTAATCCTAAGACCTCAGAAGCGGATAACGGTTTAGTCCCACGTTTTTTTATCGTCAATATTTAAACCGGGCCGGGGCTGCCCGGACTTTCAGCTAAAATGGAAAAACAACAGCAAAATGCGGCCCCGGAATATCCATGGCCTCAAAACTTCCACAACAGGCACGGCGAGACAGGCTGCATGCCCGATAAATATTTCATGAACTTCATGTCGGCAATACTGTTGTGCGCAGGAGTGATAATGACCCTGGTAACAGCCGTTTTATTCGGCATGGCCATAAATGAATTTATGTCAGCCCGCAGCGGGCAAACCGGCACTATATTCATAGTATATGCCCTGGCCACTGTGGCGGCGTTCATGTGCAGCCTGACATTGTATTTCTTTTACGCTGTCATAAGATGCGAATATGCCCGTATAAAGGAAACGGCAAAAATGTCGGCTACGTTGGAAAAGCTGTTTTTAAGGCTTAAGAAAGGTTTATAGATAAGCCTGATTAAAAAAACAGGAACCTTTGAAAAGCTCCTGTTTCATATCACGCGGTTTTACAGCCTGTTCAGGCAACGGTTCCGGCATGGATATTTTTATGCCCGTGCCTTTCCCTGCGTTTGAGTTCCAGTTCCGGAGCCAGTTCATTTGCCCTTGCGACAGCCTTGTTTATATGGTCGAAAATATTGTCGGGGCCTATCATAGCCTCTACCCCCATCTTTTCAAGCGTGCTGTGTACCTCAGGATTTACCCCCGAGAGAATTATATGTATGTGTTCCTTGTGCGACGAATGTATCAGCGACTGGAGGTTATACACACCCGTAGAATCGATAAAAGGCACTTTACGCATACGGATTATACGTATCAGAGGCTTATCCCCCAAAGTACGCATAAGGTCGTCGAACTTGTTTGCTATGCCGAAAAAGAAAGGACCGTCTATCTCATATACTTCTACTCCTTTTGCCAGCGACATCTGGTCGTCTTCCTTTGCCGTAACATCCGCATGGTGCCTGGTATCCAGTTTCTCACGCAGCACCGCTACATGCGTTGTTTCATTTACCCTTTTTATAAACAGGAATATAGCCATCAGCAATCCTATCTCGATAGCTATCGTCAGGTTGAACACCACAGTAAGCACAAAAGTGACCACAAGCACCGCTATATCCGTCCTGTGACCTTTCATCAGTGAGCGTACAGTACGCCATCCGCTCATGTTGTACGAAACTACGACCAGCACTCCGGCAAGACATGCCATAGGTATATGCTTTGTCAGATCGCCCAGGAACAACAGTATCAAAAGCAACACCACGGCGTGTATTATACCCGCCACGGCAGTTCGTCCTCCGTTGTTGATATTTGTCATGGTACGCGCTATCGCACCGGTAACGGGTATCCCTCCGAAAAGCGGAACGACTATATTGGCCGCTCCCTGAGCCATCAGCTCCGTATTCGAATTGTGTCGTTCGCCAACCACCCCGTCGGCAACGGTAGCCGAGAGAAGCGATTCTATGGCGCCTAACATAGCTATGGTAAAAGCCGACGGTATCAGCAGATTTATGGTTTCCATATTGAACGCGAAACCTTCCGGTGCAGGAAGCGAAGAATTTATCTCGAAGCGGTCGCCTATCGTTTCCAAACCATGCACTCCGGCGTACTCGCGCAGAAAATATACAACCACCGTCATAAGCACTATTGCGATGAGCGAACCGGGTATTTTTTTCGACACCTTAGGCGTAAGGGCGATAACAAGTATGCTGGTCACCCCGATACCCAAAGCCCACAGATTGGTAGTATCGAAACTACGGAAATACGCCCACCATTTAGAAAGGAAATCGGCCGGAACCTCCTGCATAGTCAGCCCGAACAGATCCTTTATCTGCGTGGTGAAAATAGTAAGCGCTATACCGCTGGTAAAACCTATCACTATCGGATACGGGATGAACTTTATCACCGTACCGAGTTTAAGCACGCCCATCAGCACTAGCATTATACCGGCCAACACAGTTGCCACGGCAAGTCCTTCGAAACCGAATTTTTCTATTATTCCGTAAACGATAACTATGAACGCGCCTGTCGGACCGCCTATCTGAACCGAACTTCCGCCCAGAAAAGACACGATAAAACCGCCTATGACCGCCGTTATAAGACCCTTTTCCGGACTTACTCCGGAAGCTATACCGAAAGCTATAGCCAAAGGCAAGGCGACTATGCCAACTATTATACCGGCCATAAGGTCGGCCATGAATTTTTCCCTGGAATAATCCTTAATCGCCGAAAACAATTTAGGATGGAAATCTATTCTGTCTTTCATTTCAAAATGCGTTAAAAAACCGTAAAAAAATAAGAAAATGCAAAATTAGTCAATTCATCGTATCATGTAAACGCATAACGTCGTTACAACTGCAAAAAAAAACGGCAATGAAAAAAGCCCGGGCAGTAGTCATCATACCGTCCGGGCTTTTCTATCTTACAGGCTTTTAAGCTTTATTGCTTTCTGCCAGTGCTTTTTTAGCCTCCCGGCGCTTGGTAAGGTCGAGCATCACCGGAGTAGCTATGAATATGGACGAGTACGTGCCAACTATTACGCCTATGCCCATGGCGAGCATGAAACCGCGTATGCTGTCGCCTCCCCAGATGAATATTATCAATATCACCAGGAATGTGGACATGGAAGTATTTATGGTACGTCCCAAAGTCTTGTTTATGGCTATATTCGACAGCGTGGAAATATCCTTGCGAGGATTGTTCTTTATTTCCTCGCGAATACGGTCGAAGACTATCACGTTGTCGTTAAGGGCGTAACCTATCACCGTAAGTATCGCCGCAACGAACGTCTGGTCTATCTGCAACGAGAAAGGCAATATACCGTGGAACAGGGCGAACACGCCGAACACGATTATCACGTTGTGCACCGATGCCGCTATACATCCTGCCGAATACTGCCATTTACGGAAACGAATGAGTATGTACAGGAATATTATAGCCAGCGACAATCCTAATGCCCATACAGTAGACGTCTTTATGTCGTCGGCTATCGTCGGACCTACCACGTTGGCCTCCATTATACCCAAGCCCTCGCCGCTCGTGAATTCGGCATACGAGAAGCCTTCGGGATAGAATTTCTTAAGGCCTTCGAAAATTGTCTTATCGACCATATCGTCCACTTCCTCGCCAGTTTTCTGGCTCATGAACTTGGTGGATATCTTCACCTGGCGTTCGGTACCGAATGTCTTTACTTCAGGGATTTGTTTTTCTCCGTTTTCCACCAATACGTCGCCCAGACTGGCCGCCACCTCTTCGGTGGACACGGGCTGGTCGAAGCGTATCGTATATGTGCGTCCGCCGACGAAATCGATGCTCTTATCGAAACCGCGCACGGCCATTGCCGTAAACGAACATACTATCAATACGGCAGAAAGTATATAGAACGCATTCTTCTTGGCTATGAACTGGAAATTGGTGTTCATGAACCAGTTCTTGACGATGCTGGTCGATACGTTCAATTTGCGGCCGTGTTTCAGGTCGGCTTCTATAAACAGGCGGGAAACGAATATGGCAGTTATCAGAGATGTGATAATACCTATCATCATCGTTGTGGCAAAACCTTGGATAGGCCCTTTACCGAAGATGAAAAGTATAAGGCTCGTGAGGAACGTCGTGACATTGGCGTCTATGATCGAGGAATAGGCATTGCCGTAACCGTCGCGGACAGCCTGCTTGTCGGACTTGCCCAAGCGAAGTTCCTCCTTTATACGTTCGTTTATTATAACATTGGCGTCCACCGCCATACCTATCGTAAGTATGATACCGGCTATACCTGGAAGCGTGAGCGTAGCGCCCAACGAGGCAAGTATGCCGAATATGAACAATATGTTCACGAATATGGCTATATCCGCATAGAATCCGGATTTGCTGTAAAAGAACACCATCCACACCAATACTATCACGAATGCTATCGCGAAAGATATCATACCGGCGGTAATGGATTCCTGTCCGAGCGAAGGTCCTACTATTTCGGACTGCACGATACGTGCCGGGGCTGGGAGTTTTCCGGCCTTCAGGATGTTAGCCAGGTCTTTTGCTTCCTTGACATCGAACTGTCCCGATATTTCCGAACGTCCTCCTGTTATCACGCTCTTGACGCCTGGTGCGGAATATACGTTCTTGTCCAGTACTATGGCTATGAAATTATTACCCGTAGGATCGTTTTTTCTCTCCTCGGTCATCTTGGCCCATATCGAGGCGCCGGTAGCGTCCATAGACATGCTTACAGCAGGCTGGCTGTGTTCGTCATAGCTCTGATACGCATCGTTTATCACATCACCCGAAAGGGGAGGTACGCCCTGGCGGTTGGAACGTATAGCATAAAGTTCCATCAGGGTCTTGTCGAACCTGGTAGGCTTGTTACCCCAGTAGAAACCGGCGTATTCCAGTCCGTACTTTCCGCGAAGGTCCGTTATCTCCGGCATATTGAGATACTTGTTGACCGTAGCTGTGTCCTTGATATGCACATAAGCCACTACGGACGACATTTCCTGTACGGGATAAAGCACATCGAAGAGAGGATTTTCTCCGGTCTCAGGCTCTGCGGTAGCCGATTTTTCGGCTTCATCGAGCATCTGTTCCGCTATCTTCCTGAGGGAATCGGCCCCCATGTCTTCGGTAACACGTGCAGTATCCTTTTTAGCGGCCGCTTCAGCGGTTTCCTGTTTCGGATTTTTCAGGTCCTGTATTTCCTTAAGGCGTGTATTTGCTTCTATGAAATAAGGGATAACGTCCTGCGGGGTGAAAACTGTCCAGAATTCAAGCGCGGCAGTCGACTGCAAAAGTTTGCGTACGCGTTCGGCATCCGAAACACCGGCAAGTTCTATGGAAATCTGGTCCGTACCGGGAAGCCTCTGTATAGTCGGTGAAGACACTCCGAACTTGTCTATACGAGCGCGGAGTATTTCGAATGCACGGTCCACAGCGCCTTCGACTTCTTCGCGCACCAGTTTCTTGACGGCTTCCTCGCTCATGCCGGAAGTTATCTTAGAACGCAATGCGGCGTTGCCGAATATTTCGGGAGAAGAGAGTTTCACATCCGTGCCGTCTTCGGCCTTTACCTGTTCGAACTTGCGGAAGAAAGTGGTGAGCAGGTCTTCCTTGGCGGCGCTTTCCTTACGGGCAGCTATCAGCGCTTTGTTGAACGTCGGATCGGTAGTATTATTGGCCAGACCTTTTATCACGTCTTCCACGGAAACTTCGAGTATCACGCTCACACCGCCCTGAAGGTCGAGACCGAGGTTCAACTCGTTGTTTTTGACATCCGAATAAGTGTATTGTATCGGTTTCCACGAACCTATTCCGATGCTTATCACCGGTTCGGTGGCTATGGAGTCGAAATAATACTTCTGTATTTTCTTTACGGCCGAGTCTTTTGCTGAATTGGTAGCGTACTGGGACGTCTCGGCTTTGGTCACGGCATACTCGTATGCCTGTTTTTCAACGCTTTTAGCCTTCCAGGTGAAAAAGAGCTGATATATGCTCACCACGGCCAGAAGGATAAGGAACAAGCGGATAGGGCCTTTGTTTTGCATTATTTTATTTTGAACTTTGTTATGTATTATTGTTTTGTCTATTTTTCACGTAAGTGTCTATATTTCAGCCCGAACAGCAAGGCGGCACAAATATACGACAATCCTGTCAAACTTTCAGCCAAACGGGCTTTAAAATCGCGGCATAAAAGTTATAACATTCGTTTCCGTTTTTATCGCTCTCCAGCCCCGGCAGAACGCACATAGATGTCTATCAGGCGCTCTAAAGGAGGATTTTCCAGAAGTTTACCCCTGTCGCGGCTCTTCACATGGAGGTATTTGCCGAAATTATCGTCGAATAACCCCCAGTCCGGGCTACCGGGAGGTATCTGAAGATATTGCCCGCATTCATGTTCCACTATGATGTAAACCTGCCGAGCATCGGCGGAGCGGTAGAAAACACTGTCGTGCCTTACATAATACGCAACCCTGACCACATCGTCCCAATAGTACACTTCTTCGGAAGGCGCATCAGGTTCGAGCAACGTGAAATAATCCTCATTGAATTTAATCATGGCAAAAAACTATTTCAGGCCAAATTTTTTCAGCATGGAAGGAAGAAGTCTCAGGAAAGCCATGCGTTTGTACAATTTGTCGGCTTCTTCGGCCGGATAGCCGAAATATGTTTTACCCGCTTCGAGCGATTTCGACACTCCGGACTGCGCCAACACAACCACGCCCTCGCCTATCGTTATACCGGATGTCATGCCCACCTGCCCCCACAGGGTCACCTTGTCGCCTATGTTGTTGCAGCCGGCTATCCCGCACTGTGCGGCTATCAGGCATTCGCGGCCTATCACCGTATCATGGCCCACGTGTACCTGATTGTCTATCTTAGTGCCTCGTCCTATCGTAGTTGGCGACGACACCCCGCGGTCTATCGTACACAGGGAACCTAACTCTACATCGTCCTCTATCACCACATTGCCGCTCGAGAGAAGCCTGTCGTATCCTTCTGGGCGGTGCTTGTAATAAAAGGCCTCGCCGCCTATCACCGTACCTGCGTTGACCACCACACGGTCGCCTATACGGGTCCCGTCGCAGATGACCGCGGAGGCGTGTATCATGCAATCACGGCCTATCACCACATCGTTACCTATGAAAACGCCCGGTTGTATCACCGTGCCCTCGCCTATCTTTGCGTCTGCGGCCACCATGGCTGAAGCCGTTTTGAACGGAGCGAATGCCGAAGTTATCTTGTTGAAATCGCGGAACGGATCATCAGAAATGAGCAGGGCCTTTCCTTCGGGGCATTCCACATCCTTGTTTATAAGCACCACCGTAGCTGCGCTGGAAAGGGCTTTGTCGTAATATTTAGGATGGTCCACAAAAACTATATCCCCATGTTCCACCCTGTGTATCTCATTTGCACCGTGTACGGGAAAGTCCGCCGGCCCTACATATCTCGAACCGATAAGCGACGCTATCTGAGAAAGCGTCTTTACAGAAGCGAATTTCATCTCTCTGATGTATTTGCAATTATTTCAAGTGCAAAAGTACACAAAAAGAATATAGGTTGCCCCCAGGACTGGGGCAAAATTTACGGCGAGTAAAGACCGTAAGCCTTATGCTACCACGAGTATTCAGCGTCTGGCATTGCTGTCGGCTGCTATATTGCGGTCGAACAACGTTGAAAAACCGGAAAGCGCCCACAGTATGCTTTTCACCTCGAAAAGTATACCGAAATACAAATTGGTATTGCGGCGCGAAAATTCCTTGTTTTCACCTATACGGTCGGCCTCGCGAGCCATTACGCGGTCTATATCGGCACTGAACGCCGCTACCATGTCCCTTATGGAATGTACCGAACTGTAATCGTTCTCGCGTATCGAATCGGACAGTTCGCCGAAAAGCATATCCAACCGTTTTCCAATCGAGATAAGCGTTTCGCGGCGGTACTGTATCAATGTTTTGTGATTATTGTCTATATGCTCGAACGACGATTTGACTATCACTCCCACCGACTTTTCCAAAGCCACCAGATAGGAAAGGCTTCTGACGTAATATGCCGCCTGAGGGCCGTTTATATCTTCGGAAGAACGTATCATATAGAACGTCGAATAGCGCAGTTTCCTCACTCCCGAAGCGAATTTATCGTTCGAACGAAGGGCGTTTACCAGAACCGAACGGCTGTGCATGTTAACCCCTTTGATAGCCTGACCGCACAACCTCATCGCATCTATCATAACGTCGGACACCTTCATGTCGAATGCCCTGGCGGCGCTGGCCGCATCTGTATATTCCAGACGCATGTCGTCTTCCTTTTCCGGCATTGTACGACGCGCCAGTTTCTTGAAAAATTTTATAGTGGCTATCGTAAGCCCGGCAACCGCTATTATAGGAATTATGGCCGTAGTACCCACCATTTTAAGCAACAATGCGAGCGAAGCGGCGGCAAAGAACGCTATCAAAGCAGTAGCGAACCAGCCAAGTATCACCCTGACAACTCCCGACACGCGGTAAACGGCGCTTTCAAGCCCCCATGCGCGGTCGGCCAGCGAAGAACCCATAGCCACCATGAAAGTGATGTAAGTAGTGCTAAGCGGCAGGGTGCTGTTCGTCCCTATGGAGATAATCACGGCCGGTACCACTACATTCACCGAAGCGCGCACCATATCGAAAGCCGGAGCATCCCTTAGCCGCGTTTCCTTTTCCGCCGGGCGGTCGAACCGCAGTTCTATATGTTCGCTTATACGGCGCGGCAGGATACAGGAAAGCGCTTTCCCGGCATAAACCGAACCGCGCACCATTAGTTTCGAGATGGTATTGGGACGGAATTTTTCCTCGCCGCCTTCATAACGCGACAAGTCTATGGACGTTTTGAGTACGTTATGCGCTTTTTTGGACACCCACAGCGTTATGACCATTATAATCCCCGCTCCCAGCAGAAAAGCTATCGGAGTCTTTACGTCTTCCATGAGCGAAGTCATGTATATATTGGCTCCTCCGGCTTCGATATAAGCATCGAACGAACCGAGCGCAGCGAGCGGCACACCTATGAAATTCACAAGGTCGTTACCGGCAAAAGCCATAGCCAGGGCGAATGTGCCGGTGAAAACTATTATCTTGAGTATGTTAACCCTGAAAAACGATACCAAAACCTGCGATACGACCGTAAAGACGGCAAAACACAACCCTCCAAGCATCCCGATATGTTCGTTTATCCATATCTTTCCTTCGTCGGATATGATCGTCGTGCCTTTGGAGCCTTTAAGCAGCATATAAAACACGATAGCGGTTATGGCTACGCCACCTATCACCCCGCCGAAATATTTCAGCCGTCGGTGGTAATCGAATGTAAGCAGCAGGCGTACGAGCCATTGCACCACCGCCCCTACGGCAAATGCAATTATCACCACGGCGAAAATACCGGTTATCATCCTAACTGCCTTATCGTAATTTATATAATCTTCCAGGGCCGACATATCGTTCACGAACGCCATAAAGGACATTCCCGAAGCATCGCTACCCATGATTTTAAACATCGAAACGGCAACCGATGCGCCGAGCAGTTCGAACACCAGGGAAACGGTTGTCGAGGTGGGCAGCCCCAACGTGTTGAACACGTCGAGAAGTATGACATCCGTTATCATAACGGCCAAAAATATCATCATAACCTCGTCGAAGAGGAACATATCCGGATGGAACACCCCGCGCCGGGCCACTTCCATCATCCCGTTGGAGAATATGGCACCCATCATCACACCTATGGATGCTATGATCATTATCGTTTTAAAGGATGCCGCCTTGGACCCCACCGCCGCACCGATAAAGTTCACGGCATCGTTGCTAACCCCAACTATAAGGTCCAATATGGCCAATGCGCCCATAAGAACCATTATAAACACGAATATGTCATTCATCGCTTTACCTTTGTTTTTCAATTACAAAATAAATCCCGGTTTATTACCCGGTCATTAACCGTATGTTTACAAAATGTTAAGAATGGCGCTGAAAAACGTGGCGGACGACATGATTATATGCCATAAAAAGACCGGGACAACATATGAAATGACAAAAAAGCGGGGCGCTCGGCGCCCCGCTTTTCACATAATATTTAACATATACTGATTATATGGAAATCACTTTTCTATCTCCATGAGCGGGGCATCCTGCTGAACGCTCTGCCCTACTTCCACGAAAATGCGCTTTACAGTACCTGCATAATCGCTCTCGATGCTGTTTTCCATCTTCATGGCTTCGAGCACCAACACTTCCTGGCCTTTTTTAACGGTATCGCCTTCGCTTACGCACAATTTGAACACACGGCCTGGCATCGGGCATTCGACCACTTCTCCGGTGATTTTCTCCTGTTGCTTCTTTTCCTGGCAATGTTCCTCGGCCTTGCCTGCCGCCACCGCATCTTTAGCCTTGAAAGCCTCCCATTCGGCCTTGCGCTTCCCTAAAAGAAAATCCTTGGCCACCATAGGGAACAGCTCCAACAGAAGCACGTCCTTTTCATTTACCGCAAGGTGTACCCCGCCGTATTCTTCGAGTACGGGATTTGGTTGCATCTTGTATGCGGACATATCGTAAGGAACTTCTTCCGGCGAACCGGTTATCTTGCGGCGGAACTGCGGATCCACAGGCACTGGCGTCTTGCCGTATTCGCCTTTGACAAGCCCTACGAACTGGTTGGACGTATGCGTATATTTCGGTTTACCGGCTTTCACGTCCAAAGCGCAGTTAACCGCCTGCGCGCCTACTATCTGGCTGGTAGGAGTCACGAGCGGGGGAAGTCCTGCAGCCAGACGCACTTCGGGGATGAGCTTCATCGCATCCTCGAGTATGTCCTCGCTCTTGAGAGCTTTGAGCTGCGCCACCATATTAGTGTACATTCCTCCCGGTATCTCGGCTTTTTTCACCAGTTCGTTAGGAGCCGGGAAATTGAACCACGCCTCTATTCTCTGACATGCGTCGTTAAGCGTATCGAAATCCTTTGCCTGGAGCGCTGCCACGGCCTTGTCCATCAGAGCGTCCACTTCGGCAGGCACCGGGGTGGTAAGCGGATCGAACGGCTTTGCGAACTGTTTTACCGCATCGAACGGTTCGAGCTCCTTGCGGATATAATACAGTTCGGCATTTATCTTGGCTACGGCCTCCATATTCACATCCATCTCCACACCCATCTTCTTTGTGAACAGGTATATCAGTTCTATGGCCGGGGCGGCGGGACCGCCGGCGAAATTCCATATGTTGGTATCCACCACGTCGGCTCCGGCAGCTATGGCGGCGACAACGGACGAAAGCCCGTAACCCGGCGTGGAATGCGTATGGAAATCTATCGGCACCGAAAGGTGCTCCTTGAACATCTTAACAAGTTCGTAAGCGCGTTTTGGAGGTATCAGCCCGCTCATGTCCTTGATTGTTATCATGTCCGCGCCCAGAGCCTCCATTTCCTTTGCCTTGGACAGGAAATATTCGTCGGTGAATACTTTCTTAGGCGGTTTCGGACCTCCGAAAAGCGCTTTTACCTTTTGTGCGAATGTGAACGGAGGATACTGCGGGTCTATCGTATAGCACACTGCGCAATCGGCCATGCCTCCGTACTTTTTCACGTATTTTACAGTGGACTTTATGTTGTCCACATCGTTAAGCGCGTCGAATATGCGCATTATTCCCAGGCCCGACTCTATGGCATTGCGGCAAAAACCGTCTATTATTTCGTCCGTGTACGGAGCATAGCCGAAAAGGTTGCGCCCTCTGGAAAGGGCCGTCAGCTTGGATACGTTTCCGACGGATTTCTTTATGGATTCCAGACGGTTCCACGGATCTTCGCCCAGATAGCGCATCACGGAATCCGGAACGGCACCTCCCCATACTTCCATCGCATAGAAATTGGCGTCCCTGTAAAAATCTATAACCTTGTCCACCTGCTTCTGGCTCATACGCGTTGCGAACGCCGACTGCTGGCCGTCGCGCAGTGTAAGGTCCCTTATGAGTAATTTTTTCGACATAGCATGAAAAATTTAATATTATTAATTTGGGATAGTTATTCGCGCCGTTTCGTATCGCGCGGCATGACAAATATACTCATAAATATTTTTAAGACGGTCTGCGGACGTAAAATATTTGAACCCAGCCCTACAGCATGCCGTACCCGCGACAAAACCCGGACAATCCGCTGGCAAAGGCATTTTTTGTTTTAAATATTATTGTAAGGGGGCAAAAGATTTTTATATTTGCAACAATTCATAATTATTAACTTAAACTCGACACAAATATGTTCAAAGGACATCCTAAGGGATTATTCGTGCTTTCGATAGCCAACATGGGCGAGCGTTTCGGCTACTATACCATGCTGGCTATTTTCGTGTTGTTCATGCAGGCCAAATTCGGCTTCAGTTCCGACAGCACCAGCACAATCTTCGGCACTTTCCTGGCCTTGGTATATTTCCTGCCCATATTCGGCGGTATTCTGGCCGACAGGGTTCTGGGGTACAGCAAAACAGTGATACTCGGTATCACCGTAATGTTCGCCGGTTATTTCGTACTGGCAATACCGACAGGCACCGACCTGACGGCAAAAATAATGATGTTCGGCGCATTGGTGCTCATAGCCGCCGGAACAGGTATGTTCAAGGGAAATCTCCAGGCGCTTGTGGGCAACCTCTACGACGACCCGCGCTACAGCAGCAAACGCGACCTGGCATACAGCATATTCTACATGTGCATAAATGTGGGCGCATTCTTCGCACCTTCGGCTGCCGAAGCCATATCCAACTATTTCCTCGGTAAATCGGGGCTGACATACGACGCGCAGATTCCCGCATTGGCACATCAGTACCTCGACAACACGATAACGGCCGAAGGACTGGAAAAATTCTCCTCCATAGCCGAAGCACAGGTTGCGGGCGCGAGCGCCGACCTGGCTTCATTCGGACAGATGTACATCGAAAAATTGAGCGAATCGTACAACTACGGCTTCGGTGTGGCATGCATTTCGCTGATACTGTCGATTCTCGTATTCGTAATATTCAAGAAGACGTACAACTACACCGACAAACAAGCTGTGGCAAAAGCCGCAGCAACACCTAAGACGGAAGAAAAAGGAGAAAAAACGGCTCCCGCTCCCGGCCTTGCTGTGGAACTGACCAAACAACAGGTAAAAGAAAGAATGGTGGCTCTGTTCTTCGTATTTGCGATAGTTATATTCTTCTGGATGTCGTTCCACCAGAACGGCCTGACGATGACATGGTTCGCCCGCGACTACACGGTAAGTTCCGTTGCCGGACTGGACCGTTTTGGCTTTAACTTATGGTCAATGCTCTTATTTATAGTCACTTTCTACGGCATAGTCAACCTGTTCCAGGCCAAAAACGCAATGCAGTCAGTCGTTAGCCTGATAGTAGCAGTAGTTGGAGGAGCCGGCGCATACCTGGCATATTCCGGCCTTCCGGAAACCATGTCCATTACTCCGCAGAAATTCCAGCAGTTCAACCCGTTCTTCATAATAATCCTGACACCGGTAATACTGGCGGTATTTTCCTCGCTTGCCAAAAGAGGCAAAGAGCCTTCCGCACCGCGCAAGATAGGAATAGGCATGATAATCGCAGCCATAGGCTTTATGGTGCTGGTATTCGCCTCAACGGGCCTGCAGGCGCCGAAAGAAATAGTCGCTACCGGCGGGGTAAGCAACCAGCTGGTATCCGTAAACTGGCTTATAGGATGCTACTTCGTACTTACTGTGGCTGAACTTTTCCTCAGTCCTATGGGACTTTCGTTCGTTTCGCGCGTAGCGCCCCCGCAGTACAAGGGTATGATGCAGGGATGCTGGCTCGGAGCTACGGCTGTGGGCAATTACCTGGTGGCGCTGATAGGTTACCTCTGGGCGGGAGTAAATTCCCTCTGGGTACTTTGGGGCGTACTGGTAGGATGTTGCCTGCTCTCCGGCATCATCATGTTCGTTATGATGAAAAAACTGGAAAAAGCCACCAACGCCTGCTAATAAAAATCACAGCAAACCACCCGATAAAAAAAACTCCTGCCGGAAAGGCAGGAGTTTTTTTATCGGTTTTTTCTACGCATTGTCATTTCCTTTTACATATCTGTAAACGCCGTATGCCACTGCCGGTATCATAAGCAAAGCCGCTATACCGAACACGTAATTGCGTTCATGCGCCGAAAGGAAATACGAAGCTGCCGCCCCGCATATTCCGAATGCAACGACACCCAATATCACCGCGCCGAAATTCCTCAAAAAATCCTTTTCCATTTTATACAAATTTTCACTAATAAATAAATTACATCACAGACCCATCGCCGGATTACGGTTATAAGGACTCCGAACCCAGTTACGATCGTTTCATTTCAAAACACCCCGTCAACCATCTTCGTCATCGGCTGAAATACTCCAAAGAGAATACCCCGCCAGAATACTCTGGGCCGCAAACGATGAAATATAACCGAACTCTACATTCCCTACCACATAAGACGCATCTGTACATTGCAATTGCAACTCTCCTCCGATCACATTATCACACCCTTCAGCATACGGGATAGAAGTAACCAAAATATTTTTACCGGATCCACGTTCCAACACCCCGGAAAAACTGCCCCCGCCGCCTCCGGAAATTTCTATAAATCCGGACACTTCAAGTGTCGTTTCCGCCAATACATCAGGGTTGGTTGCCACACTTACAGCCCAGAACATATTTCCCCCGTCATCTGTTACCACCATAGGATATGCAACCACATCGAATACCACCGGGGTATCCTTAAAATACGCCACCCACGCATCGTTTCCCTTAGGCGCATAGGAGTAAACAGCCCCCGCTTCCTGTACCGCCGCGCCGTTTTTCGTCCAGTGAGAAAAAGCATATCCGGCCTTAGCTGCCGCGCGTATAGTGATACTCTGTCCGTATTCGACTTCACCTCCACCCGATGCCGTACCCTGCGAGGCATCCGTACTTGATACCGTCACGGTGAATACCAGCGTGCATTGCAGCGTCCGCGTTTCTCCGAGCAAGGTAATAGTTTTGCTGCCCGATGTGCTGGTCTGGCCCAAAAGCGTGAGCGTGCGGCTGCATACAGAGCCTGTTTCCCCTATTATCGTTATCTCTCCTGCCACGGTCATAGACCGTTCGATGTTTTCTTTCATCGCGTTTGATGCTTGTTTTTTATCCGTTCACCTGGGGCACCCGGTCACCCGCCAAAATGCGTGTTGTTGCTGTCAGCTATCTTGTGCCACACATCGCCCGAACTTTCCGGACTCCAGTACAACGCCCCTTGATCGACCTTAAGCCGTATGCCTATGGCTTCGAGGCCGGAGGGGCCTGTCTCGCCTTTATCCCCTTTCGGGCCTGTCTCGCCTGGTTGTCCTTTAAGTTCACCCCGGTCGTAAAGTTCCTCGAAGCTATCGCCTGTTGAAAAACGGACGTTGCCGGCTGGGATGTTGGATATGGCGGTTTCAAGCTCGCTCTTGCGGGCCATCTCCTCCGGAGAAGGGCCCCATTGCGATGCCTTAGTGCCTATCTCGAACTTAGGACGGCCGACGGTGGAGGTGCCCGATGTGGTGCGGGCGTACATAAAGGGCTGGAAACTGATGATGTCGGCTATTTCCTTATCCTCTATCTTTACCGTGTATGAAAAACGTCCCGATTTGGTAACTGGGGAGGTTTCGGCGGGGAGCCAGGCCATGACGTAGGTGGTTGTGCCGTCGGTGTATTTGACGTTGAAGGCAAATCCGTTATCGCTTCTACCGAATACAGCATTTTCCAGTATGTAGTCGAACGACACGGTGATGCTTTGCCCCCGGAGGTTGCGTTTGGCTTCCGGTGTGAGGTCAAGGAAACGGCGGTATTTCATTTCACCCGTAGCGGAGAGGTAAAAATCGCTCGTCCCCAACGTATCGCGATAGATATTAGTCCCGCCTATTTGCACGGCATCCACGGCGGCGTTGACGTTGCCGATTGTCGCCACGTTCTGCGATGCTCCGTTAAGCCCGGACGGTGTGCCGACTTGAGGCGTGCCGGGTAGCGTGAGGTCGCTGGAGAGTTTCGGGGCGGTGATGGCTGCGTCGGCGATGTCAGAGGTGGTGACCTTGTCGTTTATCCGCCGTATTTGCTCCCACGATGTCCAGGTGTTGTTATTGGCGTTGAAGCCTCTGTAATAGGCGGGGCCGCCACTGCGGGGTATGGCTATTTGAGCGCTGTCGCTGCCGTTTGTGCCGAACGTGGCGACAAGGTAGTAAGTGTCTGTTCTGGGGGTGTTGACGTGGCTCAGCACCACGCTGCTGCCGACGCTCCAGAGGGTGTTCACGTCTGTGTCGAGCGTTTGTTTGTCCCGCCGGGGAAGGTATGTGGTGCGGATGTCTTTGCCGTCGGCGTCGGCGGTGGCGCGGTCGGCTGTATCGGCATGTCCGCCGTTGGCAGGTAAGCTTGTGGGGGTGCCATTAAGGTCCGAATAAGCTCCGGTGAAGGCTACCGTTTTCATGTCGGCAAACCATTTTTGTATTTTACCGAAGATTACGCCGAGGTTCTCGCCGCTCGATATATTGACCCGCGAGGTTGCTTGTGTGAAGGTGGCGGTATTGCTTGTCGAGTCCTGCCCGGCGAGAGAAGAGAGGGTTATGCCTTGGTCGTTCACTGTGAAGGTGAACTTCCCGTTGGCCGACGATATGCTGAAGTCGCCTTTAAATTTAAAGCCTTCATCCTGCGAGAAATACAGATAATTTAATAAACTCCAGAAAGAATAAAATCCGTCTGTGCCTATCTGTGTGGCTTCCTGACTGCCGGAAAAGCGTATTTGTCCGTCCGCAGTTACGCCGAGGATTCCAAGGGCTGCGCCGAGGGTGTATGTGGGGTAGATGTCCGCCGGTGTGCCTTCGGGGCGCTGGGCCCAGGTGCTTTGCATGCGGTGCGCGGCTGTGGCTTCGAGGCGGTACGTGCCTGCTTCGGGGATGTAGAATGTATAGTCTACGGCTTCATCCGTGGACGCGGCGGATATGTCGCGGCGGGCTTTCTCGGTGAGTGTACCGCCTGTTCCCACTTTGTACAGGATGAGGGTGGCGGTGTGGTTGTCAACAGAAAGCATACCGCCTTGTTCGAGGTTGGTGATGGCGGCTTTGTTGAGGGCTTTAAGGGCGAGTATTCCGGCGTATGGGAGTGCCATGTCCTGCGTGCGTACTTCAAGGTCGAGGTTTATGGTTCCGTCGCTCATCGTGGCTGTTTCCGAGGCTGTGGTTGTGGCCCACGCGCCGGGGGCGTAGGTGTTGCTTTCTGCTCCTGCGCCGCCGATAAGCTCTTCGAGGGGAGGCAGGGCTTCGTTTGAGAAGATTATCTTTTCCCCGTTGCCGACGAGTTGGTTTTCCTGGATGGCGAAGTTGGCTATCTTGCCCTCGGCGGACTGTATGCGTTTGGCTACCAGGGTGTCGGTGTTTATGATGTCGGAGTTGAGGAAGCCGCCTTCTATTAGCGTTTGTCCGCTTTCGGTAGTGCTTTTGTCCGAAAAAACTATCCGGCCGCCTATCTCACCCTCGTCAAGGTCGAAGTAGGTAGTTCCCGAAGAGGACAATATCCTTCCGGAAGTTATCTGTCTGCCGTTGATAACGCTGCTGCCGTATGTCAGCGACAATGTCCTAAAGCCGTCAGACACACATGAGAGAACCCCGACCTGAAAATGGAAGAAGTCCGCATCGGCATCGTATCTCACGGCATCCGTACGGAACACCATAGTCCCAGCCTGGCCGTCCCTGGAACATCTGGCATACACGTAATACGGCAAAGAAGCGTCCAGACCGGATACCGTACCCGGAGTTATACCCCATATCCTTACCGTGTCCTTTTCAATACCAAGATGAGTCAACGTACCCTCGGAAAAAACGACGGACGATGTATCGCCCCCATAGTCCGGACGGAACACCACGCCGTCCAACATAAACTGCTGTGACAAAGCTCCTACGGCTATCATTCCAGTTTCTATCGTTTCCGGACGGATACGCCCTCCATTGAAATAACCGTCCGTATCGAATGTCATTTCCAACAATTCGGCCGTGGTACGGATATTACGCCGAGCCCGCGCCGGATCGGACAATCTGTTCGTCTTTATCACTTTCTGCATTTCCACTTCACTCCTGACGATGGAAGTAATAACAGACGAAGGCGCATTGTCGGAAAGCGTCAGCGTATAACAGTACGGGTGAAAAACGTCCCTGGTAAATCCCGACACTTTCATAGCCATAACGCCTTCTGTAAGGTCGGCATCGCTTATGTTTACATAATCGCCCGTATTGAAAATATCCCCCGAGGAAGCATTCGGGAAGTTCTTTTTCAGGAAAAGCTCGTCCACTTCGAGAGAATATGCAAACAGCCTGCGGTAGTTTTCACGGTATTTTTCCAAAGCGCGCGAAGCGAGTTTAGCCTCTGCCTGGGCCACATACGAATCCGGCAGCGCAATGTCAAGTATCACATACCTGTCGCCCGGCTGTATCCTGAATTCGTCTTCGTCCGGGCTGGGATACTGATAATCGTTTTCATCGGTAAAAGGAACGATAGTGAACGTCTTCCGTCCGGAGTTGTAACCGGCTATCGAAAATTCATATCCGGCCAGCTTTCCAGTATTGAAATGAACACGCGCCGTAGCCGAGGCCAGCAGATACTTGGAATTGCCGTTACCATCCTTTTCATTAAGGTCGAAATCCATGCTTTCATCCGTAAATTTCAACACATTCGCATCATCCACAGCCGACACCGTACCTTCTCGCGAAGGATATATGTCATCGAAAATCACGGCGCCTTCGCCGTATCCGAACTTTTCCGCCAACGCATCGTCCTGGACATATCCCCCGGCCTTTACCAGCGGCGATTCGTGCGACTGCGGCAGCGCCAGACGGCGACGACGTCCACGATACTTCCCAGACAGGTTTTTGTCCGATCCGTAAGCGTACAGCCGGGTTATCATATTTGAATCCGACTTACGGTCACGGGTAAGCCGGTACAGGCCATTGCCGCGCCCATAACGGAAAGTATGCTCCCATACATTCCGCCCGAAACGCCCGGCCGTTATCGTATTCACACCAGCCTCCCTTTCCACCCGGAACTCGGCATTCCACTGGCCGCACGCCGTATTGAGCGCCGAAAGCACATTTTCCGACGAGAACGACAACGTCTTAACCTCGTCCAGACGCGAGTGATCGTAAGCCTCGTCCACACCAGTATCCGCCTCCTTCCATTGCCATGTCCCTGCGCCGTAAACGCGCTCCAGTTCGGACACTATTTTGTCCATCACACCGGCAAAACTGCCTGTAAAACTGAAATCGGCCTCGTTGACATTTTCACTTCCGCCGTTGAACCGATTGGTAAAAAGCACCTTGGACAATTCGTACTTGAGGCTCTCCATCACCACCGAATACGTTATCCTGTGTCCCGACATGCGAACCGCCCTGGGCAGATTGTTCAGATAATAAGTCCTGCCGAACACCTCCGTCCGGTAACCTACTTCAAATCCTACGGCCGCCGAAGCCTCCACTTCCAGTATCAGTGTTTCCTCACCCATGAGTGTATGACTGATATTCCCGCTCACCACCGCGCACCTTGCAGAAGGCCCGCCGAGCGGCAAATCCTCACATCCATCCTTTACCAGTGTTATGACATTCATATTTTTTATTTCTTTTTTGATTATTTTCATCATGTAAAATTACCATATCCATACTTCATTCACACAAATATAATAATCATAAAGGAAATATAAAAGTTTTCAAACCTTTTTATCACTAAAAAAACATACGCCTGTGAAACTTTTTACGTCCCGCATCAAGTCTAAACCACAGGAAAAAGTAATAAAATCCTAAAAAAAACCGCAACAAGGTGTAACTTTTGACCGGAAAAAACGTCTTTAACACAAAGAACAAAAAAATGAAAAAACTCTTATCGGTAATTCTGGTTTCGGCAGTACTTGCTGGGTGCTCTCCCAAAGCCCCGCTGAGCATCGACGGCAAAGGCTTCCGTCACCAAAAACTCTCCGAACTGCCGGATAGCCTCATTAAATCCAGGACTTTCGTCGAATTCGACTCGACAGACCCTGAATTCATGTTCAACTCGGCAGAGGATGTGAAAATAAAAAACGGCCTTATATACGTAAAATACAGATATAACCGCAACAGCAAAGTCCTCGTGTTCGACATGGGCGGCATGCCGGCGTTCAAAGTGGACCGTAAAGGAGAAGGCCCGGAAGAATACACACAAGTCTCGGCTTTCGACATCGACGGGAAAGGCAGGATACATATAATAGACGGACGTACGGACGAACTTCTGGTTTACGGGCCCGGCGGAGGCTTCATAAAACGCACAAAACTGCCTTTCGAGGCGGACGACGTGAAATGCCTGTCCGAAGGAGGATACCTTTTCGCCCTTTGCACATGGAACACAAGGCAATGCAGCGGCAACAAAGCCGCAGTCACCGACAGTCTGCTCAATGTAAAGGCGTCATACCTGAAATACGACCAATACCACGACGACCGGGCCATAGTCGCCTCCAACGGCTTTACCCAGGCAGGCGGCGGCATTACGGCATTCAACGAACACATAAGCAACACGGTACGGATGTTTGACGATACCGGACGCCTTGTAGATTCATGCTCCTACGACTTCGGGCCGTACAATGTGCCGGACGAAGACAAAAAAGACGTCGAAAACAACATTTACGGAAACACGTCCTACCGTTGTCTTTCAGGCCCCGGAACTGTTGGCAAAAGGTTCGCTTTCGGCAGCATATATGACGGTAAGCGCGGATTTTCCTTCATTGCCGACAGGGATACCGGAACGATATATACCGACCAGGGAGCGGCAGAAGCGTGCCTTCTGTCCATGATTACAGGCGGCACGGCAGGCGGTGCGGTACTGAGCTGCCTTACCCCCGGCATGCCGGGACTGGACAAAGTGAAAAACATTCCGGAAGACGTGTTGACACACCTCGAAAATGAAAATTTCGTGCTGTGCATAACCGAACTGAAGGGATAATTATGAAAAAATAAGGTTTTTCACGCCTTATAACCGTATGATTTTCTATATTTATGGCTACAAATAAACCTGTCACACATACTAAAAGCGCTTTTATGAAAAAGTTACTGCTATTCTGCTTGTCCGCCCTCCTGTTGGTTGCATGCGGACACTCCGAAGACAAAAAAGAGGAAAACGTAAGTCAGATACTGAAATCCGAAGAGCCAGTCGTCGATATTATGGTGCTGAAAACCGGAGATTTTTCACGTGAACTTATCAGCAACGGCAATGCCGAGGCATCGAAAAAAGCCGATCTCAACTTCCCGGCATCGGAAGAAGTCACCGCAATATACGTGTCCAACGGCGACCGTGTGTCAAAAGGACAGAAAATAGCATCGCAAGACACATACAGGCTAAGATCAAAGCTCGTCTCGGCAAAATCGTCGCTCGACCAGGCATATCTGTCGCTGCAGGACGAACTGATCGGCCGGGGTTACGACATACGCGACACGACCAAAGTCCCGGCTTCGGAAATGCAACTGCTACGCACAAAGAGCGGCTATGACAACGCCCGCGAAACGTACCAGCTGGCCCTTTACGATTACAACAACTCCACCCTCTACGCTCCTTTCGACGGTACGATAGCCAACCTTTTCTCGAAAGAACACAACATACCGTCCACCAGCGAACCCTTCTGCACCGTCATAGGTTCCGGCGACATGAATATCGATTTTTCCATACTCGAAGGAGAACTGCCCATGGTCAAAAAAGGGCGCGAAGTGGAGATAATGCCGTTCATATCCGACGACACCGTGATAAAGGGCCGGATAACGGCAATAAACCCGGTTGTGGATAAAAACGGACTGGTACGCATAAAAGCCACTGCCGACAACTCTTCCGGCGTGCTCTACGACGGTATGAACGTGCGTGTATCGATAAGCAATACAGTGCCTGACAAAATGGTCGTACCGAAAACCGCCATGGTCCTGCGCTCCAACGGACGCAGCGTGGTATTCACGTACAAGAACGGACGTTCCTTCTGGAACTACATAGAACCGGGCGAGGAAAACAGCCGCGATATGATAGTAAAAGACGGGCTCAAGGACGGGGATACCGTCATCGTGACAGGCAATATGAACCTGGCCCACGACGTGCCGGTCAAAATAGGTAAAATACGGTAATTGCGCACGACCACCGGTAAGAGAAAAAAGCTACGACTCATACGAACGAAACTTGCCTGATATAAAGTGATAAAATTTCTGATAAACCGGCCCATAGCCGTTATGATGTCCTTTCTGGCCGCCATAATACTGGGCGTGATAACTTACTTTACGCTTCCGGTATCCCTTCTGCCGGACATCGCCATACCGGAAATAACGGTACAGATATCCTCGGAAAACACATCGGCCCGCCAGTTGGAAAACACGGTGGTAAAACCCATCCGCTCGCAACTGCTCCAGGTAGCCCACCTTACATCTATCGAAAGCCGCACGCGCGACGGAGGATCGATCATCCGCATGAGATTCTCCTACGGCACGGACACCGATTACACATTCATCGAAGTCAACGAAAAGATAGACGCGGCAATGAACTACCTGCCGCAGAACACCCAGAGGCCAAGAGTCATAAAAGCCTCTGCTACGGACCTGCCGGTATTCAACCTCAATCTCACGCTCAAAAAAGACATCCCGTATCAGGAGACCGACCGCGACAAGTTCCTCGAACTGTCCGATTTCGCGTCATCGGTGATAAAACGCAGGGTGGAACAGCTGCCGGAAGTAGCGATGGTCGATGTCACCGGAACCGAGAGCCGCGAACTGACCGTAATACCAGACCAGTCCAAAATGGCCACTGCCGGGATAACCCTCTCGGAGATAGAGAACCTGCTCAAAAACAGCAACTCCGAACCAGGCAGCATGTCCGTGCGCGACGGATACTACGAATACAACGTCAAGATGTCTTCCGTCGTGCGCACCAAAGAGGACGTGGAAAACATATACCTGAACAAAAACAACCGTCTGATGCGCCTTAAGGACATCGCACGTGTCGAGATAGCCCCCGAAAAACCCGACGGTTACTCATTTTACAACGGACGCCGGTCGATAGTCTTTTCCGTGATAAAACAGTCGGATACGAGCATGGACGACATGAAAAAATCCGTATCCGAAGCAATAGAAACATTCAGGAAGCAATACCCGGACATCGATTTTTCCATATCGCAAAACCAGACCGAACTGCTCGACTACACCCTGGAAAACCTCCAGAGCAACCTGTGGATAGGATTCGTACTGATATGCATAATATCCATATTTTTCTTCAAGGACGCCCGCACTCCGGCCGTAATATCTCTCGGCATGGTAGTCTCGCTGGTTATAAGCATGCTGTTCTATTATTTGTTCTCACTTTCGCTGAACATAATATCGCTTTCGGGGCTTATACTTGCACTCGGCATGATGATAGACAGTTCTATAATCGTCACCGACAACATATCGCAATACCGCGAAAAGGACGGCCTGCTGGACCAGGCGTGTATACGCGGAACTAACGAGATAATACGTCCGCTGCTATCGTCCATACTTACCACCATAGCCGTATTCGTACCTCTGGTGTTTATAAGCGGCATTGCGGGAGCTATTTTCTACGACCAGGCCATGTCCGTGAGTCTCGGACTTGGCGTTTCCTACATCGTCGGCATCATTTTTCTGCCTGTGGCATACAGGATATTCTACGGCAGTAAAAAACTCTCCTCGATGAAAATGCCACGGTGGGCCAAATGCATATTCGACAAAGTGGATTCGGTGGGCTGGATGAAATTCTACGACCGCGGGTTCGACTTCGTATTCAATCACCGCAAATGGATAATACCGTGCCTTGTGTTGATAATACCGCTTACGGCACTTCTGTTCGACGTCATAGAAAAACGCAAAATGCCTTTCCTGGACCATAACGAAACGGTCATCACCATAGAATGGAATGAAAACATCCACCTGGACGAAAACCGCCGCCGCGTTATCGACCTGCTGCAAAACCTCGGCGATGATGTTCTGGAAAGTTCGGCCCTGGTCGGAGAACAGCAGTTCATCCTGAACCGCAACGACCAGCTCAGCTCGTCCGAAAGCCAGGTTTACCTGCGCAGTCATGATACCAAATCCATCACTGCGATAGAAGAACAGGCAAAAAAACACATCGCATCGCTGTATCCGCACGCCAAAGTAACGATGGCTCCGCCGGAGAATATCTTCGAAAAGATATTTTCCACTTCAGAGGCGGAATACACGGCCAATATCATGAAAAAAGAAGGCGACATGTCGGACAGTATCGACTCGTTGCTGTCGTTCACAGGAGCCCTGGCGGAAAAGACCGGAGGAAAAGCTGAAATATCCCTATCCAGCCAGTTGAACATCTCGGTAAACAACAGCGCTCTGCTCCTATACGGCGTATCCTACAACTCCGTATACCAGGCTTTGCGCACTCTTTTCGGTGCCAACAAAGTATCGACGCTGCGCTCAAACCAGCAATACCTGCCTATAGTGGTGGCATGGGAAAGTTCTTCCGGAGTGGACGAACTGCTGTCGCGTTCCATGGTAACATCGTCCGAAGGCAAGCAGGTCCCTCTGTCCGCTTTCATCAAAGTATTGCCAGGCATAGACTTCAAAACCATATATTCAGGCCGCAACGGCGAATTCATACCGGTCAACTACACCGGCGTAAAAAACCCCGACAAGCTCACCGACGAAATACGCCGCGAAGTCCTCGACAGCAAGATATACGAAGTCGATATCACGGGAAGCATATTCTCCAACCGCGCCCTTTTCATGGAAATGGGTATCGTTCTCGGCATATCCGTGCTGCTGCTTTACTTCATACTCGCGGCCCAGTTCGAATCGCTCATGCAGCCTCTCATCGTACTGATAGAACTGCCTATAGACATAGCCGCCGCCCTTTTGGTGCTGTGGCTTTGCGGGAACTCGCTCAACATAATGTCTGCCATAGGAATAGTCGTGGCTTGCGGTATCATAATAAACGACTCGATACTCAAGATAGACGTGATAAACCAGTTGCGCAAAGAAGGCATGCCGATCCTCGAGGCTATCCACACGGCCGGACACCGCCGTCTGAGAGCCATCGTAATGACAAGCCTGACCACGATACTCGCCATGGTCCCGCTTCTTTTCAGCCGCGACATGGGCAGCGAGCTCCAGGCCCCGCTCTCGCTCGCCCTTATAGGAGGCATGACGGTAGGAACACTCGTCAGTCTGTTCATAATACCGCTCATATACTGGTTCATATACCGCAAACACGAAGGCGCCGAGATAGGCAAACGCCCCGAAACGATGAAAAACGAAATTCAGTAAAACACATACTACTCACCATGAAAATACGTTTACTGTATATCATATTGCCGATGGTTTTCCCGTTACTGGCACTCGGACAATCCCCCGCCATGACCGAAACCGCAACCGAAAAACTCTCTCTAAGGGATGTCATATCGATAGCCACCGACAGTTCGCTGTCGGCATTCCGTGCGCGGCACACATACCTTGGTTCGTACTGGGAATTCCGTACGTACAAAGCACAGAACCTGCCACAGCTGAGCATAGCATCCACTCCTATAAAGTACAATCAGAATTTCGTACTCAGGTACAACTCGGAAACCAACATAGAAGAATACCGTCCTCAGCAGACCATAAGCTCGGCCATAGGATTGTCGGTAAAGCAAAACGTAGGCCCGTTGGGAGGTACTTTCTATATAGACACGGATCTGGATTTCGTCAAGAATTTTTCTTCGGTCAACGAAGACTACCAGCAATTCAGCACCACTCCTATACGTATAGGATACAACCAGCCGCTGTTCGGGTACAACCAGTTCCGTTGGGATAAAAAAATCGAACCTATAAAATACGAAGCGGCCAAACGCAATCTGCTGTTCGACATGGAGAGCATTTCCGAAAACGTAACCGAACTTTTCTTCGCCCTGGTTATGGCCCAGACGAACTACAAAACCGCGGAAAACGACCTGGCCAACGCCGACACGCTTTACGCCGTGGGGCAACAGAGATACAGCATAGCGGCCATTTCCAAATCGGACCTGCTCACTCTCAACCTGGATGTGATAAACGCACGCAACACACTGGAAAACGCGCGCATAGAACTTAAACGCGCCAAATTCAGCCTTACATCGTACCTCAACCTGGACGAGAACACGGACATAGAACTCATCATTCCCGACCTTCCCACCCTTGAAACCATAGACCCGCAGACAGCCCTTTCCTACGCCATGCAAAACAACCCTCAGATGATGGAATTCCGCCAAAGGGAACTCGAAGCGCAGGCAAGGATGCAAAAAGCGAAGATAGAAAGCCGTTTTTCAGCCAACCTTAGCGCCAGCGTAGGTTTCAACCAGGCGGCGGAATCCTTCGGGGACGCATACCGCGATCTTAAACGCCAGGACATGATTTCCGTATCGCTTAACATACCAATAGTGGACTGGGGCATAGCCAAAGGCAAATACAACACCGCCCGCAGCAACTACGACATGACCAAAGTATCCATTGCTCAAGACAAAATATCGCTCGAACAGGAAGTTATCATGACCGTGAGCGACTTCAACATACAGCAGGAACTTATAAAAAGCGCCTTGGAAGCCCTCGAAGTAGCACGCGAAGCATACTCCAGTACCATGCAGCGTTTCATAATAGGCAAAGTGGACGTAAACAGCCTCACTCTGGCGTTAAACCGCCAGAACACAGCCCAGACGAATTACATAACCTCCCTTCGCAACTATTGGAAGAGCTATGCCAAGATAAAGAAACTCACCCTGTTCGATTACGAGAAAGGTATGTCGTTATCCAGGGATTTCGACCGTATGTACTCCTACACAGTGAAATAAAGCCCTGTCTGACAAGGCCAAATAAAACACGCCGAAATGAATAAACGGTTTCCTTCGTTTACCATAATAACGCTTTCAATATGCCTTGTGATAATAGGCATAGCTTTCGTGCCGCTGTTGCCGGTAAAGCTCAATTCATCCCGCACACTGCCTGAAATAACGGTCAGTTACAGTATGACCGGAGCATCGGGGCGCGTTATAGAAAGCGAGGTAACATCCAAACTGGAAGCCATGTTCGCCCGCATAAAAGGTGTAAAGAGCATAGAATCCTCATCGTATTCCACACGCCGCAACAGCTACATCAGGCTCAAGTTCGACAAATGGGTCAACATGGACATAGCCCGTTTCGAAGTGTCCAATGCCGTACGTCAGGCCTGGCCCGAACTACCCGCAGGGCTCTCATATCCGGTCATATATGCTAAAAATGCCGAGACCGAATCGTCCGACCGGATACCGTTCCTCACCTACACGATAAACGCTTCGCAGCCACCGTACCAGATACAGCAATACGCCGAGAATAACATACGTCCCGAACTGGCGTCCATCGAAGGGGTCAACATGATAGAAATATCAGGAGCCTCACCTATGGAATGGGTTCTCGAATACGACAGCCGCCAATTGGAAACTCTCGGATTGTCCCCCTCTGACATCACTTCGGCGGTATCCGCTTTTACACGCAAAGAACACCTGGGCATGGGTACGGAAATCACGGATTCAGGCGATTTCCTCACGGTACGCATGGCCATAGTGCCGGAAAAGAAGTTCGACCTGGCCGACATAAGCAGTATCCCGGTAAAAATGGTGGGCGGACGTATAATAACTCTCGACAAACTCGTCACCGTGCGCCACAGCGAGAGCAAACCGACGTCGTACTACCGCATAAACGGTCTTAACACCGTGTACATGAGGGTATATGCCGAAAACAGCGCCAACCAGATAAAACTCGGCGCACAGGTCAGGGAGGCCATGGAACGTTTAAAAGAGGCAATGCCGCCAGGCTACGAAACCAGTCTATCCTACGACGCTACCGAGTACATCAACGCCGAACTGAATAAGATATATTTCCGTAGCGGACTTACGATAGCCATACTTCTGCTCTTCGTACTGGTGGTGAGCGGAAGTTTCCGATACCTGGCGATGATAACTTTTTCTATGATAGCCAACCTGGCCATAGGTGCTATCCTGTATTATTTCGCCGGTGTCGAGATACACCTTTTCTCCCTGGCCGGGCTGACCATATCGCTGGGACTTATAATGGACAACACGATCGTGATGGCCGACCACCTGAAACACCGGCGCAATTTCAGGGTTTTTCTGGCTATACTGGCGGCGACGCTCACTACCATCTCGGCCATAGTCGTCGTGTTCTTCCTGCCAGAGGAAGTACGCATATCGCTAGAGGATTTCTCTATGATAATAATCATAAATCTCGCCGTATCGCTTTTCACGGCGCTGTTCCTCGTGCCCGCCCTGATGGACAAACTGGGCATTTTCGACGAAAAAAAACTGCGTCTGCCCATAAAAAAACACCTGCCTGCGTTCATCATCAATTCTCCCCTTCGCGGGAAACGGCGCATCGCGTACTTCAACCGTTTTTTCTCGGCCCAAATGCGTTTTATCTACCGCTTTAGGGTACCGGCAGTGATACTGATGGTACTGGCCTTCGGTCTGCCGGTATTCAAACTGCCTGAAAAAATAAAAGGCGAAGGCTTTTGGGCGGAAAAATACAACGCCACCCTTGGCTCTCAATACTACAAGGAGAAAATAAAGCCGATAGCCGACAAGGCCCTGGGAGGCACTCTCAGACTGTTCGCCGACAAAGTGTCCAAAGGCTCCTACGGAGGAGAGCGAGGAGAAACGACGCTGAACATATACGCCTCGATGCCAAGCGGCACTACACTCGAACAGATGAATGCGGTAATAATGAAAATGGAGAGCTACCTTACCGGATTCCCCGAAATACGCCAGTTCCAAACCAACGTATCCCCGCAAAGCGCATCGATACGCATCTACTTCACCAAAGATGCCGAACGCAGTTCGTTTCCCTACATGCTGAAGGACAACGCCGTTTCCAAAGCAGTAGAACTGGGAGGGGCCAGCTGGGGAGTGTACGGCGTTGGCGACGGTTTCAACAACAACGTATCCGAATCGGCCGGGAACATCACAGTAACGTTCAACGGATACAACTATGACCAACTTTGGGCCATAGCCGAACAATTCAAGGAAAAGCTTCTTACCAACCAGCGTATAAAGGAAGTCAACATATCCTCCGAACGCTCATGGACGAAAAACGACTATTCGGAATACTTCTTCGGACTGGACAATCTCGAACTGGTGCGAGCCCGCATGACGCCCTCCAACCTGCTCTCTTCCGTCACGTCAATGCTCGGTTCGGCCAATATCGCCTCCGTACAGGGAGAAAGCTACATGGAACAGGTACGTATCGAATCGAAACAAGGCCGCGCCTATGACGTATGGAACCTGAACAACACCGTCCAGCACATGGACTCGATACGGTATAAAATGGCATCGTTCGCCACGATAGAAAAAGGACAGGCTCCGCAAAGCGTACGCAAGACCGACCAGCAATACAACCTGATACTTCAGTACGATTATATCGGTTCTCCCCAGTCGGGCGAAAAAATACTGAAACAATACATCGAAGAATTCAAGGAAACAATCCCCGTAGGATACACCATAAAAAACGACCGGAATTATTGGAACTGGAACGAATCCGCAGGGCAATATCTCGTACTGGGACTTATCGCCGTGATAATATTTTTCCTGTGTTCCATACTTTTCAATTCGCTCAAGCAACCGGTTGCAGTAATAATGGTGATACCGATATCCCTTATAGGCCTGTTCGCCACGTTCTACCTTTTCGACATACGCGTGGACCAGGGATGCTTCGCCGCAATGATACTGCTCAGCGGTATTACGGTCAACGCCTCCATATACATCCTTAACGACTACAACAACCTGCGCAAAACATGCCGCATGAGCCGAATGGACACCTACAAGAAAGCGTTCAATTCGAAGATAACATCCATAATGCTGACCATACTGTCCACCATACTCGGTTTCGTACCGTTCATAATAGGGACAAAAGAAGCGTTCTGGTATCCGCTGGCCATAGGGACGATAGGCGGACTGCTGATGTCGCTGGTGGGCATATACTTCTTCCTGCCGGTATTCATGGGGATAGGACGAGAACACGGACAGAACACTCACGGCGGCAAAAAACACCGTTTCCGCCACTTGCTGAGTTGGTTCTGCAAAAAAACATCGACCATTTCCGCAAGGGTGCGGAGAGGGGGAAAAACGGCGGAAGGAACTACGGCTTAATGCCGCAGTTCCTTCCGCGCGTATGAAAATCGCACCTTCCGTATTACTCGCCCGCCACCATCGTTATTTCGATGGAAGCGTTCTTGGGCAGGCATGCTACCTGATATGCGACACGTGCCGGAGCCGTTTCCTGGTTGAAATACTCCGAATACACTTTGTTCACCTTTTCAAAATCGTTTATATCGCGCAGGAGTACCGTGGCATATACCACGTTCTCGAATGTCATGCCGGCAGCTTCGAGGATGGCCTTTATATTGTCCATCACACGGCGTGTCTCACTGGAAACCGAACCGGAAACCAGTTTGTTAGTAGCCGGATCTATGGCCAGCTGGCCGGAAATATAAAGCATCTGCCCGTGTTTTACAGCCTGTGAATAATGCCCTATCGGCGAGGGAGCATTGTCCGAAAATATTATCTGTTTCATATTGGATTATGATTATTGAGGTTGGTATATTCTTATCGTGTCAGAAAATGGAATTCCGGTAACTCTTGTTCTGTTCGTACTTGAGATCTTTGAGCAACGAAGCTTTCACTCCGATAAAGAAGCTATACGACGAATAATACGAAATAGGAGCCCACGAAAGCGTGATATGCCACGTATTGAGGTCGCGTGCGAATCCGAACCTGAGGTCCGTCACTTTGCTGGCCTGGAAATCGTAACCCGTGCTGAACGACATGTTCCAGTTCTTTGAAAAGCCCACCTCGCCGTTGAGCGACACCGAGTTGGTTATCGAAGTCTTGTCCAGCGGTTTGGAATATGTGTACGTATACCCCATCGAAAGGCTCCACGTAGGCAGGTATTCCAGATATCCGTACTTGTCGTAATTCCCGTTCGAGTCGGAATTCGAACCATTGTTATTATCTCCCGATGCCTTTCCTTTGTTCTTGTTGAAATCGGCAGACGAAATGCTGAAGTTCATATTAACCCCCGCATCGGTAAGTCTTGGAGCTCCGAGTTCGTCTATACGCGTTGTCACGTACACATCCGGATCATTCTTATTTTTCTTCTCCTGTAATGTCCTCTCTATCCTGTACGGGTCGAAATTAAACCTGAAATTCAGTGCCACACGACGATCGAAAAACGACGTACTTCCGCTCACCGGTATCGTGGACAATTTGAACTGCTGGGCAGCAAAATTGTACGACACGTTCGTGGAGAGGTTGTCGAGCAGTTTCACTTTCTTCGTCTTCACTCCTGTGGAGTCCGTCTTGTCCGCAACTTTGGCTTCGAAATTATTCACCAACGAAAACGACAACGACTGGCTCATCCCGCCGTAACTGGGATAACCGGCGCCCATGCCTTCGAAATACGAGTAATACATAATCTGCCCCAGACGGTCGCCTGTCTGTACCGCGTCGTAATAATTCCAGAACGAAGTGGAAAAGTCCGGGGAATACGTATATGTCAGCGAAGGGCTCATCACATGCCTTATGGCCCTCAATTTACCTTTCTCGCTGATATTGAACATACCGAACACCATAGTGGTCAGCGATGCGGAAGTGCTGAATTGCCTGAGGGCCTTAAAACCAGGTATGGTATCGGTGATTACCTTACCCTGGTCATCATCCCAATGTTTTTTGATGGTTTTAAAGAACCAGTCTTCCGTATAGTTCACTCCCAAACCAAGGTTGAAATACTTGAGCACCTTGTACGAAGCGCTTACCGGTATGTTATGGGAAACGTTCATCTTGGAATATTTGCTGAACATGGACGAGGTCATGAACGAATCTATCGGCATATTGGATATCGTGTTCTTGGCATTCATCGTCCACTGCATGTTTATCTTCTCATACCATTTCTTGCCGTCAGAATCCTCCTTTTTAAACGGATATATACGGTTCATCGTCACCACGAGCGAAGGCAACGTGAGCGACATGCTATTCTGGGCGTTGTTTTGCGACTGGGTCATGGAAAGGCTGGTCTTGAACGGCGATGCGCCCCACGACTTGGCCAGGCTTATGGACGAAGACGTTACCGAATTGTTTATGTAGTTATTGGTATACATCTGGTCCAGCGAATTTTCGTAATATCCCTGGGACGAGAAATTGACGCTCGCCGAAAGAGTAAGGCCCGGCGACCATTTCTGGTCCTGCGTATGAGTCCATGAAAGTCTCCACGGTTTGCTTTTGGTATAGCCCGGAAGCCCTATCTCGCCATACACCACTTTAGAAAAATCGAAATTCAGCGAGCCGCTGAAATGGTACTTCCAGAAATAGTTCAGCGTAGTACGCAAAGCCCACGAGCCCTTGGTGTATATGTCGCCGTTTACCTGAAGGTGCAGATAATCGTTTATCACGAAATAGTATCCAGCATTGACCAGCCCGAAGCCCTGGTCGTTGGTCATATTGTAACTTGGCAGAAGCACTCCGGACGACGGATACGTATTGAGAGGGAAAAATGCGAACGGCAACACCAGCGGCGTAGGCACATCGGCGATATAAAGTTGTGAAAAACCGGCCACAAGGCTTTTCCCCGCCGTCATCTTAACCCTCGAAGAACGTATATAGTAATCCGTCTCCTCACCTGTGCCGTCTATCCATCCGCGCAGTTTTTCATCCGTGGAAAAGTAAAAATCGGAAGCATAGAAAACATCCTCACCTTCTTTTTTCACGCTGCGTCCCGCACCGTAACCTTCGGTCTGTTCGGTCTTCACGTTTTTTATGTATCCGCGTTTGGTATTGAAATCGTACACCATCGCGTAAGCGTCGTACGCCTGTTCGCCCTGCATGAAAATAGGTTTCTGCGTCTGCACGCCGGACGAATCGAGTATTGAACGAGCATAAGCTATGCCAAGCCCGTAATCCAGAAGTATATATCCTGCCGAAAGGGTTATATCCCCATATTTTATCTCGGCTTCGTTGTAAAAATAAGCCCGTTTTTTCTCCTCGTCTATGTAGTAAAAATCCTTTGCCTTGTACTCGACATCGCTCATCAGTATCCTGTCTTTTTTGGACGAGGTATCCGTTGCCGTGGTATCGTTGTAGCTCAACATATCACCCATACCTATCAAAGCCGTGGAATCCAGCCTGGCAAGGGACGTATCCGGCATCGCCGGGGCCAGAGGCTGCAACGTATCCGCATCGGGGACTACGGCGGCGGATACCGTATCCGCCCCGTGCCATGTCGCACCGACAGCCGGTAAAAAACAGCAGGAGACGAACATTAAAATAAATGTTAGTATGCCTCTAGTATTTGTGTACAACTTTATTTAGTGATATTTTTGTATGAACCTTTGGCCAGTATGCGATACCGATTGCTTACAAGGCTCAAAAATACCAAAATTTCACGGCTTAATCGGTTTCTTTGATTTTTATGTAGGCAATAAAATACCGCACACAAACCGCAAAAACGCCAATTCAGCAACCAACAAATTGACACACAACACAATACACCATAAAGAGCCATTGAAATAAAATGATGTTAAAGAATATTTTTTTTAAAGCGGCATTGCTTTCCTCCCTGTTACTTACAACCGTACAATCTTCTGCGGCACAGGGAAAAAACACGGCAGGAGGCGAAAAATTCACCGTAGTGCTGGATCCGGGACACGGAGGCCACGATGCGGGAACCGTAGGGACCGGCCGCAGGAAAATATACGAAAAACACGTAGTTCTGAAAGTAGCGCTCAAGCTGGAGAAATTACTCAACGAAAATATGGACGACGTACGGGTACTGTTGACGCGCCGCACCGACGTTTACCCCCGGTTCATCGACCGCGTGAACACAGCCAATAAAAACGACGCCGACATTTTCATATCCATACACTGCAACTCGGTAGAAAACGTCAAACGCGACGGCCCGCGCGTGCGCGGAGCCGAAACATACGTAATGGCCACACAGAAAGCGGCGGCAAACCTCGAAATATCTAAAAAGGAAAATGCCGCCATGATGCTCGAAGAAAACTACAGGGAAACTTACAAAAACTTCGATCCGTCCGACCTGGCGTCGAATATAGGCAAAAGCCTCGAACAATTCTCGACGATCAAAAACAGTATTTCTCTGGCCACCATGGCGCAGGAAGGCTTCGAAGATACCGGATCACGGAAAAACCTGGGGGTAAAACAGGCCGTGCTTTACGTCACATACGCCACCGTAGTCCCTGCCGTACTGGTCGAACTCGGTTTTTTGTCCAACCCCGAAGAGGAAGACTTCCTACATTCGGAAAAAGGCCAGCAGCAAATGGCCCAGTCGCTCTACGAAGCCATAAGCAAATACAAAGTACGCTTTTTCGACAGCCGCCAGCACGGCCCGAAAGCGAACGCTCCGGTTGACTTCGATGCCATCATGGCAGAACAGACCGGAAACGTAAACCAAACACAACCTGCCGGCGACAAAACGTCCGCAGGCGAACACTCCGGCGGAGTATATTACTGCGTGCAGCTGATTTCCTCACCAAAAACGGTAAATGTGAAAACAGAGCCCACGCTCAGAAAATTCCAAAGCGTGGAATATTACCGCGAAAACGGCATGTACAAATACACCATGCCGAAAACATCCACTTTCGCTAAAGCGCAGCAACAACTATCGCAGGCTAAATCCAAAGGGGCGAAAACGGCATTCATCGTAGCTTTCAGGGACGGGAAAAAAATAGACACGGCCGCCGCACGCAAGCTTACCGGGGAATGAACTCCGATATTCGGCTCTTTTTCCCTACCTTTGCCGGATAGATACAAAGAATATATTCACAACAAAACATACGATACGTTTTGAAACTCAAAAGAGAATTTAAAATAGGGCTTATCAGTTTCGCCATACTCGTGGCATTCATCTGGGGGTATAATTTCATAAAAGGGCGCAACCTGTTCAGCCCCAACTACCATTACTATGCTGTCTACCCGTCTTCCGGAGGACTGCAATCGGGCCGCCCTGTCAAGATAAACGGCGTAACGGTGGGGCTTGTGTCGGACATCAAATTCTCGCAGGAAAGTCTCGGACGCATCATAGTACGCTTCGAGGTGAAAAAAGAATACCGTTTCACCAAAAACTCGATAGCAGAAATAGCAGCCGGCGAAAGCCTGATGTCCGATGCCGAAATGAATGTCATCCTGATGCCAGGCGGCATGCTGGCAGAAAACGGCGATACATTGAAAGGATTGCAGAGCGGAGGGCTGTCCGACGTAATCAAAAACACCATAGGCCCGATAAAACACCAACTTGTCGAAACACTCGCAACGCTCGATACCGTCCTGACCGGCCTTAACCAGGTATTGAACGACAAAAACAGGGCCAACGTCGAAAAATCGCTGGCCGACCTGTCCGCTACGCTCGAAAATGCATCCAGCATATCCGAAAACCTTGATATGATGCTGCGCGAAAACCGCGAAAACCTCTCAGCCATAGCAAGCAACATGGCAAGCGGCACTGAAAAGATAAACACCATACTCGACTCGCTCTCCGCTCAGGAAATATCGCAGAGCATAACCAACCTCAACCTCGCACTGAGCGACTTCAAAGACATAACAAGCCGGATAAACGCCGGGGAAGGCTCGATAGGCAAACTGTTGGCCGACGAAAATATGTACGACAACCTGGTGACAGCATCATCGTCGCTCAACGCGTTGCTGGCCGATATCAAAGCCAACCCTAAACGATATGTAAACGTCACCGTATTCGGCAAGCGCGAAAAAACACAAAAACAAATAGTAAAGGACTCCATCGCGGCACAACGCCTTAGGGAAAAAGCGCGCTGATATCCACACCGCCGTTTTTCCAATGCACCGACACAGACGCGCCGTAAAAACACCCTGCCGGGGCAACAACAATGGACGGAACAATCGCATATTCGGTTATCGGCGCGGCTCTGCTGGCCGTATGTATGTCAGCAGTACGGGCCGTAAGACTTTACCGCACGGTAACCTGCGGACGGAACGTCTTGCCCGCCGGGAAAAAATTTCATAGGATAAAACTTTTCCTTATCCGCGGAATACCATCGTCCACAGGCACATTTTTTGATAAAACGACACCAGCCGTACTGCATTCCGTCCTCGTACTATCGTTTATCCTGATGGCGGCTGATTTTATCCTGACACTTACCGCCCAAGTCATACCGGCAATACACGGCGGCGGCTTAAGTGCGGCATTGGCTAATGCCAATGCCGCACTCGCCGCCGCCGCAATACCGGCCGCCGCTATCTTTATCCTGCGCAGGCTATCGGGCAGAGTCAGCAGGTTCAACGCCCTCTCCGGGAAACAGAAATGCGATGCCTATACTATCCTGATACTGGAAATACTATCCGCAGGGACATTCCTGACATACCATTTCTCACGCGGATACTGGGGCCTTGCCCATTACACCCTCATGGCCTTCTTTCTACTGTATATCACATTTTCCAAGCACCTGCACATATTCTCCGCACTGCCATACATGATAATGTCCGCCGGGGAAAAAGCCTTTTCTCCGCCGGGAGTACCTGCCGTTACCGCCGCCATAGACACTATGAAGGGCCGAACAACAGAAACAACGGCACAGGACATGATCATGGGCGCGCGCGACTGTTCCGACCTGCCCGGCACCTGCATAGCCGCATCGCTCGCCTGCACGGAATGCGGACGGTGCGACCAGGCATGCCCCGTAAATATGCTGCCCGGACAGCAACTATCCCCCCGCAATATAATGGCATCGGTACGTATAGCCTCAATGGACGGAAAATGTGCGAAACACCTGTATCCCCACTACGTAACACACACCGAAGCCTTTTCGTGCATATCGTGCGGAGCATGCGCCCAAGCCTGTCCCATAGGAATAGACCCGTTGGCCGTACTACTCGAAATACGCCGCTACGCCACACTCGAAGAAGGTTCAGCCCCGGCAGAATATGTCCGGGCCGGACAGGCAACCGTCTCGTCCGGCAACCCATGGGGCTTTACAGGAGAAGAAACATAACATGTGACAAAATGTAACCATGGATAAAAACGCAATACCGCTGCTGAGCCGCCTTGCATCGGAAGGCAAAACAACCGAATACCTTCTTTGGTTCGGCTCTATGGGGCGTTTCGACAGAAACTCCAGAACCGACGCCACGTATTTTGCATCGCTGCTCGCACATGCCGGCGTCAGTTTTGCAACCCTCGGAGAGGAAGAATCGGACACTGCGGATGAAATACGGTACAGCGGCGACGAATACTCGTTTGAAATATGCGCCAGGCGGAATATAGCCACGATAGGCAAATACGGCATATCTAAAATAATAACTCCATGCCCGCACAGCTACACCGCTTTTAAGAACTACTACCCAGCTTTTGGAGGGCATTATCATGTGTGGCATCACTCGCAGTTCCTGCTTAAACTGATAGAGGATGGACGGATAAAACCCCGGCCCGTACTGAGCGGGAAAAAAGTAACGTACCACGACCCTTGCCGTTTGTCACGCGCGGGCATCACCGACGCACCGAGGGAAATCATACGCCTTCTCGGCGGGGAACTGCTCCCTGTGAAACACGACGGGAAAAATTCCATGTGCTGCGGCGGAGGATCTTATCTCTCATCCACAGATATACCGCAAAAAGTAGCCTACATGCGTCTTTGCGAACTGACGGCCGCCGGTGCTGAAACAATAATTACATCATGCCCCGTATGCCGGTCTATGTTATCGTCATCCGGCGGCACAACTATGTCGCAAACCGCCGTTACGGATATCTGCAGACTCATTCAGCCGGAGTAACCGGCATTTTTTCTTCCACTTTGTCGTAAAGTAAACCGGTTATGGCTTATATTTGCCGTATAAGTCATGCTACGGCATTAAAATCCGACAGCTTATGAAAAACTCCAATCTCACACTGCTATTACTACTATCGGCCCTGTTGCCCATAACCTCGGTTTACAGCCAAAACGCCGAAAAACAACGCCTCAAAGCCAACCTCGAAGAAGCCTTTTCCAAAAAAGAACCCAAGGCATCCGCGGCTGCGCCCCAGACTGCCGACGGGATACTCTACTACGTACAGGTGCTCTCGGCCGTAAAACCGATAGAAGGCACCGGTGAAAAGGCGCTCAGAGACTTCACTGACCTCAAATCATACCGGGAAGACCGCTATGTAAAATACTACACAGGCCCTGGAACGGATTACAAAAGCGCAAAGGAACTTATGAAATCGGTACATGCCAAAGGATACCCCACGGCATTCGTGATAGCATTTAAATACGGGGTAAAAGTAGACATCAAAGACGCCCTTTCCGAACAGGGGCTGCAACCATAAACATACCGACACAACACACGACCGTGAAGATGAAACGGATTTTCAAATACGCTCTGGCCATAACTCTGGCCATGCCTTTGTGCGCCGCGGCAGGCAACCCGCAGAAAGAATACGACAGAGTCCTGAAACACGAAATATCGGGACAGGATTCCGCAAAAGTAATGACTTTGGCCGAAAATACGCTGTCCGTAAACGGACCGGATATACCGCTCGAAGACCTTACTGCCGGAAAAATTTATTATATGCGCGCCGCATCGGGAGTATTGCCGTCGTTCGAAAAATACATCCGCAAATATGCCGGGATAACACCCGTATCAAAAGCCGAACTGGGCAGGATAAATCATAAGGATGTACTTATAATCGGAGTACGCGATACCAAAGACGCTTCAGCGTCATTACGCGGGATATCGTTGCCTCAATGCAAAATCATAATGGCCGTATTCGGGGCCAAAGAACGCAAAGCGCGTAAGACTTTCAGCCATATAACCGAAAATATCGTCAGCTCCGAAAACACGGCGTTCTTTTCCCAAATAGCGGCGGCAGAAGCCATATTCGGTGGCCTGTCCGATAAAAATTCACCCGCTATAAGACTCGGTTACGGTTACCCCGAACAAGCCGGGATGTCCTCCGACAGCCTTTCGAAAATAGACGCCATCATGCGTGAAACGGTCGAGTCGGGAGCCGCCCCCGGAGTACACGTACTCGTAGCAAGACACGGACGTGTGGTGTACGACCGTTGGTACGGTACTACGATGGGCAGCATGGACGGTTCCGCCCGTGTGGATGGCGATATGATATACGACATGGCTTCGGTGACAAAGGTCATGGCTACCCTGCCTTTCGTTATGAAACTGTACGAAGAAGGCAAGATAAAACTCGACGACCGTCTGGGCGACGTAATGCCTAAATTCAAGGGCACGAACAAAGAAAACATGCTCCTGAGCGACATACTGACACACCGGGCAGGGCTAAAGGCATGGATACCGTATTACCTCCAGACTATCGACAGCACTACCCGCCCACTGCCGCAGTATTACCGCACCGTCCCCGACAGCATCTTCACCCAGAAAGTAGTGGACGGCATGTATGCCATAGGAAGCATCGTGGATACGATAGACCGCCAAATGATAGAATCCCCCGTAACGGACGACAAAAAATACGTCTATTCGGATTTCGCATTTTTCATCTTCCGCCAGATGGCCGAACAGTTCTACGGACAACCTCTCGACAGCCTTGTACAGAGCGAGCTCTACCGCCCGATAGGTGCATGGCGTTCGGGATACAATCCTCTTGAGCGTTTTCCGCAAAGCGAAATAGTGCCTTCCGAAAACGAAAAATACTGGCGTCACACCGTGGTCAGGGGTTATGTACATGACATGGCGGCAGCATTTCTGAACGGGGTATCAGGACATGCCGGGCTTTTCTCAACGGCGGACGACATGGCGAAAATGTCACAGATGTACCTCAACGGCGGCTCGTACGGCGGACGCCGCTATCTGCGCCCCGAAACCATAGACCTGTTCTCTTCGTGTTATTACTGCGACCAAGGCAACTACCGCGGCCTCGGATTCGACAGGCCGTCATTTTCCAACAAAATAATGGGTCCCAAGACATTCGGACACACAGGTTTTACCGGCACTGCGGTATGGATAGACCCGCAGGCCGACATGGTGTACATTTTCCTGTCCAACCGCACTTTCGACTCTATGAACAACAATATACTGTCTCGTGGGAATTTCCGTTCGCGGATACAGGCCGCATGTTACAGCGCTATCACTGACGGGGCAAAGGAATAAATGAATCTGAAATACTAAAAAATGGCAGACGATAACACCACGATAGTTTCAATAGACGCTCCGGGGGTAGGACAACGGCGCGAAGTGATACTCGACGATGTAAAACTAAAAATAGACCGGGGCGAATTCGTATACCTGATAGGGAAAACAGGTTCCGGAAAATCGACCCTCCTAAGGGTGCTGTACGGCGATCTGCCGTTGCGTACCGGCGAAGGCTACGTAGCCGGATTCAATTTGCGTGAACTGGACGAAGACGACATACCATATCTGCGCCGCCGCCTTGGCATCGTGTTCCAGGACTTCCAGCTCCTTTCGGACCGCAATGTTTACCAAAACCTGCATTTCGTCCTCAAGGCCACCGGATGGAAAGACGATTCCAAAATGAAGGAGCGCATACTCGAAGTCCTTAAAAGTGTAGGGATGGAAGGATACCAGGACAAATACACGTATCAGCTATCCGGAGGCGAACAGCAACGTGTTGCCATAGCCCGCGCACTTCTGAACAGCCCTGAAATAATCATAGCCGACGAACCAACCGGCAACCTCGACCCCAACACCTCGGCCGAGATACTGCGCCTGTTGCTTGATATAAACCGTGAGAACGGCACAGCAGTGATAATGGCCACACATGACTATGCCATGATATTGAAATTCCCTTCCCGGACGGTAAAGATAGAAGGCGGAACATTGCACGAAGTACACAGGAAAAATACAGCCGGCTGAACATCATGGCAAACGGTTTTTTGTCATACCGCCACCGTGCGGGAAATTATTAAAAACACGACGTCAACAACAACAACATCGTGTATCAGTCCCACTATCGGATTACTTACCGTAAGACCTTAATTACTTGCGCAATAAAAAAGTCCCGCCAAAGGCGGGACTTTTTTATTGCGCTGATCGACGAATCCTACCTTTTAAGGTACATAGTCCGGCGCGAATATATATCATAGAACTGGTCGTCGTGCAGGTCTTCGATAAAAAGTATCGCCTCGCCTGTAGAACGCATCTCAGGGCCAAGGTTCTTATTCACTCCGGGGAATTTATTAAAGGAGAATACAGGCTCTTTTATTGCGAATCCGTGGCGGTGCGGATTGAATTTGAAATCCGTCACTTTATTCACGCCCAGCATCACCTTTGTAGCATAGTTGACATATGGTTCCCTGTATGCTTTGGCAATGAAAGGAACGGTACGCGAAGCACGCGGGTTAGCTTCGATTATGTACACTATATCGTCCTTTATGGCGAACTGAACATTTATAAGACCTACCGTATGTAATTTCACGGCTATCGTCTTGGTATGGTCCACTATCTGCTGCATAACGAACTCGCCCAAATTGAACGGAGGCAGTACGGCGTTAGAGTCGCCCGAATGTATCCCGCATGGCTCTATGTGCTCCATAACGCCTATTATATAGACATTTTCGCCGTCACATATCGCATCGGCCTCGGCTTCGATAGCCCCGTCCAGATAATGGTCTATAAGTATCCTGTTGCCGGGGATGTTTTTGTTCAGCTCTACGATGTGTTCTTCAAGTTCCTCCTCGTTTATCACGATTTTCATACCCTGTCCGCCAAGCACGTACGAAGGACGCACCAGCATCGGGAAACCTATTTCCTTGGCCATCTCGCGTGCCTGGTCGGCTGTCTCCACCACCCCGTACTGCGGGAAAGGGATTTTAGCCTCCTTCAGAAGCGCAGAGAAACGCCCGCGGTCTTCCGCCAGATCGAGAGCATCGTATGACGTACCTATAATCTTTATACCGAAACGTTCCAGTTTTTCAGCCAGTTTCAACGCCGTCTGGCCGCCCAGCTGGACTATCACGCCTTCAGGCTTCTCATGGCAAATTATATCGTAGATATGTTCCCAGAACACAGGCTCGAAATACAGTTTGTCCGAAGTATCGAAATCCGTGGACACCGTTTCGGGGTTGCAGTTTATCATTATCGTCTCATAACCGCATTCGCGTGCCGCAAGCACTCCGTGTACGCAGCAATAGTCGAATTCTATACCCTGACCTATGCGGTTGGGTCCGGAACCGAGCACTATTATCTTCTTACGGTCGGTACGTATGCTCTCGTTGGCCGATATATGCTTGCCGTCTATCTCCATATCGTTCTCGAATGTGGAGTAATAATACGGCGTTTGAGCAGCGAACTCGGCAGCGCACGTATCGACGAGTTTCCATACGCGATGTATGTTCAGCGCCATACGGCGGTCATGTACCTGACTCTCCTTGCATCCGAGCAAATGGGCTATCTGGCGGTCGGCAAAACCTTTCATTTTAGCCTCCATAAGCACATTGCGAGGTATGGTGCCTATCGTATAGCCGGACACGAGTTTTTCGGTTTCCACCATTTCCTCGAACTGTTTGAGATACCACATGTCTATCCTGGTTATCTCATGTATCTTGCGCAGGGAAATGCCGATCTTTATGGCGTCGGAAACGGCCCATATACGATCCCACGACGGTTTTTTGAGCTTTTCCAGTATTACCTCCTGGTCTTTTATCTCCTTGCCGTCGGCCCCTATGCCCGAACGTTTTATTTCGAGCGACTGGGCAGCTTTCTGTATAGCCTCCTGGAAAGAGCGGCCTATGGCCATAACCTCACCCACGGATTTCATCTGAAGTCCAAGCGTGCGGTCCGCGCCGTCGAACTTATCGAAATTCCAACGCGGAATTTTCACTATCACATAGTCCAACGTAGGCTCGAAAAGGGCCGATGTAGTCTTCGTTATCTGATTCTGGAGTTCGTCCAAAGTGTATCCTATCGCCAGTTTAGACGCTATCTTGGCTATCGGATAACCGGAAGCCTTTGAAGCAAGCGACGAAGAACGCGATACACGCGGATTTATTTCTATGGCCACGATATCCTCGTTTTCATCAGGCGACACGGCAAACTGTACGTTGCAACCGCCTGCGAAATTTCCGATAGCGCGCATCATCCGTATCGCCATATCCCTCATCTTCTGGAATGTACGATCGGAAAGCGTCATCGAAGGAGCTATCGTTATCGAATCGCCCGTGTGTATGCCCATCGGGTCGAGATTCTCTATCGTAGTTATGATTATAACGTTGTCGTTCTTATCGCGCAAAAGCTCCAGTTCATACTCTTTCCAGCCCATCAGCGCCTTGTCTATCAGCACCTCGTGTATCGGCGAAGCCTCGAGCCCCCTTTGCAGCAGGTCTTCGAATTTTTCCCTGTCGTACACCAGCGAAGCCCCCGAACCGCCGAGCGTGAACGACGGACGTATGCACAGAGGGAAACCGAACTCCTGCGCTATCTCCTTGCCCTTGAGGTAAGAACGTGCGATACGGCACGGGGCCGTACCTACGCCTATCTTGTCCATCAGCTGACGGAATTGTTCGCGGTCCTCTGTTATGTTTATCGCATCTATATCGACTCCTATCAGTTCTACCCCGTATTTTTCCCAAATGCCCTTTTCCTGCGCCTCGATAGCCAGGTTGAGCGCAGTCTGTCCGCCCATTGTAGGCAATACAGCGTCTATCTTGTGCTTCTGGAGTATCTGTTCGATGGATTTCACGGTCAGCGGCAGCAGGTAAACGTTGTCCGCCGTTACCGGATCGGTCATAATGGTAGCTGGGTTCGAGTTGATAAGGGTCACTTCTATACCCTCTTCGCGCAGCGAACGCGCAGCCTGGCTTCCGGAATAGTCGAACTCGGCAGCCTGGCCTATCACTATCGGGCCGCTGCCTATTATCAGCACTGATTTGATGTCTTCTCTTTTTGGCATTTGTAAAAAAGGCGGCCGCTGCCGCCGGTATTTTATTTAAGACTGAATTTGTATGAACGCTGTTTTATCCCATAAAAAAGGGGTGTTACTTAAAAAAGTAGCGCCCCTTTCTGTATTTTTCAATATCAATCCAAAGATAACATCCTTACTTTCTATGACGTACTTCACATGATACCGTAAGTTTTGCGCGGCCTTTGGCGCGGCGTGCGGCCAACACTTTCCTTCCGTTGGCAGTGGCCATGCGTTCACGGAAACCGTGCTTGTTTCTGCGTTTGCGGTTGTGGGGCTGGAATGTTCTTTTCATATCTTTTATTTTTTCTTATCGCAGGAAGAAGCTGATGTCTCCCGACATTTGACGTTTTTGTTCGTTATAATCCGGGTGCAAATATACAACTTTTTTACGAGCCTCCAATCCTTTGGACGTTTTTTGCCGAAAAGTTTTTCCGCCCCTGGCTTCAGGCACTTACAGTCTGTCGCGCTCCTCCTGGGAACCGCTTTCGACCTTCTTCACTTTAACGTTCTTTCCGGACTTGAAATTCCACCTGACGGAAAAACTCAGGTTCTGCGTTCCGCCTCCTTCCCTGTTGACCGTATGCTTGCGGTAGTTATCGCCGTAGGCATACATATCGAATTTCTGCCCCGTAATATTATAAACGTTGAGCGAGAACGTAAGGCGGTTGTCCAAAGCACGTTTTACCACTCCCGCATTCAGATAAAGCATACCGTCGACGTGCATATTGCCTTCTACGCCACCGGTGTTGTAATATCCTGAAAAATCGGCGCTCCACCCTTTTCCGAACGTAAAACTGTTCTGTGCCGACACGCTCATATTCGTCTGATAATCCCTCACGCCCATATTGTCCTGGATGTAGTACTGGCCGTACAGGCCGGCGTTAAGCCCCCACCACTTCGTCACCTTGACAGGCGCGGAGATGCTCAACCCGAAACGGTCCTTACTGTCCATATTCACATGCTTGTAAACAGTCATATCCGGATTTTCAGGCGACTGCATCACTATCTGGCTTATCAACCCCGTATAATGACCGTATTCGGCCGTGACGCTGTATTTCTGGAAAAACACCCCGGTAACCGAGTAACGGTTTATATACGAAGGGCGTATGTCCGGATTGCCTACTACGGCGCTGAACTCGCTAAGCGGTATTTCGTACGGATTGAATATGCCGTAATAAGGGCGCGATATACGTCGCGAATAGTTAAGGGCGATGCTGTGCGCTTTTTCCTTACCGAACTGCCTCATAAGCGATACCGACGGGAAAAAGTCGACGTACGATTGCCGGTCTTCGCGTTCCATCGTCAGCGAATAACTGGAGAGCGACGTTCCTTCCACTCTCAGACCTATTGTTATCTGGTTGCCCCAGAACTTCGTGTTCATCTTTCCGTAACCGGCCCACACCTCTTCATGATAACGGTAACGGTTGCTGCGGGAATCGTCATCGCGCCACTGACCATTGTCGTTGATACGGTAATAGCTGTCGCTGTTTATCGAACTGTTCGCATATTTCGCGCCGAAAGAATACGAAGTCGCTGTGCTGGTTTTTTTATCGAAATCGGCACGGACGGTATATACTTTGGTGTTCGAGGGTAAATCCTGGGTATAATTGTTACGGCCGGTAACATCCCCGTTGGCATCGTAATAAAACGCGTCAGAAAACAGATAACTGCCGCCTTTGCGGTCGGCGTAATCCGCTATGGCCTTGAACGAGGAACCGAGAGTATCGGTCTTTATCTTGTAAAAAGCCGTAGCGTAGAAATTACCGGTATTTTCCGCATTATCCATCGCACCCTTTACCGAGGAAGGTATGCCGGCAGTAGTCATATCCGTATTATTGACCGACGACATATTGCTATGATTATTGTAATACTCCACTTCCACACCGGCTTCGCTGCGTTCGGTTATGTCATATACTATACCCAAATCACCGTAATGGCTCTTGCTGCGGCCTTTCATATCGAACCCGGATACCTGCTTCGTATCGGACGAAAAGAACTCCGTTTCCTCATCCGTATCCATAAACGAGCCTCTGTCATTGTGCGAATAACGCCCTGTAAAACTCCATTTGTCTTTCTTATAGTTCAGGTTTGCCGATGGCGACCACCCCCAGTACTTGTTTTGCGAATACGACACGCCAACGGAACCGTTCATTCCTTCGAGCGCCTGTTTTTTAAGCGTTATATGCACCACGCCTCCGGCGCTGTCCGCCTCGTATTCCGCTCCGGCAGTTGGTATGACCTCTATTTTCACAATATCTTCGGCCTTGAGAGTTTCGAGGTAATCGACCAGTTCCTGTCCGTTCATGCGCACGTCACGATCGTTTATCATCACACGCACATTGCTGTTGCCGTTTATGCTTATCGAACCTTTGGAATCGACCCATACTCCGGGAGCATATTTCAGGACGTCTTTGGTGTTCTTTCCCGCCACAAGAGGACTTCCCGCCAGGTTTATCACCATACGGTCGGCCTTGCGCTCGGTCAGTTTAGCCGTTATCACAACATCGGAAAGCATTTCCTGCGATTCTTCCAGCACCACCACTCCTATATCCGTATTACCCGCCAACGATATATCTTTCGTCACGGTCTTATAACCCATAAAGCTCATATTGAGCACATACTGCCCCGGCGCGCATTTTATGGAAAATACCCCGTCCTGACCGCTCGTGCCTCCGCATGCAGCCGAACCGTCGGCCTTGTGCAGCAACAACACATTGGCAAACGATACGGGTTGCCCCTTAGCATCTTTCAAAGTTCCTTTCACCGTATAAAACGTCCCTTGCGCGAACGCTACCGGAGGCAACAGCAAACAAAAGGCAATAACGGCCAATACAATCCTTCGTGTCTTCATTTCTTTCTAAAGTGTTTAATTGTGTTTACACAGGCTTTAGACTTCCATTTTAGGCAAAAGGTTACACGCCGAAACAAAAAAATCCCTTTATTTAATATTCATAGCGCAGAGTCCACACATTACCGGGCGATAAAAAAATCCTGCCTCAAACAACCGCCCGTTTCAAACGTAGATAAGTATATAAAAAACAGAAGAAACTACAACTTCAGACACAAAAAAAACGTCCGTACATGCACACACGTCATTTACGCACCAGGAATCACCCTGCGCGCGCAGTAACTGAAAAATATAAAACGGATTATATACCACTAATGCCACTCCGGGTCCATACCGCTTTCTCCGGGCCTTGCCCGATAATCCCAACATAACGTGAACTAACAGCCCGCGTTAGATGTCCGGCCACCTATGTCCGGGCCAGCGACCTGGAAACTTATATTGCAGTATGTACGTGTTTTATCTGTCTTTCACGGCGCTTTAACCACAAAGATACCGCCAAGGAAGTTAACAGCATCAACGGCACTACATAAAAACTTGTCACAAAATAAGACAGCACCCCGAAAAATATTATTGCCACGGTATCCGCTATCAGTATCACCATCGTAGCTTTGGAATGCGAAAAACCGAAGCGCAGAAGATAATGGTGCGTATGCTGCGTATCGGGAGACATCGGTGAACGCCCTTCGAGCATCCTTATTATGAAAACCCTCAGCGTATCGTACATCGGGTACATCACCAACACACAGCCGGCCGCCACAGCACCCTTGAACTTCAAAGGATCCGACGGATCCAGGGCAATGTTTTGGTTTATGAACTTTATGGCGCATATAGCGCTTATCATACCGATAAAAAGACTGCCAGTGTCGCCCATGAAGATACGTGCCGGAGCCCAGTTATAGCGCAGGAAAGCGGCGAGCGCACCGACTATCGACGAACACAATATGGCGAACGTCTTGTCCCCGCTCAGTACGAACCACAAAGCGAAAAACGCCATCGACACGATACCTATGCCCCCTGCCAATCCGTCTATCCCGTCTATCAGATTGAATGCGTTGGTAACCACTATTATCGTGAACACCGTCACCGCATACGACACGCCCGAAGGCAGTCCGTACACACCGAAAAAACCGAACAGGGAATCTATCCTTATACCCGACATGTACACCAGTGAAGCCACTATTATCATCACGAAAAGTTTACGGCTGGCCCGCAAGTCGATGGCATCGTCTGTAAAACCAAGGAGAAACATCACGGATATGGCGCCTATCACATACCGGGTCTGCATATTCATCTCCACATTGTCCCACATTATGGCCAAAGTGGACATTATGGCGATAAAAACACCCGTACCGCCCATCGTCGGTACTATTCCTTTGTGTATTTTCCGCCCGCCGCCCTCGTCTATCACCCTAAGGCGGACGAATAACTTTATCAAGAACGGTGTCAGCAGCAGGCATACGACGAACGACACCGCAACGGATAGGATTATATCCATAAATAGAGCGTTATCCGGATTAGAGAATATTCACGTTGTATATCCATTCAAAAGTAATTATATTATCGGATAAAAAAAAGCAAAAGGTATATATATTATAATATTATAAATACTATTTACCCATGAAAACACATTTTACCCCCCTTTTTTGAAAATATAGCCTTAAATACCATATCTTTGCGCATGTTAAAACATATTGTCAGCGAACATAGCCGGCAAGCATTTTCACAAACAGCATTCTGCCGCAGGCGAACAGTTCAACCCGCAGCACCCTGCCGTTTAAACTTATTATCCGGCCTATTGCGCCGGCATTACGGCACGTCACTCGAAAATTATTTATATTAAAAATGAAAAAATCTTTATTACTGCCTGCGTCCATGATACTTTTCGCCATGGCCGCATGCGCACCAGGACAAAAAAACGACAATGCCATGGGACTCGACCTTACGGACATGGACACCACGGTTGCTCCGGGCGAGGACTTCTACCTCTACGCCTGCGGAGGGTGGATGAAAAACAACCCGCTCAAAGGCGAATACGCGCGCTTCGGCTCGTTCGACCAACTGCGTGAGAACAACAAGGAACAATTAAGGACTCTGGTCGAGGAACTATCCTCAAAACAGAACGAAAAAGGCAGCGTAGCACAGAAGATCGCCGACATCTATAACATGGAGATGGACAGCGTACGCCGCAACGAACTGGGTTCCGCGCCAATCAAAGCCGACATCGAGGCTATCGAAGCCATCAAGGACAAAAAAGACCTCACCCTTGCCATGGCACGCATGCGTAAGAACGGCATAGGCACGTTCTTCGGTGTTTACGTCGGAGCGGATGCCAAAAACAGCTCCATGAACATCGTCGACATATATCAGGGCGGTACCAACATGGGCGACCGCGATTATTACCTCGGCACGGACGAATCCACTCAGAAAATACAGCAGGCATACCGCCAATATATACAGAAACTGTTCACACTCGCCGGTTTCAGCGCCGAAAGGGCAAAAAAGGCCGAAGACGCCGTTATGAAAATAGAAACGGGACTCGCCCAGGTGCAGTTCACCCGCGAACAGCAGCGCGATCCTCAGGCCAACTACAACAAGATGACCATGGACGAATTCAAAAAGCGCACCTCGACTTTCGACTGGGACGTTTTCTTCGATGAAATGGGCTTCTCCGGCGAAAAGGAAATAGTAGTTGACCAGTTGCCTTTTATCGACGGCATGGAAAAAGTAGTCGCTTCCGCTTCTATGGACGAACTTAAGGACTACATGATGTTCAACCTTCTGGACGGCGCCGCAGGTTGCCTGTCCGACGATTTCGAAACCGCTTCTTTCGATTTTTACGAAAAAGCCATGTCGGGCAAGGAAGTACAGCAGCCCCGTTGGAAACGCGCGATATCGACTGTAAACGGCACGCTCGGCGAAGCCGTAGGACAGATGTACGTAGAGAAATATTTTCCGCCCCAATCCAAAGAGCGTATGCTTTCCCTGGTGGGCAACCTCCAGAAATCGCTCGGCGAACATATAGACTCCCTGGCATGGATGGGCGACTCCACCAAGGCCAAGGCACACGAAAAACTCGCTTCGTTCCACGTTAAGATAGGATATCCCGACAAATGGACGGACTATTCCAAACTGGACATCGACACCACCCTATCGCTTTGGGACAACATGAAGTCCGTCACTTCGTTCTACTACAACAAAATGCTGAACGAAAAACTCGGCAAACCTGTCGACAAGGACGAATGGCTCATGACCCCTCAGACAGTAAACGCGTACTATAACCCCACGACTAACGAAATATGCTTCCCCGCAGCCATCCTCCAGCCGCCGTTCTTCTATCCCGAAGGCGACGATGCTATCAATTACGGTGCGATAGGCGTAGTTATCGGACACGAAATGACGCACGGATTCGACGACCAGGGACGCCAGTTCGACAAAGAAGGCAATCTGAACGAATGGTGGACAGCCGCAGATGCCGAACAGTTCACAAAACGCGCCGACAAACTGGCCGACCACTACTCGTCCAAAATAGTCCTCGACACAGTCCACGCCAACGGACGTTTCACTCTGGGCGAAAACATCGCCGACCAGGGAGGACTCCGCGTTGCATATACTGCGTTCAAGGCAGCTGAAAAAGCCAACCCGTATAAGGAAAACATCGACGGGTTCACGCCCGACCAGCGTTTTTACCTGGCTTACGCGCGTCTGTGGGCACAGAATATACGAGATGCCGAAATCCTGCGCCTGACCAAGATAGACCCGCATTCTCTGGGCAGCCTCAGGGTCGATGCCGCTCTTCAGAATATAGACACGTTCTATGATGCTTTCGGCATAAAGGAAGGCGACAAGATGTACATAGCCCCTGAAAACAGGGTTGTCATCTGGTAGTTTAAATATTTTATAAAAAAACTCCAGTCTATCTGACTGGAGTTTTTTTGTTTACATCAGAAAGACAGAAACATACAGAACTTCAAAAGTCCAGCACAAGTTATTTCGTCTTTTTGTTTATCTGGGAAGTACTCACGAAATCTTTCAGGTAATACGGTTCGAAATACGCCGTATCCTCAAAATGCTTAGCCTCATAACGTCTGAAAGCAACTCCGCCCATAGCACGCGCCGAAGGATAAACATCCGGCATGAACACGGCATGGGGAATATCTATAAATGTCCGGCATTTTTCCACTCCGTCCCCGCAAAAACATACCGTCCTATCCTGCGGCAAATACGAAAAACTATCCCCGTCCACGATTACGGCAGCCGTGTGGTTTATCATTTCCATCCCGGCGGAATAAGCCGCAGTATAAACCTCCATACGCCGCGCATCTATCATCGGCACATATATATCCGAGTTACATGAATCCGCCGCAACACGCGCCATTATCTCCAACGTATCTACAGCCACCACCGGCACGTCCAACGCATATGCCAGTCCCTTTGCGGCCGAAACGCCTATCCTCAGTCCCGTGTACGACCCCGGGCCGCGGCTCACCGCCACGCAATCCAGTCCCGAAGGACTTATTCCGGCCCTGTCCAGTACGTCTTTTATGTAAACATGGAGCTTCTCGCTGTGGGAAAATGAACCGTCGTTACTCTCGGCAACCGCAATGAGGTTTTCCCCGTCGAAAAGAGCGACGGAACAATTGACGGTAGCCGTTTCAAGGCAAAGTATTTTCGGCATTATTTGGAAAGCGCCTCGGCGCCGTTCACTATTTCGAGTATCTGGTTTGTTATGGCCGTCTGGCGTGCATTGTTGTAAGCGAGGGTAAGCTGCTCCTTCAGCGCTTTGGCATTGTCCGAAGCCTGGTGCATAGCTGTCATACGTGCGCCATGTTCCGAAGCCACGCTGTCGCGCAGCACGCGGAAAAACTGCAGCCGCAGGCTCTGAGGGAGCAAGCCCTCTATTATCGACTTGCTGTCCGGTTCGAGTATGAAGTCCGTATTAGCCTGCATCCCTGCAGTATCGTCCCTTCCTTTAAGCGTGAGCGGGAGGAACTGTTCGGAAGTAACTATCTGCGTGGCAGCGTTTTTAAACCGGTTATATACGAACTGTACACGGTCGTACCTACCCGAAGCAAAAGCGTCCATAATCCCCTGAGCAATGGCAGAAGCTGATGCGAAAGTAAGGTCATCGTAAACGCCGCTGTAATCGGCACTGATCTTATACGTCTTGGAAAGCAGTTCGCGGGCTTTGTTGCCAATAGTTACCACATCGACGTCTTTTCCGGCAAATTCGTTCGACAGAAGTTCTTTTGCGCGTTTTACCACGTTCGAATTGAACGCTCCGCACAACCCCTTGTTTGACGTGAACACCACCAGAAGCACTTTTTTCTCCTCGCGTACCACCGTGTACGGGCTGTTTATTTCCTCTCCCGAAACGGAGGAACTGACCTGCGCCAATATCTCCGACAGGCTGTCCGAATACGGGCGCATGTGGGTTATGGCATCGGAAGCGCGTTTGAACTTCGAGGCCGAAACCATCTTCATAGCCTGCGTAATCTTCATATTAGCCCCTACCGAAGCTATCCTGTTGCGTATTTCCTTTAAATTAGCCATTTTTTCTGAAAAGTACTTTTTCTGCGGTATTACCGTTTAAATTTTAAAATCGTATACATAGACATACTCGAAATCCAGGCTCCGGTCGTACGAGTAAACCTTGCCGTTGGCGCGGTCTATAAAGAGCGACGTTCCATTTACCTTATCCAGCGTGAATTTCTTCACCGGGTTCATATCCCAGTCGTACACACGGAGCTCCAGTGCGACATTTTCCCTTTTTTCCGGTTTTGGCGCATTCCCGGACGGACCTCCGGCATTGTCTTCTGTGTTATCTTCTACTTTCTTTGTTTTTACGTATTTGAAATACAGGTAATCTTCATCGGCGGAAACAAAATTTTCAGCCTCGTCGCGCTTGATGTTCTTAAAGTCCATATTTTTTACCTGTTCATAGGTGAGGGGCTCGCCGAAAGTCTTTTCGGGCACGAACCGCCCGTCCGCCCCTATGCGGTAAATCATAGTGTTACGGGTATCAGGGTACCATATCGCCATACGGTCGCCTACTATTTGTATTTCCGGACTATTGCTTATAGTGGCGCTGGCCCATTTGGATTTGCCGTCATCGTGCTTTTCTATATAAGCTCGCGTAAGGCACAGCACGGAATCCCTGACCGCCATGCTATCCGTCATGTCGTACGAATATACTTTCGTTTCTTCCGTATCCCAGAAATCGAGCTTTGTGTTGACTATGCTCTTACCATCCACAACGAACGCACTGTTCCACAGCCACAGATCATAACCTTGTAGCCTTATTTCCTCTTCTACGGAAATACCTCCTGGATTCATCACGGCCTTTAGCAACATTCGTTTGTTGGGCTCGCTTATCCACAGCGTATCGTCCTTTCTGTTTTGCTTTAACAATACAGCATCGTTAAGGTCTCCGGGACCCTCCCCGCGGGTGAGAGACGTATCGGTTATTTCCCATCCAGGCAGGCTGTAACGGAACAATACCTTTTTGTTCTTGGGGCTGGAGATAACCGCATAACCGTCTCTGAACAAAATATTATTCGGCTGTATGATTTCGTTTATAGCTATGCTGTCTGCGCGGAGATCCTCCGCTTCGGCAAAATCGCCGGCAGCACTGCCGCCACCTCCAGAACATGCCACCACCACACCGGAAACCACAGCTGCGATTGCAACTGCGATAGATTTAACTGTTTTTTTCATTTTCATATATTTTTGTTACAGGTTAAAAGCGACTGCATGCCATATGCAAAAAGCACCGCCGCCTTTAAACATGACGAATGAAACTCAAAAAAGTTACACCCCCGGTAAGGCCGTAGTAGGCACCAAACTCATACGTAAAACGTATATGGAGCGGCTAATCACATCTGTTAAGCCATATCCGCCGACACCTGTGCCGCTGTTTTCTTCAGCACATCTTCTATCGCATCGGTCAAAAGACCCTTGTGAAGTTCGTCCATGGTATCCTTATGGGCGCTGTTCAGTTCGGCGAGGTATTTCTCTTCCCACTGGCGGACTTTGTCCACAGGCATGCCTTTGAGCAGATTTTGCGTACCTGCATATATCACGGCTATTTCCTCTTCCACCTTCAGCGGCGAGTTCTTGCCCTGTTTGAGCAGCTCCACATTGCGGCGGCCTTTGTCTATCACGTTCTGCGTAGCCGGGTCGAGGTCCGAACCGAACTTGGCAAATGCTTCCAGGTCTTTGTATTCCGCCTGGTCCGTACGCAATGGCCCGGCGATTTTTTTCATCGCCTTCACCTGTGCGTTACCACCCACACGAGATACCGATATACCGGCATTTATGGCCGGACGCACACCGGAATTGAACAACTCGCTCTCGAGGAATATCTGACCGTCGGTAATGGAAATGACGTTGGTCGGGATATATGCCGACACGTCGCCAGCCTGTGTTTCTATTATAGGCAGCGCAGTCAACGAACCACCACCCTTGACCTTACCCTCGAGCGAAGGCGGAAGGTCGTTCATCTGTGCGGCAACCGCATCGTCCTTTACTATCTTGGCCGCACGCTCCAGAAGTCGCGAGTGCAGGTAAAATATATCACCGGGATATGCTTCGCGGCCCGGAGGACGGCGCAGCAGCAACGACACCTCACGGTATGCGACGGCCTGCTTGGACAAGTCGTCATAAACGATAAGCGCGGGTTTGCCCTGATCGCGGAAATACTCGCCTATCGCGGCGCCGGCCATAGGGGCAAGGTACTGCATGGCTGCCGGGTCCGACGAGTTGGCAGCCACGATGACCGTATAAGGCATCGCTCCAGCATCTTCCAGCGTTTTGTACAACTGAGCCACTGTGGAAGCCTTCTGGCCTATGGCAACATATATGCAGTAAACCGGATTTCCGGCCTCGTAATACTGTTTCTGGTTTATTATGGTGTCTATGGCAATGGTCGACTTACCAGTCTGGCGGTCGCCGATTATCAGTTCTCGCTGCCCGCGTCCGATAGGTATCATCGAGTCTATGGCCTTTATACCGGTCTGGAGCGGTTCGTTTACGGGCTGGCGGTAAATAACGCCGGGAGCTTTGCGCTCTATGGGCATTTCGCTCAGTTCGCCTTTAATATCTCCTTTACCGTCGACAGGATATCCCAACGTATTGATAACGCGTCCGAGCATGCCTTCGCCCACCATTATGGATGACACGCGCCCCGTGCGGTAGGCCTTAGAGCCTTCTATGATGTCGGTAGAAGGGCCCATGAATACCACGCCTATGCTCGACTCGTCAAGGTTCAGTGCGATGGCTTCGGTTCCGTTTTCAAAGCGTATGATTTCTCCCAGACGGGCCTCGGACAGACCGTACAACTGCGCTATTCCGTCACCTATTTCCAGTACCGTCCCCTCCTGACGGGCTTTGGTGCTATCGGCCGCGCCGGATAATTCCTGTTTTAGTATCGCAGATACTTCTGCGGGATTTATGCTTGCCATATTTTATTATGTTGTTGCTTTTTCTTTTTAAAGTTATTATTCGAATCAGGCCAGAGTCTTTTTAATCTCCTCCAGGCGTCCTGCCACCGTATCGTCCCACACTTTGTCTCCCACGGTAATCTTCATTCCGCCCAGTAATGAAGCATCCACGCTGGTATGAAGGACTACGGTCTTCGCGCCGGAAAACGCTTTCACTTTTTCCACGACCTGTTTTTCCTGTTCCACGGAAAGAGGCACGGCAGTAGCCACGCCCGCATGCAGCACACCCTGAAGCGCATCATTCTGTGCAATCACCTGTTCCAGTATTTCGGAAAAAATACTGCTGCGGCCCTTATCCATTACAAGATCTGCGAAATCCTTCATCTGTTGCGGTATGGCATCTCCCATAGCGCCGGCAAAACCCGCGGCCTTGTCCTGTCTGGACACCAGAGGAGAATTCAGCATCCCCGCAAGCTTCTCATCCGACTCCATACGTGCCATGACACTGCGTACAGCCTCCACGGACTGCTCCAGATTGCCACGCTCCAAAGCCAGGTCTATGTAAGCTTTCGCGTAACGCGCCGAAAGTGGTATATTCTTCATAATCCTCGTTCCAAATCCGCGTTTACAGGTTCATATCCTTTATCGAATCTTCGAGCGTTTTTTGTTGACGCGCGCTGTCCTTGAGCTCATCGCCCAGGACTTTGGAAGCTATCGCCACGGAAATACCGGCAATATCTTTCTTGAGGTCTTCCTTGGCCTGCTGTTTTTCCCGCTCTATCTGGCTGTTAGCATCCTTTATAATAGCGGCAGCCTCGCGGGAGGCGTCGGCACGTGCGGCCTCTATCATGCGTTCACGCTCTTCTTTGGCGTTCTTTATGATAGCATCGCGCTCACGGCGGGCCTCCTTGAGTATGTTCTGGCTTTCGACCTTAACGCCCGTCAGTTCGGCACGGGCCTGTTTTGCCTGTTCCAGCGATTCGGTTATTTCATTATCGCGGGCGTCGAGCATGGATAGTATGGGCTTCCATGCGAATTTTGCCAATATGGCGAACGTAAGCAGGAAGAACAGCGAGTTCCACACCATAAGCCCCAGTCCCGGTAATAATAAGTCCATACGTAAATCTTTTTATTTCAGGTTTTTCATCATCTTGACAACGGGAATGGCGCACTCCCGGAGCAACCCTCCGGGAGACAAATGCGCAGTCCCTTTTTTCTGCTTAAGCGGAAAGGCTCATCAGCGATACAACGACGCCGAACAGAGCCGTAGCCTCGATAAGGGCGGCCGACAGTATCATAGCCACCTGTATCTTACCGGCCGCTTCAGGCTGGCGCGCCATCGATTCAACGGAAGACGATCCGATCTTACCGATGCCTATGCCGGCGCCTATGGCGCACAAACCGCAGCCTATAGCCGCAAATATACCTGTTGTCATAATTAATTGTTGTTTAATATATTAGTGAAATTCTGTTTTCATCGTCGAATATCAATGCCCTTCGTGCGGCTCGGCCTTGGCCATACCTATATAAAGGGCCGTCAAAAGGGTGAATATATAAGCCTGTATCACCGCTACTAACAACTCTATCAGCAGCATGAACATTATGAACAGCCCCGACGCCGGAACGACCGCCCATGATTTGAACACGAATATCAGCAGCAAAAGGCTCAGTATTATTATGTGTCCGCCAAGTATGCTGGCGAAAAGACGTATCGTCAGTGCAAAAGGCTTGGTGAAAAGCCCGATGAACTCCACAGGGGCCAATATCAGCATTATGGGCTTCGGAACGCCTGGCATCGACACTATTTCTTTCCAATACTCCTTCGTACCGCTGAACTGTACTATCACGAACGTAAATGCGGCCAGTGTAAGGGTAAACGACGTATTGCCCGAAACGTTTGCGCCGAACGGGAAGAAAGGTATCAGTCCGCAGAGGTTGGTAAACAGTATAAAAAAGAACAGCGTCAGAAGATAAGGCGTGTATTTACGGTAATATTTTTCGCCTATGTTAGGACGTACTATCTCATCGCGTATGTACACCACCAACGGCTCGAACAGTTTCGCTATACCTTTGGGAGCTTTGTCGGCATTTTCCCTGTTACGATAGAAACGCCCCATCGAAAGGAACACGCAAAGCATGATAAGTACCACCATAAAAGCCGTCACGACGTTTTTTGTCACCGACACATCGAACGGCGCTCCATTTGTTATACGTCCGTCCGAATCGCGTGTTACGTACGAGCCGTCGGCCGACGGGGCATCGGAAGCGTAATATATCTTTTCATCGTACATCACGAACTTATGTCCGCCTTTCTCGACGATGTGCGTACCGCTGTTATCGTGATGGAAAGCCGAGGACATAAAGACCACAGGCCCCCCTTCGGCAAAAAGTATAACCGGAAGCGACACACCGTACTGATGTCCGTCTATATCGCACAAGTGGAAAGTATGGGAGTCCTTTATATGCCCCATTATGAATTTCTGCTGGTCTATCGGCTCGTCCGCAGCCTCGGCATCAGCGCCGGAGGCAGTTGCCCCCCGGGCCGTAAGAGTTAGGGTTAACAGTATGAACAGCAGCGCTTTTTTATAAATATGTCCGGGCATATCTTATCTGTCGGTATGTTTTGTCTTAACGTTAATTTTCAATTCGCCAAAGGTACTTTTTTTCACTTAAAATCCAATGGCTTCCATCGGGTTTTCCCCCTCCGTTAACATATTTTCACCCATTTCCGGTATTTTTATACACGCTCCTGAGAAACAAAAACATCGCGAAGCCGTATATACACATGGTACTTACCACCAGGGCCGTCGTACTGTCCAAAGCTTCCCTGCGGCATATCACGGGATAAAACACCACCGTCATTATGCCTGCGGTACGTATCATTGCCCCGCCGAGATAACGAAGAAGATTTTTATATCCGCCGCCATCGGCTCCGGGTATCCCCGCCAGAAAAGACAGCATGAATACGAGCGTAACCAAAGCGCACAATCCCCACGGGTTGTAAAACACATCCACATGATCCGGGACCAGAAAATACCACGCCCCGCAAAACGCCATGGTAAAAAGCACCATGCCTCCCATAAAAGAAGCCGCAGTTTTTCTAATCGATGCCATTGTTCAGTCTTTTGCGTTCCTCGTCCATACGTTTATTGAACCTCTCCAGCTCCTTTATGGACTTGTACAGGGTGAAAAGCGAAAGCCCGACTCCGAGAAGCGAACAAAGCACGGTCCATATCGGCCCCGTGCCGTATTTTCCGTCCAGATAATACCCGAGGTAAGCACCGCCGCCTATCAATACTATCATCTGGAACGCCATACCGGAGTATCTGGCATAAGCATTGATGAATTCTTTGGCGCGCAACGCTTTTTCCTCACGGGAAAGCCCGTGACGTTTCTTCCTTCTCTCTATTCGGCTCATTGTTCTTGTTTTTTAAAGTTCAGCAGGTAGGATGGGGCGTTACCCTTTCATCTCGCACGAAGTCACGTCAAATATCGCTCCGAGTTCTATTGTAAGCTTGTTAGTACAAACCATACCAGACACCGTGCCGGAACTCTTTACCGACAACACGTCTTTTACGTTCATCACTCCCGACATCGTTCCTTCCACCTCGGCATCGGCACAGTTGACAGTACCTTCTATCGAGCCGTCCTTTCCAACCACTATCCTGCCGTCGGTCGTTATCGTCCCCTCGAAGCGTCCGTCTATACGGAAATCGCCGTTCGAAACGACATCTCCCTTGAACGTAGTTCCACCGGATATTTTATTCAGTCCCAACAGTCCCGATTCGCCGTAAGCCCCTTTTTTATCACTTGCCATATTCCAATATTTTTTTTCTTTTATCAAAGTTTTTCACTTAACAATAATCAACCGAATTCCGCCTATCGAACGGAATGTAACAAAATTATGAAATTTTTTCCGGCGCTTCTAAATTTTAAGAACTTTATATGATATTATAGCCGCCGTATTTTAACTGCATAAACATCCGGGCGCTCACACAAAACCGGGAAAAAGCATATATTTGTCATTACCGTTACACATCTGCCCATCCTTTTAAAGACATGAAAAAAAACACCCCGTTACTGGCCTCCGCACTGTGCGCACTACTGCTGCTGCTCGCAGGATGCTCCCCCCACGCACAGATAAAAAGCATTTCAGGAAACGCGTTGGGAACTTTCTACAACATAAAATATGTTTCCGGCGGCGATGAAATAACACCGTCAGCCCTCGATTCGCTGTTCGAACGAATAAACTCCTCCGTATCCCTGTACCGGGACAATTCAATCCTGTCCAGAATAAATGCCGGCGACACATCGGCAACGGCCGACGAAATATTCGCGGGCGTATTCGCCGTATCGAAAGAAGTCCACCGCGGCAGCAACGGCTGGTTCGACCCGACGGTACTGCCATTGGTAGAAGCATACGGCTTCATGGAAGGCATCCCGGCACACATTCCGGACAAAAAGGAACTGGACAGCCTCATGGCACTGACGGGGTTTGAAAAAGTTTCGCTGGACGGCACGGGACGCATCGTAAAACCGTCGCCCGGCGTACGCCTCGATTTCAACGCCATAGCCAAAGGATACGCCGTGGACATGACAGGGAGGCTTCTCGAATCGCTCGGAACGGAAGATTACCTGGTGGAAATAGGCGGAGAGATACGCTGCCGTGGCGTAAAACCGGACGGAACGCCTTGGCTCGTCGGGATAGAAGACCCGTTGCTTTCATCCTCCTCACGCATACAGAATGCCGTCATGGAAATGCGCGACATGTCAGTGGCCACATCGGGCAACTACCGCAAATACCGCACCGACAGCACGGGACGGCGTACGGTACACACCATAAACCCCCGGTGCGGACTGGCCTCCCCTTCCGACGTACTATCTGCTACGGTCACCGCACCGGACTGCGCCACAGCCGACGGCTACGCAACGGCCATGGTATCGGCCGGTTACGCCGCATCGCTCGGCATACTGGAAAACCATCCCGAACTGGGAGCGTTTCTGGTCTATACCGACACCGAAGGCCATACGCATACATACGTAAGCCACGGACTTAAATCCGTATTGAAAGAAATAAAAAAATAAAGACATGCTCGAAACAACCACATCTTTCCTCTCTTCCCTGGCAAAGAACAACAACCGCGAATGGTTTGAGGACAACAAAGGAAAATACCTCGACGCAAAAGAAGAATTCGAATCGTTCGTGGAAGAACTGATACCTATGGTACAGGAAATGGATCCCGGCATAGGACACGTGACGCTATCCGACTGCACATACCGCATATACCGCGACACGCGTTTCTCTGCGGACAAGACTCCGTACAAAAACCATTTCGGCGCATACATAAACCGGCACGGCAAAAAAAGCCCCTACGCAGGATATTACATACATATATCGCCGGCGGAAGGCTCGTTGTGGGGCGGAGGGCTCTACTGTCCGGAACCTGAAATCCTAAAAGCCGTACGGCGCGACATCTATGAAAATATCGACGAATTCCGCTCGATAATAGACGCTCCGGAATTTAAAGACCGCTACACGCTGTCGCAGGAAAACAAACTGAAAAAAGCGCCGCAGGGCTTCCCGCAGGATTTCCCGGACATCGAACTGCTCAAACACAGGCACTACGACGCCATATGTCCCATCCCGGACTCGGCGTTCAAAGGCCGCGTACTGGCAGAGAGAACAATGGACGCATTCCGCGCGCTTATGCCCCTGAACCGTTTCCTGAATTTCACCATAGACCAGACGCTGCCGCAAACCGGTTTGTCCTACCGCAGCATAATCCACTGACGACAATGGCAACAGAAACGAAGATTCACCCCGTAAACAAACTCCTTACCTCAACCGCCGCCGCTCTCTGCAAATCCGGATTTGAAACATTCATAGCGCACGACAGGAATCACGCGCGGGACATTTTCCTTTCGATCGTGGAACGCGAAAAACCCGCATCCATATCATGGGGCGGCTCGGCAACAGCCGAACAGACAGGCATAATACCGGCTCTGAAGGCACAAAGCGCAATCCCGGTCATAGTCACCTCAGGAGAAAACCTTTCAAAGGAAGAAAAGATAGAAAACCGCCGGCGCGCGCTCCTTTGCGACCTTTTCGTAACGGGCACTAACGCCCTGACGGCAGACGGGCGTCTGGTAAATCTCGACGGCATAGGCAACCGAGTAGCGGCTATGGCTTTCGGCCCGCGTTCGGTAGTAGTGATAACTGGACGCAACAAAATAACGCACACGCTGAAAGAAGCCGTGGACAGGGTAAAAAACCACGCCGCGCTGATGAACATAAAGCGTTTCCCGCATCTGTCCACACCGTGCCTTAAGACCGGCCGGTGCCATGATTGCAACTCTCCGGACAGAATATGCAACATATGGACTGTGACGGAAAAATCCCGCCCCGAAGGCCGTATAAAAATAATTTTAATAGACGAAGACCTCGGTTTCTAAACCTCCGCACACCGTATGCGGCCGGACATTCTAAGCCGTTTACCCGTCAGATGTCGTAATACACAGGGCCAAGTTCCCTGAACGGCACATCAGGCGAGAGCATTTCCGATATTGCCCTGTCAAGAACAGCGGCAAAATCATCCAAATCCCGACGTGTCAGCACACTACGGTACGTGCGGGCTTTTTCGGTCTCAAATCCCAACGGCATAAAACCGGCAGAAGTGTTGCGCAGCGATATCACCCCGCTGGAAAATTCCTCAGGCATATCCGGCCGCATACGGCTGTACATATAAGCATAAAACAATACCTGAAGAGCTTTAGGACGTTCGAAAAGCATCGGCTCGCCGTCCGGTCCTATGTGCGAGGGGATCATAACGTCCGCATCTTTCAGTCTCAACTCTCCGGCCTCTACCCGGCCTGTCTTATAATCGGCTATGCGCAGCATACCGTCGAAAGTATCTATACGGTCACCTTGGCCTTTAAGTTTTACTTCCGTCCCGTCGGAAAGAGTAAAACCGCACTCCAGCGGGCATTCCAGTTCCCGCACCACTATGCTCCTTCCTGCGGCGACCGACTTGAGTTCGCTCCTGAGAAAATTGGAAGTTATACGCTTTACGGCCTGAAAGATAAGATAATTACGTCCCGTAGTCCGGTTTCGTCCTTTCATTTGCGCGTCGAATACCTCTTTGGCTACGGTATCGGAGATCTTCAGCATTTCTCCTATCGCCTCCACGGTAATCTCACGGCCTTTTACAGGCTCGTACAGGCGGCGCAGGGTATCGTGTATGACCGTTCCCATAGTATTGGCCGCAGCCGTTTCCTCGATATCCTCCGGCTCGCCCACGCCCAACACCTTACGGTAGTAAAACTCCATAGGATTGCACATGTACATATTAAGTGTCGACGGGGAAAGCCCTTTCGACAGTATCCCTCGGATGCGCTCCAGCGCGAACGGCGTTTTCCTTACCTCCGTAATACGCTCCGCCGGGGCTGAAGGCAAAAAAGAAGCGCCTGAGTCCGTTATGTGCCATTTGTCACGGAAATCGTGTTTTACCTGAAGCAGAAAACGGCTCGGCTCCTGCTGGCCCATAGCCCCCTCGTCAGTATTGTAAACCACGGTTATGTTTTCGGCCCTTTGCAGCAGGCGGAAAAAATGGTACGAATACACGGCATCCTTCTCGCTGTACGTAGGCAGGGAAAAATGGCGTTTCACGTCGTACGGGATGAACGAATTGTCGCTCCTGCCGGCCGGAAGCACACCTTCGTTCACTCCCGTTATCACCAGATTTTTAAAATCCAGAAGACGGGTTTCCAGCAGGCCCATAAGTTGCAGTCCCTCGAGAGGTTCCCCGTAAAACGATATTTTTTCGGACGAGGCCAACTGACGGAAAAAGCCTGAAAACGCCGTCATGGATTCTATATACGGCGCGCGTTCCATATACCGCCCCAAATCCGAGAATATCCCAGACAATTTGAACAGGTATTCGCGCGTAAGATCGTCCGTACCCGAATCGGCCGCTCGCAGAGCGTCTATCGTTTCCACTATCCGGAGGCATAACTCCCTGGGATCGGACAGCCTTCGGCCGAATAACAACGATAATTTGGATTTTATCCCTTCTGGAAAATCTTCCGGGACATCGGATATTATGAAATCCACAGCTCCCTCATCAGTTATGCGGCTGCACAATACGCGGGCATAATTTTTCCCTCCTTCCGACAACCATCCCTGACATATTCCGTGTCCCAGTACGGCGGTCACGTCCTTGTGGTAAAAACCTTTCAGGCCGAGCCTTTCGGGAGTAGAATGCAGGCTGATAAGGGCTTCGGCCAATCCCGAAGCCGGCAGGCCGGACACGGGGTAGCCCATCGTGACATTCACCGCCCCGAGCGCCTCAGGCAGATTGGACAACATCGGCACTAGCAGGCTTTCGTCGGCGAGTACCAACGCCGTATCCTCCGTCCCGCCACCTGCGGCAAGCATATCGGAAAGAACCTTCGCCGCCGTCTTAGCCTGTCCGGCCTGTTTCGGCACACCTAACATGCGGAACGTCTTGCGCTCCGAAAGCCCGTCCTGTATCCAAGAAAAATCCCGGCCAAGCACAGGGTCTTTTTTCAACCGCCGCAGGAAAATGCCGGCCGGATGCGACGGACTGTCCATGTAATAACTGTCCGCATCGTACAGCATCAAAGCCCCTTTTTCCTTCACAAAGTAACGGGCTATGGTTTTTTCGGCCTCGCTCATGGCGTTCAGTCCGGCGAATATCCACAAGTTGGAGTCGGCATTGCGCGAGGCGCTCATCGATATGTTTTCCGCCGCACGGCGGAATATCATGCCCTGATATCCCTTGCCCAACGAAAGAAGCCTTTCGTGAAGCCCACGGTACAGTTTTTCGGCCAATCCCCAGAAACTGCTATGACTTTTCATCATCGGCGAAGGTTCGGCGGACGGGTCCCAGTCTTCTATTCGTTCTACATCCCTGAGCGTAGCGAAAACGTCGTCTGCCGGCAACATATAACGGTCTATTTCGCTGAAGTCCGACAGGAGCGTCTGCGCCCAACGCGCGAACACCTCGAACGTATCGCGTTTTTCCACATCCCTGACCACCGAAGAATATACTTCGTAAAATTCAAACAGCAGAGGTATGTTTTCTATCTTGTCGGTATTGGAGATAGCAACGGCCAGATCTTCGATAGTGAGTATCTGCGGCAACCATATGCCGCCGCATATGCGCGACGAGAGTTCTTTCTTTATGAACAGCGAAGCGCGCCGGCCGGGCACGACCAGGCGTATGTCTTTCGTGTCACGGCCCGAAGACAGTATAGTGTCCGCTATTTTACTTATGAACGATGAAGACATCTATATATATTTAAACTTTATTCCATACATTATTTTCCGCAGGGCGGTCACAAACCTCCACAGGCATTTTTTCAGAAATAAAACGACACCATAGGAATCCACGCATTGGAATATACGCTGGTGGAAGCGTCATACAACACGTCGTAACCCGCGCCTATGCTTACAAAACCGCGACCCACCGGTATGTTCACGCCTATTGCCGGACTGAGCGAGGGTATCCACCCGTCCCTTATCTTTTCGCCCGACGATATTCTGGTCGTGCGGTGGTACATACCGTAATCCACCGATATGTTTATATACGGCAGCGGGGTGGCCATAGCTATTGCGCGCGCACCGTATATGTTGTCCGAATAGTCATACCTGTCGGAGGATACGTAGCGGTAACTGACGCCGCCGCCCAGCTTAAAGTACTGCGAAAACCCGTACAGCACCGTAGGTTCCACCATAACGGACGTTTCGCTGCCGAACGAAAAACCGAGGTTGCCTCCGAAATACACTTTTTTTGCCTGTTGGGCGGAAGCGGAAAACACGGACAAGACTATCGCCAGGAATATGTACAAGTTTTTTGTTTTCATCGTTTTTTCCGGATTTTTCAGCGTAAAAATACCCATAAACCGCCACATTAGGAAATAATACCGTGCAATTTATGGCTTTCCCTGACGGGGCAGCATTAAAATGGACTATCTTTGCATGGTCGGAAAACGTTTTTCCGGCAAATACATTACTGCCTGGAAGGCAGCAAACTAAAATCATTGCAAAGAACATGATAAAACGCAACGGGGAACCGCGTAAAAACACGCCCCGCACACAGGGGGGGACAGGACAGACAAGACCTAAGACAAACGCAGCACATCATTCCTCTCAGGGCAATAACCGCACCGATGGAGGAAAAATAAACTTCGGCAACAAAAAAAGCGTATTCCTGTCGAAAGAAAAACGCGAAGCCATAGTCCGCGCCGAAAAACGGGAAACGGAAAAACGCAGCGAACAGCAACAACGCCACGCCTCCTATGAAGGACGCTACGAAGACCGCGTGCGCTCGTCTTCAAACCTGTCCAAAGAACGCCTGGTGAAAAAGCGCCCGGAAAAGACGACCGCTTACAAACGTCCTTCCCGCACACCCGAGAAAAAAGACGAACGCGAAGGAATCCGCCTAAACAAATTCATAGCCCACTCCGGGGTGTGCTCCCGCCGCGATGCGGACATGTACATCCGCTCCGGCTCGGTACAGGTGAACGGGCAGGTAATAACGGAAATGGGGCATAAAGTACTCCCGACCGATGTGGTCAAATTCGACGGCACGGAACTAAAAACGGAAAAAACCGTATATGTCCTGCTGAACAAACCTAAGAACTACATCACCACCACCGACGACCCCGAAAAACGCCGCACCGTGATGGAACTGGTGAAAAACGCAGGGAAGGAACGCATATACCCGGTAGGCCGTCTGGACCGCTCTACGATGGGACTGCTCCTTTTCACCAACGACGGGCAGATGGCAAAAAGCATAATGCACCCTTCGAGCAACATAAAGAAAACGTACCACGTGACCCTCGACCGCACGCTTACGGCCAACGACATGGGCAAGATACGCCAGGGCATAGAACTTGAAGACGGCGAAATAATCGTGGACAGCATATCCTACATACCGGAGGCATCGCATAAGGAAGTCGGCGTCGAGCTACACTCCGGCCGCAACCGAATAGTACGCCGCATATTCGAACACCTCGGATACGAAGTGGTCAAACTGGACCGCGTACAACTGGGCCCGCTCACAAAGAAAAACCTCGCCCGCGGGCAGTGGCGCTTTTTGACGCAACAGGAGATAAACATACTGCGTATGGTGGCTTCGGGAAAAAAGACCGAAGGGAATTTCACGGATTACGGGCTGGAATAGCCGCCGTTTTTCCACCCCATACCCGGCAAAGCACGGTCTACGTCAACACAATAGCATAAGTATAAACTCTCACAAAAAAATGGAAAAGAAATGTCCGCGTTGCGGGAAGACATTTACCTGCAACCATGAAAACATCGAACAATGCTGGTGCATGAACGAAAAAATAGAGCCCGATGCCATGAACTTCATTGCCGACAACTATGAAGGCTGCCTGTGCCGCGAATGCATCGAAGAACTAAACAAGGCCGCGCGCCTTAAACGTCCTATGCGCAAATAAAAGCAGACATTCAGTAAAAAAGCCGTGCAACGTTTTCCGTTGCACGGCTTTTTTACTGAATGTCTGCGAGCCTGGAAATACGCATCAATCGTCGTATTCCAATACATTGAACTTGCTGTCGAACTTTATCTCAAGTTTGTTTTGCAATTCAACATCATAACCTTTGCGGTCACGCTCTATTTTCACCACAGGCACGCCCTTGAAAGACTTACCTACGTGATCGGCTATCGGTTTCGGCACGATTGCCGCCGGTACCGCATTACGCCCGCAATCGACTTCCGTCCATTGTCCGCTGCCGTCGAATTCCAGTTTCGTCATATCGTCAAGGCGTACCTTGTAATCCTTGCCCAGCAGATCTTTGTCCACCGTAGCATAAGCGATTTTAGCCGCCGGAAAATACTTCTTTATGAACTGCTGGGCCGGCGCAGGCAGTTGTTCCTGAGTAATCGGTTTGTCATCCGCATATGCTGAAAAACCCAAGGTAAACAGCACTAATAACAATGAGATAATCTTTTTCATCTTTTTTCTAAGTTTGGTTTCTAAATTTTTACAGCACCCGCTGTAAATTTACACATTACTAAGGTAATGAATAAACCGCAACTCAGTAAGTGAAATCATTCATAAAATACATCCGGGAAATCCTAAAAACAGTGTAAAAAATCCTTCCCTCACATATTCATGTCAAATCTTAGCCCATTATCCATTTTGCAGCCTTAGGCCGGACTTTGTAAAATAACGCAACTATACCCCACGACAAGGCAAACACAAACAAAGCAGTGACCGGGATGCGCATAAATACCGGTATTCCCATTTTATCGACAACCAAATAACCGAATCCCACGATAAAATAATGTATCATATAAATGCCAAGCCCGCATTTGGTTATATTCTTTAAGGCCGATATAACCACTGGGGACTTTACTTTTACTTTTTGAATCAACAAATACCACGCCACTGTCATCAGCAGTACGTTAGGTGAACAATACAAAAAGAACAATTCCAGCTGCCTCTCCGATATTCCCGGTTGTGAGGTCATATTTCTGAATCCGTAATATGTTATGGCATAACCGGCCGCCAGCATGACAACGGACAAAACGATAGTATTTTTAACCGGCAACCGGATGCCGTCTTTCAAATAATAACCCAAAAGCATATATCCTGTAAAGCCTGAGAAATAGTATAAAACACCGAAATCATTCCAGGCGCAAACCCCTCCTATATACTCCGATATATATTCCTGGCAATAAGGCAAAAACAGCGAAACGAACCAAATGGACAGAAATATTCTCATCTGTTTCTCCGTCGCCTGTTTCAACCATGCGGAAAAGAACGGCATATACAGATACAATCCTATCAACATATATATGTACCACAAAGGGACCGTATATGTATTGAAATTGAAAGGAATCATTAAAATATTATGCAGACTGCCTTCAAATGTCTGATCCGGGGATTCGCCCGCGTATGCGAACATTCCGGACAAAACGGAACTATCCAATCCTAACACTCCGGTAAACCACGGAAACAAATTATACAACAAAGACCAGACGATAAACGGTATTACCACACGAAGCATCCTTTTTTTGTAGAACTGCCCTATTTCCTGTTCTACGGGCAGCAATAACATTCCGGTAAGCATAACGAACAACGGCACGCACGGACGCAGAAAAGCACCGTAAATACTGCCCCATAAATTATACTCAGGATTGGAACGCGCTTCGGGGGAAACGTTGAAAGGATCCGAACAATGGATACAGATCACCATAAAAATAGCGATAAAACGAACCAAATCGGCCCATACTATACGATTTGTATTTTTCATCTTGAAGTTGGATTTTAAAGGGCAAAATTATAGCAATGTCATAACATCTTTTTTTAACTACTTAAAAAAGTAAAACAAAGCAAGTCCAGCCGCCCGTAACTTACCGGTTACCTGACTTTATTTCTCAAATGGCACAGCGTCACCTGAGAAATACCCAAAAAAGACGCTATATATCCTAAATTTACTCTTCGGAAAAGTTCAGGACGTGTTTCCAACAATTCCATATACCGCTCCTGCGCCGACATGTACAACCTGGATATCAAACGTTTTTCATTTATTATGAAAGCATCCTGATGCAGAATTCTCGACCAATTCGCTATCTCAATATTTGTCCTGTACAACGCCTCCAGATCTTTTACCGGAACAGCATACAAAACCGTATCCTCCAACAACTGAACGAATTCGTGTTCATATCCTTTTATATTCCCATAAAAACTGTTTGTGGAAAACACGATATCTCCCTCTGCGCTGAACCAGGAAGTGACTTCCTTTCCGTTAACCAGACAATAAGACCTTGTTATGCCTTTTTCTATGAAATAAAAATTTTTATCATGCCTGTACGAAGATGTCAAAATATGTTTCTTAGGCAATTCCAGCAAGGAACTATGCGCCAACAGTTCTTTTATGGAACTATCGCTCATATTCGATTTGGCTTTAAGAGAATTTATCGTATTATACATCATCGGCCGTTAGCAGTCTGTTAGAATATGTGCGCAAGATACTTAAATACGAAGATTATTCCTTTGTTTTTTACAAATTCACGGCACAATCATTTAATACAACAGAACAACATACTATAAAAACCGGTCGCAAACCTTTAAATTCGTCCAGCCTGCGCATATCAACGCCGCATATAAGCGACAATCATACCGCCGGCGCAGCCTTATTATAATTTATCCGCAGAAAAAAAAGTCCGGCCTGATCGGCCGGACTTCTTAATATTGCCTGCACATACCGTTATTTTCCGAACGGATGCGGGGCTATCATGTTTTCAGGATCGAGAATCTCATCGAGTTTTTCCTTAGGCAGGACATTGTGCTCAAGCACCAATTCGTAAACGCCCTTTCCTGTCTTGAGCGCCTCTTTTGCAATCATAGCCGAATTCTTGTAACCTATGTACGGGTTAAGCGCAGTTACAAGGCCTATTGAATTCATAACCAGATTATGGCACACGTCTTCATTGGCCGTTATACCGTCCACGCACTTGGTCGCCAGCGTATCCATAGCACGCGTGAGATACGTTATCGATTCGAGTATGGCCTCGGCTATCACCGGCTCCATGGCATTGAGCTGCAACTGACCGGCCTCGGCTGCAAACGTCACCGTAAGGTCGTTGCCGATGACCTTGTAGCACACCTCGTTCACCATCTCCGGCACCACCGGATTCACCTTGCCCGGCATGATGGACGAGCCAGGCTGGAGCGAAGGCAGGTTTATTTCGTTGAAACCGCAACGCGGACCGGAAGACAACAGGCGAAGGTCGTTGCTTATCTTGGACAGCTTCACCGCCAGACGTTTCAGCGCCGAAGAATATATCACATAAGAACCGGTATCGGGTGTAGCCTCTATCAGGTTGGACGCCTTGATGAACTCCATGCCCATGATATCGGACAGTTTGCGCGTTACCAGTTCGGCATATCCCGGAGTAGCGTTTATACCAGTTCCTATGGCAGTAGCACCCATGTTTATTTCCTGGAACAACTTGGCCATCTGGTTCAGGCGGTCGATTTCTTCCATCAGGGTGGCGGCAAAAGCCTCGAATTCCTGTCCAAGGGTCATAGGCACGGCATCCTGCATTTCGGTGCGGCCCATTTTGAGTATGGAAGCGAATTCAGCGCCTTTCCTGTGGAATGAATCTATCAGGCCCTGAAGGTGTTTTACCAGTTCCTTGTTGGAATTTATAAACGTCACCTTGAGCGCGGTAGGATATGCGTCGTTAGTGGACTGGGAAAGGTTTACATGGTCGTTCGGGGAAACGGTCTTATAATCGCCCCTTTCTTTCCCCAACGATTCAAGCGCAATATTGGCTATCACCTCGTTGGCATTCATATTGGTCGATGTACCGGCTCCGCCCTGTATAAGGTCAACCGGGAACTCTTTGTCGAACTCTCCGGCGATAACGCGCTTGCAGGCATCTTCCATCGCTTTGAAAATATCCTTCGGCAAAAGGCCCAGGTCGTAGTTCGCACGCGCTGCCGCCAGTTTCACCATACCGAGAGCCTTTACCATCTCCGGATAGTCGCTCACCTTAATGCGGGAGATATCGAAATTATCTATGGCCCTTTGTGTCTGTACGCCGTAATACGCGTCGGCGTTTACCTTCAACTCACCTATGGAGTCGCTTTCAATCCTGTATTTCATTTTTGGAAACGATATTGTTTTTTTGTTGTTAGCCTTTTAAAAATCATTATGCCGCACCGGTTTTGCATAAAGCGACATACCCGCCGGTTTGACAGGGGCTAATTTAGAAAAGAAATCCGCTTTTAACCAGAGTGTGACAACAATTACCTCATGCACACTGTTTTACCCTCATTCTTAAATAAAAACCAACAAAACGGCAAAATCCCGGAGTTTTTTTCAACACAAACCAGTTTTTAAGATAAAAACCTCACGTTAAAAACAGTGTAACAAATACACCTAAACCCCGTCGCCGAGCAAATCCGGGCGCCTGGCACGGGTGCGTTCCAGGGCCTGTTCCATGCGCCAGTTGTCTATCGCGCTGTGGTTTCCGCCCATAAGCACCTGAGGCACTTTCAATCCCTTGTACTCTTCCGGCCTGGTGTACACCGGCGGCGAAAGCAGACCGTCCTGGAAACTGTCGGAAAGAGCCGATTGCTCGTCGCCCAGCACTCCGGGTATCAGCCTTACTATACTGTCGGCGACTATGGCGGCGGCAAGCTCGCCTCCGGATATGACATAATCGCCTATGGATATTTCCGAAGTTATATGCATCTGGCGTACGCGTTCGTCAACCCCTTTGTAATGCCCGCAGAGTATTATAAGGTTTTCCTTGAGAGAGTAGGAGTTGGCCATTCCCTGGGTCCATTGTTCCCCGTCGGGCGTCATGTAGATTACCTCGTCGTAAGTCCTCTGCGATTTGAGCTCCGATATGCACTTGTCTATCGGCTCTACCATCATCACCATGCCCGCGCCCCCTCCGAACTGGTAATCGTCCACCTGGCGGTATTTGTTTTTGGAATAATCGTGCAGGTTATGCACATGGACTTCCAGATACCCTTTGTCACGTGCACGTTTCATTATCGACTGCCCGAACGGGCTTTCCAACAGGGCCGGCACGGCCGTTATTATATCTATCCTCATGATGCGGTTTTCGTAGCTGCCATCCTGTCCAGGACGTAAATTATCAGTTTTTCCACGGACTCGTACGGATTTTTGGAGAACTCCCCGGCCGCACGGTTAGCCACTATGCAGTTAGCCGAACACGCCTGATGACCCAACATCTTCGAGAGTCCGTATATTGCCGATGTTTCCATTTCGTAATTGGTCAGGCGCAAACCGTTATAAGAAAATGTTTCCAGCATTTCGTTGGCTTCCGGGTTGGCCAGGGGCAGGCGCAGCACACGTCCCTGCGGGCCGTAAAATCCTACCGCCGTAGCCGTAAATCCTTCCACAGTCCTGTCACTGTACAATTTTGCAAAAAGCTCTTCGCCGCATTCCACTACGTACGGCCTTGCCGCGAGCGGATTCCACCGGCTGTGGGCAACGAATGCATCCTCGATATCCCGGCGCCGCACACTGGCGCTGTCGTAAAAATGCAGCACACCGTCGAAACCTATACCCTTTCGCGAAAGAACGAAACTGTCCACCGGGATGTCTTTCTGCAACGACCCGGAAGTACCTATACGCACTATGTTCATCGACGTCCTTACATCCTTCACCTCGCGTGCGGTCAGGTCTATGTTTTTAAGAGCGTCGAGTTCGTTTATGACTATGTCTATATTGTCCGGCCCCATACCGGTGGACATCACGGTAATCCTGCGGCCTTTGTATGTGCCCGTGTGGGAATGTATCTCGCGGTTCTCGCGCCTAAGCTCCACCGTATCGAAATGTCCCGATACGACAGGCACGCGCGCCGGATCGCCGACCAGTATCACGTCGTCGGCCAATTCTTCCGGACGCAGATGAACGTGGTATATGCTTCCGTCCGGGTTTATTATCAATTCCGATTCCTGTATCTTCATAGTGAGTATGTTTTTGTATGTCCTATCTCCAAAACCGCCCGTAACCGCCCTGCGATACTTATCTGGTTCTGACGAAACCTTTAGACACGAGGAACGCCTTTACCTTTGCGGACACGTCGCCCTGTATTATAATTTGACCGTCCTTGGCCGAACCGCCCGTACCGCAATGCCTTTTTATATCTTTGGCGAGGCCCTCAAGATCTTCCTCGCGTCCGGAAAAACCGTCCACAAGCGTCACTACCTTTCCTTTGCGTCCCGATGTATCCCGGCGTACGCGCAGAATCTGCGCTGCCGGCGCAGGAGTTTCCTGTTCCGGCTCCTGTGGCGAGAGGTCCATATTGCGGTCGGTGGAGAACACCAACCCTCCTAACGCTTCTAATCCGTTCGGTTTTTCTTTAGGCATATCTTAGGCGACAAATGGTTTTGAAAACTCCAAATGTAGTGAAATCTTTTATGAAAAACCATGCTCCATGCGCCTTGTACAGCAAAAAGTCCCGTTTCACAAATGCAAATGCCTCATACCCGCTCATGAGCGATGCCGACAACTCTGTCCAACGACGGCTACGTTCACCACCAGCAACCTTCAGAGACCGTTTCGGACAGCTCCCATATATGCTCCGTACCGGCGGGCGAGCGGGATGTTCATTACCTGGTCTGCTTTCGTTTTTAGTTCCGGTTGCCGAAACCCCTACGGGCATAGTGGTTTCTCCCGTTGCGGCATATCTAAAATAGTTTATGGGCTGCAAAGTGTTGCAGTGTAAAATACAAAATATCCGTCTAAAACAAAAAAATATTGTATTACCTTTGCGTCTGTTAAGGCAAATCAGAACTTTTACGCCCTGCAACATAATATTACGCACTGTGGCGTTCGTTCGCAGAACTAAAAACAAAAAAAAATCAACAAAAACCATGCTCACACGCCGCCATCTGAGGGCAAAAGTAATGCAGGCGCTTTACGCTTACCGCCAGTCCCATTCGCAGGACATGGCCGTAGCTGAAAAGAACCTTCTCACCGGGATAGACAGGATAATGGACCTTTACGCCATGCAGACCGCATTGCTGTTTTCCGTAGTGCGTATGGCCGATGCAAAGATAGAAGCCCGCCGCGGCAAGCGTTTCGCTACGCCGGAAGAACTAAACCCTAACATGAAGTTCGTCCGGAACCCCGTATTGGCAGCCATGGAAGGGAACAAAAAACTCTCCGAGGCGGCATCGAAATACGCATCTTCATGGGCCGACCGCAGCGAATACGTGGAAGCCGCGCTGGGACAGCTCGAAGCCTCGCCTAAATACGGCGAATACATGGACTCGCAGGACGATTCGTTCGGCACGCACAAAAGATTCGCCATATACGTATTCAAAAACGTAATCGCCCCAAGCGACGCTCTGTTAGACTATTACGAGGACTGCAACATGGAATGGGCCGCAGACATTCAGGTAGCCAACACCATGCTCCTCAAAACAATGGAGGACATCAAAGAGGAAAATCCGTCGGGGTTTGAAATACCGTCCCTGTACAAGGACGAGGGCGACAGGGAATTCGCCGTACGCCTGCTCCGCGAAACCGAAAAAGGTTCCGCACAATACAAAGCCATGATAGAACAAAAGGCCGAAAACTGGGACAGCGAACGAATAGCGATGGTCGATTTCATCCTTATGGAAATGGCCATAGCCGAATTTATGAACTTTCCCAGCATACCTACCAAAGTCACGCTCAACGAATACATCGAAATATCGAAAGACTATTCCACGGCCAAAAGCCGCATATTCGTCAACGGCATTCTCGACCGGATATTGGCATGGCTCGAAGCCGACGGCAAAATAAAGAAAGCCGGACGAGGGCTGATGTGACTTTTTTTCATAAATTTGAAAACACGCATACATTCACGTAAGCTATTAGAAAAACTGTCTGAACAATGAAAAAGATACTTATCGCGGCTTTCGCCGCCGTTATTTCGCTCTTACCGGTTTCGGCCTGCGGCTCGGATTCCAATGCTGGACAGGAAAACAAAGAATATCCCGTGATAAAATTTGAGAACGACCAGCGCAAATTCGACTTCGGCAATACTCCCCGCGGACAGGAAATAAGCCACGTGTTCAAATTCAGGAACACCGGCAAAGCTCCCCTGGTGATAAAAGATGTAGCATCCTCGTGCGGATGCACAACCCCGGAATACCCCAGGGAACCTATCATGCCAGGCAAGACGGGAGAAATAAAAATGACGTTCAACGGCGAGGGATACGACCGGTTCATAAAATCGGTAACACTAATACTCAACACCCGCGAAGGACGGGAAATCCTGTACATCACCGGAAAACTCACGGACAAGACGGACAAGAAAAAATAAATAACAACCAATAATCACTTTATTAAGATGAATCCAATTATTCTTCAGGCACAAAGCGCTATGGGCGGAGGTATGAGCATGCTCATCATGCTCGTCGCTTTCATAGCCGTAATGTATTTCCTTATGATACGCCCTCAGCAGAAGCGCCAGAAACAGGAAAAGAAATTCCTCGAGGAGCTCCAGAAAGGCCAGTGGGTAGTTACCATAGGAGGCATACACGGCCGCCTGGTCGAGATAAACGACAATACCGTTATCATCGATACCAAAGCAGGCCATATAACTTTCGAACGCTCTGCCATTTCGCGCGAGCTTACCGCAGCACGCTACGGCAACAAAGCCTGAGCCGGCTCGGGACAGCGATATCGGAAAAAGAAAAGAGCCTGTGCCGTCGGTACAGGCTCTTTTTTAATATGCCACAATAAAATTTTTACACACATAATGGAAGAAAAGGAAAAAGCCATGCAAGCATTCGGCCGATTGTACGACATCGTTTCCGAACTGCGGCAAAAATGTCCCTGGGACCGAAAACAGACATTCGAGAGCCTGCGCACGAACACCATAGAAGAAGTTTACGAACTAGGCGACGCCATACTGGACGGCGATATGGACGGCATAAAAAAAGAGTCGGGAGACGTAATGCTCCACCTGGTATTTTACGCCGTAATGGGACGCGAAAACGGCTCTTTCACCATGTCCGAAGTCCTCGATACCGAATGCGAAAAGCTGATACGCCGCCATCCGCACGTTTACGGAGAGACCGCAGCCCGGGACAGCGAACAAGTAAAACAAAACTGGGAAAAGATAAAACTGGCCGAAGGCAACCGCTCGGTACTGGCGGGCGTACCGCGCAGCCTTCCCGCCATGGTCAAAGCCCAGAGGATAAAAGAAAAGGCGCATGGGGTGGGTTTTGACTGGGACGACGCATCCGGCGTATGGGACAAAGTAGAGGAAGAAATATCGGAACTAAAAGCGGAACTGCGCGAAGGCAATACCGAAAAAGCCCGTATGGAAATGGGCGATGTGTTCTTCTCGCTGATAAACTACGCATCGCACCTGGGTATAAACGCCGAAGATGCGCTCGAACTGACCAACAAGAAATTCATTGCGCGTTTTATGGAAATGGAACGCTTGGCGGCAGCCGACGGCAAATCGCTTCCGGAAATGGACATACAGGAAATGGACACATACTGGGAACGCGCGAAAGCCGCTCTTTTAAAATAGCCCCTCTTTTACCGGTTTGTGAAAAAAAGTACCCTCAGGACCTATCAGCCCTGAGGGTACTTTTTTTTACAGACTTACTGTCACCGATGCATATACAAAAGCATGGTCAATATTGACAATACTATTTCAACGTCAACGACCTGTGCACGTTTGATATTTACATCGTCATATCCGCCTTTACTCCGCCGGAGACATCAGACCGTTCACCGATATCCGTTTGATATTTTTTCCTGTTACACCTGTACCGCCCTATATTTTTTCAGCGAACTGTTCCATAGGACGGCGCACCTTTTTCAGCCCGAAATAACGATCGGCATCCGAATGACGGCCCACGGCCATGATGACAGTTGATTTCAATCCCTTGTCTTTAAGCCCCAGAAGTTCGTCGTATTTTTCCGGCTCGAAACCTTCCATCGGAGTCGCGTCCAGGCCCATCGCAGCGGCAGCCGACAGCAACGTTCCGAGCAATATATATGTCTGGTTCTTATTCCACGCATCGCGTCCTTCGGGGGTAAGGTTCGATATCGTATTTTCAATCGTTTTCCTCATTCCGGCGAGTTTTTCCTCCTCAATGCCACGTGTTTGGGATATATTTCGGACATAATCGTCCACGAAACCTTCCGGGAAACCCGAATACCGCGCCAACACCAACAACACCGAAGAATCGGCCACAGGACACTGTCCGTAGGACGCTTCCATGAGCTTTTCCCGCAGGACCGGATCCGTCACCGCGATAATTTTGTAAGGCTGCAATCCATAAGACGACGGGGAAAGTCTCCCTGCCTCCAACAAAGTGTCCAACTGACTGTCGGTGATACGCACGCTGCTGTCATACGCCTTTACGGCATACCGCCGCGACAAATTTTTTATTACATCTTCCATAACGTTATAGTTTTATAAAATTCTTAAATTAATATGTTCCGCCGGAATTATCCGGCCAGCACTCTGCCGCTGGCAAAGTATTTTAAAATAAACTGCAAGCCGGCCGGTACACCAGGCCATACAGATATTAACAACAGACATTCAATATCAAACAGGCTATGCCTGCGGCCTATGGCCGCTGAGTTTAAACCACATCGCTTTCCGCACTGCGATCCCCCTGCTTCGGCATGTTACCCCAAGTAAGGTATTCCGACGGTGCGAAATACCGCCGCTACCAGCTTCCTCCGGCCCCGCCGCCGCCGAAACCGCCGCCGCCAAAGCCCCCTCCGAATCCTCCGGAAGAACCGAAACCGCCACCGCCGAAACCGCCTGAAGAACGTCTGCCCATACTACCCAGCAATATACCGGTGAGCAACGCATCGGCGGCAGAAGTGCTCCTGCGGGTACCGCCACCACTGCCGTTGCTGCCTCCGCCCCCTCCTTTGCCGCCTTTGGAAGAAAACGCCGCAATCATGACAACGGCGAATATTATCACCGGAATAAGAGCCCATGTCCCTCCGCCGCCGCTTTCAGCTTTGCGCGCATCGGCTTTGAACTCACCGGTGAGCACCTTGAATATGGCATCCGTACCGGCATCCAGCCCAGCGTAGTAATCGCCTTTACGGAATTCGGGCAATATATTCTGTTCTATTATACGGCGTGTCATGGCATCGGTCAGCGCCCCCTCCACCCCGTAACCCGTAGCGATGAATATTTTCCTGTCCGAAGGGCTCAGCAGGATAAACACACCGTTGTCCTTGCCTTTTTGCCCTATCCCCCATTTATGCGCCCATTCGGTTGCGGTCATGGCTATGTCGCCACCGCACAAATCCGCTGTCACAGCCACCACTATTTGCGTCGAAGTACTGTCGGAATATCCTATCAGTTTGCGTTCGAGCGCTTTTTCCTGGCCTTCGGACAAAAGATTGGCATAGTCGTAAACGGACGTTTCAACCGACGGTTTCGGCGGTATGCAATCCGACGTCTGTCCGGCGGCATGTATGAAAAACAGCGCCGATATTGCAAAAAGTATTTTTCTAAACATTTCCTTTTGATATTTCGTCCGGCAATTCGTTAACGTCTCCGTCGCGGTAGGGAAAGTAATATTTCAGTTTTTCCCCCACCTGTTCTATGGCCCTGCACAAGCCTTCGGTTATTTCCCCATTTTTGAAATGCCCGCGCGCCAGGTTGTACGTCTGGTCCCAGAACCCTTCCGGGACGAGTTCGTATATCCCGCGCCCGCCCCATATGGCAAAACGGTGGTGCTTCAGATCGATGTACAGCAATACGCCGTTGCCAAGTTCCGTGCGGTTCATCCCAAGAGTAGCGAAAACCTCGCCTGCGCGGTGCAGAACATCCTTATCGTCATGGCCGTTTTCAACATGTACACGTATTTCACCGGACGTGTTTTTTTCAGCCTTTTTTATAGCTTCGATTATCTCGCTTTCCTGGGCGGGGGTGAAAAATTCATCGTCTCTGTCGTCTTTCATGCCTGATGTCGTTTTTTCAGTTGAAAAACGGCGGGGTACACCCCGCCGCTATTGTGTCAATCAAAGGGCCGGAATAATGTTAAAACTCCACTTTAGGAGCTTCTGAAGCGCCCTGGTCAGCCTTAAACAGTGCAGCCTCCTTAAATCCTGTGATGCCGGCTATTATGTTACCAGGAAATTTCATTATATAGGCATTGTACTTCGAAGCCGCCTCGTTAAATCTCTGGCGCGCTACGGCAATGCGGTTTTCAGTACCCTCGAGCTGAGACTGGAGCTCCAGGAAGTTAGTATTCGCCTTCAGGTCAGGGTAGCGCTCGGCCACAACCATAAGACGTCCAAGAGCCTGCGACAACTGACCCTGGGCGGCCTGGAATTTTTCAAGTGCTTCGGGAGTAAGGCTCGAAGCATCTATATTGGCCTGCGTAGCTTTCGCACGGGCTTCGACCACTTCGGTAAGAGTTTTCTCCTCGTGTGCGGCATAGCCTTTTACAGTTGCCACGAGATTGGGGATAAGATCGGCACGGCGCTGGTACTGGCTTTCCACGTCAGCCCATGTCTTTTCATATCCGGCCGTACCGCTGCGCAGTTCGACCATCGTATTGTACTTGCCTACGAACCACCCGCCTACAGCCAGCGCGATGACCAACAGGCCTACGGCCACAGCTACGGCCACAATGCATCCTTTGTTTTTCATTTTTTATCGTATTTTTCGTTCTTCCGTTTATACATGCCCGCGTATCGTACAGGCTATGTGCTAAGATATAAAAAATAGCGAAGCATGATAACGTGTATCTTCTTAAAAATTAATTAAAATTCACTGCGCGCGCCCTTCCATCGTCATGTACGCCTCTTACGCAATCCTCCGGCCGGAAAACCGGCAACCATAACTTACGCTTTCATATTCAAATACCGAAAGTTTTCCTCACGTTCTCCTCCGTGACTTGCGAAATGTATTCCATAGTAACACCGCAATATGAAGATACAAAAGCGGCAATATCCTTTATATAGGAACTCATGTTCCGCTTTCCTCTGTACGGCACCGGAGCCAGATACGGCGAATCCGTTTCAAACACTATGTTTTCCACGCCTACTTCCTTTATGACATCTTTCAACGGATTGTTTTTGTATGTCACAGTCCCTCCGACACCAAGCAGCATGCCGTTGTCCAACACTCGTCGCGCCATAGACGCATCCCCCGAAAAGCAATGGAACACGCCTTTCAGTCCACGGCCAGCATGTCCTTCAAGTATTTCCAGCGTCTGGTCGAAAGCCTCGCGGCAATGCACGGAAACAGGAAGCCCGTATTCCCCGGCCATGCCGAGTTGGGCGTCGAAGGCGTACTGCTGTTCTTTCGCGTATGTCTTGTCCCAATAAAGGTCCATACCTATTTCCCCCACTCCGATATAACCGCCAGAGGCCAGATGTTCCTGCACAGAGGCGAGTTCCCGTTCCGTGTTATCCGCATCCAGGCTTGTAGGATGCACGCCCATCAACATGAAACAATGGTTCGGATGACGTTGCGCAAGTGCACGCATCCGGCCGATGGTGGAGGAATCCACATTCGGCAGTATCATTTTCCCCACCCCGTAAACTATGCTTTGTCTTACCACTTCATCGGCGTCGGCGTCGAAAGCCTCGTCGTAAAGATGCGTATGCGTATCGGTAAAGTCCGCCATATCCGTCTGTTTTGAACACAAAGGTAAATGTAATTTCCTCTAAAAAAATCCCGGAACCACACAACCTTTGGCACGGTAGTTGTATGTATTTACAGTGTAAGCGAAATTACAAACACAAAAAACAAAATCACAATGGAACCAAAAAAGACCCACAAAGCCGACCTCGAGCGCCGCAAAGGGCTGTTTTTGGAAATAGGCCTGGTAATCTCCCTGTTTATCATGTGGGGAGCTTTCGAATGGAAGACCTACGACAAAAGCGACCTCGACCTTGGGAAAGTATCTCTGCGTCTTGACGACGAAGAGGTAATCATCACCGAGCGCCCGCTCGACCAACCACCGCCACCACCACCTCCAGCCGCTCCGCCCGAACAGATAATTCTGGCAGATGACGAGGAAGAAATCGAAGAAATGGTGGTACAGTCCGCAGAAACCAGCTCCAACGAGGTTATCACCGTACAGGAAGTGGTTGCCGTACAGGAAGAAGTCGAAGAAGTAGTTCCTTTCGCCGTTATCGAGGTAAAACCCGTATATCCCGGCTGCGAACGCTTCAAAGACAAACAGGACAGACTGGAAAAATGTATCAGCCAAAAACTGAACGATTTCCTCCAAAGAGAAGTAGTTTACCCGCAGATAGCCCTCGAAATGGGCATATCCGGTAAGGTGATACTTAAACTGACCATAGGCAAGGACGGCAAAACGCGTGCCGAAGTGGCGCGCGGCGTTGACAAAAACCTCGACAACGAAGCTCTCAGAGCCGTGAGCAAGCTCAAAAACTGGACTCCCGGCATGCAGCGTAACAAACCTGTCGAAGTTTCGTACTTCCTTCCCGTTAACTTCACCGCGCCCAGGTAATATCTGCCAAAGCGTAATGAAAATACAACCGCAGCCGTTCCGGCTGCGGTTTTTTTATTCACGGAACCATAAACCTCCGAACAGGACGCATCATATCATATCGGATAGGAAACCACCCTCCGACGCATCTGCACGGGAAAAAACACACAGTTAAAGCAATCCTTCATTTTACCATTCTGACACAACGGCAAATACACCTGAAACATATTCCGGTTTACCGTATTTTCTACACAATACGAAGAACCGAACAAGTCCCTTTCCCTGCCACGGGCCCGTCCATACCGGCGAACATGACACACAATCAGCAAACGTGGCAAAAAAGCCCCGACCACGGACCGGGGCTTTTTTGCCGCGTTTTAATATGAGCGAATATCACCCGTACTACATATCGTGCCGTATCGCAATCTTCATATCCTTAGCATATTTATCACGCGGAACGATACCGCTCTTCAGATCGTAATTTGCAAACTGATCTTCATCTCCCACCTGTTTTTTCAAACGGTAAAGTTCTTTGGTAAGTTCTTTCTGCACTTTAGCGTATTTCTTGTTGCCGTACAGATTGACCATCTCGTTCGGATCGTTCTTCAGATCGAACAGTTCCCAGTGACCGAGCCTCCAGAAATAAATAAGCTTATAACGCTCGGTACGCACCCCGTAATGCGCCGGCGTACCGTGTTCGTTAGGATCGTGATAATAACGGTAGTAAAACGACGTAGGCCAGTCCTCAGGCTTTTCACCCTTGAGCAGAGGAACAAAACTGCGGCCCTGCATATCGGCAGGAGCCTCTACACCGGCCATATCGAGGAATGTCTCGGCGAAATCCACGTTCGTCACCATATCTTCACAACGCGTACCAGGTTTTACAACCCCAGGCCAACGTATGATGAAAGGCATCTTTATGCTCTCTTCATACATGTAACGCTTGTCGAACAGTCCGTGTTCTCCGAGGAAAAAACCCTGGTCCGACGAATAAATCACTATAGTATTTTTATCCAGTCCCGTCTTTTTCAGGTAGTCGAGCACCTGACCTATGCTCTCATCCACAGCCTCTACGCACGCCAGATAATCCTGCATATAGCGGTTGTATTTGTACTGTATCAGCTCACGGCCCGTCAGTTTCCTGCCATCAACCACAAGCTCCTGAGGAGAAGTCGCCAGCCATTTTGCCAGCGAATCGGCCGGAAGTCCCGGAGGAGGCGTAAGCTTCAGGTCATTGTTGGTAAACGAATTGGAAAGAGCCATCTTGTTGTCTTTCAACGCCGCTTCACGCGTTGCATAGTCGTCCCAGAATGTTTCAGGCAAAGGGAACGTTCTGTCCTTGTACTTCTCGCGCAGGTCGGGACGAGGCTGGAACGGACGATGAGGAGCCTTGTGCTGGCTCATCACGAAGAAAGGCTTGTCCTTTGGAGCGTTTTCAATGAATTCTATCGTCTTGTCGGCAACCAGATTGGTAGCATATCCGCCTTTATAGCGCGTTCCGCCGTCTTTGGTGTACATTATCGGGTTATAGTACTGTCCCTGTCCGGGGAATATCTCCCAGTAGTCGAAACCTGTGGGATCGGACGTGAGATGCCATTTGCCTATCATGGCTGTGGAATAGCCCGCCTGCTGCAACAATTTAGGGAACGTCTGCTGGCTGCCGTCGAACTCGTTGAAAATAGGCACGCCGTTCATATGGCTGTGCTTCCCGGTTAATATCGTGGCACGCGACGGCGTCGAAATGGAATTCGTTGCGAAACAATTGTCGAATACCATGCCTTCTTCAGCAAGACGGTCCATGTTGGGAGTTTTGAGCAGAGTTTTATTGTACGCCGATATGGCGTTAGCCGCATGGTCGTCGGTAAAGATAAAGACTACGTTCGGCCTTTGCGCCTGCTCCTGAGATGCCTGCGCATTCGAATGCGCAAGCGGAAGCAACCCTGCAGTACACAGGGAAATTTGTCTTACTTTGTTCATGAATATTTTTTTTGATTTGATGTTATGCAGATGACAAATATAGCCATTTAAACAAATTTTTCATATCACAACTGCAATATTCACTATTTTAGCGGAAAAATTTAAAAAATATATCAGCGTACGCTTTAAACCATAGGAATAACCTTTCACGACATGGACAACGGCACGTTTTATCCGTTCCTCTCGCCGCTTTACCTGGTGGCAAAACCCGCTTCGAGCGCATGCAACATGCGTTGCGAATACTGCTATTATCTGGAAAAGAGCAAATATTACCCAAAGGGCACCAACCGAATGGACGAGCGCATGCTCGAAATGTTCATTTCCCGCTACATAGCGGCGCAAAACTCCCCGGACGTGCTGTTCAACTGGCATGGCGGGGAAGCCATGCTGTGCGGCACGGACTTTTTCCGCCGCGCACTCGAACTCCAGCGTAAATACGGCGCGGGCCACAACATAGTCAACACCATACAGACCAACGGGCTGCTTTTGGACAGGAAATGGTGCTCGTTTTTCCGCGAAAACGGTTTTCTGGTAGGCATATCGCTCGACGGCCCCGAGGACTGCCACGACATGTACCGCAAGAAAACGGGAGGACAGGGTTCTTTCGCCGACGTCATGCGCGGCATGGAAATGCTCAAAGGCGAAGGAGTGGAATTCAACGTCCTGTGTGCCGTAAACGACTACAACTCCCGCCGCCCGTTGGAAGTGTACGATTTTTTCCGTTCCACCGGAGCTCGTTTCGTACAGTTCACCCCGGTAGTGGAACGTACCGACCCTTCCGGGGGACTATGCGCCGGAGAAGGGGCCGAAAACGCCCGGCTTACACCATGGAGCGTACTTCCAGACACATGGGGGCGTTTCCTGTGCGACATATTTTTCCGTTGGGTCAGAAACGACGTAGGCGATTTTTTCGTCAACATATTCGACGCCGTATTGGCCGGATACGTAGGACGCGAACCGGGCAACTGTTATTTCGCAAAAAAATGCGGCCATGCGCTGGCTCTGGAATACAACGGCGACGTGTACAGCTGCGACCATTTCGTGTTTCCTGAATATCTTTTGGGAAATATCGCCGGCGACAACCTGCGCGACTTGCGCGAAAGCCCTGCGCAAAAAACATTCGGCGAGGCCAAAACAAAAAGCCTGCCGCGCACCTGCCGCCAATGCCGCTACCTAAACATCTGCAACGGCGAATGCCCCAAAAACAGGATAACCCCTTCGGGCGAGCCCGGGCGCAACGTGAACTACCTGTGCCGGGGATACAAATTCTTTTTCTCGCGAACCGAAAGGTACTTTACATTCATGGCCGGGGAACTGGCCGCAGGACGCAATGTCCTGGCGGTAAAAGATGTAAAATTCTGATCTTTTCACACTGCCCGGGCCACATTAAAACCATTACGGCACAACCCGCCTCTGGCGCGCACAATAGCCGGTCCGGCAGTTTTCATACCAAAACGGCAGGGGCTTTCCTCTTTGAAAAACACTCCGACAACACACGCGCATATGGGCTTTCCAACGTACGCGCCGATGAAGGGCATCCTTTCACGCAGGCACAACACTTTATGCACAACCCGGAATCGGTGAAAAGTTCCCGGCCTTTTTCTATCGCTCCAGTGGGGCACATCCGCACACACCTGCCGCAATGCGTACACAAGCCCGTATCAGTAACCGGCATCACCGGCACAGGATTTTTCTTCTGCCTGCGGCGTATCCTGAGTGCCGTGTACATGAATCTCAGCACGGACAAAACGGGACTGGGCGGACGTTTCATCCGCGTTACGTCTATCGCATCCGGCAAACCGTCAGCCGAAGACAACTTTTCGGACACTGCCCGTCCCAGAGCCTCGGCACAAGCTATGTCTGACCCGTCGGGCCGGCCTTCGGCAATGGGTCTCGACGGCGTACTGTAAGAATGCTCGCCCACGAACGCACCTGCGGCCACAGGCACGAATCCGCTCTCCGCTGCAAATACGGAAAGATGTTCCAGCGCCTTGCCGTACGAACGGTTACCGTAAACGGCAACGAGCACGACCGGCGTTCCCACTCCTTTTATACCCGCCAGACGTTCCATAGCCACAGGTGCGGCCATTCCGCCGTAAACAGGCACGGATATGACTGCTACGGCATTTTCAGGAAGTGTAATTTCAGGTTTTGAACCAGGTTTGCCAAGGTCTATATATTCCGTTTCGCATATCCCCGTACCGGAGGCTATGGCCGAAGCCACGGCACGCGACGTACCGGTGGGTGAAAATGCAATCACGTACAATTTTTCCGTTTTCATAACGCGTGTTTTTTATCCGACAGAGCGGTTTGTACGGTCGATTTCAAGCCGTACGATACGTATTCCGAAAGTTTTATACTTAACCAGGCCGTTCAGGCGCACAATACCAACACAGCGCCGGCCTGTGCCGTTCGGCGTTTGATATCTATTGTTCTTCCTCTCATCCGAGCCTGCGCATTTTCATAAACAAATCCCAGGTCACTACTCCGGCACACACCGCCACATTGAGCGAATGCTTGGTTCCTTCCTGCGGAACCTCCAATGCCCCGTGGCACATATCCACCACATCCTGAGCCACACCGAACACTTCATTTCCCAGCACAAGCGCATAACGGACGCCTTTTTCCACCTCGAAATCGTCCAAAGAGACACTGCCTTGCACTTGTTCGACGGCATATACCCGCACGCCTTCGTTTTTCAGTTTTTCCACCGCCTGCGCCGTATTTTCAAAATATTCCCATGCCACTGTTTCCGTAGCCCCCAAAGCCGTGCGCTGTATATCGCGGTGCGGCGGGCAGGCCGTTATCCCGCACAGGAAAAGTTTTTCTACGGCAAAAGCGTCGCATGTACGGAACACGGAACCTATATTGTTAAGGCTCCGGACATTGTCCAGAATTACGTACAGGGGCCTTCGCGGCATACGGATGAATTCCTCCGGAGTAGGCCTGTTCAACTGCGAAGCGGAAAGTTTATGCATATACATAAGTTTTTTTATGTTTTTTCAACGTCGTACGTATAAGTTTTGCAAAAATAGCGAATGAAAATGATGAAATTGTCTTAATTTAGCATTTCGTTAAGTCATTATCCGGGCAATAGTGTTTTACTTTGTAAAATATGTAGTTTATTAACCCTGAAAAAACTTATATGATCATGAAAAAGACACTAGTTGCAATGGCCGCTGCGGTGCTCGTCTGCGCCCCGGCAAAAGCTCAGAGGACTGATTTCCAAAACACTCCGCGCATAGAAATATCCGGACACGCCGAGGAAAAAGTCCAACCGGACACGTTCGAAATAACCGTGGCTTTCGGCGAAACGAAAGAATTTTTCGGCAAACAAAACATAGAACGTCTCGAACAACAGATAGTGGATGTACTGAAAAAGAACGGCATCGACATCAAAAAAGACGTAAAAGTCCAAAGCACGTCAAATTCGACCGACAACGGCAAGACGGTACTCATCAAAAAACGCATCAGTTTCAAGACAGGCAGCTACGGCGAATTTTATTCCATAGCCAAAGCGCTTGATTTCAAAGGTATCGAACGAGTGTACATAAGCAGCGCCAAATACTCGCGCGAAGACGAGGTAAAAGCACGCCTCCGCAGCCAGGCATTGGCCGACGCGAAAAAAAGCGCGCAGCAGACACTCTCCGGCACGGGCGATTCAGTAGGACGCATACTCTACATCAGTGCAGGCAGGGCGTATGTACAGGCGCGTATAGTAGGCACAGGAGTGACGCTGTACTCGGCAAAAGCCACAGTGAACGACATGGCCGAAAGGTACGAATCGTTCGAGCAGAGCGACGACATAACCATAACTTTCGACCTGCAGGCATCGTTCGAAATAATCCAATCCGCACAAAGCGGGAAGTAAACACATGGCCGGAACAGCCGGCCTTGTATTCCGGCCATGTATTAAAGACATAACAATATATATATATCAAGCCATAAATGTCACTATCAAAAAAAGCATTATTGATTTCCGCTGTCGCACTCCTGCCGGCTTTTACCTGGGCACAACAGCAGAAAGACTCGCTTCCCCGCAAAGCCACGATGGAGCAATGCGTCGAATACGCACTCAAAAACAATATAAGCGTCAAACAGGCTGCCGAGGACGTATCGCTTGCAAAAGTGGACAAGACAGACGCATGGGGCGCTTTCCTGCCATCCCTTAGCGCATCGTCCAGCTATAACTACAACCACGGTTTCAGCTTCGACGCGAACACGAACCAGCGTACCACTTCCCAGCAGCAAAACATGAGCGTAGGCGTCTATGCACAACTCAACGTATTCAACGGATTGAGGGACATCAACACGTACCGCCGTTCGCAGCTCGCGCACGCATCGAAAATATTTTCCAGCCAAAAAATACTAAACGACGTATCCGTCAATGTCGTAAGCGCATATATAAGCATCTTGGCCGCGCTGGAATACAAAAAAATAACAGTAAGCCAGTGGGAACTGTCGAAAATGCAGGTAGAACGTATCGAACAACTGTTCCGATCAGGCAAAAAAGCTGCCGGAGACCTTTACGAGGTACAGGCTACGATGGCGCGCGACGAACAGGCGATGGTCGATGCCGGAAACCAGGTCGAACTGGCATACCTGACACTCAAACAACTTCTGGCCCTCGATCTTTCGTACGAACTGGAAATAGAAACGGCGGGATACGACGGCATACAGCATTCGAGCATACTGAACAATTCCACACTGGACATATACAGCAATGCCGTATCCCTGCTTCCCGACATACAGAAAGCACGCAAGGACATTGAAATGTCGCGCAAAAACATAGCTGTAGCCAAAGGACAGTTCTCCCCGACCCTGTCGCTGAGCTACGGATGGTCCAACAGTTTCATTTTCGACTACAAAAACCCCGTGACGAACGAACCGATAACCATCGGCGACCAATGGAACAACAACGCGCGCCAGAGCCTCGGACTGAGCCTCTCGATACCGCTGTTCAATAAAATGAGCACGTTCAGCGCGGTACGCCGTTCCAAAATAAATTTTGAAATATCCAAGCTGAACCTCCAGCAGGCCGAACTCGACCTCCAGCAGAAAGTAGAAAAAGCATACGCCGACGCCACAAGCTCGTATAAAAGTTATCTGGCTTCCGTAAAAGCCGCCGAATCGTCACGCGAGGCCCTTCGTTATGCCACCAAAAAGTTCGAAGTGGGCAATCTCAACGTTTTCGATTATGAAACAGCCAAAAACCTTTTGCTAAAAAGTGAAAGCGATATGCTCCGCACCAAATACGATTACATATTCAAAACCAAACTGCTTGAATTCTACAACACAGGCAAAATAGAATTTTAACTCCAAAAACACAAAAACATAACAACACTATAAATACCGTCGTTTCAAAATGAAAACCTCCAATAAAAAGAAAAGATACTACATCGCAGGCGGCATAGTAGCCATTATAATAATACTGGCTTTTATGAAAAGCTGCGGGGTGTTCGGCACTAATGAAAAAATCGACATCGTTACCACCGAACCCGTCGGTATCAACACGATAATACAAAGCGTTACCGCCTCCGGAAAAATAAAACCGGAAACGGAGGTAAAAATAGCGCCTGAAGTATCGGGCGAGATAATCGAACTGACGGTACGCGAAGGCGACGAAGTGAAGAAAGGCCAGCTCCTGGTACAGATAAAACCGGACATCTACATATCGGCAGTAAACAGGGCGCAGGCAGCCGTACAGCAATCCGTAGCCTCGCTCGAACAGTCCGCAGCCAAACTAAAGGAATCGCAGAGCGAATACAACCGCAGTAAATCCCTTTTCGAAAGCGGAACGATAGCCAAAGCCGACTGGGAAACGGCGGAAACAAACTACAAGGTAGCCAAACTCACGTACGAAGCATCCAAATCCAGCCTCGAATCGGCCCGCGCCTCACTCAAGGAAGCGGAAGACAACCTCACACGTACGCGCATATACGCACCGATAGACGGCACGATATCAAAACTTAACGTCGAAAAAGGAGAGCGCGTGGTAGGTACCGCACAGATGGCCGGAACCGAAGTTCTACGCGTGGCCAATCTCGACGTTATGGAAGTGGAGGTAACCGTAGGCGAAAACGACATAGTGAAAATCGCCGTCGGCAACCCGGTCACGATAGAAGTGGATGCATACTGGGGTAAGAAATTCAAAGGCGTGATTACCGAAATAGGCTCTTCCGCGGCAAACGAAACCACGGCTTCGTCATCAGCCGACCAGGTTACCAATTTCAACGTTCAGATAATCATTCTCGAAGACTCGTACCGTGAACTGGCGCAATCGAAAAACATGCCGCATACACCGTTCAAACCTGGCATGACCGCATCGGTGGATATCGAAGCCTCGAAAAAGGACAGCATAATCACCGTACCTATAAAGGCCGTGACGACACGCCAGATCAAAGACACTCTGAGCGGAACCACCGATACGAAAGAAATAGTATTCACTCTTGCCGACGGCAAAGCCAAACGCAATATCGTCGAAACAGGCATCCAGGACGATGAGAATATCGAGATTATCTCCGGCATAGAAAAAGACCAGACAATAATCACCGGCCCTTATTCGCTAGTATCCAAAACATTGGACGACGGCCGCACCGTCAAGTCATCATCCGATAAAAGCGACACCAAGGGCAAAAAATAAAGCTACGCCATGAAAATAGTTCTGATGGGCTATATGGGCAGCGGCAAAACCGCTATGGGCAAGTACCTCAACCGTATGTTGGGGCTTAAAACCATAGACCTGGACAAATACATCGAACACATCGAGGAAATGTCGGTGTCCGAAATATTCCGGCGTTACGGAGAAGGCGGATTCCGGGAAATGGAGTGCTTTCATCTGCGCCAGATAATGGCCGACGAAGACAACTTCGTGCTCTCTCTGGGAGGCGGAACACCATGCTTCAAAGGCAACATGGACTTTTTGAAAGGAAAATGCACATCGGTATATCTGTCCGCATCGCCGCTGGTACTGGCCGAACGGCTGGCATGCAGCAGCACGAAACGTCCTCTTCTGAAAGGGAAAACCGGCGACCAGCTGTTGGAATACGTCCGGCAGAGCCTCAGTCAACGGGAGCGTTATTACAAGATGGCGGATTTCGAACTGTCCGTGGAAACGCTCAGTATAGACGAATCGGGAGAAGCATTGGTACGGCTTATAAAGGAGAACGGCATAGCATGACCTCCGGGGCCGACAAACGAATTTCATTTACAAACAACATAATCAACACAATATTTCCATACGACCAATGAAACTTTTAGAAGGAAAGACAGCCCTTATCACGGGCGCTTCACGCGGAATAGGGCGCGGTATAGCCGAAATATTCGCGAAACACGGCGCAAACGTAGCCTTCACCTATTTATCGTCCGTTGAAAAAGGACAGGCGCTCGAAGCCGAATTATCCTCGCACGGAGTAAAAGCCAAAGGCTACCGTTCCGATGCGTCGGATTACGACCAGGCGCAAGCTCTGGCCGAAGAAGTGGCAAAGGATTTCGGCCGCATAGACATCCTCGTCAACAACGCCGGAATCACACGCGACGGACTGCTGATGCGCATGGGAAAAGACCAATGGGACGCCGTCATTAAAACCAACCTCGATTCGGTATTCAACCTGACCAAAGCCGTACAACGCACAATGCTCAAACAACGCTCAGGTTCGATAATAAACATGAGTTCCGTAGTCGGAATAAAGGGTAACGCCGGGCAGGCCAACTACGCCGCATCGAAAGCCGGTATAATAGGCTTCACCAAATCCGTAGCTCTGGAACTCGGTTCCCGTGGCATCCGTTGCAATGCCATCGCCCCAGGTTTCATCGAAACCGAAATGACCGGTGCGCTTGATCCCAAAGTAGTGGAAGGATGGACGGAAGCCATACCCCTGAAACGCGCCGGCACGGTAGAAGACATAGCAAACGCATGCCTTTTCCTCGGAAGCGACCTCTCCACATACGTCACAGGGCAGGTACTGAGTGTAAACGGAGGTATGCTGACATAGTACGCCCCGGCGAGAAACGACATTAACAGAAAAACTCCGGCAAATGCCGGAGTTTTTCTTATTCTTACAACAGCCATTAACGATTATTCCTGATTACAACGGCATGATACGGGACAAAAAAAGCCGGGGCCGTAAAACGGCCCCGGCAAATATTCGCCAGATCAGGCTACCGTCATTATGTCCTTTTCCTTCTGCGCCATGATAGCATCGGCCTTGGAGATATATTTATCCGTCAATTCCTGTATTTTCTCCTCGTACTGCTTCATCATGTCCTCGCTCACTTCTTCCGTACGGCGCACGGAGTTATTGGCATCCTTGCGGATATTGCGGATATTCACCTTGGCTGTCTCCAATTCCGTACGCGCCATTTTAACCAGTTCGCGACGACGGTCCTCGGTAAGCGGAGGAAGGTTGATTATAAGCATCTCACCGTTGTTGGCCGGGGTGAAACCCAAGTTGGAATTTATTATCGCACGGTCCAGATCGGGAAGCAATTTCTTTTCCCAGGGCTTCACTGTTATCGTACGCGGGTCGGGGCACATGACATTGGCCACCTTGTCCAAAGCCGTGGGCGTACCGTAATAATCCACCATGACGCCTTCTAGCATCACCGGCGAAGCCTTTCCGGCACGTAGTTTGGTCAGCGCTCTTTCAAAATGCGATATCGAATTGTCCATACGCTCAGAAGCGTCTTCGAAAATCATGTCCAGTTCTTCGTTCATTTGTTTTTCCGGTTGTTACTTTTCGGTTCGAATCTTATTTTTCAGTCACCAACGTACCGATATTTTCACCGCTGCATACCTTGTAAAGATTGCCTGGGGTATTCATATCGAATACGATGATAGGTATCTTGTTTTCCTGGGAGAGTGCGTACGCTGTCCTGTCCATTATCTTAAGGCCCCGTGTGTACAATTCGTCGTAAGTGATGGTATCGAATTTTTCAGCCTTCGGATCTTTTTCCGGGTCGGCCGTGTATATTCCGTTGACGCGCGTACCCTTGAGTATCACATCCGCCTGTATTTCTATTGCCCTGAGCGTAGCAGCCGTATCGGTAGTGAAAAACGGATTGCCCGTCCCCGCCGAGAAAATGACTATGCGGCCTTTTTCAAGATGGCGTACCGCCTTGCGCTTTATAAAAGGTTCGGCTATGCGGTTCATCTCTATGGCCGATTGCAGGCGTGTCTGCATTCCGGCATCTTCCAAAGCCCCCTGTATGGCCAGTCCGTTTATCACCGTAGCAAGCATGCCCATGTAGTCGCCCTGTACACGGTCCATTCCCTTGGCGGCTCCCTGCATGCCCCGGAATATATTGCCCCCGCCGATGACTATCCCTATCTGCACACCGCACTGCGCGATGCGCTTTATTTCTGCGGCGTATTCGGCCAGCCTTTGCGGGTCTATTCCGTAATTCTGGCCTCCCATAAGGGCCTCGCCACTGAGTTTTAGCAGTATCCTCTTATATTTCATAGGTGTGTTTTTAAATATTCCGAACATCCGGGCGGAAAAGTACAATCCTCCCGCGCCGCACAAAAATAATCAATTCTTCCGTAATTGTGCGGCACACCGTTATATAAAACGCAGAAAAAAGCCGCATTCTTTCCGGAAGCGGCTCTTTCCCGTATTACATAAAGTTTTTTCAAACGGCACTAGACACAATTGTTACTGGAACATTTTTTCACTCAGCTCCATATTTTTGGAATGGTTGATAAGCTCCACCATATTGGATACGTTGAGTTTTCTGAGAAGTCTTGCCTTGTATGTGGAAACCGTTTTTTCATTTATTCCCAATTCCTCGGCAACCTGCTTGTTTTTCTTTCCGCTCGTCAGCAGCTTTAGCACTTCTATCTCCCTTATCGAAAGACGCTTGTACAGACGGCGCTGAGCTGCGTTAGCACCCGAACGTCTCTGGTAAGCCATACGCTCGGACAGTTTTTCGGATATGTATATACCGCCGTCATTGACTTTTCTTATCGCTGCCAGTATTTCCTCTACAGGCGCGTTTTTACCTATATAACCCATCGCGCCCGACTTGAGGCAATTTACCGCGTATATCTCTTCCGGATGCATTGACAGCACCAGCACGCGTATGCTTGGAAATTCGTTCTTTACACGCCTTAGCACCACAAGACCGTTTTCTTTAGGCATCTCTATATCCAGAAGCAGCACGTCCGTCTGTGTATTCTGATGCAAAAGCGCGATAGTTGTTTCGGCGTCGTCCGTAGCCCCAACCATGACGATATCCTCAGTTTGCCCGAATATAAGGCCGAGACCCTTTCTGACAACCTCGTGATCGTCCACAACTAAAACATTAATCATAATTTTTATTTTTATAATTGTTATTAAGTGTATGAAAATTTTGTTAATTCCTACCGTTGGCAGCACCAAAAGTAACAATAATTTCAGTTATATTGAGAATTAAATGGTTTATTATGCGTATATTAACTATATTAACCGTTATTTACTCCGTGTTTACGGCAAATAGATGAGAAAATAATTTTTTTTGTTTTTTGGAAAAAACGGTTACCTTTGTCGGACAGTTGGTGCTTCATACGTGGTATAAAGCCGTAATTTACAAGTAAAAAACTCCATCACCTTAATTTATTGAGCCGATCCACCGGAAACCTGCCGTATATTCGGCGGAATTTCATACGGATTTTTCAAACAATCTTATCCAAATCAACAAATGCTCGACATAAATGAAGTTAAGCAAATGAAACTGCCCGAATTGCAGGACTTTGCCGCCAAAATAGGCGTGCCGAAATACCGCTACATGAAAAAGGGAGAGTTGCAGGAACTAATCATAAAATCTTTTGTAAACAAAGGCGAAACCCATGAAAACGCCGAAAAAACAGAACCCCAAGCCGTAATCCAGGCCGAAAGCAAACAGGCGAAACCCGTTACCGCAAAACGCCGCGCTCAGGACCATACGGAATCCCAGGACGAACACGTAGAAAACCCGGCCGCTCCCCACAAACCACTATCCGACGGACAACTCAAAGCCCTCCGGGCACAGCAGGAGATAGCGCGAAGGCGCATGGAGGAACAAAAACGCCAACAACAACAGCAAGCCCAAACCCCGGAACCACAGGCTCAAGTTCCCGCGCAACCGCATATTCAAAAAAACCAGGCCCCAAGACATAACCAAACACCTCAGACTGGTGCCGCACCTCAAAAAACCAATTATTTTTCCTCCGACTACGAATTCGAAGGCATAATAGAATGCGAAGGCGTGGTGGAAATAGGACAGGAAGGATACGGTTTCCTCCGTTCTTCGGACTACAATTACCTGTCGTCGCCCGATGACATATATATATCCCAATCTCAGATAAGGCTCTTCGGACTCAAAACAGGCGACACGCTCCGCGGCATAGTCCGCCCGCCGAAAGAAGGTGAAAAATTCTTCCCGTTGGTAAAGGTAAGCCGCATAAACGGCCGCGACCCGGCTTTCGTGCGCGACCGCATAGCGTTCGAGCACCTCACTCCGCTTTTCGCCAATGAAAAATTCCGACTCGCCGGGAAAAATTCAAACATCTCGACACGGATAATAGACCTCTTCGCCCCAATAGGAAAAGGCCAGAGGGCCATGATAGTAGCTCAGCCAAAAACAGGTAAGACCATACTGCTTAAGGATATAGCCAACGCAATCGCAGCCAACCACCCGGAGGTGTACCAGATAATGCTGCTCATCGACGAACGCCCGGAAGAAGTCACCGACATGCAGCGCGGGGTCAAAGCCGAAGTGGTAGCCTCTACATTCGACGAACCGGCCGAAAGACACGTAAGAGTAGCCAACATCGTCATTGAAAAAGCAAAACGCCTGGTCGAAAGCGGACACGACGTGGTAATACTTCTGGACAGCATAACCCGTTTGGCCAGAGCCTACAACACGGTATCCCCGGCATCGGGCAAAGTCCTCTCCGGAGGTATCGACGCCAATGCGCTACACAAACCCAAAAGATTTTTCGGAGCCGCAAGAAACATCGAAAACGGAGGATCGCTGACAATAATAGCCACCGCCCTTATAGATACCGGTTCAAAAATGGACGAAGTGATATTCGAAGAATTCAAAGGCACGGGCAACATGGAACTTCAGCTCGACCGCAAGATAGCCAACCGCCGCATTTTCCCTGCCATAGACCTGATATCGTCGGGCACGAGAAGGGACGATCTGCTCCTATCGAAGGACGTGGCCAACCGGATGTGGATACTGCGGAAAATGCTCGCGGACATGAATTCACTGGAAGCCATGGAGTTCATAAAGCAACGCCTTGAATCCACACACAACAACGAGGAGTTCCTTATATCGATGAACGGGTAGTTTTTATTAATGTTAAAATCGCTTTTTTTTGGATTTAGTAAATAATTTATATTACTTTTGTCTTGCTAAGAGAAATATACTTTAAAAACAATAAAAAACACAAGATTAAAAAATGAAAACAAAACTTACTTTACTAAAAAAAGCTCTGTTTGTTGCCGCTGGTGTGTTTATGCTCACAGCTTGCTCGGATGACGACAAGCCTGCAGACATCGGAACTACTGCAGACATGGCCGGTGACTACAAGGGAACCATAACGTTCAGGAAACCGGGTACTACAGGAGCTATTTTCGACGGTGCAGTGCTTTCTACGGCAGAAAGGATGGTAAACGTACAGGCTGTTTCGGCTACTGAAGTTAAGTTCTCCGGCTCGGACAATACGGCTGGTAAAGTTTATTCGTTCGACTTCAACGCTAAGGTAGTAGGCAAATCAACTGACGGTATGATACTGGCTGCAGATAACGTATCATATGATTACAATTTTGGTTCGGCTCCTACTGACAACGTAACTTACACGGGTAAGCTCAGTGGTTTCGGTAAAGCAAAAGCTGCAAGGTTTGAAGTGCGTAACGACGCTACCGGCACTCTGTTCTCGTTCATTCACCTTAACAAGGTAGAACCGGAAGAAGAATAAAAAAAACACACTATAAAAAATACAAAACGGCCTGTGTAATTACAGGCCGTTTTTTTAGTCCGTCTAATGACAGTCAGGCCGATTACAAAATATTCCTATTACACAATATAATAATATCATATATGTGTTAAAAAATACGGCTAACGATTGAATTTACGATAGTTGTATTAAATTTGCTCGAAATATTCATATATTGTCAACATCTGTAACAATACCAAAACAGAATAAAAAATGAAAAAAAGATTATCGCGATTTTTATATGCCATAACGGCATTAGTACTTGTAGCCGGATGCTCGAAAGACTCCGACAAAACTCTTGACGGAGTACCAGGAACATACGAGGGAAGCAATGTTACGATAACAGTGAACGGCTCCATGTACTCCGGCGGCAATGCCAAAGTTGAAGTGACAGGAACGGTTCAGGACGATATGACGTTCAAAATATACAACGCCGTACTCGGACAGGCGGAATACACTGTTACAGGCTGCGAAGTACGCGTCGATAACGACAATTCAAGGGTATTCGGCGGCGAACAGGGCGGAGGCGCTTCCGACCTGAACAAAGTAGTCATAACCGGTAAGATAAACAACGGCAAAATGGTTATGAACATAACCATTACCGGCGCTACAGGCTCGTACAACGGGGAAAAGTTGTCGGCTTCCATCAACGGCGCTGAAGCTCCCGAAGGCGTATCCGCCCAGATAACGGGATTGAAAACATCTGATGCGAAACTCATCATCGACGGGTTTGTTCTCGGGGAAGACGAACCGATAGAGATCACGAACCTTCAGATTACGACACTTAACACCCAGAGCCAGTTCTCCGGCGAATATACTGACGAATACAAGACCGTTTCCGTAAGCGGACAGATAATCGACCACACGATGTCCCTCGAAGTAGGCGTTAAAAACACCAGCGCCGTAGTAGGCAAATGGAAAATAGCCAAGGAAATGGGCCTCGACAATTTCGGGAACGAGACAGAAGTTCACCGTGTTATAATCAACGTGGAAAACACAACCGGAAAAATAATATTCCTGGGCAGCGAACAGGATGTGAATGTTTTCGGTCCTTTCCTCAAGATGATAGCTATGGGCTATGGCCTGGACAACTATCTGGATGCGCTTAACTATTTTGAGTTCAAGGAAAACGGAAGCATAGCGCTCTCGTTCAACGACCCGCAGAACGGAAACGCCGAAATGACCATCCCCAACGAACTTATACCGGAAGGCACCATACGCTGGTATGCAAAGGAAGGAAAAGTATATTTCGTTGTAAACATGGACCTCATCAACATGATTCCCGGCGGATACGGTTCGATATTCTCCCAGCTGTTCGAAGTTAAGGACGGATACGTTCACGTACCTATAAACTTCACCAAAACAGCCAACGGAGTAGATATATACTTCGACAAAGCTTTCCTCCAGCAGGCATTCCCTATCATAAAAGGGCTCATTCCTTCGGAAGGTCTTGGAGATCTGCAGGCTATCATAGAAATGGTCATACCTGAAATGGAGACCATTATCAACGAGAGCACCAAATTCGAAGTAGGTCTCGGACTTGCTAAAGTGACAGAATAAAACTTGCTTCATTACGGATAAAAAAGGCGGGCCCAAAGGGTCCGCCTTTTTATATCTTAAAAAGTCACGTTTTTTTGACCTTATGATAAGAAAAATCCTTAAATTTGATAAAGGTTAAACAAATCTCATAAGACTATGATACTAATTCCGATTATTCTGATTGCAATAGCGGCATATTTCATATACGATATGGTGCTGCTGATAAGGGAAAAAGAACTCTCGGTAGCCCGTTCCCGCACATTTGCCATACTTCTGGGCCTTTTCATGATAGGCTGGATGTTATACGGATACATCACTGAAACACAAATATTTTTCTAATACCGTAAAGACATGAAACGCGAATACCTAATAATCTTCCTTATAGCCTTAGCGGTAATATATACGGCATACGACCTTGCCGTAGCATTGTTTAAGAAAAGTGACAGCAAGTTCATACGCCGGAAACTGACGTTTTTCCTGTTCATGTTGGTACTGGCATTTTTCTACATGGACATAAAATTCATATAATCCCCTGCCCGGCAGAGAACATAAATAACACGATAAAAAAAACCGCTTTCATAAAAGCGGTTTTTCATTTTCCAGCGGTTATAATTTTATAAAAATCTTTTTCCGGTACAAGGGATAAGTTACCGCCCAACATACTCCCACCATCACCAGCGACCACAGCAACGAGGCCATTTCAGGACTTACCACCTGCGACATTTCGCGGTAAAAATACCCGGACAAGGCCAGGGGCTTTCCATCCGAGCGGATTAAAAAAAGAGGCAGCCTCAACGTGCGCACTATCACCGACGAAAGAGCGAAAGCGAACAACGCATTCGTACCGAAAACCCGGAAAAACCCAGCCCAGGAAGTCTTTCCCAGATAATCCGTAACATACGACATGAGAGCCCACATCTGCATGGCTATACCGGCGGCATAAAGTACATAGGAACTGGACCATATCGGTTTGTTGAGCGGGAAAGTACCGTTCCATATCAACCCGGCAGTTACCAGCAGACCGCCGGCAGCAGCCAGTTTTACGATTGGAACGGCGGATCGATTTTCAGGCTTCATATTCTCTCCCATAAATCGTCCGGCCATATACCCTATCAGCACTGTAGCCACAGCAGGTATCGTACTTAAAATGCCCTCCGCCGCAAAATGATATCCCAGACGCATAGGCAATCTCTCAACGCCGAATACGGCCAGGTCTATCTTGCGGCCGATATAATTTTCTATCGTTGCGTCGCCTAACGAAAATACGATGATGCAATATCCTATCAATATTGCGGCAACGCATACGGCTATCCTGCGGTAACTCTTCAGCCACAACGCGATGAACGAGCCCAACATGTACGCAATGCCTATCCTCTGCAACACTCCGAACCCCCTTATCCTGAATTCTTCCATATTGTAAAACGGGTACATCTTCAACGCTTCCCCGACAAGGAAAATCAGTATGCCGCGTTTTATTATTTTAAAAGCAACGCCGCCGGTAAGTTCATGCCCCGTTTTCCGCATCGCGAACCATACCGACGCGCCTACTATGAATAAAAACGTGGGGAACACCAAATCCGTAGGAGAACAGCCGTCCCATATGTAATGTTTCAGCGGAGGATACATATGCCCCCAGCTTCCGGGATTGTTCACCATTATCATACACGCCACGGTAAAGCCGCGCAGTATGTCCAGACTTAAAAAACGTTTCATAGCAACAGGCGTTTTTATATACGATGATATCTCTTGCAAATATACCCCATTTGCTGTATCGTTCCCAGACAATACCGTACCGTTTTTTACAAAGTACGGCTATTACACGCTCAGAACATCAAAGTCCGCGCACGAAATCCTCGACCGCCCGCGTATCGGCATCTATCGGGGTAAATACTTTTTCTTTTCCCAGAAAACGCTCCAGAGCATCGGGCAAAGGGAAATCCCTGCCGAGCGCATCTTCTATCACCTCTGCGAACTTGGCACGGTGGGCGGTGGACAGCCAAAACCCGTCCGCTCCGTAATGTACGGCTGCATTGTAACCTACGGCACTGTGAGGGTCGGATACATAACCGTAACGTCCGTACATTTCCCGTATAGCCTTTTTGATATCGCCGTCGCCGCAGCTATACCCGCGCACATCAGCCTTCACGGACGCGAATGAACCGCCGTACAGGTCAAGTATGCGCTCGTAATTGCTCGGATTGCCCACGTCCATGGCATTAGCTACGGTATGTACCGAAGGTTTCGGCTCGAACACACCCGTTTCCAGATATTTCGGGATTATGTCGTTAGCGTTGGACGCAGCTATGAAACCTTTTACCGGCAGCCCCATTTTCTTTGCCAGCATGCCTGCCGATATATTGCCGTAGTTGCCGGACGGCACGGTTATTTCAGGCATGTATTTTCCGGTCGCAGAGTTCCAAAGGTACCATCCGTAAAAATAGTAGAACGACTGCGGCAACCAACGCAAAATATTTATCGAATTGGCCGAAGTCACTTTTTTTTCCGCACGGAAAACGCTGTCGCTGAAAATCTCCTTGACTATTCTCTGGCAGTCGTCGAAATTTCCCCTCACACGCAGTGGAAAGATATTTCCGCCCAGGGTAGTCATCTGGCTCTCCTGAAGGTCGCTCACCTTTCCTTCCGGATACAGAACCACTACCTTAACGCCCGGAACACCGTAAAAACCGTTCGCAACCGCGCTGCCCGTATCTCCGGATGTAGCGGTGAGTATCGTCAGATCCTCGCCCGAACCGTTCAAAACCCCCAGCATACGACCCATAAAACCGGCTCCGAAATCCTTGAAAGCGAATGTCGGCCCGTGAAAAAGTTCCAAAGTATATTTATCACCTTCGATATGCGATAACCTGACATCGAATCCGAAAGCCTGCCTGCACACTTCGTCCAAAGCATCTCTGTCCACATCGCCTTCCATAAACAGCCACGCCAGATACGATGCCATTTCCGGGAACGATTTTTCCGCCTTGCGGAACACCACATCTATATCGGCCTTAGGTATGTACTGCGGCATGAAAAGCCCGCCATCCGGAGCAAGCCCCATAACGGCCGCATCTTTAAGGGAGTACAACAATGATTTATCTCTGGTACTGTAATATTTCATTTCGTTCTTTTACTTCTTTAGTTCTACAACACATCTTTTTCTCACTCTTCCACTAACCTGGCCCCACGCCTTGGCACATGCGACACGTAAAGGTCGGCTTCTACCCCAAGCGAGCCGAAATGTGCAGCCATCGCCCGGCCTACAGCCTGTGCCTTTTCCATCGAATCGCTCAGTGCGAACACCGACGGACCGGAACCGGAAATATTGACCGCCAACGCGCCGTTCTTAAAACATTCGTTTTTAAGACTATCATAACCGGGTATAAAACCTTTGCGGTACGGTTCGGCTATCACGTCCTTCATCGAACGGCCGATAAGTTCCATATCCGAAGTCAGAAGTCCCGCTACAAGCCCTCCGACGTTTCCCCACTGGGTAACTGCATCTCGCATCGGTATTTCCTTACGCAGTACATCCCTGGCTTCCTTTGTGCTGACCATGATATGCGGATGCACCACGGAAAAACAGAACGAATCCGGCACAGGCAGTTTTACCATGTCCAGCGGACCGTAACCGCGCATGAAGACTATGCCTCCCAGCACCGCCGGGGCCACATTGTCAGCATGAGCCGTGCCGCTTATCAGCTTCTCGCCTTCCATGGCGAATACGACGAGCTGTTCCGGCGTAAAAGGCCTTCCGGCCAGTTCGTTCAACCCGACAACCGCCGCAGCCGACGATGCCGCGCTGGAACCTATACCGCTGCCAGGCAGTATCTTTTTCAAAACTTTTACATGTACCGATTTCTTAACTCCCCAAGCCGCCATAAACGCGCGTACGGCAGGAGTTATCACGTTTTTTTCTAAATCGGAAGGTAATTCAACTCCGCTCTCATTACATATCTCCAAGCCATCCCCTTCGGAAAAACTTACTTCGAGTACATCGCCTACTCCGTCCAGGGCCATACCCATCACATCGAAGCCGCAGCCCATATTTGCCACCGTTCCCGGAGCGAACACTTTTACTTTTTTATTTTCCATCGTTTCTTTTTTTCACATAAAAAACACTTTTCGACAACTAAGAATTAAAATATCCCGCCCCGGCAATCCCTGCGGGGAACATACGGTCAATCGTACGGTTTTCGGAAAAATATATGACAGCCTACCCCCTAGGGGTAATTGTAGTTGTAATGATGACAGCGGCTGTTGATAAAGAATATGCAATAAGTCCCGCACGGCGATTCCCGCCGCAGCGCAATGTAAGACCAGTACCTGCGCAAGCACGGTCAGAGTACGGCCTTGTATTTAATCGAATGCATTTCATATAGGAGCCAAAAGTATGCCTTACATTTAAATATCGCAAGTTTTACACATATTTTTTTGACATAAAACACATGTTTTAACATTTGTTATTAAAAACAACCTACAATTTCAACGAAAATATTGCATTTTTATCATGCAAAAACTGAAAGAAAAACGACACGCACTACCGGCCAGTCATGCCCATAATATGCGTGTCGTACTTTACGGAAAAATCATCAGACTCACATTACCGGAATTATTTCTTTGCAGATAAATATCAACATACATACGTACAATGCAAATGCAAGCCCCGAACCGAGGGACATCCCGGCCGTGACATCGCGTTTGGTAAAAGTAACCCACAAAAGGTCCCACAGACCTACCAACCCAAAGAAAGATACGAACGCAACGACAGGCACGATATGCCGTACTATTTCATCTTCCGGCATAGCTGCAAGAGGGCCTGCCATCAGAAACAGAGCGATACCGTAAAGCGCAGTGTTCACATCTTTTCGCACAATATACCACGAACGTGTTTTCCGCAATCCGGACACAGCTACACACAAAAAATATAAACACGCCAATCCCAGTAAAACGTCCGTACTCCATGCCAGATAAATATTCTCCCTATTGCTTACCCCGTAAAAAAGTACGACCGCCAGTTTTAGGAAAAACACGGTTTTGAACACGTTCATCCGCATATCATGCCATGAGCGCGTTTTTCTATAAGTTATCATCGAGGCTACCAAGTGTGCAAAACACAACCCGCCAGCCAGAAGAAGAAAAAGCAATGATTTAGTTTCCATATCGTTATATATTTGACAGCAATGGATATTTTTTAAATGCAAACACGAGAATACAAACGTAAATGCCTAATACCAGATATGTCACATACGGCGTAAAAACATTGAAATCCTCTTTAGTAAACGTTATCCATACCGCGTTCCACAAAGCTGTCAATGTAAGCACAAACGCCAAAACCAGCCAAATCCAGAACTTCCATTCCGGCGAAGTTTCGGCCGGAGCCAATGGTGTCGATATGAGAATATACATCATTGCGAACAAAATCATGTGCACATCTTTGCGCACTACCCCCCAATGTTTCGTTTTTTTGAAATTATCTGCCGATATATAAACAAAGTATAGGCATAACGCCACCAAAACGGCATCCACTATGTATTTGATATGATAAAGGAATACCATATCACTGTGGCTTCTGTAAATCCAGCCCAACGCCCATGCCAAAAACGCGAAAAACGACAGGATATACCCCCGTACATCCACCCATGAGCCTCCATGCCTATATTTACTTATCGCATAAAACAATAAAACGACACTTGTGACGATAAAAGACAACGCTATGAATTCGCCCCTCTCAGGAGAAAAGAGTATTACGGTATTCATTTTCTAAAATAATAACAGGTTCACACTCATTATACACCCAGCCCATACAGGAACATAAATCATAAACGGCCAATGCCGCTCCTATTACTCCGAGCGCTCTCGTGGCGGCTTTACCTAATGCCTTAAGTATTATTTTCTTTTGTGCCGCATAAAGATAACCCGTTTCGATATTCATTATATCTTCCCAATCGACTCCGAAAACAGCATTGAAAGTACAATTAGCAATATCATTCCAAAAATCTTCGGCATACGCTTTATTTATAAACGGAAAAATATTGTGCTCGGCATAATCTACAGCATTCTCCTTATTAATAACCTGAAGAACCATTGCTGTTTCAACAACCAACGCCGGATCATAACCTATACCAAGCACGTCACGGAAATCCTGCTCGGTAAAACCATAAGTTTCGATATACCTTATGCTCTGTTCCACCACAGGGTCTATTTCCTTTTTGGTTTCCAGGATATAAGTTTCCGTATATAGATAATCCGTGTTTTCTCGAATAAGATTTTCATTACGGCACGGCACAGTGTCTCCAATAATAGGGAGGTTGCCAGTTCGGTATGCAGAAACGATATCCTTGTCGGAAGGCGGCCTTACATTGGTATTTTTCAACACTTTCGCAAACTTACACCCCTCTTCTATTTGGAGCAGCCTTTGCTCGTCCATACCGGAAGTTTTAGTACATGCATTGAACAGGGAAGCTACCCCCCCCCAATAGAAAACCAAAGAGAACGATAACAGCCATTCCCTTGGCAAAAAACCTGATTTTTCCCATGACAGTAGTATTTTTATAGTTAGCTAAAAATGAATTTACGGATAAATTTTCCTTAAAAATACAAAACAAATTAACACCGTCAAGCGGCTTAACATTATTGGTAGTCGTTACTTTGTTATTTAGAAATCCTGCCGCCAAACATCTGACGTAAAAAAGCATGCCTGCAATAAAAAAACCGCACCCTGACAAGTGCGGTCATAATAGTTCGCAGCCAATATATTCCCCCCGGCAACACAGGACCGGGAAAACAACATTTGCATTACAGCGTACCGGCCTGCGCCTGCTGTATCATCTGCGCATTGGCTGTTATATACACCTCGACACGGCGGTTGGCGGCACGTCCTTCAGCTGTAGCATTATCGCCGACTGGGACATCGTATGCCAAACCTTCGGTCTTTATGCGCTCACGCGAAACACCGTTGCCCACCAGAAAGTTCGACACAGCCAGGGCGCGCTCTTTGGATAGTTTTTCGTTTATCTCACGCGAACCGGTATTGTCCGTATGTCCGTAAACGGTTATGTCCGTCTGTGGATTATCCTTTACCGAAGCGGCGAATTTCTGCAACGAAGCCCTTGCGGCAGGACTCAGCTCCGATTTGCCCGTAGCGAAAAGTATGCCCGAATCGAAAGTCACTTTTATAGCCTGGAGATTGTTCACGTCGGTTACAGCCTCCACTTTCGCACCTTCTATAGCGGCAAGTTCTTCCTGCTGTTTCTGCATTTTTTTGCCTATCGCAGCGCCCGCTCCAGTACCTACGACACCGCCTACGGCAGCCCCTATCGCAGCTCCTTTGCCGCCGCCTATCAACGCTCCTATTCCTGCCCCCACTGTCGTGCCGCCCCCGGCTCCTACCAGAGCCCCTTTGGTAGTAGTACTCATGGTAGAACAGGATGTCAAACCGGACAATACGGCCATAGCCAATACAACTGCCGATGTTTTAAACGTTATTTTCATTTTAAGTCGAGTTATTATATGGTTAACATGTTATTAATTGCAACTATCATTTATCCGTAGGACTGCCCTGTCCCTGACCGTACATAAGAGCTATCTGCGGGGCAAGACGTTCGAGTATTATCTTGCGGCGTATCTTCAGCGTTGGCGTCAGTTCGCCGCTGTCCATCGAAAACTCCTTGGCTAAAAGGGTGAATTTCTTGACCATTTCGAAGCCCGCCAGTTCCTTCTGCAGTTCGTTTATCTTGTCCTCGTATAGTTTGCGGATACGCGGCGCATTTATAAGTTCTTCCACAGTCTTGAATTTAAGTCCTATGGCCGACGCATATTCCTTAAGGGCTGCAAAGTTAGGCACTACCAGCGCCGTAACATAAGGCTTCTGGTCGCCGATAACGACAGCCTGCTCTATCAACGCATCACCTGTCAGCCGCGATTCTATCATCTGCGGGGCTATGTACTTGCCCTGAGAAGTCTTCATCAGGTCTTTTATACGTTCGGTTATAAAGAGGTTTCCACCCTCGTCCAACATACCGGCATCCCCGGTGTGGAACCACCCTTCGGCATCTATCGCTTCGGCTGTCGCTTCTGGTTTTTTGTAATACCCGCGCATGAGCGTACGGCTGCGCACCAGTATTTCGTTTTCCTGTCCTATCTTTACTTCAACTTCGGGAAAAGGCGTACCAACAGAACCGAGTTCGTAGTTCACATCCGGACAGGCGGACACCGTAGCGCAGGTTTCCGTAAGACCGTAACCGACCATAAGGTGTATTCCCATGGCATGGAAAAAATCTATTATGAAATGAGGCACATGCGCTCCGGCCGTCGGCATTATCCGCAATCTGCCTCCTATGGCATTGCGCACTGTTGAAAAAACCAAACGGTCGGCCACAGTGTACAATCCGCGCAACCACCACGACGGTTTTTTACCCAAACGCAGACATTCGTTATAGCGCCGGCCTATACCCAGGGCCAGGTTGAACGCCCAACGCTTTATCCTGGGGCCGGACAACACATTGGCATTTATCTTCTGGTACATCTTTTCGTAGATACGGGGCACGCTGCAAAAGGCCGTAGGAGCTACTTCAGGAAGCGCCTCCCCTATCTTCTTCGTATCCGTAAGCACGCTTACCGGACAGCCTTTGTAAAGGCAATACCACGTCCATCCGCGTTCAAACACATGACAAAGCGGCAAAAAACAGAGCGAAAGGTCGTCCGGACCGAGCGAAATCCTGATATCGTGGATCTTCATCGCCTGCATTATGGCATCATGGCCCAACATGGCGCCTTTGGGCTCGCCGGTAGTACCCGAAGTATATATTATCGTAGCCAGATCCGAATCCGAACGCTGCGTCCTTCTCGACTCCAGTTCGTCGGCATGCGCTCCGCTCGCCGGTACGGAAGAAAAGAAATCCCTGAAATAAACAGAATTTTCCGAAGAGAGCGTCACTGAAAGGTCGAAAACCACTATCCGGTCGAGTTCCACCGCTCCTTCACTGCACAATCCCGCCAGAATATCGTACTGAGCCTGTGCTCCCGCAAAAGCCACCTTCGCACCAGTTTCCTTTATTATGTAACGTACCTGCCCCGGAGAACTCGTGGCATATATCGGCACCGTTACGGCCCTTATATCCATTACGGCCAGATCGGACGTGATCCATTGTGTGGTGTTCTGGGAAAATATCACGACATTGTCGCCCGGCTTTACGCCGAGGCTTATAAGCGCGCGTGAACAAGCCGTAACATCATTCCAAAGTTCACCCCATGTGACGTCATACCACGGGCCGGCGCCGTCTTTTCCCCGCAGTATGACCTGCGAAGGATTTTTTACGCTCATAGAGGCAATAGCGTCTATGTAATGCTTTTCCAAAATATACGTATGCTGGTTTATATCGATTCTTTCCACAGGCAGAACCGCCCGTATCCGGGCCTTCCGCGCATGAGTAACAAAAATACTAACAATACTCCACCCGGAAAGCCACGCCTGCTGGTTTTATCGGATTTTTAACTTTTACCTCCCGAAGAATGTAACTTTCCCCACGTAAGCGTCAGCACCACGCCGGACGAAGCAGGCACCTCCACACTGTCGCCCAACAGGTAATACGCAGCATCCTGAAGACCGTCCAACGCAGGCGCTTCGAGCCGTTCCACCTCCCATTTTTTTACGCCCAATGCCTTAAGGTCGAACTGCGGGACGAACTTTACCGGCTCAGGGGAGCTATTCCTGCAAATGACCACCAACCGGCCATCAGATTCGTAAGCCGATATTTTAACTTCCCCGGAAGAAGACACGACAGGTATCGATGCGTCCCATGCCGGATAGAACAAGTATCCCGAAGCATCCACACCCATTTCCCGGCGCAGTTTCCACACTTTCATCACAGCAGAGGAAGCCGTACTGTCGGTATCGTCCGCATAATAATCAGCCCCTGAAAGCAAAGCGTCCCACACCGTCCTGTCACCCAAAGCGGAATAAGGCTTCAGCCCGCTCCCTGCACACAACCCGCCGGCAGCATCTCCATAGCACGGTACGGTTTCGAGCACCCCGTCAACCCAAGGCGCCGCCATGAACATGGAAGCGTCAAATCCGTCGCCTCCCTCGGTAAACACCATAAACCCGTCGCCACCGCGCTGCGAGTAAGCGTATGCGTTTTCCATATTATGCAGCGAAGGAACGAGCACTACGCCGCCCACGGCCGGATTTTCAGTCAAAAGCCCGTACATATACACGAAGGCCGCTTTAAGGCTGTCCGAAGCCTCGAACATCATATTCCTGCCATCGGCAGAAAAAACATACGGATAATCCAGCGAAGCGAGCACCCTGGCTGCGGAGCTTTTTCCCGGAAGTGAAAAAGGCTCTATCCTCGGAGCAAGCCTCACGCCCGAAGAAACGAGTTTTTCCATCCTTGCAACGTTAAACGTATCGAAAAGTATGTCCGGATTCCGTACCACCGCTATCCCCGCACCAGGGATATCACCAGGTTCGGGCAACGTATCCCCACGTACCAGATACAGATTCCTTTCCGACGGATTTTCAGCCGAATAATCCGCCGGCAGCAACTGCATACGGCACTTCAGCGAAAACGACACTCCTTTCGATGCGTCGAAAGCGCCGGTTCCCGCCACAAGCCCCATACCACTGCCATTGTAAAGCGTCAGCGAAGCATTGTCCCCGCTGTAAAACATATTGCCGTTCACAGCCGGAACGCTCACATATACCCCGCGCCTGTCGCGGCCTATCCACATACCCGAAGACGCATCCTGTCCGGACAAAGACACCGCACCCTTTTCCAGTACCCTCACCGTGTCGTAACCGGCCGACGTTATATCTGGCGCAAAACCGAATTCCAGACTTACATTGCGGAACGAAATATCCTGAAGCGGCATAACATCCACATCGTACTCCACCATCCCATATGCGGCAAGGCTCCCACTCAGTTTTACATCCATGTCATGCGTGCGTATGGAACCGCTCCACTGCTGCACCCCGCCATCACGGCGGCTGAACATCAGATTATCGACTCCTATTTTCCTGGTGCCGTTGGAAGTGGAAAAAACCAGAAGAACCGGCGAGGACAAAAGAGGGCTTCCTTTGGAAAAAATCTGCCCCGGCAGGGCCGTCGCAGGATTTATAGACAACACATTGTTGCCGCTGCGCACATCGTATCCCTGGGACATCGTAACGGGAAAGCGCGGATTCACGTCGTCCACGGCGACGGGGCCGGGACCCGGAACGCCGACAAGACTTATAAATTCCGCATCCGCATATCCGCCGGCATCGGAAGATGCGGTCTTCCTGACCTCCACCACCAGCCTGACAGTTTGCTCCCTGCCTGCTCCGGATATTTTCACAGGAAATTCATACATGCCGTCGGCTGCCGAACTATCGGCCGAAGCCACAGCCCATACACCGCGCACATCCCTTTCACGTAGCTTTAACTTCCCTCTGCCGACGGGTTTCACATGTATCCCGGCCGAAGGAGCCGACGGAAAGGAAACCGTCACATCCGTCGTACCTTTAGTGCCTACCAGACATATCTGCATGAGTTTTTTTCCGCCGGGGGCAATGGATAGCGTATCTGCCGAACCGCCGTTCCCGGAAGTCCTGCCACGGAACACGCGTCCGAAAAATCCGCCCGTTTTCCCTTCTTCCGTATTTTTCACAACTTCGGCGGCAAACGCCAGGGGAAGACGGCCTGCGTCATTCACCGGGTATTCACCGGGAACGTAATATGCCTGAAACGGGGTTTTGGACTTTTTGGTGAAATACGCATCGGCTTCGGTTACGGTAGAAGCGGCATCATAAGGATTTCCCTGCGGACGGTATCTCATCTCCACCCCATCGGCCCGCATCTTAGGCAGTTTATTGAAATCAGGATAGTTGAACAGCTTCATCTCCTTTGCCCAGACGAGTGTCGAAGAATATTCGTAATCACGCGAAGGCTTTGCGCCGCCGTAAGAAAAATATACGTGGTAAGTACCTGCATCGGCAGGCCCGAAAGCCAGTATGACCCGGTCGGCTGACAACTCCCGGACATGCACGTTGCGCACCTGCCTGCCGGAAGAAGCATCGTAAACGGATATTTTCTCCCACATCGCTTCAGGCGACGGATTTTCCTCCACATTGAATGGCAACCTCCATAGTATATCGGCCGTAACCGCAGGCCCGCCTTTAGGCACTTCGACAATCGCGCGCACCCCGGCTGAACTTTCCTCCCATATCCCCTGACTGGCGAACAAACAGGAGAAAGGGCTTAAAAAAGCTAAAATTATCGTAAAAAACCTCATGTCGTATATCGTATGCGAGTGTCCCGTAACGGTGTTCGTCCGGGGCGCACCAAAAATACGCCTTTTTCATTTAAAGCCGGACATGCGAGCGCCCCGCCGCTAAAGTTATTTTCCCGGCAGGCTGAAAAAAGGCGCGAATAAAAATTTGGAAATGCGGAGAATAAGACATAATTTTGCACCCTGATTTGAACATTTCATTTTAACAAACAACCATTTAAACAGTTACAAATGTACGCAATCGTAGAAATAGCAGGGTTCCAGTACAAAGTACAAAAAGACCAGTACGTTTTTGTAAACCGTTTGGCAGGTGATGTGGACGCTCCCGTTTCATTCGAGAAAGTCCTGCTCGTAGCCGACGGCAAAGACGTTAAAATTGGCACCCCGGCTGTATCAGGAGCCAAAGTAGAAGGCAAAATCCTCGAACACCTCAGAGGCGAAAAGGTAATCGTATTCAAGAAAAAACGCCGCAAGGGTTACCAGAAACAGAACGGTCACCGCCAGTACCTGACAAAAGTACTCATCAGCGACATCGTCGCCTAAAAACAAAGTCTAACCACTAAATCCATAGTATAAAAAATGGCACACAAGAAAGGAGTCGGCAGTTCCAAGAACGGACGCGATTCGGAAAGCAAACGTCTTGGTGTAAAGATTTTCTCGGGAGAAGCAGCAATAGCCGGAAACATCATAGTACGCCAGAGGGGTACCAAACACCACCCCGGCCAGAACGTAGGCATAGGCCGCGACCACACGCTCTTTGCCAAGACCGACGGCGTCGTTTCTTTCCAGAAGAAACAGGGAGACAAATCCGTAGTGAACGTAATCCCCGTAGCGGAAGCATAACATTACATCCGATATTTTCGGACATGGAACGCCTGTCGGGAATTTCAATCACCGCAGACGATAAAAACATACAAATCCGACGCCATAAGGCGCCGGATTTTTTTATGGGCCTATAAAACTAATTCCGCAAAAGAAAAACACAACGCCCGCCACTGACAGATCATAATGTTTACTTACGTCCAGGCGTGGCCATCCGGATGTTTACCGGTACCATCCCGGCTACTTACAAATCGTCCATACTCAACTGTGTTCCCCCTCCGCACCCAACCTGAGAATTGGACATAGACACACCGATAAGACGCACAGGCCTGCCCACCGCCCCCGACTGCCTCAGAAGAGCCTTTGACGTATCCAGTATATCTGCGAATTCAGAAAAAACCTTCCGTCTGGTAACGGAATATGTTTTTACGGAAAAATCATCGAACTTTAGTTTCAACGTAAGAGTCCTCCCCGAAAAAGCCGCTTTTTCCAGTCGAGGCATAAGGCCCTTTACCACGTTATAAAGTTCTACCGTCATCGGGAAAAGCGCCGTAACATCCCTCTCCAACGTATGTTCACGGGCCACCGACTTGCGCTCCCGGAAAGGTTCCACCGGCCGGTTGTCTTCACCGTGAGCAAAGTCATAATAAAGCCGTCCTTTTTTACCGAAACGGGCAGTGAGAAAACTCAGCGTCCGCTCTCTCAACGAAGCCCCGTCGGTTATCCCCAGAGCACGCATCCTTTCAGCCGTAGCACCGCCAACGCCCCAGAAAGATTCTATCGGAAGTCGGGAAATGAACTCCGCAGCGCGTGAAGGATGTATCACATAAAGTCCGTCCGGCTTGCGGTAGTCCGACGCTATTTTGGCAAGAAACTTATTGTAAGACACCCCAGCTGAAGCCACCAGTCCGGTCTCGGCGCGTATTTCGGATTTTATAGCGGCGGCAATGTCCATGGCATATTGCATGCCTTTTTTGTTATCCGTCACATCCAGAAACGCCTCGTCAAGCGCCAGCGGCTCCACAACATCCGTATAACGGTGAAAAATATCGTGTATCGACGCCGACACACTGCGGTAAACATCCATGCGCGCCGGCACGAACACCAGTTCAGGACACAGTTTCATCGCTTTTACCGACGGCATGGCCGACTTTACCCCGAACCTGCGCGCCTGGTAACTGGCTGCTGCGACAACCCCGCGTTCCTCTGCCCTGCCTACAGCCACCGGGCGGCCCCGCAGGGAAGGGTTGTCCCTTTGTTCGACGGAAGCATAAAAAGCATCCATGTCTATATGTATTATTTTCCTTTCCTTCACCTCTTTCACAAGACAAATATACGCCCCGTAAAGTTAACCCCCGAAACCATGTAAAACAGGACATAAAAAAGGCATCCGGGCGGAAATTCCGCCCGGATGCCCGGAAAACCGTCAAATACTACTGCATTTAGCAGGACTTGTCGGTCACCAACTTGTATCCTTTACCACGGACGTTGCACAACTGTACGTTTTCGTCCTGGCCCAGATATTTGCGCAATTTGGTGATGAATACGTCCATAGAACGGGCGTTGAAGAAATCGTCATACCCCCATAATTTCTTGAGGATAAATGAACGCTCAACCAGTTCTCCCATATTCTCACAGAAAATGAGCAAAAGTTCGGCTTCACGGGTGGTCAGTTTACGTGTCTCACCCCCGTACGTAAGTGTACGTTTGCGAAAATCGAACACATAATCGCCGATTTTGAATTCAGTTTGCATATTCATGATGACTTACTGTTTTATTTGGTTATTACTCTTTTTCAGAATCGCTGTTTCACATTTTCACTACTCAGACCTTTTCCGGTCTTCCGTAATGAATGCCGTTTCCATAGCTTAAATTAAAAACATATTGCCTTATTTCTAAATTATTTAACTAAATAATTCCGGGTATTGACTCTCCCCACTCCCTCCAAGGCAACAGTCCTCACAAGCATTTTCCGAAAGCGTTTCCACCCTTGCGGAAAAAGGATACGGAGCGTAAATGCAAAGTTAATTCTAATTAATAGAATATACGCTAAAAAAACTCATAATTTTTTGGCTCTCTTGCCTTTGTGTGAGTTAATTTTTTCATAAACGCGTTTTTGATAAAATCAAATAAGTTTCGCATCCCTGCGGGGAAAACGCATATTTTGTATTAAATTCGCAACTTGTAAGTATAATATTCGCCCGGCACAGTTACGGGAAAGAGAAAAAATTACAGACCATGCAAATAAAGCCGACATTCAAGAACATAAACACCGTCCTGGGATGGCTTATGTTCGCCGTAGCATCGACGGTGTACATCATGACCACCGAGCCCACCACGCCATTATGGGACTGCCCCGAATACACTTCAACGGCGGTAAAACTGGAGGTCGGACACCCACCGGGAGCTCCGCTGTACCAGATGATGGGAGCCGTGATAACCAACATGTTCGAGGTCGATCCGTCCAACGTGGCTTTCATGATGAACGTATTCGCATGTCTGGCATCCGGAGTGTCAATAATGCTGCTTTTCTGGATAACCACGTATTTCACACGGTGCGCCGTACGGAAAAAATGGGACGAAATGTCGGTTCCGACAGCCACGGCCGTACTCGGCAGCGGTCTGGTAGGCTCGGCTGCCATAATGTTCTCGGACACATTCTGGTTCAACGCCACAGAGAGCGAAGTCTATTCCCTTGCCAACACGTTCACCGTACTGGTACTTTATTGCGCTGTGCGCTGGGCAGACGGATTCGGCCGCGAACGAAATAACAAATGGCTGATACTGATAGCGCTCCTGGTAGGTCTTGCCCCCGGAGTGCATTTTATGGGCATGCTCGGGATACCTGTGGTAGCAATGATATACTATTTCAAGACCGAAGAAAAAATCAATGCCAAGAAGTTCATCATAGCCAACATCGTGGCGGCTAGTATCCTGGTCATGACGTTCGGAGTCATTTTCCCGTTCCTGATAAATTCGTTCGGGGCAGTGGATATTTTCTTCGTCAACAAACTCGGCGCGCCGTTCCACACAGGAACCATCCTGTGGGCTTGTTTCCTGGTAGGTATTTCGGCTCTGGCCCTGTGGCTGACAAAAAAGAAAAACTGGATAGCCGGCAACACCATAACGCTCGCTCTGATGTTTATCGTGATAGGTTTCTCATGTTACCTGATGATACCCATACGCGCCAACGCCAACACACCGATAAACGAAAACAACCCGTCCACTGCGGCAGGGCTGAACTATTACTTCTCGCGCGAGCAGTACGGATCATCCCCGTTGCTCTACGGCCCGTCGTACAACGCCGAGGCCGACTGGCGGGCGGACCCGAAGACCGGTCCATACAAAATAGGCAAGCCTATTTACGAGCCGAACGAGGAAACGGGGCGCTATGAGGTCGTGGACCACGGCCTTTCGATACACTACAAAAAAGAATACATGAGCCTTTTCCCGCGCATATCCAACGACTTGCCGCAGTATGCGCAAAACTACCGCCTGCTGACTGGGCTTAAAAAAGGCGAAGCTCCGACATTCGGCGACAACCTGTACTTTTTCATCACATACCAGATGGGGTACATGAACATGAGATATTTCCTGTGGAATTTCTCAGGACGTCAGAACGACTTCCAGGGTATGAGCACCCCACACAAAGGCAACTGGCTCACAGGCATAAAATTCATAGACCAGTGGCGTCTTGGCCCGCAGGACCCGCAGGCCGACTACATGAAAAACAACAAGGCGCACAACGTCTATTACATGCTCCCGCTTATCCTGGGACTCATCGGGCTGTATTTCCATTTTAAAAAGAACGACCGCGATGCGTACTCCGTATTGCTGTTCTTCCTTATCACCGGAATGGGCATAACGATGTACACGAACAACCCGCCGTACGAACCGCGCGAACGCGACTACGCGATAGTCGTTTCGTTCTGGACATTCGGAATATGGATAGGAATGGGCGTTATGGCCATATATTCATACCTGAAGAACTTTGCGCAGAAGAAATACCGGACCACACTTGCCGCAGCTGTCATACTGGCATGCTTCCTTGCCGTACCTACGATAATGGGAGCTGAAAACTGGGACGACCACGACCGCTCCACACGTTCAACGGCACGTGCCGTCGGCCGCAACTACCTGTCCAGCGTCGGCAAAAACGGCATAATAGTAGCATACGGCGACAACGACACTTTCCCTCTGTGGTACATGCAGGAAATGGAAGGATACCGCACGGACGTCCGTGTGTTCAACACATCCCTTGCCATGTGCGACTGGTACATCGACCAGATGCGCCGCCAATTCTACGATAGCCCTGCCCTGCCTATGACACTGCCAGAAAAGGCATACAAAGGCAAGACGAACGACAGGATTTCGTACAATCCCGATACGCCATTGGCCGACAAGGAACTCGACATAAAGACATTCATATCGTTGCTCGCGTCCGGGCATCCTCTTCTCAAACAGATGGATATGTTCGGCGGTTACGACCTGATGTTCCCCACCCGCAAGGTATCCATACCGGTAAACAAGGAAAATGCGGTCAAATACGGCATCGTGTCGCCAGAAGACGCGCCGTACATGGAAGACTCCCTGCACCTGAACATAGGACAGGAACGCGCCGACGGCAGCGTTTATATCGACAAGAAAACGCTCGCTTTCCTCGATTTCCTGTCAAACTACCAGTGGGACCGCCCGATACACTTCGGAATAGGCGGCAACGGAAATCCCCGGAACAACATGTTCTGCCTGCAGGATTACCTTGTCATGGAAGGACTCACATACAAACTCGTACCGTTGAAACTGGGAAATCTCAAAGCCAACGACGCACGCCGTTCGTACGATATAATAACCGAAAACTGGGAATACGGAGGCATGGACAATCCGGACACGTACCTGACCGAAACGGACAAACGCACATCGTACCACCTCCGCTCGGCACTGAATGCCGCGTCCATCTCCATGCTTATGGACGGGGATACCCTTCGGGCACGCGAACTGATAAACCTTTCTGCCGACAAAATGCCGCTTAACTGTTTTGAACCGGATATAACGATAATGGAGACGATAGAAACGGTTTACGGCACAGGACAGCAGGAAAAAGGCGACAGCCTTGCGTCATACATGTTCGACCAGCTGGAAAAGGACATAATATACCTGTATTCGTTCCCCGACAAGCATAAAACGGGAGTTTACCGCGATGCGCTGCACAGTCTTAGCCAATACGATGCTCTGATAGAAAAAGTAGCGCCGTACAACCGTGAACTGGCAGAGAAAAAAAGGGAATATTTCGAACGCTTGTATACCACTTATACGTCCGTATTTCCTTTCGTGGTACGGAGCTGACGGTACAGAAAAAAAAACGGCGCAGGCTGATGTATCCGTTCAAGGTATCGAGGTTAATACAGTGGGCTCTCAGCGGTTTTACATGGAGAATAGACCGTCCGGGGAAAAACATATACCTCACGTTCGACGACGGCCCCATACCGGAAGCCACACCATGGGTACTCCGCAGACTGGAAGATTTCGGGGCTAAAGCAACGTTTTTTTGCGTGGGGCACAACATAGAAAAACACCCGCACGTGTTCGAAAGAATGGTAAAGGCCGGCCACACGCCGGCCAACCATACGTTCAACCACCTGAGCGGTTTCGACGTATCGGCCGAACAATATGTCGAGAACGTATGGAAAGCCGAAAAACTGATAGGCACGCGGCTGTTCCGCCCGCCATACGGGAAAATAACGCCGCGTCAGTATATGACACTGAAAAAGGATTTCAAAATGGTCCTATGCGACGTACTGTCCGGCGATTTCGATAAAAACAACCGCACTGAAGACCTCGTACAGCGTACTATATCCGGCACGGAAAACGGCTCGATAATACTGTTTCACGACAGCATAAAAGCCATCCCCCGGATAAGCGAAGCCCTACCGGCCGTACTGCGGTATTTTTCGGACAAAGGATATTCGTTCCGTAGTCTCGATTTCGCGTTTCAAAACGACATTACCGACAAACCGTAACGCACGCCCGGCAATCGGCGGCCATATCACATGGCCGCGATTGAGCATCACATACGCAAGCAAAATAACACGCCTCATTCGGCGCATCATATACATACATGGAAAAAGACACGCCTTACAAACTGGTATGCAGCGACATCGACGGTACGCTGCTCGATTCCTCACGGGATTTGTCGCCGCTTACGGTTTCCACTGTAAAAGCCATCGACGACATCGGAATACCATTTATAATGATATCCGCCCGTATGCCGCGCGCCATGCGCCCTTTTCAGCAAAAAGCCGGAATAAACCGCCCGATAGTGTGCTTCAACGGTGCTTATATCGAAAGCGAGATAAAACCCGACGGACGTCCCAGGGTATTGAGAAACCGTGCGATGGACTATGAAGTATTCATCGAGATGCTGCATTTCCTGCAAAGCTACCCGATACATATCTCCACATTTTACAAAGACGCGTGGTACGCCAACCGCATGGACCGCTGGACCGAACGCGAAATAAACAACACGCGGGTACAGCCCGAAATACTTCCCGGAAACGAGATGCTCCACCGTTTCTGCTGCGAAGGCCTGTCGGCGCATAAGCTGCTGCTTATGGGAGAAAAGGATACGGTTGAACAGCTATATCACCATCTGTCGAGCCGCTACGGCGATTTCGTCGACATTTACCGCAGCAAAGACACCTATCTGGAAATAAACGCCAAAGCCGTATCGAAGGAAAAGTCGATAGGATTGCTATCGGAGTATTTTTCGGTATACGACCGCAATATCATAGCTTTCGGCGACAACTACAACGACATAGGAATGCTGTCGCGCGCCGGGCTCGGAGTAGCCGTTGAAAACGCCAACGACGTGGTGAAAAACGCGGCGGACACCATTACAGACAAAAATATTTTCGACGGCGTAGCAAAATGTTTGAAAAGAATTTTTGATATTTGACGCTGTGAAACATATTCTGAATTATTAACAATAAAAAAAACAACTTAAAAAATGGAAAAATTACTCCAGGAAATCAAAACCCAGCTCGAAGACTTCGCAAAGAATGCTGAGGCACAGGTAGAAAAAGGGAACAAAGCCGCCGGCACACGCGCCCGCAAAGCAACCCTCGAACTGACGAAACTCTTCAAAGAATTCCGCAAGAAATCCATCGAAAGCGCGAAATAAAAATAAAAAACGGCACTCAACACTATCAGAGGCCGTTTTTGTCGTTATAAAGGGGACGGTCTGACACACGGACATCCCCTTTATGCATTTCTCGGGGCAACCTTTTAGCGGCAAATACATGTCCCCGGTATGGTTTTTATGTTTTCTTTAACCTGCAACGGGCCAAAAAACGGCCGTCCAGGCAACTTTTACAGCGATAAAAAATTTATCTTTGTAAATCAGTACCACAGAAAACGAAAGGAATAGTCCGCATATAAAGATATGGAAATACGTAAATTCATTACGGCCGTGCTGTGCCTTCTGGTCCCGGCAGCTGTCTTTTCCCAAAACGCCTCGGTAGAAAAAGCGGCAGCGCTTTTCTCATCCAAAGAGTATTCGGCTGCGTTGGCCGAACTGGAAAAAACGTCCCCCGTCAGCCAAAACGACCGCGAAACGGCTGCTTATTACAAAACGCTGTGCAAGATATACCTTTCAGCCCCCGACGCCCCGCAAGCGGTCGACGACTATCTGAAGCAATATCCGGCATCCATACGCAAAGTGGAAGTGATAACCACCATGGCCGACACGTACTTCAATACCGGAAGATACGCCGAAGCGCTCGATTACTACACCCTGACCGACAAATTCGCCATAAACCAGAAACCGGTACGCGACGATTTCGCATACCGCAAAGCCTACTGCCAGTACGCAACAGGCGATTATGCCGCAGCACGGCCAGCCATGTACAGCCTGTTGCAAAGCGAACGTTGGGGCAACGACGCGGCATATGCCTATGGGCACATGTGCTATTCCGAAGGGGATATGACTCTGGCGCTCGAGAACTTCAACCGTGTGGCCCAAGACCCAAAATACCGGGATAAGATACCTTTTTACCTGGCAAACATCTATTTCGGACAAAAAAAATACGACCGCTCGATAGAGGAAGGAGAAAAACTGCTCTCGTGGTACAAAGGAGAACAGGACACAGCCCCCGTCAGGAAAATAATAGGCCAGTCATACTTCAACCTCGGACGTTACGACAAGGCATTGCCATATCTGGAACAGTCCGTATCGTCCCCTTCCGCATCCCCTACGGACTTATACCAGGCTGGATACGCTTATTATAAGACAGGCGATTACTCCCGCGCCGAAGAAATGCTTAAAAGAGCTGCACAGGGACAACCGGCCGTATCCCAGGGAGCATACTACGTACTGGGCGACATTTACCTCAAATCCGGGCGCAAACAGGAAGCTCTCGGAGCATTTAAAACGGCCGGCGGCATGGACCACGACAAAACCGTAAAACACGACGCATGGTACAACTACGCCCTGCTCAGCTACGAGACCGGCAATCCCTACGCCAGCGTGCCGTCCGTACTTTCCGAATACTTGCGCCTATATCCCGAAAGCCCTTCGCGCGAATTGATATACGAATACCTTCTCGACTCTTTTATCAGCTCGCGTGAATACGAGGAAGCCATACGCACGATAGAAACGCTCGGACTCGATTCCCCGCGTGCCGAAGAAGCTCTGCAAAAAGCATCGTTCTACCTCGCCGGGCAGAAACTGAATTCCGGCGACGCTGACGCCGCACTGAAATACTACGCCAAAGCCGCATCGTCCGGGCCTGACGACCTCCTCCGCGCCCGCGCTCACTTCTGGCTGGCGGAAACGTACATGCGTATGGACATGAACGATAAGGCTGCGTCGGAACTCGACGCATTCGCCGTATCCGCAGCCAGCAAATCATCGCCGGAATATGCCCGTCTTGGCTATCAGCGCGGCTACCTGGCATCCCTGCAGGGCGACTATAAAACGGCGCAGAAATATTTCACGGCTTACGGCAAAGGAAAACTCTCGGCAGAAGAACGCACGGACAACAACCTGCGCCTTGCCGACTGCGCTTTCGCATTGGGCCAGTACCAGCAGGCTCTATCGCTGTACAACGGCGTTATAAAGGACGGCAGTCCGCAGGCCGACTACGCAACCTATCAAAAAGCCCTGTGCGAAGGAGTTTCGGGCAAATACCGCGAACAGATCTCCACACTGAACGGCTTTTTGTCCTCATACCCCGAATCCGCCTACCGCCCGCAGGCCAGATATGACCTGGGCGTGGCTTACCAGAAATCCGGACAAAACGACAGGGCCATAAGCTCATTCCTTGCCGTGGAAAACGAAAAAAGCGCAGGAACACTAGTCCCCGACGCCAAAGTAAAAGCAGCCTTGGCATACTACAATGCCGGAAATTCGGACAAAGCGCTGGAGCTGTACAAGGAAGTGGTGGAAAAATACCCTTCGTCGCAAGTCACGCCATCGGCCATGCGTTCGGCACGGCAAATATTCGTCGAGCAGGGACGCTCGGACGATTTCGTATCGTGGAGCAATTCGACTTCTGGTACTCCGCTGGACGAAATGGCGGTAGATTCCCTGCATTACGAAACGGCATACAAAGCATTCTCGGCAGGTAATTTCCCTGAAGCCGGAAAAGCATTCGCCCGTTATCTGGAAAAATACCCCTCCGGGCTGTTCACTCCGGACGCAGCGTACTACATGGCCGAATCCGCGCTTAAAGCAGGCGACACGCTCGAAGCCAAAAAAGGGTACGAAAAACTTCTTTCCATGCCTGAAGGCAAATACACGGAAGGCTCGCTGGTGAAATACACCACGCTGATGGAAAAATCCGACAGCCTGTACCAGGCCATCCCGTACCTCGAAAAACTGTTCTCATCCACCGCCACCCCGGAAAACAGGAAATACGCCGCCATAGGATTACTGAGGGCTTACGAAGCGGAACAAGATTGGGACAATGTGATAAAATACGCCGGCATAGTCCGCCGCGACATAGCCTCAGATACAGAACTCTACGCAGATGCTTCGGTAGTCATGTGCGGGGCATACGTGGAAAACGGCCAGAGTGCGGAGGCCGCAAAACTGGTCGGGGAACTGAAACGTATAGTCTCCGGCGAAAACATGGCCAAGACCTTGTACTGCGAAGCCGCCGTACAATATGCCGGGGGGGAATACGACAAGTCGATAGAAACCATTTCCCGTCTTACCCTCGATTATCCGATGTACAAATATACCGGCGGCCGCGCCCTTTTGCTTATGGCCCGTAATTTCCACGCTCAAAACGATATCTATCAGGCGGAATACATACTTAAGAACATCATCGAAAGTTCTCCGTACCAGGACATAAAAGACGAAGCCCGTGCCCTGTCCGACTACATCGCATCGCAAAAAACAGACGCCGAGCAGGGGCAGAATACTGATATTCAAAATGACGCCGTACAGCAGTAATTATAAAAAAACATCACATACATACGTCAATCATAACACATAAAATAAACGAAAAATGAAAACATCCCGTTTAAAATATCCCTTGCTGGCTGCACTGGTCCTTGTTGCCGGCATAGACGGATCTTCGCAAACGCAGCAGAAAAAAGTACCCACCGAGGTCATTTCAGTGGAAAAGGGCTATAACCCTACCGTAAAACAAGGCAAAAAAGTGGATTTCTCCCCCGAAGAAACGCCTTCGGCCGGAAACAAACTGCCCGTAAGTTATAAATCGGGCATGGAAAACCCACAATTCGACCTGGGAGTACAACCGGTCGAAGCTCTTCTGGCAGAGGGTACCGTACCCAACAGCATATACCCCAATTACGTGAAAGCAGCCGCAGGATATAATGAATCGACGTTTTTAGAAGGATACTACAACCGTTCTTTCGGCAAGACATCCGTAAACGCATCCGTAAACCATGACCGTTCTGTAAGGGACGTATCCCCACTGAAAGACAACAGCATATTTTCCGTGACCGACGTTTCTGCCGGTATAAAGCACGCACTAAAAAAATACGACATAGGCGCGTATGCTGAATATTCGTATAACGCTTTTACCAATAACGGCACGCGCCTGAACAGAGAGGCATACACATCGGCTTTGCCTGAGGTGTTAAGGCACAACGGCATAATGGGAGGCGTGTATCTGCGTTCAAATTCCGGACTTAAAGTCTTCGACCGCCTCAGCATCGAAGCATCGTACATGAACGGCGCCAACAAAACCAACGATTCATACGTGAAAGCAGCCGCAGGATTTTACATCCCGGTAAGGAAAGTAACTTTCTCACTCGACCTTTCCGCCGCATACTACGACAACAAAGCCGTATACGGCTTTTACGACATACGCCCCGCCGGAGCTGCCGATATCGAAAACCCGGCTACATCCTCGACAGACTTCACCCATCTGGGCATAGTTCCGGGTGTGTCCTATAAAAACGACCGCTTCGAGATATACGCCGGAGTACGTATGGAAACGATATCGGGCGATCACGTCGACGGGACCAATTTTCATATAATGCCCGACGTAAAAGTGGCATATTCCATAATCGAGGGCCTTATGAGCGTTTACGGACGTCTGGAAAGCGGATACCGCGTGAACGATATGCGCACAATGATAAACGACAACCCGTTTGCGAGCCCAGCTTCGGGCGCCTACTACTCGCACGATAAATTCAAGGCGCAGGTAGGCCTCTCCGGTGTGATCTCTTCATCGGTACGCTACGATATAAGCGCTTCATACTCTCAGACCGACGGGGACGTTACATGGGAAAACAACCGATTCTACATGTTGGACAACAGTTATCTTTCCTACTATACGTCTACTACGGACAATATAAAATTGTTTACCCTGAAGGCTTCCGTGGACTACACTATAAACCCTTCGCACAGGATAGGGATATTCGCGCAATACAACAATTCCGATTCCGAACGCTTCTCCAAAGCGCTTTACACGCCGGATTTCAGGGGCGGAGCGTCGTATAAAGGCTCCCTGTTCTCAAACCATCTGGACATATACGGCCGTCTGGCATACAACAGTTCCTCCCGCGCACTGTTCACCTACTTCCCAACCTCTGTCGAAACCGGCATGGACGGATACGTAGAATATCAGGCCAACGCCACGTACAACATAAACAACCGCTGGGGCGTATTCGTCGAGGCGAACAACACGATAGACGGACGTTCGCCCAGATTCCTCTACTACAAAGCGCCCGGCTTCCGCGGTATGGCCGGAGTAAGGTTCAATTTCTAAACCGGTTTCAAAACGCAATACAGCATTGAGGTACTTCGCGGAACTTTCATACCTTGGCACGCGGTATTCGGGCTGGCAAAGCCAGCCCGAAGGCCAGGGGCTTGGCATACAACAGGTAGTAAGCGAAGCTCTGGGCACTATAATGCGATATAATATGACAGTTACCGGAGCGGGACGTACCGACGCCGGCGTACATGCGGAAAAAATATTCGCTCATTTCGATACAGGAATGCCGATAGAAGACCCCGGAAATCTATGCCGCAGGCTCAACTCGCTGCTGCCGGCCGATATTGCGGTAAAACGCATCTTCCCGGTACGCGACGATGCGCATGCACGTTTTTCGGCCGTAATGCGTGAATACAAATATCGCATAAACACTTCGAAAGACCCGTTCCGTACCGATACTTCGTATTATTTCTATCACAAGCTCGATGCCGCTCCGATGAACCGTGCCTGCGCAATACTGATGGAATACGAGGATTTCCAGTGTTTTTCCAAAGTGCATACCGATGTAAAAACTTTCATCTGCCACATAGAATACGCCCGGTGGGATGAAAATCCAGACGGCTCCCTGGTATTCACGATAGCGGCCGACCGCTTCTTAAGGAACATGGTACGGGCCATCGTGGGTACAATGCTCGATATAGGCAGGGGAAAAATGCCCCCTGAAAAAATAAGGGACATTATCGAAAGTAAGGACCGTTGCCGTAGCGGCATGTCGGCCGAAGCCCGTGGACTGACGCTTACTGATGTGAAATATATTTGGGACGATATCCTGCCTTAGACATTTTTATCTTCCCCTAAGCGCGCAAGGCTGCCCCCAAAGGGGCAGCCTTGCGCGCTTAG
>QALN01000005.1 GCA_003150615.1 Flavobacteriales bacterium | reverse complement strand
GACTGGCATCACCAGAACCGTTAGTGTCATCGCCTTCAGGACTGGCATCACCAGAACCGTTAGTGTCATCGCCTTCAGGACTGGCATCACCAGAACCGTTAGTGTCATCGCCTTCAGGACTGGCATCACCAGAACCGTTAGTGTCATCGCCTTCAGGACTGGCATCACCAGAACCGTTAGTGTCATCGCCTTCAGAGTTGGCATCATCAGAACCGTTAGTGTCATCGCCCTCAGAGTTGGCATCATCAGAACCGGGAGCGCCGTTGTCTCCAGGGTTGACATCTTTTTTACACATTGAGTTACGCCTATGCAGCCGGATATCTTCTTTCGTAGCCTTATCCAACAAGATGTACAAGACTTCCTCAGAATAGCGCATAGGACAACGACGTGCTCGCGAGAGAATTTCATGCCCCGGAGCGAGGCGGCTGAGAAGAGCTATATCTGCTTCAGCCGCTTCCGGAGAAAGCATTTCACGTAGTATTTTCAGTTTTTCTTTTATAGAATACATGGCTGTGAATTTTTATGCGGTTTGTATACGCGAACCCTGTATTTCCACAAGAGTCGTGGAATCGAGAATCCGGAATGATATGCGTGAACCGGCCTTAGCCGTCCATGTGGCGCCATCTTCAAGCACGAAAGCAGAATTGTCAGCTATGGTAGCCGATTTCTCTTCGCCTGCTCCTACAAGGGTTATCGTTCTACCCTTGTCACTGTCGGTAATGCCGGAAACAGAAGCAATGGCATAGGTCTCAGAACCTCCATCAGGAATAGAATACACTCCCTGTCCTCTCAATATAGAGAGTGTCGTATCGCCGGCTGTATGTTTTGCGGCAGGCGCCGTAACTATGTTGCCGGTATATTTGTTGTATTGTTTTACGGAATTTCGTTTGAATGTAACGGTTACATAGCGACCGTCCTTGTCGTTGTGCCCCTCGTACTGGCTGAGAAGCATGGGTTTGTCAATCGAACCAAGGATATAGTACTGTTCTTCGTCGATGCCTTTGAAAATGAGGATGAATTTTCCGCCAGGATATTGTTCTATGAACGAGAGTATCTGATCCCTCGTACCACCAAGGACAAACGACAATGTGTTGTCTCCGGTAGTTGTGATATCTCCTTTTTCGCCATTAAATGTGAGCAGAGGATTGTTGTGGGCGACAAAATGCTTCATATATTCGCCGTCTTTCATAGGAATCTGGCCAACTTCCCGCGTGGCTATATTCGGCTTCGGGAAAGGAACATTATCGTCAACCTGGTCAACAGCTATTATATATAGTTTACCGGCAATATTCTCACCTGATGTCTCGGCATCGGAAACATCTTCGATATTTCCTATTGCGAGCATGGATGCCATAATAGGAGCTGACGAAAGCAATGATATGCTGACATCAGAAAAGAGAGTCAGCGTTATGACGAGAACAAATATTGAGAGAAATCCCAAAAAGACCTTAAATAATATATTTTTCATTTCTTTACTGTTTTATTTTTAACATTTTTGTTTTTCAGAAAATGGGCGGCCGTAAGGCCGTCCATTAATAATTATCTCGCCCCGGGAATGTTAGGCTGAAGTTCTTTATTGATGGTTCTTACCCCTCCTTCGCGGCGTTCGAGCTCGAGGAATTTACCTTCGCTGTTGAGGATAACCATGATATAGTCACCTACTTTCGTAGGAGTATATGCTTTTGTTATGGCTTCGAATTTGCCGGATTTGGCGATGGTCGAAGCGTTGGTTGTACCGCCGCACTCGATTACATAGGCTATTCCTTTTTTCGCACCGGAAATGTCAGTTACTGCGGTAGCTTCAGTGTTATCGGGCGTAACGAGCCAGAAACCGGAAGAAGGAAGCGTCGCGAGGTCCGCGCCGACTTTCACAGCCGGCTTGTTGCAGAATACCTGCTGGAACGAATAATTATTCTCCTTGAGGGCATCGAGGGAATCGAAATGCTTACCTACATACTCCGCTCCGAACCCTTCTTTCCACGTGGACCACCCTTTCACGAGCTCCATGTCTTTTTGAATCTGAACGTTCAGCATTTCTCCCGGAATGTTCTCTATGCACTGCAGATTGCCGAGCACCTCGAGACACATGAGTTTGAACTGCCCCATATTCGGAACCCAGACGATAGGTGTGCCATCATCTGGTACGATATCCCTTCCTTTGATGTCTTTGAAATCGGCATCCTTGCCATATTGTGCACGGATGTTTTTCAAGAACCATGTCCGGTGATTGGCATTGAGAAGGAGAACCATTCCGTCAAGGTTTTGGTCTTCGTCCTGGGTTGTGCGTACATCGGCGACGAATTCCTGTACGGCATCGAGGAACGTCGTAGCGGAATAATCAGCGTAGGATTCGTCTTCATGAGGCAGAAGCGTGTTCTCGTGTATGTAACGGAGAAGAGTATATATGAAGCCCGTAGATGCCGTTCTGTAGCTTCCGGGAACACCCTTTTCCGGATGAACGTATATGCCGACTATACGGCGCTTGTTTTGCTCCTGAGCCATTTTCTCATATGAGAGGAGAAGCGTATATTCGAACATGGTCCATTTGATAGGGTCAGAACCTTCCTTGTTCGTGTATCCAAGGTAGTTTCTCTCTATTTTTTTCAAAGAACCGAAAACGACCTTGAACATGGCATCGTCGACGTGGCCGAATTCCGGTTGTATTTCCATGTCACCTTTGAACACACCTCCTTCCTGGTAGGCCTGCGATACCTCCGACAGGAAAGCGTTGAACAGAACATCGCGGTCCTGTATACCGTAACGGACAGGGAAAATATCCGTAACAGTGCGATACTTAAGGATACGGGCTATAAGTTGATCCTGACGACGGACAACATACTGGTCACCGAGAGTTTTGTTGACATCGTCCATATCGTACTCAAACTCTCCGCTGGCAACTTTAGTGAGGAGATTGTTTGCTTTGAGATAAGCAAACCGTTGTGCCAAGGACTCCGAATAGTCTATAATTTCCTTGTGGAATTCTTTCTCATCGGATTTGCTCGGAGGATTCAGAGCGGCATATGCAGGATTTGCGGCAATCTGGTTCCATCGTTTTGACATCGAAAACCGAGGATGCTCTATCCCAAGGAAATACCTACCGTTTGTGCCCGGGCCGTTGAGTGAAGCGGAAACTTTCACAACCTCTTGTGCTCGGTCTTCTTTGGCGGTTTTGGACATATTTTCCAACTGGCGCTCTTTTTCTGCAATAACGGCATCTTTTTTTCTGGAGGCTTCTTTGAGGGCTTTCACTTCTTCTTCTATGTTTATTGAAGAGGAAGTAGTTTGTTCGTCTTTATCGTCGCCGTTATTACCCTCGGAAAGGGCGGCAACAATTCTCTGTCGTTCCTGCTGGCTGGCTTGAAGTCTTTCCTGAGCGTCCATAGCATCTGCAATAGATGTGCCGTATTCAGCTTCGAATGCCTCCTCAAACTTCTGCCAATCATCCTCCGTAAGGTTGTTTTCCTTGAACTTGGAGGCAAGACCGAGTTTTTCGATAATTTTTAAAAGTTTTTCTTTCATTTTAGTTTGATTTACAGATTAATAACATTGCTTATTCTATGCTTAAAATTCTGCTGCTCAGAGTATCGTTTTGCCATGTCATAAGTTTCGGACAGCGCATATTCAAAAGTTACGATACTGTCTATCAGCCCATTTTCCACAGAGCGAACACCGTCGAACGTTTCGCCTCTGAGTATGGGAGAATCATCAGGGAGCGAAGCAAGAGATTTACGATTGGATCGTACAGTTTCGATGAATTGCACAGCTAACGGATTGAGTTCCTCTTCAATAAATTGCTGTGGTTTTCCTTTACGGAGATTGTTGTATTTTTTATTTTTCAGATCGCTCTGAAGGGCATATTCTTCAATAAAGTTAAATCCTATTTTTTCAAAATACGGTATAGCGTCCCAAAACGATATCATCGTTCCGATACAACCTATAGTGTCGTTCGGCGTGAGACAGGATATTATATTCCCATGGCTGCCTATATAAAAGGCGGCGGAACAACAATATTTTTCGATAAAAACATAAATAGGTTTTTTACAGTTTTTAAGTCGTTCAGACAAACGATCAAGATACCAAGCTTCGCCGCCGCCACTGTTGATATGAATAAAATGCGCACTTATGGATTTATTTTCCTCCGCCGCCAATAGATTACGCTCCATAGCCTTGGAGCTAAAAGAATAAACAGCATCGGCAAATATAGTACCGAAGACCCTGTGATAAGCGATTGATAGTAACGGAAGGTTATCTAAAGAATAATCGACAGTAAGATTTGGCGTACTTGTTCCCTGCTTAAAAGACGACTGTATTCTCTTAAGAGCATCTTTAGTTTGTTCCTCATAGGTTGGGATATCGTCGAAAAAAAAGAACGAAGAAGTTTCCGGCTTTGTAATACCCGATAGCGTTCGTATGTACTCTGAGACAATCCTTTGATGCGCCTGTTCAGAGATAAAAAGAGGTGAACAGGAAGTCATCAATTCGTTCAATTCATATAGATAAGACATCTTGCGCAATATTTTTCAGTAAAAATAGACACGCAAGATGCTGTTACATAGGACTAAAAGAGCGGTTATTTAAACGGCAAACACACGGTTTTACCCTCTATATACAATTTAGCCCGGTTCAAATATTTGCTTATATGGACAAATACAGGGATATACCTGTCACCCACCTGATATTTAATTCCGTCATCATCGGATATAAACACTATGCTTTTTCGTGGCATTGAAAAAAACTCAACTTCCTTGATATCAACTTCGTTAAGGATTAAATCCATGTTTATACTATAAATTTTCCCAGCATCAGAAACAGAAGGAGAGGGGGTAAATAAAACATCATCCGTATAAAACAAATGTCCAGCCCCCATGTCCCAAGGAAAAATATTTGAGCTGGGAATTTCCGCCACTGGAAATATTTCTACTTTATTTGCAAATTCTTTCATTTCACCTCATTTTAATAAATTGTAAATCAGAACATTCTATATATTCCAACAAATTTTATACACATTCCAACATATTACCCCTCAAAAAAAGACAAAACAATGCATTTGGTCGGAGTGATTTTTTTTCCGATGAATCACCGACGAATATAAGCGCGTTTTTTACGTTGCCGGGTACGCTCCCGCCAGCGATAATAATTTTTCTTAAGAGCATCCTCGCTGATGGAATCGATGCCGTATTCGCTAAGCATGTGGTGAATGACGTCGACAAGGCACATAGGAGTAGACGATGAGTGATTCTCATCAAGTCTTTGATGAAGTTCAGCGTTGAAAAGAGCTTCTAACTTGGTTTCAAAAATTTTAGCAGCGCGAGAAGATATGTAATTATAATACTGAGGATCTTTTCCTATCCGCCGGTCAGGAAGACATATAAATACATTGCCTGAATCGACAACACCTATATCAGAGGGGCGTTTTGACATTAATTCCCAAAGGAGATGGTAAATATCCGATGAGTCAGGAAGGGATATAGGAGAATCATCAAATGTATTATACTTTCCTTTTAGATACTCCGCCAGATACTGAGTAATTGCGAATCGTGTGGTAATCATTTTTGAAAAAATATATTTTTAATGTGTTTTTGTTTTTTTGCCGACATACAGTCATACAGTCATACACGCCACACAATTCAACGCTAATATACTAATTTTTAGAATAATACAAAATATTACCAGATGTTTTTTACAGAAAAAAGCGACATACGCCAACATACAATGGCGAAAATGTATGACACTAAACTGTCAGTGTTAGAAATAAAACAAAATGTTATAATTACATCGTCATACACCGGCATACAAAAAACATACAGACATACAGGAATATGTATATGTATATTTAAAAAAATAATTATATATATCTATCATACAGGCATTTAATTTTGAAAAGAAAAATCGGTGTATGACTGTATGACTGTATGTCGGTGTTTTTCCTCTCCTGCTTTTCAATTCTCTGTTTTATATACTTTATCCTATTCTTTGGGGGTTTAAGGGGGAGTGATATTGTCTAAATGGATATTATATATTGAATTAATGTTGTCAAATGAATAGTTTAAATAAGGAGTACTTACTGAAAATTCCTACATCGGAATTTTCAGTAAGTACGGCGTTTTTTTCATGGCTGCGCCATGACCATACTACAAGGCTACTGTACAACAAAAAACACGACAGCAAGCAACGGGCTGTCGTGTCGGTCGAATCGTGTGTGTATATAAGAACGTTGTTGCTTTATTTTTTATGTTTCTTCTATATTTGTACTTGTTTATAAAGTATTCAACTATGAAAAATTTCTTGCGCCACAATCGCTATTTTGACGATTCCGAAAACTATTCGGATGGACCATACTACTATTCTGAAACATTCCGAGAAATGGTTGATCGTGAATTAGACAAAAAACGAGCTAATGCAATGTTGAACATTGCAGCAAAAACACTCACCGCAACAAGGTACACTCTCGCTGTGGCTATAATTTCTCTTAATCATAGCAATAATCGCTTTCCTTAAATAATATTTGCATTTTATTACCCGTTTTCTCTAACCTTTCATAACACTCTACTATTTTCTGTTTTTTATTGCTCTCCCAACCATTAAATATTTTTGTTAAAACGGTAATTCATCTTCTTTTGCAGTTCCCGATTCCGAGTTCAGACTTGTTTTCCCTTCAGATAAAGAATTAACTGATGTTTCAAAATCAATATCATATACTTCCCGGAAAACATCATAGTCTAGAGCGACGCAGGAAGACATTTGTACTTTTTCGTTGACAACACTCATCATTCTGTCTACTTCCGATGACGGATCGGGAATCTGTTCGACTTCCTTCCAGCGGAAACGCCTGGCATTTATTGCTCCTATATAAGCCGGATGCGAGCGAAGATTATTCTCAAGTGTTGTCTGAGTCACGCTTTCCGTATTATAGGACGAAGAACAAAAGAGAGTGAATATGTTACTGATGCGCAGAAACAAGACCCGCTTACCTTCGGATAAAATGACTTCTTTCGTTTGACCTTTTCCAAGTTTTATGGTAAGGCGCTCAGGCATTGCTATATCGTAATATTCGCCTGGGCGCATAACCTTGCGGGAAATCATTACATCCATGGCCTTGAAGAATTGTGAGAGTTTGTCACTACGGGAAATCATCTCTGTCTGTTGTATGACTTTTTTCTTTGCTATCTCGAAAAATTCGGCATAGGTGAAAGGCAGCTTGAGCGAAGTATGCTCTTCGATGAGTTTATTCATGGCAAGGAAGAGAGATACCGTGTTCATTATCCTCACCATATCTCCTCCTCCATTAGGCAGTTCCATAGTCAACTCCTTTATGCAGGCGCGCTGAATACTCTTAAAATATTTAATAATGATAGGACGAAGTTTCAGTACTTCCAATAAAACATTCGACAGTCCCACCTTTCCATGATCTTCTATTTCCTTAAGCTCGCGAAACAAAGCTATCTCTTCCTCCGTTCTGTCTTTTATGGGTTTCGGCACTTCACACACTATTACACGGTTCATAAGGGCATTATCGTCGCGCTGAGGAGTTTCCTGTCCTAATATTATTACCGGCGAATAAACCTTGTCAATCTCTATCTCACGCCCGGAAGTACCTTTTCGCTTCTGACGGCCGTCGCCATCGTAGGTTATTGATTTAAGTGCCTGGAATTTGCCATCCGAGATATCTTTATTGTTATACTCGTCGAGGACAACAGGCACATCCCTGAAAGCGGACATAAGCGTGTACATTGCGGCATCAGTACCGCTATTAAGGTTAAAGGCGGATACATCCCTCGATATATACAGGCTACGAACCGATATTGCTATCTGGGTTTTACCAGAAGACGTAGGCCCCATAAAGAACAGGGCTGTGAAAAGACGGTCTATACAGTGTATATTACTTCTGAAGGCGCACATGATTGAATAGAGAGTAGCCCACTTACCGTTGTCATTTATCTTGTAAACAGAATCCATAAGCTGAGCCCAATGTTCGAATGAACATTGTTTTTCAATAGGTATATCCTTATAAAACAATGGTCGTATATTTTCATAAGCATCGCTGTTGCCACGCCGTTCGGCGTGTATTGTGGAGAATGCCGGCAGATAAAAATTCTCGCCGTTGTGTTCGACTACTCCGAGCTCATTGGCGTAATCAATCCGAGGAACGCCATCAACGAAATGAAATATGGCATTTGAAAAAGCAAAGAAATTATCCGATTCCCGCCGGCCATCACCATCCTGTTGTTGGTTACCATAGGTAGATAATTCGGTACATGTTATGAAGTGACGGGAAAGGTAGGTTCTTATTTCCGCCCATTGAGCCTCCGTGCCATTTGTGAAGTTGACAGCTTCAAGATTTACTAGTACCGGTTCGATGGTAGATTTTTTCAGATAATCGACCGATTTTACATCGAGGAAAAGCGGTTTTTTATAGTAACGGCGGTTTATCTTGAAAACACGCTTGTTGTACATGGGGTCGGGGTCGTTGATATGAAGCAAGGGTTGCATGAAGAAATCACCCACCTGCACATGACCACCACCTTTTTCCGTTTTGAACATGTAACAAACAGGCTCGCCGTCTTTATTGAGGCGAGGAAAGAATCCGTGCCGCTCGTACATTTCCCTATATTCGGGATTCTCGAATACGTATTTGTTAGGACGGTTCTCATCGTCCGGATCAAAAGCATCGTATTCCCCCACCTCCGAACGTTGCGAGGCGATATACCGTTTACTCTTCCTGTTGGAAAGATGAATGCCCAGAATATCATTATAGGCTCTACTTTTAATCTGAAGTAGTTCCTGGTATTTAGGCGCGTTAACTTTCTGGTCGGTAGGCGTGGAATAACTTATGAGTTCAAGGCAGCGGTCGACAAAAGAACTTTTATCTGCAGGCTCTTCCTCAAAAAAGAAATTGTGATATGCAGTGAGGCAGGCTTCTACAAACTTGTATTCTCGTCCTTCGGAAAGACATACAATATCCGTTATGCCGTTTTTAAAGAGTTCCGACAGGGCATGAAGCAGCGGCGATTCAATTCCTTTTTTGACTGTCAGGCTGTCTTCAGTATAGAATTGTTTCGCCTTGGAATATAATTCCTGTATCTGCCCTTTTGACGGGATACCCTGTATGAAAATTATGGGCGAAGAACCATATCCGGCAATGAATGTATCAAAGTCACCTGTTATTTGGCAAGCGTCTTCATCGCCTATGGTATTCGACAGTTCGTCGAGTCCGTATATTCCAGGAGATGATACCGCCTTCTTATCTACCGAACGGCGGTAAGTCTGCACGATCTTCCTTACCTCGGATACATCCTGTCCGAACCCGAACGCTTCGGACAATTCGCGGATATATGTCGCACGCAAAGGACTGTCATTGACTTTTGCGACAAGCGCTGATATCTTTTTCAAAAGGGCGGATTTACGGGTGGCCTCGGAGAATTCGGCATCGAATACCGTGGTAAAGTATTTAACGAGGCTTACCGTATGCTTATTGAGCCATGCAAAGGTGTCGGCTTTGTTTTCGCGGGCTATATCGTCAGGGTCTTTTCCTGCCGGCAATATAACATACCGTGTCTTAAGGCCGTACGAAAGGACATTGTCGGTATTTTTATACGCTGCTTCGCCGCCGGCGCGGTCACCATCGTACATGAGTGTTATGTTCGATGTGAAACGAAGAAGGGTTTTAATTTGTTCTTCCGTAAGGGCCGTGCCAGACCCTGCGATAACATTCTCGACACCGACCGCATGGAGACTGACGACATCGAACTGACCTTCGCACAGGTAAGCGTTGTCGGCATTGGCTATGGCTCGTTTGGCCTGGTACAGGCCGAATATGGCATGGCCTTTGGTGAATAGTTCGGTTTCAGAGGTATTCACGTATTTTCCGGCAGTTTTCACAGGGGTTACATACCTACCAGAGAACCCTATCACGTTGCCGGAGAGGTCGAGGAACGGGAACATTATGCGGTCTCGAAAAACATCGTACGGACCGCGTTCGCCACGAGACGTGACATTTACCGCCATGAGCGCATCGAGCGTATAACCGGAAGCCGTGAGTTCCTTTAGAAGGATATTGCCTGCAGGCGCATAACCTATCCTGAAAGTTTTAACCACATCCGCGCCAATGTCGAGTCCGCGGGCGGAAAGATATCCGGATGCCTCCGGCAGATGGGCACGATAGAAATCCGAAGCGGCAGATATTGCTTGCTTTAATGTTTCCCGATGCTGAATACGGCGGAGCTGCTCAGGTGTAAGTTCCTTGTCTTCGAGCTCGACTCCGGCTTTGGCAGCACACCATCGCAAGGCTTCATAAAATTCGATGCGGTTATACTCTTTCACAAATTCGATGACATCGCCTCCGGCTCCACAAGGGAAACACTTGTACGTCTGCCGGACAGGGCTCACGGTGAACGAGGGATGGCTGTCGTTATGGAAAGGGCACACGCCCACATAATTTGCCCCGGCACGGCGGAGCGTTATGAACTCCCCTATTACTTCGACGATGTCGAGTTTGTTTTTTATGTCGACTATAATTTGAGCGTCTATCATTTTTCCTGATCGTTAAAAAGGTCGAGTTGCCTTAGCTCCAGTGCTTCTTCGAGCGTTACGTTAAAGTGCTTGGCCAGTGTATAATATTCTTTTTTAGTTGGCATGGCACGTCCTCTGTACAGCCTCCACCAGCGCATTTGCGAAATGCCCGTGAGCCGGTAAAAATCCTTGTTCGGAGCGAAGTATTCCGGTCTTACGAACTTCAAAGACAACAGCTCCTGTATGAGATTTTTTCCCGGAGAGGGAGGCGATATGCGATTTCGGAACATGTATAATTTTACAGCTCGCGGTGTCTTGCCGAGATGTTCGGCTATAACGCGAACAGGGGTAACGTTCATATGCTCCAACAAGTATTCAACCTGTTGCCGGGTCCAGCGTCCGTTATTCATGGCATTCTTCGAATTCGATTACAGTCATTTGACAATTCATATTCTCTGTTTCCGTGTATCCACATACAGCATATCTTCACGAGTATCTCAAGGTGAGATTCGGGACGGACAGTCCCATCGGGCTGAGTGGTTATATTGAACATATGCCCGGGCTTAAGAGACGCCAGAGCGGTATGCATCCTGTCAACGAAATCATTTACCAAAGCCTCTCCGTATTTTTCCTTCAGAGTTTCGTATTCGGAAAAGTCGTTGAGCAAGTAGTGTGACAGGTCCATATCTGTATCAGTGTTTAGAGTAGTGTTCGAGCAAGGTCTTGTGAACCTCCAAAAGGAGTTGCGAAGTTTCATCATCGGAGAGCTTCATGGGCTCAAGTACGTGAGGGAGGTGGAGGCGTATTTCCGACAATGCACCGGCAAGATCCTCTATCTCGAGTAGGTTTTCGGAAATTGCCTGCAGACGAAGTGTGTTTATCACCACGGCACGATATCGGTAGTACTCCGCCGAACCTTTTTCTATATAGGGATAACGGCGCGTCATAGGAAAAGTATTTCTATGCCGTTGGTATAGGCGTACTGCAGCTCTTCGCACGCTCCGGGACTGCTTTTCCAGTCCGGAAGCATAAGTATGGTCTGACACTCGGATAACATCTGCAGATCCCGACGCATGTGTTCTTTGTATGAAGCGTCTTTCGGCAGACCGTTTTTAAGGGGACTTACAGGCTGCATTTTGAACGCGGAAATGTAACGTTCGGCTTCGCTGAACTTGGCGGCAACAAACTCATCCGTTTGCCCGGTTATCTTGCCCGATATGTACACTTTCTTTGCCGGAGTATCGTCTTTGTATATTTTGAATTCTTGCGGTTCCATAATATTTTATTTTATGTTAAAACCTATATAATGGCCTTGAGCATCGTACCCCCTATTGGAAAGTTCTTTACGGGCTATATATTTTATATCGACTTCGCCGGACAAAACTTTTACTATTAATTCGTTCGGCATGGTACTGAAGATGTAGTTGGGATTGAGGTCATCGGATATAGTCCCACGCATTGCAGCCTGTGCGTTTTCCTGATATTGTCTTTCTGCTTTTTTCATGGTGTTTTATTTTATTCGTTTCACTGATGTTATGTTTTCGTCTACTTTGCGGACAGTAAAAGCCATTCCTTCTGAGCGGAGTTGTGAAGCCTTGGAACGAATCGAACCCGTATCCTTATAAGAGGCCTCCAGAAGATATTCCCTGCCAGGCAGCATACTGCGTAGGGTGTCCGCCCATGCTATGATTTTTTTAGGTTGTAAGATTTTAGCATCCATTTTTTACATATATTTACAATGGTTATATACTGAATTTATATCCACTGCAAATATACTAAATAAATATTGAGTAATGCAAGAAAATAATAAAGAAAGTTACAGTATAAACAACAGGATTTCCATAATGATAGAATTTTTAGGTAAAACACGCTATAGAATAGCTCAAGAGAGCGGTGTTTCTGAAGCTGTTTTAAACAATATTGATAAAAACAAAAATAAAGCCAGTTTAGATGTTGTAGTAAAGCTACTAAATAAATATTCAGCAATAAATCCCGAATGGTTATTAACTGGCGAAGGCGAAATGCTGAAAGGAAACTCCAGCGCACCGGAGGATTCCGGTTCATCGGCTTTGATAAACGAGAAAGAAAGGATCATATCAATGCTGGAGGCTCAAGTAAAAATGTTACAGGCTCAAATAGAGATAAAGGACGGACAGATTAAAGAGCTTTTAAAACAACGTGCTGCCGATGGTGCGAAAGATACCACTTCTGCCATGGCCGGGTAATAGGCTTCTTAAAGGTTAAAATTTATAAGTAATGATAAATTAGTTAAACCACAATAAAAAAATATCAATACAGGCACTATGAAAAAAATACTACTCTTATTGATAATCTTTGAACTGATTACCCATTCACTCAAAGCTCAAGAAGTTTCCCCACTTACATATTCAGAAGTAGTACAAGCGGAAGGTGTTTCAAAAGAAGAACTTTACAACCGCGCAAAACTTTGGATGGCAAGTGCGTTTGTTGATTCTGATGAAGTATTACGTGATGAAAACCGCGATGGAGGATATATTATGGTAAAACCACTCATGGAATATAATCCTCGTATCTTTTCTGGGTCAGCTAACACAAAAGGATACATTTCCTATGAATTGAATATTACAGTCAAAGACGGCCGATATAAATATACGTTATCTAATTTTAGACACAAACCAACCCAATTAAATTTACCTGGCGCAACAAGAATAGGAACTACTTATGTAGCTACTCCCGTAGCAAGCGAAAAACAACTTGCAGCAATGCGTTTCGGATTAATAACAACCGAAGAAGAAGCTCCATACATTGACAGAGCGAAAGCGACAATAAAATGGCGAAACAAAGTTTGGGCAGATATCAAAATACAAATAGACGAATATGTTCAAAATCTTATCCCATTGATAAAAGATGGCATGAATAATCCAGCCCCATCTGAGGAAGAAGATTGGTAAAAAAACAATTTTTAATAAAAGAAAAAAAATAACATATGGAACTTGATGAATTTATAAAAGAAACTCTTTGCCAAATAGTAAAAGGAGTTGTTTTAGCTCAAGATGCAACTAAAAATCATGGCGCCATTATTAATCCTAAGGATTATGGCACAGATACCGCTATCTATACCAGCCGTGAAGGTAGAGAATTTGCCGTTCAAAAAGTTGATTTTGAACTTGGATTAACAGAAATCTCAAATAATGAAAAAAAGACAGGAATCGGTGTAATGTTTAATTCAGTTGGAATAGGATTTGATAAAAAAAATAGTGGAGAAAATTCTTCAATCTCAAACATTAAATTTTCCATACCAATAAAACTACCCTGTAACGAATAAACACCAAGATTAAAATTCAAAAACTAGCCTCAAACATTAAACTTAAATACCGCATGAAACTTGGTGAAGTTATATGGGAAAAAATACATTTCAAATTCCTCGAACTGATACTGATATAAGTGATATCGATCAAAATAATGATGGATATTATATATTAAACACCCCTGATAAAATTGTACGTTGGATAAATTACCAATTTGAAGAACAAAGTATTGCCGGAGCAAACATACCTGGTCACCCACCCATCTTACACACAATTAATTTCACAAAATGCATAATTAGCACATCTGAAATCAATAATTGCTCTTCAATGAGCCTACATGATATTGCTGGAAAAATTGATTGTATTTGTAAGAGCAATAAACATTATAACAATAAAACCATATTCCATCAGGAAGTATTAGAAAACATAAGATTTTATGATTGTATTATTAATAATGGATTCTTTCAACAAACTAAATTTCATAAAGACGTCATAATTATTAAATCAAAATTCAACAGAGGAACTTGGGATAATTGTGAATTTATTGGAAACCTAATCATTCAAGATAGCAAATTAAACATATCTGGGATTTCATTTTCAACATTTCATGGTACAGTTAGTTTTAGCCATTCATCAATAAGTGGAATAGAATTTTCATTTTTTAAAAATCAATATAAAAGCGACGTAACATTCAATAAAGTTCATTTTTTTATTGAAAATCGAAATAGCACTTCGAAACAACCGCATATAAATTTCAATCATTCTTCATTTGATGGCATATTACTTTTAATAGACATTAAATGGCCATGTGATTGCTGGTTTTATTATTGTTCATTTAAAGATTCTATTTTTTTAACGAACAATAACACAAACCATGGCATCTTTTTCAATCGATCGGTCTTTGAAAACGAATTTATACTGCATTACTATAGTGATACATCTTCTGCGCTAAAACCACGTATCAATCACCTATCTCTATCTTTTGCATACATTTACAATAGAATTCATATTGAAAATCACAATATAACTTCATTACAAGCCAATTATGTCACAATCCTAAACAATGGAGTTTTACACTTATCTAACAGCTATATCACCACTTGCAATATGACATCAATATATAATAGAGGCATTCTTTTTTTTCAGAGTAATAGCATCAGTAACATAACACTAGAAAATGTAATGAATATTGGGATTGTAGAACTAGAAAACACATATATAGATATAAGAAATATTACAAACAGAAAAACAGCAAGGATTTTAAAAGATAGTGCCTACAAAAACAACAATATCATTGATGGATTAAGATATAAATATTTGGAACTAGAACTTTACAGGAAAGAAGGTAATATATCCTTCACCGATCAAATAATTCTTTTTTTTCAAAAATATTCCAATACATATGGTACAAACTTTTTGCGCGGCATATACTTTACAATGATATCTGCAGCAATATTTTTCTGGCTAATAAATTATTTCGGCACGGAAAAACAAATATTTGAATTAGGACTAAATTTCTACGGTTTTGGAGAAATATGGAAAAAATATCTAGACGTTTTAAATGTTTTAAATTTTAGAACAAAACTAAATGATGTTGAATTAAATGCCATTGGTGAAACATTATTTTTAATAGCTAAAATTTTTATAGCCTATGGAATGTATCAAACAGTTTCAGCATTTAGAAAATATAGTAAAAAACAACAATAATTAACATTTAAATTCAAGCATTTGCGAAAAAAGCAAAACAAATAGGCGTGTTAATCGATTTAACACCCCATATCCATGACATGAAAAAAGTAGAGGATAATTTAAAAAATTCAATTTTTAACATTTATCTTTCAAGCTAAATAACTGACAAATAGTGCGCAGAGAGATTTTTCACCGGGACAGTTTCGGGACAAATGAATAAAAATAAAACAAAAATATACAAAACAATCAACTAATTATCAACGAATTACCAAACTAAAAAAGTATTGTAGAGTGTTCGAGTCTCTCTGCCCGTGCAGGACTACAAAAACGGCTTTTCCAGCCGTTTTTTTTGTTGGCAAAAACTTTTTTTAAGCCGATAATACCAACTATAAAAAATCTTTGTATATTTGCAGTCGCTCTGATAATAAGCAAAATACGCCCCTGCGCCTCCGCTGTTAAAGCATAAAAAACTGACAGTGAAGACGAAAGAGGCGGAAATGCATTTTACGAACAGATTGACGCAGGCCTTCGGAAAAGGGGCTTTCACACATAAAAACACCAATTATTATGAACGCTTTTCTTCAATACATCAAGGATTCTTACACCGAACTGCATGAAAAAGTGACCTGGCCTACGTGGCCTGAAGCACAGCGGGACACATGGGTAGTAGCGGTAGCAACTATCATACTGGCAGGCATCGTGGCATTGGTCGACATGTTCTTCAGCAGCGCAGTTCAGGGAATCTTTAAACTACTCAACTAACGTTCTCATAAAAATGGCTGAGATGTTGAAGAAATGGTATGTGGTCCGCGCCATAAGCGGCCAGGAAAACAAGGTAAAGAACTACATCGAACAGGAAGTGGCCCGTTTGGGCATGTCCGACTACCTGGATGGAGTGATGGTTCCGATGGAGAAGTTCTTTTCCGTTTCCGGCGGCAAGAAAGTGAGCAAAGAGCGCCCGTTTTTCCCTGGTTACGTAATGATAGAGGCCAACCTCGACGGTGAAATGCTTCACATTATAAAAGGCATTCCGGGTGTTGTAGGCTTCCTTAGCGACCGTCCGGGAGGAGATCCCGTTCCTTTGCGCAAATCGGAAGTAAACCGTATGCTCGGCAAGGTGGATGAAATGGCCGAGATGCCAGAGGCAGTCATAATACCTTTCGCTTCCGGAGAACCTGTAAAGGTTATTGACGGACCGTTCAACGGGTTTGAAGGCACGGTGGAAGAAGTCAATTCCGAAAAGCGCAAACTCAAGGTCGAAGTCAAGATATTCGGCCGCAAGACCCCGCTGGAGCTGAATTTCTCTCAGGTGGAAAAAGTTTAGCAAATGTTACGCCAAATATACCGCTCGTTAAGGGACGCGCTTCCAAATTAATTTTGTCCCCCAGGAGCAAAAACATTTATTTTAAAAAATAAAATGGCAAAAGAAATTTTCAAGAAGATCAAACTGCAGTGCAAAGGTGGCGCAGCAAACCCTTCGCCGCCAATAGGTCCGGCACTGGGTTCTGCCGGTGTGAACATCATGGACTTCTGCAAGCAGTTCAACGCCCGCACCCAGGATAAACAGGGTAAGGTGTTGCCTGTACAGATTACCGTTTACACGGACAAATCGTTCGACTTCGTCATCAAAACCCCTCCGGCAGCCGTACAGCTGATGGAAGCCGCAAAACTGAAGTCCGGTTCCGGCGAACCGAACCGCAAAAAAGTGGCCGAAATCACCTGGGATCAGGTAAAAACCATCGCCGAAGACAAGATGACCGACCTGAACGCTTTCACCGTCGAAAGCGCAATGTCGATGATAGCCGGAACGGCTCGTTCAATGGGTATAACAATCAAAGGAGATGCTCCTTTCAAAAAATCTTAAAAGACTTAGGAAATGGCAAAATTGACAAAAAATCAGAAAGTAGCTGTAGCCAAGGTTGAAAAAGACAAGCTATACGCGATAGAAGAAGCATCCGCACTGGTAAAAGACACCACAACAACGAAGTTCGACGCATCTGTGGATATAGCCGTACGCCTTGGCGTTGACCCGAGAAAGGCCAACCAGATGGTACGCGGCGTGGTATCCCTGCCAAACGGAACCGGTAAAGACGTACGCGTTCTGGCACTCGTTACCCCGGACAAAGAAGCCGAGGCCAAAGAAGCCGGAGCCGATTTCGTAGGACTTGACGAGTATCTCGACAAGATAAAAGGCGGCTGGGCCGATGTAGACGTGATAATAACCATGCCTTCTGTTATGGGTAAACTCGGACCTTTGGGACGTGTTCTCGGTCCGCGCGGGCTTATGCCTAACCCCAAATCGGGAACGGTTACCATGGAAATCGGAAAAGCAGTCAAGGAAGTGAAAGCGGGTAAAATCGACTTTAAAGTTGACCGTTACGGAATAGTTCACGCTTCGGTGGGCAAGGCATCCTTCACACCGCAGCAGATAGCTGAAAACGCTCTCGAACTGCTCCGCACCCTCAATAAGATGAAGCCGGCTGCCGCCAAAGGCGTGTACATGAAGAGCATAACGCTCTCCAGCACTATGGGCCCCGGCATAGCAGTAGATCCTAAAACCGTTTAACGCAGCAAGACACAGAACATGACAAGAGAAGAAAAATCACAGGTTATCGCAGCCCTCAAGGAGGAGCTGGCGGCATACAACGTCATCTATCTTGCAGACATTTCCAATCTGAACGCTGCTGCAACGGAAAAACTCCGCCGCGCCTGCTTCAACGCCGGCATACGCCTGGAGGTAGTCAAGAATACCCTGCTGGCCAAGGCTATGGAAGCTTCCGAAAAAGACTTCCAGGGGCTCACGGAAATACTTAAAGGCAATACGGCCCTTATGCTCACCGAAGGTGCGGCAAATGTCCCCGGCAAGCTGATAAAGGATTTCCGCAAGACTTCAGAACGTCCCGTGCTCAAAGGCGCATGGATAAACGACGAAGTTTATCAGGGCGACGACCAGCTCAATACTCTGGCAAGCATCAAATCCCGCGAGGAACTCATCGGCGAAATCATCGGCCTGCTCCAGTCTCCTATCCGCCGCGTAATATCGGCTCTGGAGAACAAGGGCGAAGGCGCTCCCGAAGCAAAAGCGGAAGCCCCGGCAGAACAAGCCGCTCCTCAGGAAGAAGCTCCGGCCGCAGAGTAATCAAAACGAAACGCATTTATTTTTATATTAACTAAGTCAAGAAAAACAAAAAAATGGCAGATCTTAAAAAAATTGCTGAAGAGCTCGTTAACCTTAGCGTGAAAGACGTTCAGGAACTCGCAACAATACTCAAAGAAGAATATGGTATCGAACCTGCAGCTGCCGCTGTAGTAGTAGCCGCCGGCGACGGCGCCGGTGCTGCCGCTGCTGAAGAGAAGACCGAATTCGATGTTATCCTCAAAGAGGCAGGCGCTGAAAAACTGAAAGTCGTTAAGGCTGTTAAGGAACTTACAGGCCTCGGTCTTAAGGAAGCCAAAGAACTGGTAGACGGAGCTCCTTCGACTATCAAGGAAGGTCTTCCCAAAGACGAAGCGATGAACATCAAGGCTCACCTCGAAGAGGTAGGCGCACAGGTAGAGGTTAAATAACTGACCTTTTACTCTAAAAAAGGCTTAGGCCTGGCGGTTTTCGGACCTGCCTTGGCCTAAGCCCTTTTGTCCTTTTTTTCATTTTACTTTTAATTAAAAATAAATTCCATTGGCTCAGACTGTTAATCCTAAGAGGGTCAGTTTTGCTTCGGTAAAAAATCCGGTGCCTTACCCCGATTTTCTTGACATACAAATAAAATCGTTCAAGGATTTTTTCCAGCTCGAAACAAAATCTGACGAAAGAAAAAACGAGGGACTTTACAAGACATTCTCTGAAAATTTCCCTATCACAGACACACGAAACCAGTTTGTACTGGAGTTTATTGACTATTTCGTCGATCCTCCCCGTTACTCGATAGAGGAGTGTATAGAACGCGGACTCACGTACAGCGTACCGCTTAAAGCCCGCCTGAAACTCTATTGCACCGATCCGGACCACGAGGACTTCGAAACGATAGTACAGGACGTATATCTCGGCACAATCCCGTACATGACTCCGTCGGGAACGTTCGTGATAAACGGCGCAGAACGCATTGTCGTATCGCAGCTGCACCGTTCGCCGGGCGTATTCTTCGGACAGTCTTTCCACGCCAACGGCACGAAGCTGTATTCGGCTCGTATCATACCGTTCAAAGGCTCGTGGATAGAGTTCGCTACGGACATCAACAACGTGATGTACGCTTACATAGACCGTAAGAAAAAATTACCGCTCACCACCCTGCTGCGTGCCATAGGTTACGAGCACGACAAGGATATTCTCGATATTTTCGGACTTGCCGAAGAGGTGAAAGTGAGCAAGACGGGACTCAAAAAACACATAGGCCGCCGTCTGGCCGCCCGCGTACTCAAGACGTGGGTAGAAGATTTCGTGGATGAAGACACCGGCGAGGTCGTTTCGATAGAGCGAAACGAGCAGATACTCGACCGCGACACCGTCCTCGAAAAAGAACACATAGACGAAATAGTCGAAGCCGGCGTCAAAACCATCCTGCTGCACAAGGAGGACAGCACCAGCTCCGAATATTCAATCATACACAATACACTGCAGAAAGACCCCACCAACTCGGAAAAAGAGGCGGTGGAACATATATACCGACAGTTGCGCAATGCCGAACCGCCGGACGAAGAAACCGCGCGCGGCATTATCGACAAGCTGTTCTTCTCGGATACGCGTTATTCTCTGGGCGATGTAGGCCGCTATCGTATAAACAGGAAACTGGGGCTGGACACTCCTCTGACCACGCAGGTTCTGACAAAGGAAGATATCATCACGATAGTAAAATACCTTATCGAGCTGATAAATTCCAAGAGCGAAGTGGACGATATAGACCACCTGTCCAACCGCCGAGTACGTACTGTGGGCGAACAGCTCGCCGCACAGTTCGGCGTAGGCCTGGCCCGTATGGCCCGCACGATACGCGAACGTATGAATGTACGTGACAACGAAGTGTTTACCCCGATAGACCTTATCAACGCCAAGACTCTCTCGTCGGTGATAAATTCGTTCTTCGGCACTAACCAGCTGTCGCAGTTCATGGACCAGACGAACCCGCTGGCCGAAATAACGCACAAACGCCGTCTGTCGGCTCTGGGCCCCGGAGGTCTGTCGCGTGAACGCGCCGGTTTCGAGGTGCGCGACGTGCACTATACGCATTACGGACGCCTCTGCCCTATCGAAACGCCTGAAGGACCGAACATCGGACTTATATCGTCCCTGTGCGTCTATGCCAAGGTGGACGACATGGGCTTCATACAGACTCCTTACCACGAAGTAAAGGACGGCCGTGTAGAATTTGAAAAAGAACCTGTATTCCTTAGCGCCGAAGCCGAGGAAGGCAAAATATTCACACAGGCAAACGTCGAAGTGGACGATATGGGCAACATCATCCCGGAACGCGTCAAAGCGCGTGAGGAGAGCGATTTCCCTATCGCAGACCGCACACAGGTGGATTACATGGACGTGGCTCCTAACCAGATAGCATCTATTTCCGCATCGCTCATACCGTTCCTGGAACACGATGACGCTAACCGCGCGCTCATGGGATCGAACATGATGCGCCAGGCTGTTCCGCTGCTAAAACCGGAATCGCCTATCGTAGGTACTGGTCTGGAAGGCCAGGTTGCAAAGGATTCGCGCGTACTGATAAACGCCGAAGGTTCCGGAGAAGTGGTTTACGTCGATGCCGACAAGATAACGATAAAATACGACCGTACGGACGATCAGCGTCTCGTCAGCTTCGACCCGGATGAAAAAACGTATCACCTTATAAAATTCCGCAAGACCAACCAGTCCACAAACATCACCCTTAAGCCTATCGTGCGCAAGGGAGACCGTGTGGAAAAAGGCCAGGTGCTGTGCGAAGGATACGCTACCGAAAACGGCGAACTGGCACTGGGACGCAACCTGCTCGTTGCATTCATGCCTTGGAAAGGTTACAACTACGAGGATGGTATAGTAATATCGCAGCGCGTGGTAAAAGAGGATATTTTCACGTCAATACACATAGACGAATATCCGCTGGAAGTGCGCGATACCAAACTCGGCGCCGAGGAACTGACGAACGACATACCTAACGTTTCCGAAGAAGCTACCAAGGAACTCGACGAAAACGGTATGATCCGCATCGGTGCGGAAGTAAATCCCGGAGATATTATCATAGGTAAGATAACGCCCAAGGGAGAATCCGACCCTTCTCCGGAAGAAAAACTGCTTCGCGCCATATTCGGCGACAAGGCCGGCGACGTGAAAGACGCGTCGCTCAAAGCAACCCCGTCGCTGCACGGTGTGGTAATAGGCAAAAAGCTGTTTTCTCGCGCTGTAAAAGACAAAAAACGCCGCAACGCGGACAAGGAGGAAATCGAACGTCTGGATGCCGAATACGCCGTTTCGTATGAAAAACTGCGCGGCACGCTTCTGGAGAAACTGTTCTCGATAGTCAACGGAAAAACTTCCCAGGGCGTAACCAACGACCTCGGCGAAACGATAATACCGAAAGGAACGAAATTTTCGCTCAAGATACTCCAGTCCCTCGAAGATTACGAACACATAAATGCAGGCGGATGGACGGCCGACGTAAGCAAGAACTTCCTCATCTCGGAGTTGATACACAACTTCAAGATAAAGGTCAATGACCTGCAGGGAGCTCTGCGCCGCGAAAAATTCACCATAACGGTAGGTGACGAACTTCCTTCCGGCATCATAAAACTGGCCAAAGTATATATCGCCAAAAAGCGTAAACTGCGTGTTGGCGACAAGATGGCCGGACGTCACGGAAACAAGGGTATCGTGGCCAAAATAGTCCGCGAAGAGGACATGCCTTTCCTGGAAGACGGTACTCCGGTGGATATCGTACTGAACCCGCTCGGCGTGCCTTCGCGAATGAACCTCGGACAGATATACGAAACCGTGCTCGGATGGGCCGGACGCAAACTCGGCATGAAATTCGCAACGCCGATTTTCGACGGAGCATCGCTCGAACAGATAACAGAGCTGACCGACAAGGCGGGAGTACCCAAATTCGGCCATACGCACCTGTATGACGGAGGTACGGGCGACCGTTTCGACCAGGCTGCCACCGTGGGCGTTATTTACATGCTCAAACTCGGACACATGGTTGACGACAAGATGCACGCACGTTCCATAGGACCGTACTCGCTGATCACACAACAGCCTCTCGGAGGTAAAGCCCAGTTCGGAGGACAGCGTTTCGGAGAGATGGAAGTATGGGCGCTCGAGGCATTCGGCGCATCGAACATCCTGCGCGAAATACTGACCGTAAAATCCGACGACGTGGTAGGCCGCGCCAAGACTTACGAAGCTATCGTAAAAGGCGACCCGATGCCTACGCCCGGAATACCGGAATCGTTCAACGTACTGCTCCACGAGCTCAAGGGCCTCGGCCTGGACATGCGCTTCGAGGAATAAAACGCAACGGATGCGGGCGCACCAAAACGCCTGCATCTTTTTCAAACTGAAATTTCAACAGCTAAACATATCAAGGCAAAGTAAATGGCTTTAGGTAAAGACAACAAAGCAAACAACAGTTTCCGAAAAATCACCATAGGACTGGCCTCGCCGGAAGTAATCCTGCATCAGTCCTCGGGAGAAGTCCTGAAACCGGAAACCATAAACTACCGCACCCACAAACCCGAACGCGACGGTCTTTTCTGCGAACGCATATTCGGCCCTGTAAAGGACTACGAATGCGCCTGCGGAAAATACAAGCGTATTCGTTATAAAGGTATAGTGTGCGACCGTTGCGGAGTCGAAGTAACCGAGAAAAAAGTGCGCCGCGAACGCGTGGGGCACATAAATCTGGTGGTTCCCGTGGCTCATATATGGTACTTCCGCAGCCTGCCGAACAAGATAGGATACCTTTTGGGCATCCCGTCCAAAAAGCTCGACATGATAATCTATTACGAACGTTATATCGTAATAAATCCGGGTGTGGCCACCCGCCCGACAGGTGAAGCACTTTCAAAACTGGAACTGCTCACCGAAGAGGAATACCTCGATATCGTGGACACGCTTCCTGAAAACAACCAGTATCTGGACGATTCGGATCCCAATAAATTCGTGGCAAAAATGGGCGCCGAGGCTCTGCTGGACCTTCTTCACGCCATAAACCTGGATGACCTTTCGTATGAACTGCGCGACAGCGTATCGAAAGAAACATCCAAACAGCGTAAAACCGAAGCCCTCAAACGCCTGCAAATCGTCGAAGCATTCCGTGAAGCGCAGAAAAACCGCGAGAACAAACCGGAATGGATGATAATGAAGGCCATACCTGTCATCCCGCCGGAACTCCGCCCGCTCGTTCCGCTGGACGGCGGACGTTTCGCCACATCGGACCTGAACGACCTTTACCGTCGCGTGATAATACGCAACAACCGTCTGAAGCGACTGATAGAAATCAAAGCTCCGGACGTGATACTGCGAAACGAAAAACGCATGCTTCAGGAAGCTGTGGATTCGCTGTTCGACAACACACGCAAGGCCTCGGCCATCAAGACCGAATCCAACCGCGCACTCAAATCCCTTTCCGACTCTCTGAAAGGAAAACAGGGACGTTTCCGTCAGAACCTGCTCGGTAAACGTGTGGACTACTCCGCCCGTTCGGTTATCGTTTCCGGACCGGAACTCAACATATACGAATGCGGACTGCCGAAAGACATGGCTGCCGAGCTTTACAAACCGTTCATTATCCGCAAACTGATAGAACGCGGCATAGTAAAAACGGTTAAAAGCGCAAAGAAAATCATAGACCGCCGCGACCCTGTGGTATGGGACATACTTGAAAACGTTATAAAAGGCCATCCGGTTCTTCTTAACCGCGCCCCGACGTTGCACCGTTTGTCCATACAGGCATTCCAGCCACGCCTTATCGAAGGAAAAGCCATACAGTTGCACCCTCTGGTCTGCACGGGATTCAACGCCGACTTCGACGGTGACCAGATGGCCGTACACCTTCCGCTCGGCCCTGAAGCAATACTTGAGGCACAGCTGTTGATGCTCGCTTCGCACAACATCCTCAACCCGGCAAACGGTTCGCCTATCACCGTCCCTTCCCAGGACATGGTTCTCGGACTGTACTACATGACAAAAGAGCGCCGCTCCACCCCGGAGAACAAAGTGCTGGGCGAAGGCATGACGTTCTACTCGCAGGAAGAAGTCCGCATAGCGTACAACGAAGGCCGGCTGAATATGCAGGCCCCGATAAAAGTGCGTATGGACGTATGGGAAGACGGCAAAACGGTGCGCAAGATAATAGACACCACCGTAGGACGCGTATTCTTCAACGATGTGGTTCCGTTTAAAGCCGGCTATATCAATACGGTAATAAAGAAAAACAACCTTCGCGACATAATAGCACACGTGCTCAAATGTACCGACATAGCTACCACGACCAAATTCCTGGACGATATCAAAGCTATGGGGTATTACAATGCATTCCGCGGAGGCCTGTCGTTCTCGCTGGCCGATATCCTTATACCTGAACAGAAAGCCGCTCTTATCGAGGAGGCCAACGAAAAGGTAGAAACGACCATGGACCAGTACAATATGGGAGCCATAACGAACAACGAACGTTACAACATCATAATCGACGCATGGTCGGCTGCCACCAACCTGATAGCCGAAGCAGCCATGAAGACCCTCAAGGAAGATAAACAGGGCTTCAACTCCGTGTACATGATGCTTGATTCCGGAGCCCGTGGTTCCAAGGCACAGATAAGTCAGCTTACAGGTATGCGAGGCCTTATGGCCAAGCCTCAGAAATCCGGTTCCAGCGGTGCCGACATCATCGAAAACCCGATTATATCGAACTTTAAGGAAGGTCTGTCCATCCTCGAGTTCTTCATATCGACGCACGGTGCACGTAAAGGTCTTGCCGATACCGCCCTTAAAACGGCCGATGCTGGTTACCTGACACGCCGTCTGGTGGACGTGGCACAGGACGTTATAGTAAACGAGGAGGATTGCGGCACTCTGCGAGGAATAGAAGTATCCGCACTCAAGGAAAACGACGTGGTAAGGGAATCCCTCTCCGACCGTATCCTTGGCCGCGTATCCCTGCACGATGTGGAAAACCCGGCCGACGGCTCCATAATAGTAAAAGCAGGCGAGGAAATCACTGAAACCTTTGCAAAACAGATAGAAGCTGCAGGAATAGAAACCGTGGAAGTGCGTTCCCCGCTTACGTGCGAAGCCCGCCACGGTATTTGCGCCAAATGTTACGGACGCAATCTCGCATCCGGACGCATGGTACAAAAGGGCGAGGCTGTCGGTGTTATCGCAGCGCAGTCTATCGGTGAGCCCGGTACGCAGCTTACCCTCCGTACGTTCCACCAGGGAGGTACTGCCGGTTCAGCAGCTGCGGAATCCAGCATCAAGGCAAAAGCCGACGGTGTGATAGAATTCGACGACCTGCGCTCCATCCCGACCAAAGACCAGGAAGGAAACGACTGCGAGATAGTCATTTCCCGTACAACGGAAATGCGTATCACGGATCCTAAAACCAAACTGGCCCTTTCGATGCACAATATCCCATACGGCGCACTGCTTTACGCCAAGGACAAGTCGAACGTGGAAAAAGGAACGCTGATATGTACATGGGACCCGCACAACGCTATCATACTGTCCGAAACGGCCGGTAAGATCGTGTTCGAGGATATCGAACAGGGACAGTCGTACCAAATCGAAATAGACGACCAGACCGGATTCCAGGAAAAGATAATTTCCGAGTCCAAGAACAAAAAACTCATCCCGACGGTAATCATCACGGATCCGAAAGGCGAAGTTATAAAATCCTACAACCTACCTGTCGGCGCTCACCTTATGGTGGACAACGGCGCAAAGGTAAAGGCCGGTCAGATACTGGTAAAAATTCCGAGAAAGAGCGCCAAAGCAGGCGACATCACCGGCGGTCTGCCGCGTGTGACCGAATTGTTCGAAGCCCGCAATCCGTCCAATCCGGCAATCGTTGCTGAAATCGACGGCGTAGTTAAACTCGGAGCCATAAAACGAGGCAACAAGGAAATCATCATCACGTCCAAGAACGGCGAAGAAAAACGCTATCTGGTAAAACTGTCCAACCAGATACTGGTACAGGACAACGACTACGTACGCGCCGGAGATCCGCTTTCCGAAGGAGCCATATCGCCGGACGACATCCTGCGCATCAAAGGCCCGAACCAAGTACAGGAATACCTTGTAAACGAGGTACAGGGCGTTTACCGCATGCAGGGTGTTGTCATCAACGACAAGCACTTCGAGGTTATCGTACGCCAGATGATGCGCAAAGTTATGGTGATCGATCCGGGCGACACCCAGTTCCTGGAAGGCCAGTCCATACACAAGCGTGATTTCACCGATGCCAACGACGCACTTTACGGCATAAAAGTCGTAACCGACGCAGGCGATTCGGAAAACCTCAAACCCGGCCAGATGGTAACTCTGCGCCAGCTTAAGGATGAAAACTCGACGCTCAAACGCGCCGATAAGAAACTGGTAGAAGTACGTGACGCCCTGCCGGCCACAGCCGAGCCTATGCTTCAGGGTATAACCCGCGCATCGCTGCAGACGCATTCGTTCATCTCGGCGGCATCGTTCCAGGAAACGACGAAAGTCCTCAACGAAGCAGCCGTAGCCGCCAAGGAGGACTACCTCGAAGGCCTGAAAGAAAACGTTATCGTAGGACACAAGATACCGGCAGGTACAGGCTTACGTGAATACGAAGACCTTATCGTCGGATCGAAAGAGGAATACGAACAACTCCGCAAGGAAACTTCCGCCACAGAGGAATAATATGTAGGAAGCCATAATAACAAAAGCCGCGCCTAAAAAGCGCGGCTTTTTTAATGCCCGACACCCCTGTTTTTACGGTATTTATCATTAACTTTATCCCTTGAATACAAAACCGCAGACAAGCAAAATGGAAGAACCTGCAAACCCGAAAATCGAAATAGAACTCAACGAGCAAACCGCCCAGGGCATATACTCTAACCTGGCGGTGATAAACCACTCACAAGGGGAATTCGTTCTCGATTACCTTTCGATGATGCCCGGAACACCAAAAGCCAGGGTTGTCTCGCGCATTATCCTCAGCCCGGTACACGCCAAGAAACTGCTCGGAGCTTTGGCCGAAAATATCCGGCGTTACGAAGGCGTTTTCGGAGAAATAAGAGACATGGAAAACATGCCCCCCATAACACCTATGACTCCGCGCGGAGAAGCCTGAAAAATAATAGGCGAAGTGCTTAGCCGGAAATTCAAAATGTCATATTTTTGTAACGCCGGAAAAAACGTACGGCATCTTCTGCCGTACGGATAAAAAAAATCGGCGGAATGATTGTCCGACAGGATTTTAAGAGCGATCTAAATATTAACAATCAAAATAAATTTTCAAAACAAATGAGCGTAATTACAGAAATCCACGCAAGACAAGTCCTCGATTCCAGAGGCAACCCTACCGTAGAGGTTGACGTTTACACCGAAGCAGGCGCAATGGGACGCGCTATCGTTCCTTCAGGCGCATCGACAGGTGAATACGAAGCAATGGAACTTCGCGACGGAGACAAATCCCAGTATATGGGCAAAGGCGTACTGAAAGCTGTTGCCAACGTAAACGAAAAGATAGCTCCCGAACTCATCGGCTGCGACGTTTTCGACCAGGTAGCGCTTGACAAGGCTATGATAGCCCTTGACGGCACTAAGAACAAGAGCAACCTCGGCGCCAATGCCATCCTTGGCGTATCGCTGGCCGCTGCCAAAGCTGCTGCCGACGAACTTGGCATGCCGCTTTACCGCTACGTAGGCGGCACGAATGCAAAAGTGTTGCCCGTTCCGATGATGAACATCGTAAATGGCGGTTCTCACTCCGATGCCCCGATAGCTTTCCAGGAATTCATGATACAGCCGGTTAAAGCCGATTCTTTCGCTACGGCTATCCGCATGGGTTCTGAAATATTCCACAACCTGAAAAAACTCCTGCACGACCGCAACCTCTCTACCGCAGTCGGCGACGAAGGCGGTTTCGCACCGACATTCAATGGTACGGAAGACGCCCTTGAAACAATAATAAAAGCCATCGAAGCTGCCGGTTACAAACCCGGAGAAGAAGTAACTATCGCCCTTGACTGCGCCTCTTCGGAATTCTACGAAGACGGAGTTTACGACTACACCAAATTCGAAGGCGAAAAAGGTGCAAAACGCACTTCGGCACAGCAGGCAGAATATCTGGCTGAACTCGTTTCGAAATATCCTATCATGTCTATCGAAGACGGTATGGACGAAAACGACTGGGAAGGCTGGAAAATCCTTACCGAGAAAATCGGCGGCCGTTGTCAGCTCGTTGGCGACGACTTGTTCGTTACCAACGTAGAACGCCTTAAAAACGGCATCGACAAAGGTATAGCTAACTCCCTGCTGGTTAAAGTAAACCAGATAGGTTCGCTCACAGAAGCAATCGACGCCGTTGAAATGGCACAGCGCGCAGGTTACACGACCGTTATGAGCCACCGTTCGGGCGAATCCGAAGATGCTACCATAGCCGACCTGGCAGTAGCTCTTAACTGCGGACAAATAAAAACCGGTTCCGCTTCGCGTTCCGACCGTATGGCTAAGTACAACCAGCTGCTCCGCATAGAAGAACAGCTCGGCGACGCTGCCATATACCCGCAGTTCGACGCGTTCAAAGTGAACTTCAAGAAATAATCCTGAAAATCACAGATAGCAAAAACGCCCTCCGCATTAGCGGAGGGCGTTTTTTATATATCACGTACGTATCTTTTCAAAAAAGACTGACGTTTAAAACGATCACTTCGTCATTCTCCCCTGACCAATTCCTCGGCCTTAGCAATGGCCTCTGAAATACCATCGGGATTTTTACCTCCGGCAGTGGCATAAAATTCCTGGCCTCCTCCGCCGCCGTCTATACATTTTGCCAGATCGCGGATTATCTTCCCTGCGTGCCATCCTTTTTCACTTACCAATTCCTTGGATATGAGCAGTGAAAGTCCAGTTTTAAAATTGTTTTCCCTGTTGCCCAGCACAGCGAAAAGATGGTCCACCTCATCTGCGAGTTCAAAGATCATGGTTTTAACGAATAACGGATCCAGTTCCACGGTTCCGTATATGAAATTCACGCCGTTTATATTCTGCATGGAACGCTTCAGGTCTTCTTTTATAGTTTTGACCTTGTTGCGCATGAAATTTTCCACCTCTTTTTTGAGGGCCGCATTTTCCACGATAAGCGACACGGCTGCTTTTTCCAAATCGCGGTTGCCTTTGAAAATATCGCGCAACACCTGGAGTTCAGCCTCTTTCTTTTTGTAATAATTTACAGCCATATCGCCTGTCACAGCCTCTATACGCCGCACTCCTGCAGCTATCGCACCTTCGGAAAGTATCTTGAACAAACGTATGCGCAGGGTGTTGTCCGTATGCGTACCGCCGCACAACTCGAAACTGTCGCCGAAACGGACAGTACGCACGGTATCTCCGTATTTTTCGCTGAAAAGAGCTATCACACCCGCCTTTATGGCATCATCGTATGGTACGCCGCGCTGTTCGTCGAGCACGTAACCGGCTTTTATGTCTTCGTTTACCAAATCCTCGACTTTCGCTATTTCCTCATCCGTCATCTTGGCAAAATGCGAGAAGTCGAAACGCAGCCCTTGCGGGCCAACGCCGGAACCTTTCTGTTCGACATGAGTCCCTAAAACCGTCCTGAGCGCCTTGTGCAACAAGTGCGTAGCGGAGTGGTTGGCTGCGGTAGCCATACGCTTTTCCTTGTCCACCACAGCTTTGAACACGGAGTTAAGATTTACCCCTTCAGGCAATTTTTTGATTATATGAAGGGATAGATTGTTTTCCTTTATCGTGTCGAGTATCTCGGTACGTCGGCCAGTTTCGTCCACCAGATAACCCGTATCGCCAACCTGGCCGCCGCTTTCGGCATAAAACGGAGTCATGGGAAATACCAGTTGATAGAACACGCCCTTTTTGTTCTCCACACGGCGATACTTCGATATCTTCACATCACACTCCAAAGTATCGTAACCGATAAAACGGCTGCCACTCTCGGCCGAGAGCACAACCCAGTCGTCTATTTTGGAAACAGCCGCCTTGCGTGCGCGCTCCTTTTGTTCGGCCATTTGTTTTTCAAAGCCTTCCTCGTCTATCCCGAAGCCTTTTTCCCGCACAAGAAGGGCCGTCAGGTCCAACGGGAAACCGTATGTGTCGTATAGTTCGAATACTTTTTCCCCTGGTATGACTTTGCCTTTTGTCTCGCCCGTTATCTGCTCCAGACGCACCAACCCTTTTTCCAGCGTATTGAGGAACGAAAGTTCTTCCTCCCGCACCACATTTTCTATCAGCTTGCGCGAAGAACGTATCTCCGGGAAAGAATCGCCCATCTCTTTGTCCATCACCTCCACAAGGCGGTAGAAAAACGGTTCGCGGAAATCGAGGAACGAATAGCCGTAACGCACTGCTCGGCGAAGGATACGGCGTATCACATAACCAGCCCCGTTATTTGAAGGCAACTGACCATCGGCTATCGCGAAAGCAACGGCACGGATATGGTCGGCGATTACACGAATGGCTATATCGGTCTGTTCGTCGCGTCCGTATTTTTTACCGGACATTTGCTCCAGAAGAGATATGTATGGAGCGAAAATCCCAGTATCGTAATTCGAATGTTTGCCTTCCATCACGCGGCACAAGCGTTCGAAGCCCATACCGGTATCCACATGGCGGGCAGGAAGGTTTTCCAACGTGCCGTCAGCCTTGCGGTTGTACTGCATGAACACGAGGTTCCATATTTCTATGACCTGGGGATTGTCTTTATTGACAAGCGACGCTCCTGGGACTTCTTTCTTTTCATCGTCGCTGCGCAGGTCCACATGTATCTCCGACGAAGGCCCGCACGGACCCTGGTCGCCCATTTCCCAGAAATTGTCGTGTTTGTTGCCTTTTATTATACGATCCTCAGGCACGTATTTTTTCCATATGTCGTAAGCCTCGCTGTCGAAAGCCAACCCTTCTTTAGGGTCTCCTTCGAACACTGTCACGTAAAGTATCTCAGGATTTATCTTATAGACTTCCGTGAGCAATTCCCACGCCCACTTTATTGCTTCCTCCTTAAAATAATCTCCGAACGACCAGTTTCCGAGCATTTCGAACATCGTGTGGTGGTAAGTATCAACCCCCACTTCCTCCAGGTCGTTGTGTTTTCCGGACACGCGCAGACATTTCTGAGTATCGGTAGCGCGTGGATATTTAGCCGCCGCATGCCCCAGGAATATATCCTTGAACTGGTTCATTCCGGCATTGGTAAACATCAACGTAGGGTCATCCTTGAGAACTATCGGAGCCGAAGTTTCCACATGGTGACCTCGCTTCTCAAAAAAATCGAGGAAAAGCTTTCTTACTTCTTGTGGTTTCATCTGTATATCCTGCTAAACCACGGCCTTGCCGGCCGCGTATTATTAATCCGTATTTATACACCAATATGGCGCTGCAACCGACAAAAGTACTAAAATTTTACTAAATAACCGACCTTAAAAACACCCTGCAGAAGGGATGGCATTTTTTTTCTTACATTTGTATCGCTTACGATCCCGCCGGACAGCCGGCGGCTTTTCGGCACCTTTGACCGGGGAAAAAACAATGGCAAAGAACATAAAATATTACTTCGACCACGCCACCTTATCATACAAGAAAGTGCGCATAACGTTCCTCCAACGCGTGCGCAATGTTCTTCTGTGGTTCATTACGACAGGTTCGGTATGGATAATCATATACTTTATGATAGCTAATTTTATTCCTACGCCGAAAGAACTGACCCTCAGACGTGAGATAGACAATATGACTATCAACTACGAAATACTCCGCAAACAGTTGGACGAAAACGAAAAACGCCTGGCCGAAATAGAAAACAGGGACGACAACATATACAGGGTGCTCTTTGAAAGCGAACCGTACTCAGGATCCAAACGCACGGGAACTATCAGCCCGGAAAGTTATTTCGACTCCATGAAAGGATATAACTATTCCGACATGATAATATCCACCTCGAAACGCGTAGAAGAACTGACAAAACGCTTGTATGCCGAAAGCAAATCCCTGGACGAAGTGGCCGATCTGGCCCTTAAAAAAGAAGAAATGCTCCGTTCGCTACCGGCTATATCGCCAGTTTCCATAGACATTATGAAACGCGCCAATCTGTCCAGTTACGGCATGCGCCTGCACCCGATAAGCAAAGTATGGAAAATGCACACGGGCATGGACTTCGGCGCCAAGATAGGAACCCCGATATATGCCACTGGAGAAGGTCGTGTAGTATTCGCCGGACGCGACGCATCGGGCTACGGCAACTACGTGATAATAGACCACGGTTTCGGATATAAGACACTTTACGGACATATGTCCAAAATAAGAACTACCAAAGGCAAAAAAGTGCTTCGCGGAGAACTGATAGGCGAAGTAGGCAACTCCGGACGCTCGAACGGTCCTCACCTGCACTATGAAGTGATACTGAGAGGCCAGAAAGTCAACCCGATAAATTACTATTACAAAGACCTCACTCCCGATCAGTACAACGAACTTCTCGAACGGGCATCGCAACATAACACGACATTCGACTAATTACAACTCTACCGACACCCTCTTTAACGACATGGGCAGACAGCTAGACCAGGGAAAATATTACTATTCGATAAGCGAGGTATCTGAACATTTCGACATCACGCCCGCCACCCTGCGCCACTGGGAAAGCAACTTCGACATCCTGTCGCCGAGAAAAAACAAAAAAGGAGACAGGCTTTATACCGCCGATGACATCGAAGCCGTACGCCTTATACGTTCGTTGGTAAAAGAACAGGGCTTTACTCTCAAAGGCGCAGCAGCCCAGATAAAAGCCAACCGCAAATCCTTGACCAACCGTATGGAGGCCTTACGCACACTCAAGTCCGTGCGTGCCGAACTGGAAAAAATCCGCAAAAGCCTATAATTCCGGCATCATTTTTCATATATCATACGATATACTGCAACCGGTAAATCATTACACCCGATGCGTTTTTTAATATTATAATATCCGCTGAAAAATAAAGGCAGCCCCCGCAATGTGCCAACGGGAGAAAAAAATCCGTATTTTTGTACGACGTAAAAAAAAATCCACACAATGGCCGAAAACCTTCGGGAACAATACGACTCTCCGGAAGAGAGGGAATACGAAAAAGCCCTCCGCCCGCTCTCGTTCGACGATTTTGCCGGACAGGAGCAAATACTGTCGAACCTGGAGGTATTCGTAAAGGCCGCCAACCAACGCACAGAAGCCCTTGACCATGTGCTTCTGCACGGTCCTCCCGGACTGGGCAAGACTACGCTGGCAGGAATAATAGCTTCCGAACTGGGCGTCAACCTGAGAACGACCTCAGGCCCGGTAATAGACAAACCTGGCGATTTGGCCGGTCTTCTCACCTCGCTTGAAGACCGGGACGTGCTTTTCATAGACGAGATACACCGCCTTAGCCCCGTGGTCGAGGAATACCTTTACTCGGCAATGGAGGACTACAAGCTCGACATCATGCTCGAAAGCGGCCCCAACGCACGCAGCGTGCAGATAAGCCTGGCTCCGTTCACACTTATCGGAGCCACCACCCGCTCCGGACTTCTGACATCGCCAATGCGCGCGCGTTTCGGGATAAACTGCCGTCTGGAATATTACAACGCCGAACTCCTGTCCACCATCGTGGAACGCTCGGCGCGCATAATGCACATACCGATAACCGATGACGCTACCATCGAAATAGCCCGCCGTTCACGCGGGACTCCGCGCATAGCTAACGCCCTTTTACGCCGGATACGGGATTTTGCCCAGATAAAAGGCTCCGGTATAATCGACAAAAAAATAGCGTTGGTAGGGCTGAATGCTTTAGCCGTGGACCAATACGGGCTGGACGAAATGGACAACCGCATGCTTTCGGCCATAATAGACAAATTCCGCGGGGGGCCGGTAGGCATAACCACCCTTGCCACGGCCGTAGGCGAAAATGCCGGCACACTGGAGGAAGTATACGAACCGTACCTCATCCAGGAGGGTTTTATCGTGCGAACTCCGCGCGGACGCCAGGCCACGGAAAAAGCATACATGCATATGGGACGCACAGCGCCATCCAAAGGCGCATCCCTTTTTGACGAATAAAAAACTCCGAAACAACCTTTTGGACTCCAAATACTTAAGCGCACGTATAAAGGAACTTGCCGCTCGACACGGATTCGATGCCTGCGGCATATCGGAGGCGTGTTTTCTGGAGGAATCGGCACCGAGGCTCGAAAAATGGCTTGCCCAGGGACACCACGGTACGATGGGTTATATGGAGCGTAACTTCGACAAACGCCTCGACCCACGCCTGTTAGTCCCCGGGGCGAAAAGCATCGTATCGCTGCTGATGAACTATTTCCCTTCCTCCGCATTGCCACATGAACGCCGCCCTAACGTGCCTATCTTTGCCAAATATTCGTACGGGGAAGATTACCACGTAGTTCTGCGGGAAAAAATGCACTCTATATGCGCTGCCCTGAAAAGCGAAGCAGGCGATTTTTCCTACCGCGTATTTACCGATTCCGCCCCTGTGCTGGAAAGGGAATGGGCCCGGCGCGCAGGACTAGGCTGGATAGGTAAAAACTCCCATTTGATTATTCCGCAGGCCGGTTCGTATTTTTTTCTATCGGAAATCATACTCGACCTTCCGCTCGAATACGATGCGCCTGACACGATGCAGGACAGGTGCGGAGCTTGCCGAAGATGCCAGATGGCATGCCCTACCGGTGCGATAGACGGTTCGCGCACGATAGACGCATCGCGATGCCTCTCGTACCTTACGATAGAACTGAAAAGCGAAATACCTGACAGCTATGTATCCAAATTGGGAGGCCGTGCCTACGGATGCGACGCATGTATAGACGCCTGCCCGTGGAATAAATTTGCCAAACCGTCTTCACAACCGCGTTTTTCCCCCCAGGGCAATTTTTTGGACCTCACATGCAACGAGTGGCTCGACATGAATGAAGACACGTTTACCGAAAAATTCTCGCGCACAGCCTTTTACCGCACAGGGCTGGACAAGATAAAATCGACTATCGCAAAATTATAACCGGTAGGGCACGCATTAACAGGCATGTTTCATCGCTTATAAAAAGAAAACGCTTTTCCTCCCATGATAAAAATATTTGCCGGAGCGGGGATTTTGACTTAAATTTGCCCCTGCGCAGGACGTAAATCGCCCAGAGCGAACAGCCTTATGGTGTAATGGTAGCACATGTGATTTTGGTTCATCTAGTCTAGGTTCGAATCCTGGTAAGGCTACAAACAACCCGGCAAACCAACCGGTTTGCCGGGTTGTTTGATTTTTCATACCGCCGCGTATCACCTACCGCATGTCTTCGAGCGCACGCAAGACGAAATCACGTATAAAACAAGCTGTTTGCTCATCACCGAGTATGGACGAATCTATTGAAAGATCATACGACGAAGCATGCCCCCAATGCTTGCTCGTATAATAGTTGTAGTATTCGCGCCTTACTTTATCCACTTTTTTGGCCTTTTCGGCAGCTTTATCCACTCCGACACCTTCCCTTTCCGCTATGCGGCGGGCACGATCCTCCAACGGAGCGGTTATGAATATGCTGAAACAGTTTTTCTTCTCCCGCAGAATATAATCAGCACACCGGCCTACGATGATGCACGAACCGGCCTGCGACACGCTGCGTATTACCTCTGACTGGTATTTGAATATACTCTCATTGGACAGGGAATTATTATACATGAATATGCCGCCTCCGGAAAAAAGCCCGGTAGAGAGTGCATGCGACAACGAACCGGGAGCTTTTTCATCCGCATGCTCGAAATATTCGGGACATATACCGCTTTTCTTGGCCGCCTGCGTTATCAGTTCCTTGTCGTAATAATCCAGACCGAGCATGCGCGAAAGTATCTTGCCTATAACATGTCCTCCGGAACCGTACTGACGGGCTATGCAAATGACGTAGGTATCTTCCATAGTTATTTCTATATCAATTTGGTTTTCAAATTATTGTCATTGTCGTTATTTTCCCTGAATTTTTTCATCTGGCGGGTGAGCAGGAACACGGCAAGCACCGTAGCCAGACTGTCGGCGATAGGCATGCTTATCCACACCCCGAGAGTACCCATAAAACGCGGCAGGATAATCAGAAGCGGCACCAAAAAGAGCATCTGCCTTGTCAGCGACAACAGGATAGCCTTACGCACCTTGCCTATCGACTGGAAGAAGTTTGCCGTTACCATCTGGAAACCTACTATCGGGAACATTATCAGCACTATCCTCATACCGTGCGAAGCTATGTCTATCAATTCCTGGTCACCGGTAAACATATTTGCCAAAAGATGAGGGAATATCTCGGCCATAAGGAAACCGGAGGTAGTGACAGCCACGGCAGCGAATATGGCATATCTCAATGCACGGGCCACACGGTCGAACTTACGCGCTCCGAAATTGTAGCCCACTATCGGCTGCATGCCCTGGTTGAGGCCTATCACAATCATTATGAACACCATAAGCACGCGGTTTATGATGCCGTAAGCACCTACATAGAAGTCTCCCCCGTATGTCATAAGGCTCTTGTTGATAAAAATTACCACTATGCTGGCGCATATGTTCATAAGGAAAGGCGACACTCCTATCGAAAAAATGCCTTTCACTATATGAGCCTTCAGCCCGAACATTTTTCTTTCAAAATGTATGAAATGTTTATTCCGCATGAAATGCACCAATTCTATACTCATTGCCACCGTCTGAGCTATCACCGTAGCGAATGCCGAACCGGCTATACCCCATTTGAACCCGAATATAAACAGCGGATTGAGCACACAGTTTATAGCTATGGCGGTAAGTATCACACCCATGGCTTTTCCCGGATAACCGGAAGCCCGCAACATATCGTTCAGTCCGAGATAAACATGGGTTACGGCCGTACCGGAAAGTATTATATGCATGAATTCCCGCGCATAAGGGATGGTATTTTCGCTCGCACCGAAAAAATACAATATATCGTCCAGAAATATCACCCCGGCAGCCGTAAGACAAAGACCTATTATAACATTGAGCATAAGTACGTTGCTGAGTATGTATTCGGCGCTTTTTTTATCGCCCTGCCCCATTTTCACAGACATAAGCGTAGCACCGCCCACGCTAACCAGCGTACCCAACGCGGCTATCACGTTCATTATCGGCATTGTTATTGCCAAGCCAGATATTGCCATAGCCCCTACGCCATGACCGATGAATATGCTGTCTATCATATTGTAAAGAGAAGACGACAACATAGCTACTATGGAGGGTATGGCGTATCTTAAAAGGAGTTTTTTAACACTCTCTGTACCGAGTGTCAGCGGATTGTTATTCCCTTGCATATCTATTTCTTTTCCTTAGGCAAAGGTCACGATTAATATAAAACATTCAAAATATTTTTCACACAGTGATAAAAAAGCCTAAGCGCATGTAAAAAACAGCATAATGTACGGTTATCCGCACACCTCATGCAGTGCCTGTCGTGAAACCAAAACCCACCTCACAAATACAACACACTGTTTTACAAACATATAACTATTGTTTACCCTTCAAAAATGAACAATAATAAAAACATAAGTTAACGATTACTTTACAATAGCCAGGTCAAAGATGTATACTTTTGAATTAAAAGAAACGCGCAATGAAAACATCAGGCAAATATACGGCATTTGTAATGCTCCTGTTTACGATAGGAGTCGGCTTTGTATCGTGCCTGGCATCGGCAAGCGATAAAGGCTACGCTCCGATGGTTCTTCGCGCGGAAAAAAACACATACGTTTTCTCAGATGCCGGCTCGGACAATCCCGGCTCTGCCGAAGTACTTAACTTCAACGGCAGCGGCACAAGAATGCTGTCAATGGCAGTATCCGAACTGTACCCCAGGCACGATCTGAGAAGTACGGAATTTTATGAAAATACAACCCCAACCCACATCATAAAAAAAACAGTTTCTTCGTTTAACCCAAAACCCGCCAGGATAAGCTTTTACGCCGATTTTATGGGCATACGCTATTCATCCTGCGGGTTTTGTTACTATCTGCGGAAAATAATAATCTGATACATCCGCCACGTATTTCCTACCGCGCATAACGGGTTTGCCAGCTTCGGGCCGATAAACCGACACATGCCCGGCGCATCCTCATTTTATTTCAACACAGACCGTACAACAACCGCGCCTTAAAAAACCCGAACAGGCACGGACCAAACCGGCGCATGCTCCCTACCACCACGCCTTAACGCTGCGCGCAAAAGCTTTCAATGGGGAAACGCATACACCGCCGTATTATCCGCATTATGGAAACAACCGAAAAAACGTCAGAAAAAAACAAATCAAAAAACACCTGTATTATGAATTCCAAGACTAAAAAAAACAAATCATTCGCAGGCATAGGATCTGCTCCGATAGTAATCGTTTTCTGTTTCATCGTAGCCTGCCTGCTGTTCAAATACGTCTTCGGCGACCCGTCGCACTTTATGAACGGAGACCCTGCCAATCACCCGCTTCCAGGCGACCTGTTGGGAACCATCTACAAAGGGGGCATCATCGTACCTGTAATCCAGACATTGCTTCTGACAGTACTGGTGCTCAGCTTTGAACGTTGGTTTGCCATCAGCCGGGCAAAAGGCCGAGGAAACATGACAAAATTCGTACAGAACATCAAAGAAGCCCTTATGCACGGTGATCTGCAAAAGGCGCACAGCCTGTGCGATAAACAAAAAGGGTCGATAGCTAATGTCGTAAAATCAGCCCTGAGAAAATACCAGGAAATGGAGAACGACAATACCATGTCCAAGGATCAGAAGACCCTGTCGATACAGAAAGAAATAGAAGAGGCCACCGCACTGGAATTGCCCATGCTGGAACAAAACCTCGGCGTTATAGCCACGATAACCACACTGGGAACGCTCATGGGACTCCTTGGAACCGTCATCGGCATGATACGTTCGTTCGCCGCGCTGGCCAATGCAGGCTCGCCCGATACGATAGCGCTTTCTACCGGTATTTCCGAAGCGCTTATCAACACCGCATTCGGTATAGCCACCGGAGCACTGGCCGTAATATCGTACAACTTCTTTACCAGCAAGATAGACAGCATAACCTATTGCATAGACGAAGTGGGCTTCAGCCTGGTACAGACATTCGCCGCCAAGCACAACTAATACGAACCTAGCAAAAACGCAAGGAACCATGCCTAAAGTAAAAGTAAAGAGAAAAAGTACCGTTATCGACATGACCGCCATGAGCGACGTGACGGTACTATTGCTCACTTTCTTTATGCTCACCTCCACGTTCGTACAGAAAGAACCTGTCATAGTATCCACTCCGGCATCGGTATCGGAGATAAAGATACCCGAAGTGAATGTCCTGCAAATACTCATAGACCACACGGGAAAAGTATTTTTAGGACTCGACAAACAGGAAGACAGGGTGGAAGTGCTAAAGAAAGTAGGCGAGCACTACGGAATAGAATTCACACGGGAAGAGCTTAACAAATTCAAACTGATGAATTCCTTCGGCGTGCCTATCGAAAACATGAAACAATTCCTGGCCCTGCCTGCCGACATACAGGACGCCAGTCTGAAAGACTACGGCGTACCGTGCGACAGCCTGGACAACCAGTTCAAAGTATGGGTAAAGGAAGCCCGCCTGCAAAACGGGAAAGACCTTACCATAGCCATAAAAGCGGACCAATACACCCCATACCCCCGTATCCGAGGTGTTATGAACTCCCTTCAGGACCTCCGCGAAAACCGCTATAACCTGATAACGACCCTTAAAACCGTCAACACCGACGACCTTTAAAGGCTAAAAAACAAATATCATGGCAGATATACAAGAAAAAGACAGCGGCAAAAAGAAAGGCAAACAGAAGAAAATCAATACCCGCCTGGACTTTACCCCTATGGTGGACATGAACATGCTTCTTATAACTTTCTTCATGCTCTGCACTTCGCTCAGCAAGCCTCAGACTATGGAAATAAGCATGCCTACCAACGACAAAGTTTCGGAAGAAGAACAAACCAAGGTACAGGCTTCACGTGCCATAACGCTCATTCTGGGCGACGAAGGCAAAGTGTACTACTATACCGGCGAGCCGGATTACCGGGATTACAATTCCCTCAAACGCACCTCATACGATGCCGACGGGCTCCGCGCCCTGCTGCTTCAGCGCAACAGTACGGTAATGGAAAAAATGCGCGAACTGAAACACCAAAAGGAAGAACGCAAATTATCCGACGAAGAGTTCAAAACACAGGCTTCTGAGATAAAAAAAGACAAGTCCTCTCCTGTGGTAATGATAAAAGCCACCGATGGGGCCAATTACAAGAATCTGATAGACGCGCTCGACGAAATGCAAATATGCAACATAAGCAAATACGCCATAGTGGACATCACGCCCGGCGATAAATGGCTGATCGAAAACCTCGAAACCTCGGGCAAACTCACACAACAGATAGCGGATCCTGCCCAGCAGGCTGTAAAACAATAGGAATCATCATCAATCGGAAGAAAAATGGCTAAGATAGATCTGACTTCAAAAGATTGGTGCGAACTGGTTTTTGAAGATAAAAACAAAGAGTACGGTGCATATCAGATGCGCCGCACATCTCCCCGAAGACACACTACGGCCATGATCATAGTGGCCCTTATCGTCGTGCTTCTCATATCTCTAAAGGCGGTTATGACATTCGTCACGCCGAAACAGGACAAGGTTGTAATAACGGAAGTGACAACCATTTCCAAACTGCCGCCACCTGAGGTAAAGAACAACGACGAAATCAAAAAAGTTGACGCCCCACCGCCGCCGCCCCTTAAAAGTTCGATAAAATTCACCGCGCCCGTCATAAAAAAAGATGAGGAAGTACGCGAAGAGGATGAGATAAAATCCCAGGAAGAAATAATCGAATCCAAAGTAGCTATTTCCATCGCCGACGTAAAAGGCAACGACGAGGAACACGGTAAAGACATAGCCGAACTCAAGGAAATAGCCCAGGACGTGGAAGAGGTAATGCAAACCTATGCGGTGGAGGAAAAACCCCAGTTCCCTGGAGGTGAAGAGGCAATGTACAAATACATACGCGAACACCTGGTATATCCTTACGTAGCGCTCGAAACCGGAACACAAGGCCGGGTATTCATACAATTCGTCGTATCCAAAACCGGGGAAATAACGGACGTGACGATAGCGCGCGGTATAAGCGACGCCTGCGACAAGGAAGCGCTGCGCGTGGTAAAATCCATGCCGCGATGGATTCCGGGGAAACAGAACGGCAGAGCGGTTTCGGTATATTTCGTAGTGCCCATCCTGTTCCAAATAGCGGAAAGGTAACGGCTCAGAGATAACCGTTTCCTCCGATCCGGCCCTAGACAAAGGCCAGGGCCGGATTTTTTTAAAACGCACATCGTATTACAAAGAAAGACAAACGTACTATGAGAAAACCTGCATACATATTCGCAGCGGTAATGGTGGTTTTCTATTTCGCCCTGGCATACGCCATAGCGTTCTCACCGTTTTTCGCAAGCGATTTTTCCCGCCCCGTACGTCTGACGGCGGGCGCACTTCTGTTCCTTTACGCATTATGGAGAGGATACAGACTGATAAAAGAAACTAAAAACAGGGACGAACAATGATAAAAAAATACGCACTGGGCATAGCCGCCATTATTGCTGCAACATCGTGTTCCAACGGCCCCAAAGACAAATACACCGACACGGCCACTACCGGCGTAGTGGAGATTAGCGCCGACGAGAGTTTCGCTCCCATAATTGCCCAACAGGCCGAGGTGTTCGAAAATATATACACAATGGCGGGCATCATACCTCTAAACACGAGCGAAAAGGAAGCGATAAGCCTTCTTCTTACGGACAGCGTACGCCTGGCCATAACTACGCGCATGCTTTCCGCACAGGAACGCCAATCGCTCGAGGACAGGAAATTCTTTCCGAAGGAAATAAAAATAGCCACCGATGCGATAGCTCTTATCGTCAACCGGGAAAACCCCGACACGCTCATAAGCATACCCGTACTTAAGAAGATACTGACGGGAAAAATCACCTCGTGGCAACAAATAAACCCCAAATCTGAACTGGGCGCACTGTCGCTCGTATTCGACAATCCAAATTCGAGCACAGTGCGCTTTTCCATCGACTCCATATGTGCCTCAGAGCCGCTAGCAGGAGCATTATACGCACAAAACGACAATCCGTCGGTGATAGACTATGTAGAGAAAACACCTGGAGCCATCGGAGTTATCGGGGTAAGTTGGATAAGCCGCCAGGAAACAGACTCATCGAATACCCGGTTCGACCACAGGATACGCGTGATGGCGGTTTCCAAACAAGAACACGCCACGGCGGAAAACAGCGTCAAACCGTACCAGGCCTACATAGCGCTTGGAGAATATCCCCTTAGGCGCGACGTATACGCACTGCTCACCGACCCTCGCAGCGGCCTGGCCTCCGGATTTACATCGTTCCTGACATCCGACCGGGGGCAACGCATAATACTCCGAGCAGGTCTAGTCCCTGCCACCCAGCCGCTTAGAATAGTGAACGTCCGTGAAAACATATAACATAAATTAAACGCCGCTATGAAGACAACAATCGCAAAAACAAGTGCCGCCGCAGTAATCCTTGCGGTCATGACAATTCCGCTTTCCGCACAAAACGTAACGGAAAGCAAAGGAACGGAATACTACAAATCCGGCTTCAATGCCCAGGCAAAACATTTGCTTCTCGAAGGTTTAAGAAAAAACACGGGAAATAAATCCGACGTATACTTTTACCTTGGTGAAACATATTTCCGGGAAGGCAAGACAGACTCCGCCGCATACTACTACGGCAAAAGCCTCGAAACCGACCCTTCATCATTTTTGGCAAAGACAGGCCTGGCCAAATTGAAAATAAAAAACGATCCGACGGGTGCCGCCGGCGCTTTTAAAGACATCCTGTCCGGGAAAAACAAAAAGAACGCGGAACTTTATGTACTGGCAGGACGGGCATACCTCGATAACAAAGACTACGCCCAAGCTGAAAAATACGCCACCGACGCACTCGGTATAGATGGCAAACTCTCCGCCGCATATATCCTGCGCGGAGACATCTTCGCCGCCGAAAAAAACTACGGCAAAGCCGCCGAACAATACCAACAGGCGATATATTTCACTCCTTCCAAACACGAAGCGTACATAAAATACTCCCAGCTATACTCCACCGCCAATTATGCTCTGGCCGTGGAAATGCTCGACAGGTTGATAGCATCCGACCCGTCGTCGGCATTGGCCTACCGTGAACTGGCCGAGGTAAACTATGTCAACGGACGTTTCTCTAAAGCAGAACAAGCTTATGAGAAATACCTCTCTCTCGACGATTACTACTCTCCGGAAGAACGGGAGAAATACGCCTCCATCCTGTTTTACAACAAGAACTACGAAAAATCCATGGAAGTAACCGAAGAAGCCCTCAAAAACGACCCGGCAAACTTCGTTATGCAAAGATTATACATGTACAATTGTTTCGAACTCGGAAAATACGCATTAGGAGCCGAAAAGGGAGCGGCATTCATGGATAAAGGCGGAGCAGACAAACACATATACCTCGACTACGTCTATTACGGGCGCCTGCTGCTCAAAAACGGCGACAGCGAAAGGGCCAAGGCGCAATTTGAAAAAGCGCTCTCCACAGGCAATAAAAAAGCGGAACTATACCGCGAACTCGGCGAAATATACCAACAGACAGGAGATTATGACAATGCCGCAAAATATTTCGCACTATTCATAGAAACGGGCGGCAACGAAGTACGGCCTTCGGATTATCTCATGCTCGGCAGGTGTAATTATTATGCCGCCAGCGACACGTCACAGGTTTATTCGGAACACAAGGACGAATATATAAATGCGGCCGACAGCGCTTTCGCTGTGTTAAGTGAAAAAGCGCCGGACAGTTATCTCGGTTATTTCTGGCGAGCGCGCATAAATTCAGTCAAAGACCCCGAAACGACGATGGGATTGGCAAAACCGTATTACGAGAAAGCATGTTCGATACTCGAAGATTCCGAAGGGAACCAGAAACAACTGGTAGAAGCGTACAGCTACCTCGCATATTACTATTACCTAAAAGAGGACATGGAAACTTCAAAAACGTATTGGAATAAAATCCTGGTAATAGATCCGGAAAACCAAACGGCTATCAAGGCTCTTCGGAGCATTAAATAGCGTCTTTCATTTTCATAGTACGCGTTTTTTTTGATTAGCCCCGGGGATTTTCTCCGGGGTTAATTTTTTCATCAAAAACCGAATATCGTCCATGCCGCAAGCACATCATGAAACTACGGGCAACGACGGTTCAGGCTCGACCAGCCTGAGGGTAAAAACAGCCGTCATAGTCCCCTCGGCAAACGTTTTCTGCACATCTATCGCATCGGCCAGGCGCACATTGTACGAAAGAGTCTTCCCTCCGGCCGAAACCGTCAGCACATTGGCCGAAGCCGTATAAAAAAGCCGGGCAAAAGCCTCTGACTTTTCTATGCATTCGGCCGCCCCCGATGCTTTCAGAAAACAATTCAACGAAATATTCCTCGCCTCGAAATACATCGGAGTATCGTCCGTTTGATATCCGTTGCAGTCGTCCCATTCCACTTCCACCCGTTTCTTGGGTTTAAGCCCTCCTATAAGACCATGCGAAGCCGACACATAAACGCCGTAATCCTTAAAATCATGCCCGTCTATTTTATACACAATTTCCATTTCAATATTTTTTCTGGTTTCACGCTAGACAAATATAATCAAAAAAGAAATTATATCCAAAAGAAAAAAGCACCTTCCGGCCTGACACCATCAAAAAAAACGCAGACACAATAAAAAACCCTCCCGGTGTTTTCCGGGAGGGTCCATATAAATACCTTGCGTATATTATCAGATAGGATTGTTATCCTCGTCCTTAATATTCGGGTTACGCTCTATTTCAGTTTTCGGTATGCGGAACGTAAAGTCTTTACCGGCAGGAACAACCAGATTGTTCGTGTGGTTGGTAACGCCAGTGCGGTCAACGCCTTTACCGATACGCTTGTTATCGAAATATTCGAGACCTTCACCCCACATTTCTATACGTTTCTGAAGGTGTATTTCGTCGAGCAGAGCCTGACCTGTCTTAGTCGATTTAGTATAACCGGCATCACGGGTCGAAACGATATCGTAAAGCACCTGCTGGGCAGTAGATACGTTGTCAGCAACGAGTGCTTCAGCCCTTATGAAATAAGCCTCTGCCACACGCATGAATATTTCATCCTGATAGAACGTAGGAGCATTGAACTTACTGTTGCAGTATGCCGGAACCGTTATCGTACGCGGGTTCGACGAAGCAGCATAATAGATATCGGTAGGAACTTCGTAGTAAAGTTTCTTTCTCCAGTCGGTAGACTCTATCTGGTTGTACAGACGGGAGTCTATCATTTTATAACCTCCGTTTTCACCGGCATAAGCACCTGCCACGTTTGTAGATATATGAGACGAGAATGCGTTGTTATTAAGAGTAGTATTCTGCGTCCACAGATATCCCCATATCGTTTCAGGATTGCCCAGTTTCTGGAAACCGTTATCCAGAGCCTGAGCTTCGGACATAAGAGTGAAACCGTCTATCACGTTCTTGGCAGCGGATGCGGCCAGAGAATTTTCACCCATGGTAAGAGCCGTGCGGGCCTGTACCATGTAAGCAACGTAAACAGACACATCATCCTTTCCGGTAGGAGCTATTCCAGACTCATTGAAAAGAGCTATTGCCGTGGAGCAGTCGTCCAATATCTTACGGTAAACACCTTCGGCAGTGCCGCGCGGACCTGCAGGGTCAGTGGTTTTTTCGTACAGAGGAACGCCGGCCTTATCCTTGCCTCCATGGAGATAAGCATCCTGATAGATACATATCAGATGGTAGTAAGCGAATGCACGGAGCGTCAAGGCTTTTGCCTTGATGTTCTTAACAGCTTCCGGCTGGCTCGAGGTGGAAGGATCTTCAGGCAGGAACTCAAGCACCTGGTTTGCCCTGAACACGAGGTTATAGAAGTTACTCCAGTAAGCAACTGCGCGTCCGTCCTGGAAACCGCGGTAACCGGACATGTTGTAATCGGACAGGAACCATCCGCCACCTCCGGCAAGGGGCAAAACCATATCGTTTCCTTTCAAATCCATAGCGAGCTGGATCACCTTGTAACTGGTACCGGCTGTTCCGGAGCCCATAGTGTGCATGTAAGAAACTGCGGATACGAGCATTTTTTCAGCTGCCTTCTCCACAGGGACTTTACTCATGTCGTCGTCCGTGAAGTTACCGGTAGGATTGTCCTCCAGGAAATTGGTACATGCGGTAACCGCGAGGGCAGCAAATATCGATAATATTATTTTTTTCATTTTCTTCTCTCTCTTATTGGTTAAAAGTTAACATTTAAACCGAATGTAACCGTACGCATCTGGGAGTACATGAAAGACTGGCTTCCTGCAGAAACAGACGTACGAGGGTCGAGACCTCTGCGTGCGGAAGAGAACCACAGGTTTTCACCGCTGGCGAATACACGAACAGAGCTGAGACCTATCTTATCCGTAACACGCGAAGGGAGCGTGTAACCCAGAGTAACATTCTTAAGGTTGAAATACGAAGCTCTTACGAAACTCCTATCGAAATTATCACCTTCATCTGTGTCAAAACCGTACATGAACGAATATTTGCCGTTGAGGTTGTCCGGAGTCCACATATTGTCTACTAGTTCCTTGCTAAGGTTCCATCCGTTATGCAATGCACCGTACCAAGTATAGTTGCCGAAGTTACCGTCATTTACCCAACCGCCGATCTGGAAGTTGGTATTGATGGACAGGTCAAAGCCTGCATAGCGAACCGTGGTGTTGAAGCCGCCGATTACGTCAGGCATAGCGCTACCATGTTCGTAGAACGTCTGTTCGTCCTTGTTCTTGGTCTTTTCACGGCCTATGACATTGCCGGCATCATCGAGAACGTCTTTCCAGTACATCATGAAGCCTGTTTCAGGGTCAACGCCCGCAGCTTCACCCCAGTAGAGATTGTACTGGTCTTTGCCGACTTTCCACAGGTAGGCACCGTTCACATATCCGCCGTTAACCATCTGATCCTGGATAACGTCCGGCATGCGGAGTATCTTCTGCTTATTGTGAGCCAGGTTGAAGTTAACCGTCCAGAACACTTTCGAATTGTTGAAAATGTCGTAGTTAAGGTCGAGCTCTATACCCTGGTTTGCCAGTTTACCGTCGTTCTCGTAACGTTCAGTACGGCCTGTCGACGGAGCCTGGGGAACAGGGAATACCAGATCGGTAGTAACGCGGCGGTATACGTCGATCGCACCGTGGAACTTGTTCCAGAAACGGAAATCCACACCAGCGTCCATAGAAAGTACTTTTTCCCATGTAAGATCACGGTTTCCTGTCCATGCCTGAGTGATGGTAAAGTCGCCGTTGGATTCGCCTATCGTCCAGAGGTTGGAGAAAGGATACGAAGTTTTAGTCAGTTCCTGGTTACCGGTGCTACCGATGTTGGCACGTATCTTAAGTTCGTTTATCCAGTTGGAGTTGTTCTTTATGAAGTTCTCCTCGGCCATACGCCACGAAGCGCCTACTGCCCAGAAAGTACCCCATTTGTTGTAACGGTATTTGGAAGAACCGTCACGACGAACGCTGGCTTCAGCGAAGTATTTGCTCTTGTAGTTGTACGATACGCGTGCGAAATACGATTCGAGCGCCGTAGGGTTGGTGTAGCTCGTCGGGTTACCGTAAGGAGTTATGAAGTTGGTGAAGTCCATAACGCCCGGTATGAGCATGTTTATCATGGCAGCGTCGCTGTACTGGTATTTCTGATAGTAGAACTCATGACCTACCATTGCATCTAAACGGTGGTCGCCGTACTGGTGGCCCCATTCCAATATCTGGTTGGTATTGTAAACGCTTCTCTGGCTCTTACCCTTGGCCAAAAGACCGTTGATGGTGGGCTGCGATGCGATACCTTCCTCGTTGTTCTGGAAAGTAAGCTCGTCGCCGAATACCTGGTCGGTAGAGAAAGTCGCCTTTATCTTGAAATCCCTGAGGAATTTAGCTTCGGCATAGCCGCTGAGCTGCAGGTTATCGTATATTTCGCGGAACTTATCCTTGGTCATATATGTCATTGGGTGGTAACCCGAACGGTAAGGGCGGCCGTATCTAGGCTGGATGGCAGCATCAGTCTGGCCATTACCGTAGTCATAGATACCGTTTCCTTGGTCGTCACGTTTTATGGAACCGTCGGCGTTACGAGCATAGAACGGGTATATCGGACCCATCAGTTCGGACCATGTGAACAGGTCGTTGGAAGAAAGACCGCTGGTTGTAGTACCGTAGCTCGGGTTGTTGCTGCTGCGACGGGTATAGGAGAACGTAGCTCCCACTTTGAACCAGTCGTTTACCTGCGAGTTGATGTTGAACCTCGAAGATATACGTTCGAAGCTGGAGTTTACAACATACGAAGGGTCGCTAAGGTAACCTACGGACAGGTAGTAGTCCGTCTTGTCGCCTCCGCCCGTTATGCTCATGTTGTACTCCTGACGGAAGTTGGATTTGTAAAGTTCGTTGGTCCAGCTGTCGTTGTAAAGAAGCTGAGCGCCTTCGGTAAGTTTTCCTGTAACCGGGTCCACAATGTACTGAGCTCCTTGCGGAAGTTTGAATGCATTGTAAGCAAGCACGTTCCAAAGCATAGAGGATGCTGCCTCGCGTATAAGAGCATCGGGAGCGCCAGGATTTCTATACCAAACATAGTTACGTACCCCTTTCCATGCCGTTTCGTAATATTCCTGAGGATCGGTTATCAAATTGTATTGGGGAAGAGCCTTCGAGTTGGAACCGAGTTTCACGCTCAGGGACACTTTGGGAGCAGCGCCTTTTTTACCCTTCTTGGTAGTTATCATAAGGATACCGTTTGCGGCACGCGAACCGTAAAGAGCTGTCGAAGCAGCGTCCTTGAGCACCGTAACGGACTCTACGTCGTCAGGGTTTATCGTCGAAACGTTCGAAGGATAAGGAACACCGTCGAGCATTATCATAGCCGTATTCGAAGAATACATCGAACCTACGCCACGTATGCGGATAGTAGCGTCGGAGCCCGGCTGACCGGTGCTGCTGGTAACCTGTATACCCGGAACCTGACCTTCGATGGCGCGGGTAACGGTCGATACCTGACGATTTTCTATATCTTTTGAAGTAATGGTCGTTATTGCGCCGGTAACGTCTTTCTTCTTGGCCGTACCGTATGCAACGATAACCACGTCGTCCAGAACGGAAGCGTCCTGTTCAAGAGTTATCTTAAGAGTGGTGGCATCGCCCAGCACTACTATTTTGTTCTTGTAACCCACAAACGAAAATTCCAGTTTCTGGCCTTTCGATGCGGAAATGGTAAAATTACCGTCGAAGTCGGCCGAAGTACCTATGGCCGTACCTACGACTTTCAAGTTGACTCCGGGCATTGTCTGTCCGTCTTCCGCCGACACGACAACTCCAGAGTAGGTTTTCACCTGTGCTTGGGCGAAAACAACTGCGAAGAATACTAACGCTATCGTCAGTAATTGTCTTAAGTTTCCTTTCATCTCTAAAACTAATTATTTTATTATTGGAACGACAAAAGTACTAAAAAATAGTTAAATTGAACCTCCCGCTTTTATAAATAACGCCTTAATACCCCTGAAACACGAAATTTTCAGACATTTTTCGGCTTTTTTTAATGATTTTTTTTCATTTTTTCCATATTTTTAAGGTAGTTTTATCATCATAATTACAATTTTGGCTTGTGTAAATAACAAATCAATAAAATCACACATATTCAAAAAATTAACATGAAACACCGCTCTGACACCCTCTGCGGCACACCGGCAGCAACCACTTGCTTCCGATGAAAACACAGCGCACGGCTAACCGACAAATACCCATATTGGAAACGGTTCCCGAAAGCGCTGTACGTTTAACTGATTTTAACAAGATTATTTTTTACCGCCGTTTTTCCAAGGCACACCATCGGCATATTTAAAGTTACGCACGCGCGTTCCTATATAAAATGCAACACATACATTAACACAAGAATGTGCAAATAAAAAAAACAAAAAAAATCTTCGCCACCTATTTGGAGGTTCGGAAAAATATCCTACATTTGCAGTCGCTAACGCTCCCGGTCCGGAAACGGACACTCGGACATAAAAAAGCAAGGCCCGTTCGTCTAGCGGTTAGGACGTCAGATTTTCATTCTGGTAACAGGGGTTCGATTCCCCTACGGGCTACAAAGCTCCCCTGGAGCGCAAAACCGCGGTCTGTTCGTCTAGCGGTTAGGACGCAAGATTCTCATTCTTGAAACAGGGGTTCGATTCCCCTACGGACTACAACCGAAAAACAAACAAACGCTAGACGGGACATTATTTCCCGCATTTGAAAAAGAATAAAAACATTTTTTAGAGATGGCAAACCATAAATCGTCTATCAAGCGTATCCGTTCCAACGACAAGAAACGTCTGCGCAACCGTTACTACCATAAAACAACGCGCAACGCCATAAAGAAACTCCGCCTTACCACGGACAAGGCCGAAGCTAGCGAAATGTTCCCGAAGGTAGTTTCGATGATCGACAAATTGGCAAAGAAAAACGTGATACACAAAAACAAAGCTGCCAACCTGAAGAGCAAGCTCAGCAAACACGTATCTTCCATCGCCTAAATCCCGTGCGGTAAACCCGCAAACGGAAAAAATATACACGTCAGCTCCGCATAACATTATGCGGAGCTGATTATTTTTGCCATATATTTACACAAAAACAAACAAAACGATGCTGGATACCGCACCCATACTTCCCAAAGCGATAAAATATGCCGTAACGGCACACGAACAGACACTGCACCGTTATGACGGCGCTCCGTATTCCGTTCATCTGGCCATGGCGGCGCATTACGCGGACATGTTTTCTTACTTGTTGCCCGAAGAAAAACGCGATTACGTATTATCGGCAGTATGGTTGCACGACACTATAGAAGACTGCCGCATAACATACAACGACCTGAAAAAAGTATTCGGTGCGGAAATAGCGGAAATGGTATTTGCCGTGACCAACAACCGTGGCCGCACACGCGACGAACGGGCCGACGAAGACTACTACCGTGGAATACGAAACACCCCTTACGCCACGTTCATAAAATTATGCGACAGATTGGCCAACGTAGAATATTCGGCTGTTTTCGGAGAAGAAAGGATGATGAATGTTTACCGCAACGAAGCTCCGCATTTCTTTTCAACCATAAAAAGCGACCTGCCAGAAGCCGACTACACACCTATGGTAAAAGCGCTTAAGAAATTCTTATAACATAATACAGGCGAAAGAATCACTACGGAGGCATTTATCTGCCGCAACCGTATCATCACAGCCGGCCTCGCACATATCGGTCATTACCCTGCTATCCATAACAGACAATTAAAAACTCCGGTTAAACAATGACGTGTTGTCGTACCCGCTTTGTTTAACCGGAGTTTTTGAAATATATGCGGTTTTACTCGGCCGTCTTAAAGCAGAAAGCCCCCGGTATAATATCCACTTTGAATTCATCGATACGCCGCCCGTCCGCAGAATAGCGGAACACGATGCCGCGCTGCACGTAGTCTATCGCATCGCTGAAATATATTTCACCTGTTTTAGGGTGTATGGCCAGCGCATAGAACAGCCGGCCGTCCTCAGGTATCAGCGGTGCAGAAGGCAACGTAGTCTCTTCGACACCCATAGTATATATTCCGCTATTGGCAACGCCTTCTCCAGCCCAGCTTCCGTTTATAAAATATATCCTGTCACGAGCGCCGTTTATGCAAAGTTCCGAAGGCGAACATTCCATGGTCGGAAAATCCATTATCGCTTCAACGGCAAAACGCCCTGCGTCTATTTTTATCAGAGAAGCCCGCTCCTGCCCGTAGGGCGAGCCCTTATAGCTGCCGTCGGACAGCACCCATATCTTGCCGTTTTTGTCCAGCACCATGCTATTGGGTTGCTTGGTAACGCCTATCGAGTCGACGACCTCATCGGTACGGGTGTCTATCTTATATATCTTGTTGTTGTATGACCAGCTGCATACGTACACATAGTTGCCGTGCATGACCATCTGCTCCGTGCCGTTCACCTTGCCGGGACCGTTTCTCGTACCCATGTACACGCGCCCGGTAACCTCCAGCGTCTTTGGGTCGGCAATGGCAATAAACGGGCTGTAAATATCGGAAATGTATATTTTGTCATCGCTTACCTGCTGTATATACCTAGGGGAAGTAAGTCCTTTTATAACCCCGAGGTATTTGAACGTGTTGATATCTATCACAAACACCTTGCCTGAGTTGTTCACCACCACGAAACCGCGTCCGCCGATTATCGACATCGACTGGCATACATCTCCAAGTGGAAAATTATTCGCATTGTAAAATACCTGGTTGTCCGCCTCGCGTTTTTCGGGATCGTAATACGAAAGAGATGCGTTACCGTACATGAAATTGCCTTCATTGCATATGAACACACCTTCTCCCTGACGATCGTACTGAACGCCTCCGGTCATAAGGTCGTCGCCGCAGGAACAGGCGACAAGGGAGGTCAGCAGCAGTAAAAAAATGCTCTTTTTCATTTCGGGAATGTATTAATCGAACGAAAATTTAAGTGAGAACATATAATTGCGGCCCGGCATTGCCCGCCAGAGTATAGCCTGGTATTTTCTGTCGAACACGTTGTTCAGCTTCAGCGAAGCCTCTACCGCATATCCGCCGCCGATGTTCACCTTTTTGCCTACTGTCATATTGTGTATGTCGTAGGCAGGCAGGGTGTGCCGGGTAGACTCGTTGCTCGATGTGGTATAACGCTCACTCACAGCGGACCATACGTAATACAGGTAAAAACCTTTGTATGCGGCATCGAGCATGATATTTCCCTTGTGCACGGGGATGTATATGAGCTGCCGCCCCTTCGACTGGTCGTCCTTGAGGTCCGGGTCCTCGTTCGACGTGCGGGTATATGCATAGTTACCCGAAGCATTCACTTTCAGTCCTCCGTGAGAATATCCGCCGGAAAGGTTTATTTCCGCCCCGCGCGCGAACACTTTTTTTATGTTTTCAGCCGTCCAGTAACGGAATTCGCTCGGACGCCATATTATCCAGTCGTCTATCCACGAAAGGTATCCCGTAACTCCCGCCGATGCGAAAAAACGCCCCATCGTGCGCGAGTATTCCACCGACATGTCGGTCGTATAGCCTTCCTCGGGACGCAGGTCCGGATTTCCTCCAGGCAGCCAGTAGAGGTCGTTGAGCGTCGGCTGGTGATAGTTGCGCGTAGCGTTGAACTTAACGAAAAACCGCTCCCCGTCCAAAGGCTTGAATTCCAGTCCGACGGAAGGCATCACCGGTGTAAAACCTCCATCCGTAAGGTCTTCCCGCACCAATGCATAGCCAGACAGCCAGTCGTTGAATCTGTGATGCGCCGAAACGCTTAGCCCGAAGTCGGTACGCTCTGCCGAATATCCTTCCTCAGTTATTCGGTCGAAGATATTGACAGCGTGATAATTACCATTTACAGTAGCTTTAAACGACGTTTTTTCCGAAAGATTGAATTCGAAATTGTACTTGTTGTAAAAACTGTATATCACACTTCGGGAGTCGTAATTGACGAAGCTGCCCAGATCAGTTCTGTTGGCCAGATAATAATCTATGTTGGACGTGGTAAAACCGGTGGTGAATTCCGAACGGAAACGTCCCCAGTATTTGTTCCACCGACCGACGATACGGGTATCGTTGTCCGTCTGTTTTTCCGTGCGGCCCGGTCCCTGATATGACATTATCGTAGGCAGATTGCGGTCGGCATGCATGAACCACACGTTGAGCGAAAGGAAATTGTTTTTCCCCGCGTTGTAATACATATCCAACACGCCACCGTGCTTTTTGTAATCGGCGTTGGTTTGTTTCACTGTCTCGAAAGGAGGCACGGCCCTGTTAAGGTATTCGAAATCGTTTTCCGCCTGGTCGTACATATAACGCACACGGGCCTGGAATTTTTCACTCCCTCCCCCGACCGAGAGAAACGTCTGGTAAGTCCCGTAACTTCCGGCCGTCTGCATAAGCGCACCGTAAAATTTCTCGCCCCAGTGCGGCGTGGAACCTATGCTCACTTCGCCGCCCAGTGCGCCGCTGCCCTGTTGCAGGGAACTGCCTCCGTGGTAAAGTTCCGTCTTATCCACAAACCACACCGGAATGAGGGAAAAATCCACCTGTCCCAACATCGGGTTGTTTATGTTTACACCATTCCACTCCACCTGCGTATGTGATGCCGCTGTCCCCCGGAACGACACGGTAGCCGTCGAACCCTGGCCGTAGGTTTTGACAAAAATGGACGAGTGTTTGGACAGAAGCTCGGCAAACGAGGCATTGACCGATTCGGCCATTTTTACCGAATCTATCACCGTTTTGGTAACGGCGCTTTCCTTAAGCGTACGCCGGCCTACTATTACCACGTCGTCGAACGTTTTTATCTGGGCATGCGCCGCCGTACACAACAGTGCCGCCACAGCGCATGGCAATGCTCTTTTTAATTTTAAAAACATAAAAACTTTTTTTTAGCCGAGAGCGAAATGGCTCCGCATACCTCCGTCGAACCTTCACCTGAGGCATAAGGGTCCGACTGTCCGGATAACGGACCGGATGTAAGGGAAATTGCCCCGCACACCTCTGTCGAGCCTTCGCCCAACCATCCCGACGATTGGTTTATACAAGTATATACTTTTATAAAATCGGCACCTGAGAGCCTTACTTTGTTGCCTTGTGCGTCCACTGCGTTGGAAATATCGAATTTGTTGCTCCTGGCCGTCTGCGGATCCAGGTTTACTATATCGTCGTACTCTTCCGAGTAATTATCGGCATAGCCCTTTCCGGCGGCGGCACTGTACCAATATTCGCCCTCCATCCCCATCTCTTCGCTCCGGTCTATCGACAGATTGCTAAGGCATGTTCCGGTAAATGTCATATGTGCAGGATCCCCGTCGACAAACAGAGGCCAGTAAGGCTGGCTGTGGAACACATTGGCGTAAATATATCCGGAAGTCCCGTCGGAAGCGCTCCACGACACGTCCACTGCTTTCGAAATATCGTCGGGCCTGGTGTAAGTAACCGTGAAATTCTTCTTTACCGTGTATTCGTATCCGCCGGAAGCGGGATTGTATGTTTCCCCTGCCAGTTCGTACCATTCGTCGTCGTCAGGCACGCCGTTTCCATTGCGGTCGAAAGCCACCATTACGGCTCCGGGCTCGCTGGATCCGTCGAAAGCGTTGCCGCGTATTACGAAATCGTATCCGTTTTGGTTGACCACCGTATGGTCGAATTTGAAAATGATATAACCGCCGAAACCGCCCAAAGACACGCCGCCGCGCTCGCCTAATTCAGGCTGCTCGCCTATTATCGAACGTGCGCGTTCGTATGTACCCCACGAAGAAGCATTTATAAACTGTCCGGGAGCCGGCCGGTATTCCACGATATCGGATATCCATTTGGACGAATTGTCGGTTACCGGTCTCAACACATCCACCGAACATTCGTACTTGCCGGCCGACGTTTCCAGGGTTATGGCATACGTACCCTGTTTTACCGGCGTAAATTCATAAGTGGAAGCCGTGGAAACCTCGCGTCCGTCGAGCAACCACCTGTATCCGTCCTGGCTGCGGCCTATTTTGAAAACATTTTTCTCACCGGCGTTCACTGCGAAATTATCGGCAGTGAGTATGTCGAAGACTTTTTCCCCGTCGTTGCCGCCTCCGCCGACTTTTTCATACTTGGTACACGAACAGAATGCCAGCACAACCACCAAAGGCAATAGTGCAGCACGGATGATTTTTTTCATATCGCATCTATTATTTATATATTTCAAATTTTTCATCACCGGCATTTTTCCGCACATCCTTGAAAATTTAAACGGGGCAATCCCCTCCTCAATGCCTCTCGGAAGGGTTGCCACCATTTAACAAAGATGAGTATAAAAAAAATATCTGCCTATCGGCCGAAAGTTAAAAACAGCCGTCACAACCGTTTCATCCTGCCGGCCGTCAGTCCGTTACGAGTCCGTGCGAACAGGATACTTTTCCATACCCGCACAGGCGTTTTCAATTCCTTCCGAGGTACTCGTCAGAGAACCTGTACGTGAAATCTATACCCGCAGGGCTGCCGCTTCTTATCTGATACGTCTTTTCCAGACGAGCTCCCGTTTTGGCATCGAACGTACCTATCATGGAATTTGAATAATCGGTCGTGCCTACGTAAAGCACATCGTTTTTATCGACTCCGAGGTATCCGTACACAAGGAAACCGAGTCCGCTCTGGCCCGACACGTCCAAGAGCTTCTTAGCCGTACCGGTCTTGTATTCGTAACGCGCAACCACCGAAGTGGAATACCCTGTGCCCATGCGGAAAAACAGGGCGTCTTCGGTAAACGAAGCGCACATCCCCACGTTAGGGCTCCATGTAGCCACAGGCATCTGCATCTCGGCCGGCAGTTCTTTTTCAGTGTACGAATCGCCGGAAGGCTTTATGCATACCACAGTAGCCTCGGAGCCGTATGTCGGCGAGTAAAAACCTCCCGTGAACGTACCGCTGACAAGCATGTAAATGTTTCCGTCATGGCCCTTGGCTATATCCTTGGTCTGGCGGGTAGCTCCGAAGTCTATCGTCTTTATCACTTTGTCGGTATTTGTGTCGATTATTTTCAGATATTGCCCGCACGGCGCATAAACTTTATCCCCCTGAAGCAGCATGCGGGCCTTTGTCGAACCGCTCACGGTAAATGCGCCTTCGGTACCTTCTATGCTCTCCGGGCTCCACTGACCGGTGGCCAGGTTCATAACGCGTATGCCTGAAGTGGTTTCCATACCGGATTGTGACCAGCGTATGTACGCTTTGTTTTCGTTTACGACCACTATGTGCTGCGGCCATACGGTTTCGTCGTCTATCGAGCCGGTATAGAATTTTTCAGCCTTGAGCGTCTGGGCGTCGCATTTTACAAGGCGCGCGCCCTGTCCCTGCGAGGTTCCGTTCTGTGTTACGAAATACGCTTTATCCTTATAGATGAACATATCCTGCAATACGTTGCCGGGAGACGTCGGACGGCCTTCGTTAAGATTGGCCTGGCCGTACGGGTCGGAATAGAACGTACCGTTTTCATCGACAAAGCATATCGAGCCATTATCACTGCTCATATTGCCCTCGACAAGGATATACGTGCCGCTTTTATACGGCCCGTAAACCGTGACGGAGAACACTACGGTTGCCTGGGATTCACCGTAAGCCGTTACGATGAGTTTTATTTCGTACGTGCCGGGCTGGACAGGGGAAAATTCCAGATAATCGGCCACGCTTTTAAGCTGTCCGTCGATATACCAGTCGCAGCGGCGTATTTGGGCGTTATCGCATTTTGCGGAAAATTTCACGGTATTCCCGGCAGTCATTTCCACATTATCGGAAACTGAGCTTCCGTCGGAAAGGGTTACGATAGCCTGCGGCGTGGGGGCAGGAGCCTCGCTCTTGCTGCACGAAGACAGGACAAGGGCGAAAATAAAAAACAGTAATGCTTTTTTCATCTTATGAATGTTTGTAAATGGTTTGTATTTTCCCGATACAAAGGCACAAACAGGCAACAATGTCCCCAAGGCATAAAATCCGCAGGGAAAACATTACAGGCAATTGGTAAAACCCGGTGCGGGTACCTGCTGTGTCCGTTGAAGATTTTACAGCAGGCGGATATCCGGGAAGCCGTAAGGCACGGCATTGAAGATGTGAAAAAACATCCCGTATATCGACTCTAAAGACCGCCCATTCTCCGCAGGCTGTAAAATCTCCGTCATGCAATGGCAGGTCTTCTGACTCACCCCGCTTTTGAGGCCTTCCCACGCATTTTTGGTAAATGCGCAGTGACTTAACGTCCCAAAAGCACGGACTTTTTTACACGGCATACGGCCAACGCAAAAAAGCCGGGGTTTACAGCAGCGGGAACTGTCGCCGATTTTCACGGCGTTCCCTTTTAATCCCGTAAAAAACGGGAACCGTTGCGGCCACAAATTTCCGATATAATTTTCGACACTTGCAACATTTTTTCATCTTTTTTGCAACAATCCCTTCAAGATATATCCGGAGCACGATTTTAATAAAACCTCCGGATAATTATTATAAAACGAAAAAAAAACGTATGCAGTAAAACTTTAAACAATATATTTGTCTGCACACATGAAAAATACTGATCGAGCCGCAAAAAAAACACAACAAAAAAACACAACAAAAAAACAAATGAAAAATTTATTGCTTTCCGCCGCCTTGTTCACAGCATCGGCATGCATGGGGCAACATGTTTACTCTATTTCGGGCACAGCTCCGGCCGCCGCCGACGGCGACACAGTGACGATCACAAAAATAAAAGACAATCTACAGGAAACCGTAGGCAAGACCACGGTTACTGCCGGAAAATTCACTTTCAGCGGCACGGCTGAGGACAACGGGCCGATTATTGTCCGGGCTTTCCCAAAAGGAGTGCGCAACGGACTGGTAGCCACGATATTCACCGACGAGGGAAAGATAAACGTAGTTCTTGACGGATACGATGATTGGTACAACTCTAAAAGCATCGTCACAGGCACACCGCTTAATGATAAATACAATGCTCTGTCTTCTGAAAAACTGAGACTTTGCCCGCTTATGGACGCCGCCGGAAAACGCTCGCGCAACGCATCGGCTACCGAAAAGGAAAAAGCCTCGGCAAAAGCAGAACTCGACAGCCTGTCGAACATTTATTACCGTTTTTTGTCGGATTTTGTCATCGAAAACATATCCAATGACGCCGGTCGCACAGCATTCAAAAGCAGCGACTTCATATTCATGCCACTTCCTATACTTCTGAAGACTGTCGATGCAATACCTGCCGGCCTGCGCGACGAACCGCACAATGCCGAAAGGATAAGATTCGCCGCAGCCAAACAGGCCGTACAGCCTGGGCGTCCGTTCATCGATTTCCAGGCTCCCGCACCAGATGGGAATATCGTAAAACTGTCCGATTTCGCAGGAAAGGGAAAATACGTGTTGATAGACTTCTGGGCTTCGTGGTGCGGACCGTGCAGGGCCGCCATGCCGGAACTTAAGGAATTGTATGCTAAATACAAGGACAAAGGATTTGAAATAATAGGGGTGTCGCTGGACAGTAGGAAAGAAGCATGGCTCAAAGGCATTTCGGATCTTCAGCTCCCCTGGCCGCAAATGTCCGACGCAAAAGGCTGGGCCGCCGCCGGCTCCGGCGAATATGCAGTAAAAGCGGTCCCAAGCACATTCCTGATAGGCCCCGACGGGAAATTCATCGAAACGGGCCCTTCTCTCAAGGAAACCCTCGAAGGGATTTTCGGTGAATAAATCTTTCCGGGACAAATAAAAAAGCCGACGCCCTTAAGGGCGCCGGCTTTTTTATTTGTCCCGGAAAACGATACTGCCTTTAGGCTCCTATCATTTCCCTGTATTGTGCAGCCGTGAGAAGACTTTCCAGCTCTTCCGGCTTGCTCAACGTTACTTTTATTATCCATCCCTGACCGTAAGGGTCTTTGTTGACCAGTTCCGGTCCGCCGTCGAGTTCGCCGTTGAATTCGGTAACCGTACCGGAAGCCGGCATAAACAAATCGGAAACGGTCTTGACAGCCTCTATCGAGCCGAAAATATCCTCTTTTGCAAGGGATTCGCCTGCCGTTTCCACATCGACGTAAACCACGTCGCCAAGTTCGCCCTGCGCGAACTCCGTTATGCCTACCGTAGCGTTATTGCCCTCCACGCGTATCCACTCGTGGTCCTTGGTGTACTTGAGGTCCTCAGGTATATTCATTTTTCAGTATTGTAGTTTTAAGCGTTAAACAATGCTCAAATGTAGGTAAAAAAAATACAGTTCCAAAAAAATCAACCGTCCAAATCATAGCTGATGCTGAAACGGTCCCGGGTTTTGGACACGGCAAGGGCGGACGGCAGACCGTAAAGAGTAGTTCACAGGTTTTTCAGGGCCTGTTTTATAAGGTTTTCAACAGTAATGGAAGGATTGTCCGCGAGAATATCGTCCACTGCCTTTTCACACGAACGGCGTACAAACCCCAGGATTTCCAGCGCATCGAGAGCTTCGGTGCGGATACCGGATGCTGACGTCCCCTGCGCTGAACCGGAAACGGAAGCCAACGCTTCCGCATCTATTTTCCCTTTCAGTTCGAGAATAATGCGCTGCGCCGTTTTCAGACCTATGCCTTTTACATTTTTAAACGGAGAAGCGTCACCACTTTCCACCGCGGCTGCAACCTGAGCAGGCCCCATCGACGAAAGTATCGTACGGGCCGTACCCGCGCCTATACCCGAAACGGAAATCAATTTACGAAAAATATTCCGTTCCTCTTTGGAAAAGAATCCGAAAAGCAAATGCGCATCCTCGCGTATGACCTGGTGGACGAAAAGTTTGGCATCGCCTTCCGGACAATTGTCCAGATGTGAATAAGTATTGAGCGAGATGTTCAGAAAATATCCTACCCCTGCGCATTCTATCACGGCGTACGCCGGATTCTTTTCTGCCATACGGCCTTTTACGTACTCTATCATTCGGTCCAGAGAATTGTGGTTGCAGATTCAAAAGTAACGCTTTTCTCCATATTTTTAACGTTAATTAGGACTAAAAGACACCTTCACACTGCTTAAATTCTCGTTAAAAACGACTTTTAGAACAATAAAAAGTATTTTTAAAGTAGCCGGGTAAAACATTAATAACTATCTTTGCTGACCGTATTATTTCGTATAATACCCCCTTTCTCAATACTATATGCGAAAAACGCGCTATTAATCCGTTTAAAAACCAAAATAACATAAAATCAGATGAACAAAAAATTAACTTCTGTTTTACTCATCTCCCCGTTGTCGCTGCTGCTGTTTTCCTGCGGCGGACAATCCCAACAAGGCCCCGGCATGGGCGCCCAGCAGATATCGACGCTCACGCTCGCTACCCAGCAGGTCGAGCTCAACAGTTCGTTCCCTGCATCGCTGAAAGGGAAAAAAGACACAGAGATACGCCCTAAAGTAGGAGGTTACATAGTCGAGCAGTTTGTGGACGAAGGCAGCCGCGTGCGCAAAGGACAAGTGCTTTTCCAGATAGACAAAGTGACGTACCAGGAAGCCGTAGCCGCAGCCGAAGCTACAGTGGCGGCCTCTAAAGCCAGCCTTGCCAATGCCGAACTTACTCTGGCAAATAAAAAGAAACTTTTCGACAAAGGCATCATAAGCGAATCCGAATACAAAGTCGCACAATACACTTACGACGCGCAGAAAGCAGCCCTGGCACAGGCAAACGCACAGTTGATAAGCGCCAGGAACGACCTTGGGTTCACATCCGTTACAAGCCCGTCGGACGGTGTGGTTGGCGACATCAACTACCGTGTCGGAGCATTGGTCAGCAGTGCCGGAGCCCTGCCTATAACCACCGTAGCCGACATATCGGAAGTATTCGCATATTTTTCCATCAACGAGAAAGACCTTCTGGAAATTTCCCGCAAGACGGACGCGGTCAACATGGCTGAAGTAGTCAAGGATTTCCCCGAAGTCGGCCTCCAGCTGTCAGACGGCAGCATATATCCCATCAAGGGCAAAGTAGAAACCGTCAGCGGCGTTGTCAACCAGACTACAGGTTCGGTAACCCTGCGCGCCAAATTCGACAACAAGGGTAACATCCTGCGCAGCGGCGCCAGCGCCAACGTGCTGATACCCGAAACGGACAACAACGTGATACTTATCCCGCAAAGGATGACTTATGAAATCCAGGGCAAACACTTCGTATACGCCGTTCAGCCGGACAGCACCGTAGCCGCTACGGAGATAAAGATACTGAGCAACAACGACGGACAGAACTACATAGTCACTTCCGGAGTTTCCGCCGGAGTGAAAATCGCCGCCGAGGGTATAAACTCGCTAAAGGACGGCATGAAAATAATCCCCGTCGAGAAGAAATAATCTTTTATTTTAGAGAAGAAAGGAAATGAATTTAAAGACATTTATAAACAGGCCGGTACTGTCAACGGTTATATCCATCATACTCGTTATACTGGGTATACTCGGACTTTCCAGCCTCCCGATAACGCAGTACCCGGACGTTGCCCCGCCTACCATCCAGGTATCGGCAACGTACACCGGCGCCAATGCCGAAACGGTGCTAAACAGCGTCATAGCTCCTCTGGAGGAGCAGATAAACGGCGTGGAAGGCATGACCTACATGACATCCACAGCGTCCAACGACGGAAGCGCCTCGATAACCGTTTACTTCGCCCTGGGCACAAATGCGGACATGGCGGCGGTAAACGTACAGAACCGCGTGTCGCAGGCATCCAGCCTTCTTCCGCAGGAAGTTACAAAAGTGGGTGTGACCACGCAGAAGCGTATGACCAGTATGCTTATGGTTTTCACCATATTCAGTGAAAACCCCGACTTCGACGAAACTTTCGTGCAGAACTATGCCAAGATAAACGTCGTACCGCCTATCAAACGTATTACAGGCGTTGGCGAGGCAATGGCCTGGGGTTCGAAAGACTACTCGATGCGCATATGGCTCAAACCAGACGTAATGGCCACATACGGCGTATCTCCTGCCGAGGTAACCGCTGCACTGGGCGACCAGAACATCGAAGCCGCACCAGGTAAATTCGGACAGAACTCCAACCAGTCGTTCCAGTATCCTATAAAGTGGAAAGGACGACTCAAATCCGCCGAGGAATTCGAAAACATAGTAATACGCGCCGACCAGAACGGCAACATACTGCGCCTTAAGGATATCGCCAGAGTGGAACTCGGCGGATTGGATTACAGTATAACCACACAGTCCCAGGGATACCCAGCCGTTACCGTGGCGGTGTTCCAGACTCCGGGATCGAACGCCAACGATATCGTAAAGGACGTGAAGATCGAACTCGAAAAAGCGGCCAAAGACTTCCCGAAAGGCATAAAGTACGTTACGGTGCTCGACACGACGGACTTCCTATACGCCTCGATAGACAAGGTTGTTGAAACCATCATCGAAGCATTCATCCTCGTGTTCATCGTGGTTTACGTGTTCCTTCAGGACTTCCGCTCGACGTTGATCCCGGCCATAGCGGTAATCGTATCGCTGGTAGGTACTTTCTTCTTCCTGAAAGTAGCAGGGTTCTCGCTTAACCTTCTTACGCTTTTCGCACTCGTGCTGGCCATAGCCATTGTGGTCGATGACGCCATAGTCGTCGTCGAGGCGGTGCATGCCAAGCTCGACCAAGGCTATAAGTCACCGCGCAAAGCATCGATAGACGCCATGAGCGAAATATCGGGAGCTATCATATCCATAACCCTCGTCATGTCGGCCGTGTTTATCCCGGTGACATTCGTCGGAGGCACCACGGGCGTATTCTACACCCAGTTCGGTATGACGCTGGCAATCGCCATCCTCATATCGGCAGTTAACGCCCTTACCCTCAGTCCGGCATTGTGCGCCGTATTCCTTTCCGCCAAAGAACACCACGGACAGGGCACGTCGCTTGCATCGCGTTTCCACAAGGCGTTCAATGTAGCTTTCGCCGCTTCCACAGAAAAATACCGCAAGGGCGTACACAGGATAATCAACCACAAATGGGTCAGCCTGGCAGCCGTAGCCGTATTTACGTTCATACTGTTCGGACTTATGAAAATAACGCCTACCGGACTTGTTCCGAACGAGGACAACGGCGTTATGATGATAGACGTGTCGATGGCACCCGGAACCTCGCTCGAACGCACGGGTGAAATATTGGCTCAGGTGGACTCGATACTGGCGGCCGAACCTATGGTTGAGAGCCGTACCAAAATAAACGGTATGGGACTCATTGCCGGTAACGGTAGCTCCTACGGTGCATTCATCGTCAAACTGAAACACTGGAACGAACGTACCGCCAAAGGAACGGACCTTACGTCGATAATACAGCACATACAGATGAAGGCCGCCCCGATCAAGGATGCCAAAATCATGGTCATGCAACCGCCGGCCATTTCGGGATTCGGTATGTCGGGTGGTTTCGAGTTTTCACTTCAGGACCGCACGGGCGGAGACATAAACAAGTTCTTCGAGTCCGTAGGACCGTTCCTGGACGCCCTCAACCAACGTCCGGAAATCATGTACGCCATGACTTCGTTCAACCCCAACTTCCCGCAGTACCTGATAAACATCGACGTAGAGAAAGCGAAAATGGCAGGAACATCGCCCAGCGAAATACTGTCCTATCTGCAAGGATACTACGGTGGTCTTTATGCATCCAACTTCAACCAGTTCGGTAAGCTGTACCGCGTAATGATACAGGGCGACAACATGTACCGCACATCGCCCGAAACGCTAAACAGCATCTTCATCCGCAACGGCAACGAAATGGCTCCGATAACCAACTTCGTAAAACTGGAAAAAGTATACGGCCCGGAAAACATAACTCGTTTCAACTTGTTTACATCCATATCCGTCACCGGAGCGCCTAATCCCGGATACTCCACGGGTGAGGCGATACAGGCGATACAACAAGTGGCGGACGCAACCCTTCCGATGGGTTACAGTTACGAGTTCTCCGGTATTACCCGCGAAGAACAGTCTGCCAGCAACCAGCTCGGCGGCATACTCGTTCTGTGTATCGTGTTCGTTTACTTTATCCTCTGCGCCCAATACGAGAGCTACATACTTCCTCTGGCGGTAATACTGTCCGTGCCACTGGGACTTTCTGGTTCGTTCATCTTCGCCAAAATGATGGGAGTGAGCAACGACATATATCTGCAGATATCGCTCATCATGCTTATCGGACTTCTGGCAAAGAACGCCATACTTATAGTTCAGTTCGCCGTAGCCCGCCGCCAACAGGGAGAAACACTCGTACAGGCCGCAATCGACGGCGCCACCGCGCGTCTGCGACCGATACTTATGACTTCTTTCGCAATGGTCATCGGACTTCTGCCACTGATGTTCGCATCCGGAGTAGGAGCTAACGGTAACTCGACGATCGGAACGGGAGCCGTAGGCGGTATGCTTATAGGTACGATATTGCAAATATTCATCGTACCGGCGCTGTTCGTGATATTCCAAGGCCTGCAGGAGCGCTTTAAGAAAGAAGATCCCGAAGCAGCCGAGATGTAAAAACCAACGTTCAAGCAAATGAAGAATATGATGATAAACAAACGCAATATAATAGGGGTGCTGGCAATGACACTGATATTGGCTTCGTGCAATATCTACAAGCCTTACAAAACGCCTGAAGTCAACACCGACGTCTATCGCACGGACCAGCCTGCCGACACGGTAAACATGGCCCTGCGTCCGTGGCAGGAACTTTTCACCGACCCTGCCCTGCGCTCCCTGATAGACTCCGCGCTGGCCAACAACTTCGACTACCGCACCGTAATGCTCAAAGTCACAGAAGCCAACGCTGCATTCTCGCAAAGCCGCGCATCGTTTTTCCCGACGCTTAACCTTTCGGCCCAGGAAAACATATCGACCATTCAGGACATGCACCACACCGAGGATTACAATCTCTCGGCCAATGCATCCTGGGAAATAGACATCTTTGGACGTCTGAGATCGGCAAAACGCGCCGCCAAGGCAGCCCTATACCAGAGTATCGCATACAAACGCGCCGTTGAAACGCAAATGGTATCGAGCGTAGCATCGGGCTACTATACCCTGCTCAGCCTCGACAAACAGTTGCAGATATCGGAACAGACTCTCGTGATATGGGAAGAAACCGTCAACACGATGAAAGCGCTGAAAGAAACCGGCGGAGTAAACGAAGCCGCAGTAGTACAGAGCCAGGCGAACTATTACAGCGTCAAAGCATCGATCGAAGACCTGCGTTACAACATACGCGCTTCGGAAAACGCACTTCGCCTGCTTATAGGAAAACCGGCCGGAGAGATAACACGCGGCTCGTTCGATGACCAGAAGCTCGACGTTGACCTCCAGATAGGTATACCGTCCCAACTTCTCGCCAACCGTCCGGACGTACAACAGGCAGAAGCCGGCGTAAGGTACGCTTTTGCAAAAACGAACGTGGCCCGCGCCGCTTTTTATCCCAAGTTCACGATAACCGCCACCGGAGGTTATGCAAACGGAGTGACAGTAGGCAATACCCCCAGATTCTTCGGCAATTTCGTAGGAGGTCTGCTCCAACCGATATTCAACGCCGGAGTCAACCGCGCCAACCTGCGCATAGCCAAGGCACAACAGGAAGAAGCGCTTCTGGCATTCGAAAAATCGCTGGTAACAGCCGGAATAGAAGTATCGAACACGCTATACAACTATTCCACCACCGCATCGAAACTCGAAGCCCGTAAGCAGCAGGTGGACGCCCTTCTCAAATCGTCCGACTATACCAACGAGTTGCTTATTGCAGGCGAAGCCACTTACCTTGAGGTGCTTACCGCGCAACAAAGCCTTCTCTCGGCACAACTTAGCTACATAAACGACCAGTTGAGCCAGCTCAACAACGTGGTAAATCTGTACCACGCTTTGGGCGGAGGCTGGGAACGCCCGGCAGAAGATAAAAAATAATCTGCCTTACACAGTATTCAAAGCCGCGCATAAATATTATGCGCGGCTTTTTTTATAGGCATATTTTGTTTTCACGTCAAATTGTCGTTACTTTATAAGTAATAAAACGACATTTATACATCTTATCGACATCAAGGATACGGCTATGGAAAACGGGAAAACGCATTTGAAGATAATACAGGACGATCCCTGGTTGACCCCGCACGAAGAATATCTCGAAAAACGCCTGGAATGGTACAACAAACACATCCGTTTTATCGACCAATCCTGCAACGGATTGCGGCTTTTCGCTTCGGGACACAAATATTTCGGTTTCAACTACGATACCGAAAAAAAAGGCTGGTGGTTCCGTGAACATGCACCCGGCGCTTTTTCCGTAAGCCTTATAGGGGATTTCAACTCGTGGGACATAAATGCCGACCCGCTATCCCGATTACCGGACGGGACATGGGAGATTTTCCTCCCCGATAAGGACTACGGCGGACGCCTCGAACCGTTCTCAAAAGTAAAACTGCGCATAACAGCCGATAACGGCTCTCTGGACCGTATCCCGGCATATATACGCCGCGTGGTTCAAAATACCGAAACATTCGATTTTTCAGGCCAGTTCGTACCGGAAAGCACCTATCTCTGGCAAAACACAGGATTCCGCCTTCCTGAAGGCTATACACCGTTCATATACGAAGCACACCCCGGTATGGCCACCCGTGACGGACACGTAGGATCATGGCGCGAACTGGCGGACGATGTGTTGCCACGCATAGCCTCGCTCGGCTACAACACCCTCCAGCTTATGGCCGTACAGGAACACCCGTATTACGGCTCGTTCGGTTACCATGTATCCAATTTTTTCGCACCTTCCTCGCGTTTCGGTACGCCGGACGACTTGCGTTATCTGATCGATACGGCACACGGAATGGGTATAGCCGTCGTTATGGACCTGGTCCATTCGCACGCAGTGAAAAACCGTGCCGAAGGGCTCAGCGAATTCGACGGGAAAAAAGAACTGTATTTCGTGGACGGGCCAGCCGGATGGCATCCTGGATGGGACTCCAAATTGTTCGACTACGGAAAAATGTACGTCCAGCAGTTCCTCTTGTCCAACATCGCTTACTGGATGGACGAATTCCGCTTCGACGGTTTCCGCTTCGACGGTGTAACATCCATGCTCTATTACCACCACGGTAACGAAGCGTTCAACTCATACGATTCGTATTTCGGGAAAGATACCAATAATTCGGCTGTTCTATACCTCCAGACAGCCAACGAGCTAATAGGACAAATATACCCTACGGCACTTTCCATAGCCGAAGACATGAGCGGCATGCCCGGCGCATGCGTGCCGGTTGCTGACGGAGGACTCGGATTTACGCACCGCCTGGCGATGGGTATTCCGGACTACTGGATAAAGCTCCTGCGCGACGTAAAGGACGAAGACTGGAATGTCGGACAAATATACTACGCACTGCTGAACCGCCGGCGCACGGAACCGAACATCGCTTACGCGGAAAGCCACGACCAGGCGCTCGTCGGGGATAAGACGATAGCTTTCTGGCTGATGGACAAGCAAATGTACACTTCAATGAGCGTTTTCACTCCCGACCCGGTAATAGACCGAGGCATAGCTCTTCACAAGATGATTCGCCTTATCACACTCTCGCTCGGCGGCGAAGGCTACCTAAACTTCATGGGCAACGAATTCGGACACCCAGAATGGGTTGACTTCCCGCGCGAGGGCAACGGATGGAGCACCAAATACGCCCGCCGTCAGTGGGATCTCCCCGACACCGACCACCTGAAGTACAAATATCTGGAACGTTTCGACCGCCGCATGGTACATTTCGCACGTGAAAACAACATAGTGAACCAACCGTGGCCAGAGCTTCTGGATGCGGACGAAAACAACAAAGTACTCGTATTCTCACGCGGGGAATACGTATTCGTATTCTCATTTTCACCCTCGGAATCCATCGAAGGATACGAGTTTTTCGTCCCGCAGAAAGGCTGTTACGAGATCGTATTCTCTTCCGACGACCAACAAACGGGCGGATATGACCGCGTGAAGAAAGGTTTCCGTTTCGACAGCTTCAAAAAGTCAGGGAACGACTTCTTAAAAGTATACATGCCGTCGCGTATGTCCATGATATTGAAAAAAATGCCGGCAAAAGGGGGGAAACAGAAATAAAATTCGCCACACACACCCTGGCCGAATCATTCCCAGCCATACGGAGGCATTATTTACGGCCCGCACCCTGCTGAGGGGTGCGGCATATCAGCACGGGAACTTTTTCTGAAGACATACGGATGTCCAGGGTATCGAACCGTCCGCCTATTTCCCCGTCTATCTGCAGGGTAGTCTGGCGCGAAATACTTATCTGCGCCTCACGTCCGGATATACTGGAATAATTTTCATAGCGCACTTCGTCGTAGAACTTCGACCACCCGGCACGGATAAGGGTACCCAGATTTATGCGTCCCACGACTATTATCTCGAATTTGTCGTCGAAAGGATTGCCTTTCAGGTTGAATGTAAGCCCCGACCCGTAACGCGTACCGTTGGCAATGGCCAGCATGCATCCTTTCTTTTCGTATTTAACCCCGTCCACCGTTATATGGAAGCGGTAGCGCTCCTGGGCCCGAACAGCTCCGAACAAGTATTTGGCATAGGTGAGTATACCGCGGTTCTTGTCCTGGTCGTACGCCTTTACCAACTGGGCATTTATGCCGACATCGGCCACATGTATGCAATCCTGGCCGTTTATCGTTATCACATCCAGCTGCCTGGTATAATACGTGGCCATGAGCATCTCGAAACTTTCCCACGGCGAATCGCCGGACGGCAGATCCTCCCTCATGCCGTTAGCCGAACCGAGCGGGATGTAGGCTACCGGGATACCCATTCCCTTGATTGCCGAACATATCGTGCGGAAAGTGCCGTCACCGCCTATCGAAAACACCCTGTCGGGGCGGAAGGCTGCCGTGCGGCGGCGTATTTTCTCGATGTCATTTTGTCCGGAAGTATAAAAAAATTCGTAGTCTATCCCGTAAGTATAACAATAATCGTTAATGTTGTTTACGAAATAACTTTTATCTTTACCTCCGGATATGGGGTTTACGACATACAGAACTTTCATAGCCTCTAACAAAATATAAGTTATCGTTTTGGACAGGCACATACCCATTTTGTCGTACTTCAACTATCTGTCCGTAGGCGGGCAGATACGTTTTGCGGGCACGATACTGCGCGCCCCGGCGGATATGCTTTATGTCGGTAACGAAAATACGGTTTTTCAGCATATAAAAAACCTTTATAAACTGTACATGCCGCATTTTTTTAAAAATGCGGTCCTGGAAGTAAAATACAAAGGCTTTTTCACACTGGTAAATATCGACTACAAAGGTAACTTCGTGGTAATGCTGCCCGAAGACAGCGAAGAATTCCTTATCGACGACGTACGCATGCGCCTTGTGGTGAAAAACTTCGGTTATTCGGTGTACGTACCGAACATGTACCACCAAAGGCTATACATCAGCGACTACAAATACGGGCTGATATCCGACATAGACGACACGATAATACACACCGGAGCTACCACCATACTGCCCCGCCTGAAACAGATAATATTCACACGGCCGTACCAGAGACGCTGTATCGAAAGTATGCCCGAAATATTCCGCCTCCTTTCGAGCGACGGAGCCAAGATATTTTACGTATCCAACAGCGAAGCCAATCTTTTCCCGGTGATAATGACATTCCTGCGGCGTCACGATTTTCCGCAGGGGGCTTGTTTTTTGCGCAAGAACAAACTGTTGTCCCATTTCCTGCACCGGAAGAAAAAAACCAAGCGTTCGCAGACTTCACACAAGATGCGCGTGATATCCCTGATACTGCGCACCCAACCGGACAAAAAATTCATCCTTGTAGGCGACAACGGACAGTGGGATCCCGTCATTTATAAAAAAATAATAAAAAACTTTCCGGGACGCATACGCTACGTATTCCTGCGCGACATACACGACAAGATAAGCCTCAAACGCAAAGCCTGGGGCGGCGTGCCGGTGATATTCTTCAGTTCGATAAACGACATAAAGTCTTTCATCGCCCCGCGCCTGAATTCTGATTTCAACTAAAAGCCCGCGCCAAAATAAAACCGGCATGTACGGAAGCAACATGTTATTTCGTATTTTTGCACGTTGAAAAACATCTCCAGAAGAAAGCAATGTCTCAAACAGACGATTTTAAAGACATACGGCCGTTTACCGACTCCGAAGCCCGAAAAGTTTTCCCTGTGATAACTTCTTCGCCGTACCTTATGAAAATCATGGAGTACGCTTATCCCGGCATATCGGAAAAGGAAACCGAAAACCTCGTATGTTCATGCGGCACAGTTAATGAATTCATAGAGAAAGTCACGTACCCGGCCGTAACGAAAGTCCTGGCCAAAACCACCGACAGCATAACATCTTCAGGTTTCGGCAAACTGGAAAAAGGAGGTTCCTATCTTTTCCTGTCCAACCACCGCGACATAGTCCTCGATTCGGTAATCCTCAATCTGAAACTCCTGGAAAACGACATGCCTTTCGCACAAAGCGCAATAGGCGACAATCTCGTTCCCGACGAAGGTCTAAAAGCCCTGGCATCGCTCAGCAAGAACTTTGTAGTGTACCGTGGGCTTCCCGCCCGCGAAACGCTGGAAAATTCACGGCGGTTGTCAGCTTACATACACCACGTGATGGATTCCAGGAAAGAATCCGTATGGTTGGCCCAACGCGAGGGGCGGGCTAAGGACGGCAACGACAACACCCAGAGCGGCGTCATAAAAATGCTTTGCATGGCAGCGGACAAAGGCGAAAATGTTGTGGACTGCCTCAAAAAACTGAGGATAGTTCCGATGGCCATATCCTACGAATACGACCCCAACGACGCATACAAACTGCGCGGGCTGATAGCAAACGAAAAACACCAGAAGTACGTCAAATGCAAAGGCGAGGACCTCTCATCTATACTTACCGGTATAACAGGACGGAAAGGACACGTCAACATATCGGTAGGCAACATCCTCTATGACGAGCTGGATCCGTTGCGCGACCTCGGCAATCCCGTAAAACAAATACGCGCCGTATGCTCTATTGTGGACGAAGCCATTCATGCGCTATACAAACCATTCAAAACCAATTATATCGCATGCGATCTTCTGGCAGGTAAAGAAAAGTATTACAGCGAAGGATATTACGATGAGGCCGACAGACAGGCTTTCGTCGCACGCATATCGGACAGCATAGAAAATATGGGATTACCGGCGGACGACATACCGCTGGCACGGGAAAAAATGTTCTCCATGTACGCCGCACCGGTACTGAACAAAGAAAAAAAATAGACACCTATGGGAGACAAGCCTAAGATACTGATGGTTTACACCGGCGGAACGATAGGAATGGTCAAAGACTCTTCCTCAGGCGCGCTCAAACCATTTGATTTCAGCAACATACTATCAAACCTACCTGAAGCCGGCTCTATAAACTGCCGTCTGGACACATATTCGTTCCCGAAACTGCTCGACTCATCGAACATAAACCCTGGCAACTGGGCAGAGATAGCATCCGTTATAAAGGACAATTACGATGCATATGACGGATTCGTAGTCCTTCACGGCACCGACACGATGGCCTATACGACTTCGGCGCTGAGTTTCATGTTCTCCGGTCTCCGCAAGCCGGTCATATTCACAGGCTCGCAGCTGCCCATAGGACACCTGCGTACCGACGCAAAAGAAAACCTTATAACGGCCGTCGAGCTGGCTGCACTGCGCGATACCGACGGGCAAGCCGTTATAAAGGAAGTATGCCTTTATTTCCAGCACGAACTGTACCGGGGCAACCGTTCGACCAAGGTAAACGCCGAGCAATTCAACGCCTTCGCCTCCCCAAATTACCCCCCCCTGGCACATTCCGGGGTACATTTGACCGTAAACAGGGAATTTCTTCTCCCTGAAACGGGAAAGGTTTTTTCGCTCGACACTTCACTTGCCACCGACATATTGCTGCTGCATCTCTTTCCCGGAATGAACGAGGCTCTGATATCTCACCTTTTGGATTACGACGGGCTGAAAGGCGTCATCATGTTGTCGTTCGGCAGCGGAAACGCACCGAGCTCACCGTCGTTTCTGAACATCCTGGAAAAGAAAACTTCCTCCGGGATACCTGTTGTAAATATTACACAATGTATGAAAGGAGCTGTTTCCCAAGGAGATTATCAGGTGAGCGAAGGTTTGGAACGCATAGGTGTAATAAGCGGACGCGATATGACCAAAGAAGCCGCCGTCACAAAAATGATGCATCTTCTGGGCGTCGGCGCCGGTTACAACGAATTCAAAAAGCTGTTTGAAAACGACCTGCGCGGAGAAATTAGCACAATAATAATCCAATAAATTTTTTAAAGAGAAAAAAAATTCGTTACTTAGCTCCCCGAACAAAGAGATGTACGAACTACACGCTCATACAAATAAAGTACTGATTTAAGGAGAGATGGCCGAGTGGTTTAAGGCGCACGCCTGGAAAGTGTGTATACGCCTAAAGCGTATCGGGGGTTCGAATCCCCCTTTCTCCGCAAGTTTTTTTCATAAAGCACCCATAGGGTGTGTTAAAAACTCGATAAAGGATTAAATTCAATTAATTATTAAATTATTAATAACAACACAAATGAAGAGATTTTTTTTAATTCTATCTATCGCAATGATGTTTACACTCGGTGTAAACGCTCAGGACGCTGATTCAACTGCCGCAGCAGCCGCTCCTGCACAGACTGAAGCTACCGCCGCCAGCGATGAAGCTGCCGCCCCTGCCGCTGTAGTAGAGGAAGGCTCGTCAGCGACTTTCCACCAGGTGCTCAAACAGAAGTTCATCGAAGGTGGCGCAGGGTTCATGGCCACTGTTCTCGTGTGCTTGATAATGGGTCTGGCTATAGCCATCGAACGCATCATCTATCTCAACCTCGCTTCGACGAACACAGAAAAACTTCTCAAAGCTGTTGAAGACGAACTCAAGAAAGGCAACGTAAAAGCTGCCAAGGAAATAGCACGCGCCACTCGCGGACCTGTAGGCTCTATATTCTACCAGGGTCTGGAACGCATAGAAGCCGGCGAATCCATCGACCAGGTTGAAAAATCAGTAGTATCTTACGGCGGTGTCGAAATGGGCCGTCTCGAAAAGAACATCTCCTGGCTCGCTCTGTTCATCGCACTTGCCCCGATGCTCGGGTTCCTCGGAACTGTGGTAGGTATGGTTGAGGCGTTCGACGCCATCGAAGCTGCCGGAGACATCCAGCCTTCTCTGGTTGCCGGAGGTATCAAGGTTGCACTTCTTACTACCCTCTTCGGTCTTATCGTTGCCATCATCCTCCAGGTATTCTACAACTACATCATCTCTTTGGTCGATGATATAGTCAACAAGATGGAAGACGCTTCCATCAGCCTGATGGACATGCTTGTTAAATACAAGAAGTAATCGGTTTTGAATCGCAACCGCCATCATCCGATGGCGGATCGACACGCGGTGAGGCGGAATGTCCGCCGCTCCGGTAATTATTTGAAATCGATAACTAAAAAGTAAAAAGGACAAATGAAAAAATTATCAAAAGTATTAACGATGATTGCCCTTATCATCGGAATTGTTTCGATGATATTCATATTCATGATGTGGGGCAAAGGAGACGATGTGATCAAAACCGACGTCGCTGCGCAGGGTATGACGATAGAACCGCTGTTCACCATAACTTATGCACTGTTCGTAATTTCGGTCGCAACCATCATCTTCTTTGTTATCCGCATGTGGGTTAAAAATCCGAAGGAATTCATGGGCTCGCTCGTGTACATAGGAGGGTTCGTATTGGTCGTTCTGATAGGCTACCTTCTTATGGACAATTCCCCAGTGATGCTGTCCAAAGGCGATTTCTCCTCTGCCGCAGATGCCGGCTTGGCAGATTTCGGTCTATGGGTGACATACATCCTTTCGGGCATCACGATTCTGGCAGTCGTTTTCGGAGGATTTTTAAAAGCAATTAAGTAATTATGGCAAGAAGAGAAACACCGGAAATAAATGCCGGCTCGATGGCCGACATCTCTTTCCTCCTCTTAATATTCTTCCTGGTGACCACGACAATGGATGTCGATACCGGTCTTCAGAGACGTCTGCCGCAGATACAAGATGAGCCTCAAGAAGAACAACAGAAGCTTTATAAGAGAAATATTTTCCAGATAGTGATAAACGGTTACGACCAGATGCTCATCGATGACAATATAGCCGAAATCGACGAAATACGCGACAAGGTTATAGACTTCATCGATAACAACGGTGACGGGACCTGCACATGGTGCCGTGGTAACCGACTCCCGACCTCTTCGGACAACCCGAACAAGGCCGTGGTTTCTCTTACAAACGACCGTTCGACTTCTTACGGACTTTATGTTGCCGTTCAAAACGAAGTGGTAGCAGCTTACAACACGCTCCGCGACCGCTATTCGAGAGAACGTTTCGGCAAATCCTGGAAGGAACTCGAAAGGGAGGAAATCGAAAACCCCAATGACGAACAGATCATTGAACGCACCAAGGAAGTGAAGAACGCTTACCCGCTCAACATTTCCGAAGCAGAACCTGTAGATTACTCTAAAAAATAAAACAAGAGCATATGTCAAAGTTTAAAAAGAAAAATTCAGAAGGGACGCCGAAGATATCTACGGCCTCTTTGCCTGACATCATCTTCATGCTTTTGTTCTTCTTCATGGTTTCGACCGTTATGCGCGAAACCACCCTTAAAGTAGAGCAGGTGATGCCTGAAGCGTCAGAAGTACAGAAACTGGAACGCAAGAACCTCGTTAGCTACATCTACGTGGGCGAACCTAAAAAGGAATACCGTGCAAAATACGGAACCGAAGCCGCCCTCCAGCTCAACGACTCTTTCGAACCGGTGGACAAAATAAAGGACTTCGTTTACGCTGAAAAAGAATCGCGCCGTCCTGAAGAACGCGACGCGCTTACTTTCTCCATAAAGGGCGACAAAAATGCCAAAATGGGTATTTTTATCGACATCAAACAGGAACTGCGTAAAGCGAATGCACTTAAGATAAACTATTCGGCCAAACAGCCCGTAAATAAAAAATAGTTATATCGCAGAATAACCGAAATCGGGCGTTGTTTTTATACAACGCCCGATTTTTTATTTGTTCCCACAGGATGTTTATGCAAAATGAGTTATTTTTGCAGATTATAAAACCGGAAGCCGCCGGAATATACCCCATCCGCAAGAACGCGGTAAAAAGAAACATAAAAAAATGGCTGAACAGAAAAAGAAAGATTTTATCGAAGAACTCACCTGGCGCGGAATGCTGCATACGTCCATGCCCGGAATAGAGGATTTGTTTAAAGAAGGCATGGTAACCGCATATGTTGGCACGGATCCAACCGCAGATTCGTTACATATCGGCCATCTGGTGTCGATAATGATGCTCAAGCACCTTCAGGAATGCGGGCACAAGCCTCTCATGCTCGTAGGCGGAGCCACCGGAATGATCGGCGACCCTTCGGGAAAATCCGACGAGCGTAATCTTCTGGACGAAGCTACCCTGCGCCACAACCAGGACGCTATAAAAAAACAGTTGTCCCGTTTCCTCGATTTCGATTCGGACGCTCCTAACGCCGCAGAAATGGTCAACAACTACGACTGGATGAAGGACTTCACGTTCCTCGATTTCGCGCGCGAAATAGGCAAGCACATAACCGTCAATTACATGATGGCCAAGGATTCGGTAAAATCCCGGTTGAACGGAACGGCCAATGACGGTCTGTCGTTCACGGAGTTCACATATCAGTTACTCCAAGGATACGATTTTCTGCACCTTTATAAAAACAAGAACTGCCGTCTGCAAATGGGAGGCTCGGACCAGTGGGGCAATATAACCACCGGAGCCGAGCTTATACGCCGAAAAGTAGGAGGCGATGCTTACGGGCTCACATGCCCGCTTATAACCAAAGCCGACGGCCGTAAATTCGGGAAAACCGAAAAAGGCAACATATGGCTCGATGCGGCGCGCACGTCGCCTTACGAATTTTACCAGTTCTGGCTCAACACCTCCGATTCGGATGCGGAACGTTACATAAAAATATTCACTCTGCTCGACAAGCGAACGGTTGAAGAATTGGTGAAAAAGCATGCCGAAGCTCCGCATCTGCGTCTGCTCCAAAGCCGTCTGGCAGAGGAAGTAACCACTATGGTACATTCCAGGGAAGATTACCTAGCAGCCGTTGAAGCATCGCAGATACTGTTCGGAAACGCCACGAAGGACAACCTGCTGAAAATTTCTGAAGAAAACCTGCTGGCCGTATTCGACGGAGTACCATCCGGGGAAATGGACGCTGAGTTTTTCAATCAGGGCGTGGATATAGCTTCCCTGTTGGTAAAATCAGGTTTTTTACCGTCTATGTCCGAAGCACGCCGGGCGCTCAAGGAAAATTCCATTTCCGTAAACAAAGAAAAAACCGGCGAGGCTTTCGTCGCCTCCGCAGCCGACCTTATAAAAGGCAAGTATATCGTGCTCCAAAGGGGCAAAAAGAACTACTTTTTACTCAAAGTGCTTTCTCCTGAAAAAAAGTAAAGTGACAAATGTGAAGTTAAATATTAACCAATCATTACCGCTTCAAAAAACGGCATACAACATATGGATGCAAAAAAGATAAATATGATACCCGATGTAACACTTCACGACAAGACTTTCGAAGTGTACATTCCGAAAAAAAGGATAGAATCCGTCGTACTGGACATGGTTGACAAGGTAGCCCATGAAATAGGCGACGTATGCCCTATTTTTGTAGGCGTGTTAAACGGCTCGTTCCTTTTTATGTCCGATTTTGTCCGCCACTATCCGTACAACTGCGAAATATCGTTCCTGAAGATGGCCTCGTACCAAGGTACTGGCACTACCGGCAAAGTAAAGACACTTTTGGGCGTAAACGAGGATTTTTCCGGACGCACGGTGGTGATACTCGAAGACATCGTCGATACGGGAAATACACTGGAAGAACTTTACCGTCTGTTCGAAAAACAGGGAGTAAAAGATTTCCGTGTGGCAACGCTTTTTTTCAAGCCGGACGCATACACGAAGAAGCTTCCTGTACATTACGTCGGCATGGAGATAGAAAACAAATTCATAGTCGGTTACGGGCTGGACTACGATGGGCTTGGGCGCAATCTCCCGCATATCTACAAGCTCAAAGGACAGACAGAATAACTGCAATCGTTGAATAAATTCATAAAACATATAAAAATGATAAATCTTGTGCTTTTCGGCCCTCCCGGTGCCGGAAAAGGAACCCAGGCTGAGTTCCTTAAGGAAAAATACGGATTGGTACACATCTCGACAGGCGACGTATTCCGCGAGAATATAAAAGGCGGTACGGAATTGGGCAAACTAGCCGAATCGTATATCAAAAAAGGAGCTTTGGTTCCCGATGAAGTTACGATAGCCATGCTAAAGGATGTGGTGGAAAAAAATACAGGAGCCAAAGGCTTCATTTTCGACGGATTCCCGCGCACTCAGGCTCAAGGTGAAGCTTTGGACGAATTTCTGGCATCAAAAGGAATGAAAGTATCGGGCATGCTGGCGCTGGAAGTAGGCGACGAGATACTGGTAGGCCGCCTGCTGGAACGCGGCAAGGTATCAGGCCGTGCTGATGACGCAGACGAGTCGATCATACGCAACCGTATAGCCGAATACTACCAGAAGACGAACATATTGAAAGATTTTTACTCCGCACAGGGTAAATATCACGGTGTGGACGGCGTTGGTTCCATACCAGAAATAGCCGAACGTCTGGCTGAAATAGTGGACAAGCTCTGACAAACAGGCTTAATAAAAAAAGCCGCGCATAAGCGCGGCTTTTTTTATTAAGCCTGTTTGTCAGTACCGTTAATTACGGTTGCTCGACAATTTTGCGAACAGGCGCAGAAGTTCCAGATAAAGCCATACGAGCGTTACCAATATGCTGAACGCACCGTACCACTCCATATATTTCGGAGCACCCCTCTGCTCCATCTGGTTTATAAGTTCAAAATCCATAGCCAGATTCAATGCTGCGACCAACGCGGCGAATGCCGTAACACCTATCGAAAGGGCTGAAGTACCCATCAGGAAATTAGTCCCGCCGAAAAGACTCATGATAAAAAGTATCAGGTAGACCGCCGCAATACCGAATGTGGCGGCTATAACCACGCTCATAAACGTCTGTGTCACTTTTATCACGCCCGTACGGTACAAAAACAGCATAACCAGAAACGTCACCACCGTACCGAGTACGGCCTGTGGCACTACAACCGATACTTCCGCTCCGAAATAAGCCGGTATCGCCAGCGACGCAGCTCCCAATACCAGCCCTTCGAGAAGAGCGTAAAGAGGCATCGTAAAACGTGCAACCTGCGGTTTTACTATCGTAACTATGGCCGCTATCAGACCGCCTATTATTCCTATGAGAAACAGCGTGTTCAATATGGCCGGATTTTGCATAACGGCATATACCACATAAAAGCCTCCGGCCAGCGTGAGCAGAACGCCGAACACCGTTTTCCAGATAGTGCCGTTGATCGTCATAGTCTGCCCGTCATACGCCACGGATATGTTCTTGAGCGTGTTTTCGCTCAGGGCAGGATTGGATGAGTTGAAAAGTCCCATAATCTTTATTTTCTGTTTTTTGATTTCTCGCGGACCGTTTCACAAGTCCGCAAATACAAAAATACGAAATTTCTCGTGAAAGGATATCGTTAAGGTCCGTATGATGCCATATTTATGAAAAAATTAAAACCGAGATATAGGTAAAAAACACCAATGGATGTTTATCTTTGTAAACTGGGGTGTGCATTTGAGCCTGCCCCCGGCTTTTATTTGACGAGTTCTATGGGTAAAAAAGGATTTTTCGGTTTCATGTTAGCTTCGGTATGTATGTTCATGCCGCAGGAGGTTTTTTGTCAGGACAATTCGGACAGCCTGTACAATACGGCATTGTCCGAAGCCATGAAAAACGTGGCTGCCGATAATTATCCGTCCTCGATAATGTACCTTAAGGAATGTATAAAGCTCAAACCCGGCAAACCTGCACCCTATTACGAACTGTCGCGCGTGTACGGCAAACTGGCAGACGGCACACAAGCCGTATATTACGCCAAGAAAGCCTTTGCATTGGACGAGAACAACCTCTGGTACGAAGAATACCTGCTTTCCACAGCGGCGAGGCATGAAAAATACGATGCAGTGCAAATGGTGCTCGAACGCCGGTTTGCAAGGGGTGAGGATGTAATCTCCGGGTTGCTCGACGCATATTCCGTAACCGGCGACTGGGATAAATCTCTATCTGCGGTAGCCGCCTACGAGAAAAAACATGGGCGCAGCGAAACGAGCGCCGTTTACAGGAAAGACATTTACCTGAAGAAAAAAGATTTCAAAAATGCGTTGGCACAACTAAAAATACTGCAAAAGATGTCGCCCGACAATTCGCAGTACGCCATACAGCGCGCAATGGTCCTCAACGCATCGGGACATTCCGATGCGTCGTGGAAATACCTTGAGGAATTCTATTCCAAACATCCCTCGGACGGGATGGTGGCCTATACGCTTTTGAGCCGTTACAACGAACTGAACGATTACGACAACATGTTCTCCGCGCTACAGGTGGTGGCTGCGGATACTTCCATAGTAGTACAGGACAGGATAAAGATACTCGACATGACGGCTCCTATTGCAGCCGCCAACGCACAATATTACCCCGTATTTGAAAAATCCCTCCTCAAAGTGCTGGAATCGGCCGACAAAGTCCCGTTTGCATACGCATACGCCGGGGATTACTATTTTTCCAGGGGAGAAAACAAAAAAGGCATGGAAATGCTGCGCAAGGCTATACACAAGGGTTTCGACGATGAAAACGCCGCGCTGAAACTGCTTTACGCACAGGCGCAGGAAGGCGATTTCAAGTCGCTTTACGACGATGCCCAGCTGGTTTTGCAACAAAACGGAGAAAATGCCCAGGTTTATTACCTTTATAGTTTCGCGGCTCATGCCTTGGGAGATCTTACTACTGCCATAAGCGCAATGGAACAGGCCAAAAGCCTGGCAAAAGACGGCAGCATGGCATTCTATGTCGAAGTGTGCGCAATTTTAGGCTCATATTACCACGACGCCGGCAATCACGATGCCAGCGACGCCAACTTCGGACTTGCACTCAAAATAGACCCCGAAAATCCGGGCGTACTGAACAACTATGCATATTTCCTGGCCCTGCGCGGCAAAGAACTGCCTGAAGCGCGGCGTATGATAGAAAAAGCGCTGTCGCACGAACCGGAACAACCGTCGTTCCTCGATACGTATGCATGGATACTATACCTCCAGAAAGATTACGCAAAAGCACGTACGACGATAGAGCGCGTACTATCTATACAGGCCGATCAGTCATCCGAAGTACTGGGACATTACCGCGACATACTCAAAGCCTGCGGCGACGATGAAGGCGCGCGTAAAGCCGACAAGATGTACTTGGAAAAGAAAGCCGCAGAAAGGGAAACGGATAAAAAAGACGAATAACCGAAACAATATATGAAAACCAGGGATATGGCGTTAAAAATCGCCGGATATGCGTCTATGGCGGTCTTTGCATTTGCTGCCGTCTCGTGCGGCACGAAAAAAAGCGTCGTTCCCGAACACACAGCCGAAACGGTAAGGCCTGCCGAAGTAGCAAAAAAAGCCACGGCTAACATATTCGACGGCGTCAATGCCGAACGCCGTATCAATATAGAGGCTGGCGGACTGACATTGGGAGGCACAATGAGACTGGTAAGCGGGGAAAAGATCTGGTTCAACGTATCGGCGCTGGGAATATCGTTTGCTCGGGCGGTTTTCACCAAGGATTCGCTCATGTACTATGAAAAAGCCAAAAAAACAGCATTTTCCGGCAGTTGGAACGAACTCTACGACATATCCCGGATGCTCCGCATAGCCAAATACGATACTGTGGAAGACCTGATATGCGCGCGCCCCCTGTTCGCATTGTCCGAAGGCAATTTTTCCGCCGAATCCGCCGAAGGTTCATATATGTTTTCATCGAGGGATGCATCGAGCGGCTTCGGCAGATACGTTTTCGTGGACAAACGTACATTCAGGATAGCGCGGCAAATGCTTATATCACCGGATGAAAAACTGGGATTGATAGCCGAATACGAATATACCGAAAACGATAAAATGCCGTCTTCGGTAAAGTTTTCCACCATAGGGCATACGGAAATAAGTGTAAAACTGAATTTTACCGCACGAAAAACGATGCTTGAGGAATTTCCGTTCAGGATACCGTCCGGATACAGCGACGTGCGAGAACTGGCCCGGGCCATAGGTGTTAGAATATGACGTTCATATAACGAACCGCCGCCTGATAACCGTAAGACAATACGGACCGACAAAGTGTTGTATATTATAAAAATATGAATACAAGGTTTTTTTTAACAGCATGTGCCGTTTTTGCCCTGTGCGCGGCGCCGCTTGCCGGACAAAACTCCAAAGCCTCGCTCCAAAGCCGCAAGACAGCGCTTCAGAAAGAGATGTCCAGGCTCAACGAAGCCATAGCCCGTAACGATAAGAACCAAAAATCCAATACGGTACAACTGCAAAGCCTGCGCAACCGGACCCGCGTGCGTGAGGAAATGATAAAGAACATCAATACCGACATAGGCATGTTGGACGTACAGATCGATTCAAAATCCGGGGAAGCCGAGCGTTTGTCGAAAGAATTGGACACCCTCAAGGCCTCATATTCCAGAATGTGCGTCAATTATTACCGTAACAAAGCACCCGGCATGCGCCTTATGTACATACTGTCGTCATCGAGTCTCCTCCAAGCTTACCGCAGAGGGAAATATATAGAAGAATATGCCGGTGCCATACGCCAGCGCGGGGAAAACGTACGCTCCAAAAACGAAGAAACCAGGCGGGCTATAGAGGAGTTGAAAAAATTGAGGCAGGAAAAAGGACAGCTGCTGGCGGAACAGGCCTCCGAGATGGAAAAGCTCAAAAAAGACCAGGCAAGGATACAGAATATACTTAATTCGCTTAAGAAAAATAAGAAACAGCTCCAACAGGAACTGACGGCAAAAAAGAAAACAGCCGAGCGCATACAGAAGGAAATAGACGATATAATAGCGCGCGAACTGGCTGCACAAAACAAGAAAAACGCAGCGGCAGGCAAGAAAAAATCATCCGAAATCGAACTTACGCCTGAAGGCAGGATACTATCGGCCAACTTCGCACAAAACAAAGGCCGGTTGCCATGGCCGGTGGAACGCGGCGATATTTACATGCGTTTCGGAAACCAGCCTTACCCAGGGACCAACGTTTATATAACAGTCCCCGGCTTGGACATATCAGCCCCGCAGGGTTCCTACGCACGCGCCGTATTCGACGGACAGGTAACACGCGTACAGGTTAAAGACGGGTTGTATATGGTTTTCGTCTCCCACGGAAAATACTACACCATATACAGCAACCTTTCGGCTGTAAACGTAAAAAGCGGAGATAAAATATCCGTAAAACAAAAAATAGGCACGATATATACCGACAGGTTCGAAGGGAAAACCATCCTCACGTTCTGCATTTACGACGGCGGCGTCAAGCAGGACCCAGAGCAATGGCTGGCCAGATAGAACATGTGAAGCATGGCCGTAGGCCCTACGGATAAAAAAACACAGCTAAACCGCCAAACCCTGGCGGACAAGGCACAGGAAATATTAAAACATAAGTAACACCTAAAGTGGTAAGAAGGGACATATCGGCAGGCGCCATGCCTACAGGTTTGCATATAACCATGCTGCTGGCTTGCGCAGGGTTTTTAGGCATTGTATGCATCATAAACTTTTCCCTCAGATGGACATTGTGGTGCAATATTTCCGATGCGCCAATGCTCGATGCGTGTATCAATATAGCATTGACAATGGCGTCATCGGTAACAGCGGCTTTGGCATGTTCCGGCATGATGCGCCCTGAACATCTGCGGAGAGTGGTATTAATGTACGGCCTTTTTTTCGTCACCCTGCCGACCATAATGTTTTTCAGAGATTACCTGACGGCGAACATGCTCGTCGTACTTTCGATGTACAATATCATGCACCTGCACAGACAGGGGATGGAAAAAGGGCATATTTTTTTCGCATCTTTTTTCGTAGTCATAGCACTGTGGTTCGTACCCTCCGCCGCAGTATTCATACTGCCGGTTTATCTGGGAATACTCATTTTCACTCCGGGCGACATAAGAAGCTGGTTTATACCCCTGGCCGGAGCCGGAGCTTCTTACATTCTGATGATCACCTACGATTTCGTATTCTTAGGCGGTTCGGATTTTCTGCCAGACATATCCTTCAAGTTGTTTTCGATGCCGTACACCGAAAAAGTGTTCAAAGCCGAAAACTTCTATTTTTACGCCGTAGGATTAGCCTTGGCATTGGCATATGCGTATATAAAATACTGGAACACGGCTCAAAGCGATACAGTCCCCCAGAAAAAAATGTTCCTTACCGTATCGTCCATGCTGGCCGCAGCGACACTTACGGCGGTTCTACTGCCGCAATACAGATACCTCACAATATTTTTCTCCATGCCATTCGCAGTGGTTACGACCGAATTTTTCGCCGGAAGCGGAGGAGGAAAAGGTATTATCAGATGGTATCTGATTATATTGGCCGGTTTCAGCCTGTTTTTTTTCAAATGAACTAGCAAAAGGCTCAATACAATAAAATATACAGGATACGAGATATATGGGAATACTGAAAAAACTTGCGGGCCAAACGGCGTATTACGGTCTTTCCTCTATGCTTGGCAGATTGTTGAACTTCCTTTTGGTCCCATTATACACGAACGAGATAACCCCGCCGTCAAGAATGGGGATAGTAGCTTTCCTGTATGCACTGGCCGCACTGTTCAACGTTTTTCTGTCATACGGCATGGAAACGGCCTTTTTCCGCTACTCAAGTGACGGGAAATACGGAAAAAAGACCGTGGCTTCCACAGCCTTCACATCCCTTTTCATATCCACTACCCTGTTCATGGTACTTGGATTGTTGTTCTACCGCCAGGCTGCAGAGGCTGTCGGTTATGCCGACATGTCGCTGTGCGTACTCTATTTCGTGCTGATAACGGCTTTCGATGCTTACGCCATAGTCCCGTTTGCCCAATTAAGACTGGAGAATAAAGCGGTAAGGTATGCCGTGATCCGCCTTGTGGGTATCGCGCTGAACATAGCGCTCAACCTGCTGCTGATACTCGTATTGCCGCGTATGGGCGTGATCGAACTCCGGGTGGAGAACATATTCCTGTCCAATGTACTGTCCAGCGCGTTGGTTATGCTCATTCTCTGGGTACAGGCCCGCGGCATACGTCTTAAAGCCGATTTTTCACTATGGAAAAAAATGATACGGTACGGATGGCCGATACTGATAGCCGGTACTGCCGGAGTGATAAATGAAACGATGGACCGCGTATTTTTCAAAATACTGTTCCCGGAAGACATAGCCGAGAACATTCTGGGCATATACGGCAACTGTTTCAAGATGGCTATCTTCATAACGCTGTTCATACAGGCGTTCCGCTTTGCGGCCGAACCTTTTTTCTTTTCCCAGGCCAAAGACCGCAACGCTCCCGCCACATATGCGCGTGTTTCGCTTTATTTCACTATCGTAGTAGCGGTAATGTACGTAGGTATAATGGCCAACCTGTCGTGGCTGAGCGCGAAATTCCTCGGCCCCGAATACCGTTCGGGAATAGATATTGTCCCGATAGTCCTTTTCGCCAACATATTCTTAGGACTTTACTACAACCTGTCTATGTGGTACAAACTGACGGACAGGACACGCTGGGGAGCCTACATATCTATAATGGGAGCAATCGTGACACTGGCCGTGATATTTTACGGAGTGCCGCGTTACGGTTACATAGCCGCCGCATGGTCACACCTTATCACCTACGGGTCAATGATGCTGGTATCTTATATACTGGGACAGAAATACTACCCCATACCTTACGACATTCCGAAGATACTGGCCTATCTTTTGCTCGGATGGGCAGGAGGTTACATATCGTGGTATATTCTGGACGGTAACGTTATAGCCGGAAACGCAATATTCGCAGTATTCTGTCTGGCAGTGCTGGCGCTGGAGAGAAAAAGCCTTATGCAGTTTTTAAATGTAAAAAAATAAAACCCACACGATAACCGATGGAAATAAAAATAGTAAACAAATCGAAACATCCGCTGCCATCGTACGAAACGCCGCTTTCCGCCGGCATGGACCTGCGGGCAAATATCGACGAACCGATGACTCTCCGTCCTATGGAACGCGCAATAGTGAAAACAGGACTTTACATAGCGCTGCCCGAAGGCTACGAGGCCCAGGTGCGCCCGCGTAGCGGTCTGGCTATAAAAAAAGGCATAACGTGTCTTAATTCACCGGGAACGATAGATGCCGATTACCGTGGCGAGATAGGCGTGATACTCGTAAACCTTTCGACGGAAGATTTCGTAATCAATGACGGGGACCGCATAGCGCAGATGGTCGTTGCACGGCATGAGAAAGCCGTATGGATCCCATCCGACTCGTTGGATCAAACACAACGCGGTGCCGGCGGATTCGGCTCCACCGGCGGCTCGTCTTCCTTATGAAAGAATAATTGAAAATGGCACAAGACAAAAACATCAACGACAGTGGCATATCGACGCTGTTCTTCGACCTGGACCACACGCTGTGGGATTTCGAACTAAATTCCTCACTGGCTCTCGAAGAGACGCTTGAAAACCTGTCTCTGGTGGGGCGTAACGGACTGACGGCCGAAAATTTCATAAAGCGCTATCATGTCATAAACGACCGCATGTGGGACCAGTACCGCCGGGGCAAAATAGAGAAAAGCGCACTCCGCAGCCGCCGTTTCGATGAGGCGCTGGCGCTGTTTTCCATACGCGAGAATGGCCTTGCCGAACGCTTTGCCGACATGTACCTCTCGCTGTGTCCGGTTAAAAAAAACCTTTTCCCCGGTGCGCAGGACGTTCTTGAAAATCTTTCGGCTCGTTATCCGGTATGGCTGCTTACAAACGGCTTTTCCGAAGTACAGGCCGTCAAGATAGAAAATCCGGGCATAAAGCCGTACATTAGCGGCATGGTGACATCCGAAGAGGCCGGGGCAAAAAAACCGTCGCGTGAAATATTCGATTACGCCGTAAAACGCGCCGGAGCCGAAGCGTCGAGCAGCGCGATGATAGGCGACGACCTGGAAAACGACGTACATGCGGCATTGGCCGCCGGTTTCGCACGAGCCGTGTGGTTCAATCCTTCGGGGAGTCAGGGCGATGTCTCCGACAGCCGCATATCGGTCGTCAAATCACTGGAGGAACTGGCCGGCATTTTCTAAACCCGCTCCCGATCAGCCTATCGGTATTTTAGAATATAAAAAACAGCATGTAAATATTAACCGCGATAAAAAAACATGAGAATACACTTTATAGCCATAGGAGGCGCGGCAATGCACAATCTGGCCCTCACGCTCCAGCGCAAAGGCCATACGATTACCGGTTCGGACGACGTGATATACGAACCGTCTCGCACGCGCTTGCTCGAAGCCGGTATACTGCCCGCCGAAGAAGGCTGGTTTCCCGAAAAGATAACCCCCGAACTGGACGCCGTGATACTCGGTATGCACGCACGCAGTGACAACCCGGAACTGGCGCGCGCGCGGGAACTGAACATTCCCATTTACTCTTATCCCGAATTCGTGTACCACGAATCCGAAAACAAAAAACGCATAGTGGTGGCCGGCTCGCACGGAAAAACTACCATAACGTCCATGATACTGCATGCGATGCGTTCTGCAGGTATAAAGACAGACTATCTGGTAGGGGCCTCTATCGACGGCTTCGACCGCATGGTCGAACTCTCAGAAGAAAACCCGGTGATAGTGATAGAAGGCGACGAATACCTCAGTTCGCCGCTGGATATGCGCTCGAAATTCCTACATTACCGTCCGCACGTAGCCGTCATTTCAGGCATAGCCTGGGATCACATGAACGTATTCAAAACATACGAGAGCTACACCGATACTTTCGAACGCTTCATCGAAAGCATGGAAAAAGGAGGGACGCTCATTTACAACAGCGAAGACCCCGAAGTAGTGCGGATAGTGGAAAAAACGTTCGCCGCCAATCCGGGACTCGACGTGAAAAAAGTTCCGTATTCGACACACCAGTATCAGGTAAACGACAATGCCGTAAAACTCGTTTACGGATGCAAAAAATATCCTGTCACACTCTTCGGCCGGCACAACATGTCCAATATCGACGCGGCAAAAAAAGCTGCCGGTTGCGCCGGCGTGAAGGCCGAGGAATTCTACCGCAGCCTCTCCGGCTTCAAAGGCGCCAAAAACCGGCTGGAAAAAATGTACGACGACAATCGTACGGTCATTTTCCGCGACTTCGCCCACGCACCGTCCAAAGTCAGGGCTACGGTCGCGGCTGTAAAAGAAGTATACCACGATTGGAATGTAGTGGCATGTATGGAACTTCACACTTATTCCAGCCTTAACAAGGATTTCCTGCCGCAGTATAAAGGCTCCATGAACCCTGCGGACAAGGCTTTCGTGTTCTATTCGCACCACGCTATGGAAATAAAACGCATGCCTCCGCTGGACCCACAATGGGTAAAGGCCGAATTTGCGCATCCCGACATGCAGGTATTTACCGAAATAGGCCCTTTGCGCGATGCGGTAAAGAAAATACCGCGCGAGGGAACGGTATTCCTGATGATGAGTTCAGGCAGCTGGGACGGTGTGGACTGGGTAAGCGAACTGACCGGAAATTGACGCATTTAACGACAATACCATAATCTCGAACGAATCGAAGTATAATCCGAAAAAAAATACCATATAAATGTTTACAGGAATCGTGGAAGGAATGTCCGAAGTTGTCGGACTTAGAAAAGAAGGAGGCAATCTGCATATAAGCATGCGCAACCCATTTGCGCGCGAATTGAAAATAGACCAGAGCGTGGCCCACAACGGTGTGTGCCTGACGGTTGTCGATATCGACGACGATGTGTACACCGTAACGGCAATAGACGAAACGCTGAAAAAGTCCAACCTCGGAGAACTGGAGATAGGCTCCAAAGTAAACGTCGAACGCTCCATGCGCCTTGGCGACCGTCTGGACGGGCACATCGTACAGGGGCATGTGGACCAGACAGCCGTTTGTACGGCGGTGGAAAAACAGGACGGGAGCTACATATACCGTTTCACATACGACCAAGGGCTTTACGGCAATGTGACCATACCCAAGGGTTCCATATCCGTCAACGGCACGAGCCTGACGGTCGTTGACAGCCTCGACGGGGAATTTTCCGTAGCTATCATACCTTACACATACGAAAACACGAATTTCCATACATTCCGTCCTGGAACGAAAGTAAACCTGGAATTCGACGTCATAGGAAAATATGCCGCTCGGCTTCTCGGAGTGAAAACCGGCCTATAAATGCCGACATAATACAACCATACGGACCGTAATCCGTCATCATCATTACCGGGGAAAACATCGAAGATAATGTCAGGGCGTATCAGGGATTTTTTCAGGGTCACCGCCTCCCAACACAGGGGACTGGTTGCTTTAACGGTACTATTGGCAGTACTTGTAGCGGTTTTATACGTCAAGGAAACTTTCTTTTCGGCAAACACACCGCCGGTAGTAACGTTTGAGCATGCCGACGTTTCCCGCCCGGAAAGTTACCTGAAAGACGCCCGCAAGGACACCGTCTTTCCGTTCGACCCGTCCACTGCGGATTCCGCCGTTTTCGTATCGCTGGGATTTTCACCGCGCCAGGCAAGAACCATAATAAATTACCGCACGAGTCTGGGCGGGAGGTTTCGCTCGGCGGAACAGTTCTCGAAATCCTATGCCGTATCGGACAGCATGTTCGAGAGGTTACGCCCATACATCCGCATACAGGAAAAGACAAACGATAACAAACCTACCGATTACTCCGTTGTCGATATAAACAGGGCTTCGCTCAAACGCCTTAAAGCCCACAGCGCTTTTGGCGACACCTTGTCCGAAAAGATATTCCGGGCGCGGGTACGTTACGGCGGATTCGTATGTCTGGAGCAAATGTGCGGCGTCTTCAAGGCGGACTCGGCACGGTTATGCGCCCTGTCTCAATACATGAAAATAGACACTTCGGCGATAGTAAAATACGATGTAAACGTGGATAACGAACCGCTTTTGGCACAGCACCCATACATTTCCCGTCCTTTCGCCCGTACCATAACAGGATACAGGGATGCCCACGGACATATCGAAAATTTCGACACACTGCGCACACTTAAATATTTTCCTGCCAGCAAGGAAAAATATCTGCGTTTTTACCTTAATTTTGACAGGCGATAAAAAACAAAACACGACAAATACAATGGAAAACGAATATATGGCGCTTCCGGCCATACGCAACATAATGGAACGCAAAAGCGTTCGCAGTTACGACTCCCGTACGGTAGAAGAAGAAAAAATAGATGCGATACTCAGGGCCGGCATGGCAGCACCGTCGGGAAAAAACGTGCAGCCGTGGGAACTTGTGGTAGTGTCCGACCGGGCACGGCTTGAAGCGATGGCCGAGGCTCTCCCCTACGCCAAGATGTTAAAAGATGCCCCGGTAGCCATAGTTGTGGCAGCCGACACCAGAAAATCCCCGTATTGGTACGTAGATTGCTCGGCCGTGACGGAAAATATCCTTCTGGCGGCAGAAGCACTCGGGCTCGGCGCCGTATGGACAGCCACTTACCCTTACCGCGAACGTATGGACGTGGTAAAGAAAGAATGCGGATTTCCACAGGGCATAGATTCACTGTGCGTGATACCGCTCGGCTATCCGGCTCGCGACTACAAACCAAGGGAAAAATACGATCCCGAAAAAATTCACCGAGAGGTTTTTTAACCTCTCTTTTTTGTTTTGCATTTAAAACAAAATGTAGTACATTTGCAACCTGTCAATTAAAACATTATTAACGGATTAAAGCTAAGGTTTAAAGGAGGTCGTTGTTTAAAAGAGTAAATTATGATTTTTTTACCGGTATCATGACAAAAAAGCCTGCAAGGCCGTATGTTTCGCATGTTCCGGAATTTTAAACAAGACTATTTTTTAACCTTAAAAAAGAACAATAAAAATGTTAATCATTCCTGTAAAAGAAGGAGAAGCCATTGAAAGGGCTCTCAAACGTTTTAAAAGAAAATTCGACAAGACCGGCACTATGAAACAGCTGCGTTCGCGCCAGCAGTTCAACAAACCTTCGGTTGTTAAACGCCAGCAGAAAGTAAAAGCCGTATATGTGCAGGCTCTCAGAAACAAAGAAGACGAATAGTACGTTTTCCACATATATCGAAAACCGGCGTTGCCAATAAGGCAACGCCGGTTTTTTATAGGATTTATTTAATCTTACTTCGACAGTCGGCGGTTACCGGCCGCCAAGCATTTATTTCAATTCACCGACACCAATGGACTCCAAAAAAAAAGCAGGTTCAATAAGTCTGGTAATTGTAAAGGGCTTTTATCATTTGCTGCGGCTGTACAGGATCCGATTTGGAAACACCTGTGGCATAATCCCAAAAAAATCCGCCTTTATACGGTTCGGGGAGGTGTTTTTTGTACAAAGGATCGGCCAGCGCCTCTTCCAGCGTCACAAAACGATAGCCTTTCTGCCACAGGATATACATCAGATACCCAAAAAAATCGTTGTTTATCTCACTGCAACGAAGCGACAATATATGAGTTATCTGACGCGAGAAATTATCCTGTGACAAACGCTCGTAATAATCTAACGTAGATTTGAAATAGTCAAGATAACGCTCGCCTATATACCGTACAAGCATCGTATCGCGCTCTATCTTGGAGTTTATATACGGAGTATTGAAATACTCATCCTCGAAACGTATGGTAGCCGTTACGGGAATATACCCCCTGTTTTTAAGGAACGATCCCACGCGGGTAAGTTCCTGGGCCGATACTGCCGAAAGGTCCATTCCTGGAAAACGGAAATAGCGCAGCGTATCGCCGTAATTCCTTATCAGCTCCTTTATGATACGTTCGCCATACATGGCATCGTCCTCAAACCATTGGACTCCGGCGGACTTGCCGATCGGGATATCCGAAAACGTGCCATTGCCCAATTCCGCACCGGCATCTATCCAAGTGCCGAGTATGGCGGTCCTTATATCCTTTTCCTTGGGGGATATAACATTTTTTTCATTGACAAAACCAACGAGAGGTATTTTCGCCTCTTTCAACGCTTTGGCTCCGGCGAAATTGAACCCCTGCGTCCACATCAGGTTAACCTCTTTTCCTGCAACCGGCATATTATCCAATGTTACAGCCACGTGCTTTATCGTAACCTGAGCGGCAAGAAAAACCGGACAGGCCATAAAAGCCAAAAAAGCAAATGCGTGTAAATACCTTCGTATGTCCATAATATGCGGAGCCGGCGAAACATTTCCGTCCGCGCAAAGGTAACAATAATGGCGGCAAGAGGCCGTATTTTATATTTTATTTAAGTTACTGGCCGGCACGCACCTCGTTACGTATATTACCTGAGAAAAAATCCCCGACGTTATCGAGTGTCGTTTCGGCGATATTGTGCATTGCCTCTTTGGTGAAAAACGCCTGGTGGGAAGTGACTGCCACATTGGGAAACAACAACAAACGGGCCAGCATATCGTCGCCTATGAGCGAATCCGAACGGTCTTCATAAAAATAATCACTCTCCTCCTCGTACACGTCCAGCCCTGCGGAACCCACTTTCTTGCATTTGAGTCCCTCGATAAGGTCGTTGGTGTGTATAAGCAGCCCACGGCCCGTATTTATTATCATAACGCCGTCCTTCATCTTTGAAATGGATTCGGCGTTTATCATATATTTGGTCTGGGGCGTGAGCGGACAATGCAGCGAAATGATATCGGAAGATGCATAGAGTTCATCCAGAGCGACGTATTTTATGCCTTCCTCACGCGCGAAATTTTCATCCGGATAAGGATCGTAAGCCAGCACTTCCATGCCTAGCCCGCGCAGTATATGTATCAATATCCTTGCTATTTTACCGGTTCCTATTATCCCCGCCGTTTTTCCGTACATATCGAAGCCTTCCAGTCCGTGCAACGCGAAATTCCCGTCACGGGTTCTCACCACGGCGCGGTGTATCTTGCGGTTAAGGGTAAGCATCAGGGCCAGAGCGTATTCCGCCACAGCATACGGAGAATACGCCGGTACGCGCACGACTTTTATACCGTATTTGGCCGCAGCATTCAAATCGACATTGTTGAAACCGGCACAGCGAAGGGCCAGCAATTTAACTCCGTTTTCGGCCATACTCTTTATTACCGCTTCATCCGCCGTATCATTGACAAATATGCACACGGCATCCATCCCTTTTGTAAGCGGCACATTATCCGCATTGAGATTGCCTTTGAAATATTTTATTTCATATCCGTATTTGCCATTAAGGGATTCGAAAGATTCCCTGTCATAAGGCTTGGTACCAAAAAAAGCTATCTTATAGTTCATCGTATTTCAAATGTTTGGGGTTAATGCGAAAAAAATGCTTTTTACAAAGTTAATCATATAAATTCCGCCCTCTGTTAATTACTTTATAAAAATACGATTACAAAGCATTCAAAAAACAGGGATGCTATACATTTGCATTACGTCTATATAATAAAAAACTATCATGAAGAAGATAATCTTTACTATCGCAGCATCATTCGCATTGTCTTTTAACGCCGCAGCACAGGGGCGTGTAACCGTTGATTACGATATAACCGTACGAGACACCCTGACACGTGAACTGATGGCATTTCTGGATGTATACTATCTGAAAGCTACCGTACATGGCGATATCAAAGGCAAAAAATGGCTACTCTATTCCCACCGGTGCGAAGGCGACAGCGTGGTGACCAAACCGGTATTTCCCTACGCGTTCGAATTTTCAGACACCACCGCCACTTTTACATTCTTTGCCAAGAACGACGGACCGGATACCGTACGTATAAGCTGCAATACGCCGCGTTACGGAGGTAACAGCGTGAAATACGCGATAGATACTAAAAATGAAACAGAATACCCTACACCATACATACTGATGGAAACATTTCCGGAAAAACCGTACACAACGGCCGACGAGATAAACCTCGCGGCATACACATCCGGTATACGCACCGGCCGGTCTTCATACAGTTTCTGCGACTTGAGATACAAAAAATCCCATCCCTCCACTTGGCAAAAAGAACACAAAATACCACGATTCGTATTTTTCAGTTTGAGGATGGAATGACGATCTCTCCCCCATTTTCTTCTCCAGATACAAAAAGTATATAAAACGCCAAAAGCCACGCATGACGAGCGTGGCTTTCGTTATCTAAAAAAGGCGGCTACCTACTCTTCCACCAACTGGGGCAGTACCATCAGCACAACCGGTCTTAACTTCTCTGTTCGGAATGGGAAGAGGTGATCCCCGGCGTTATAGCCACCTTAAGCTGTTTACCGCCGCTTAAGGCGTTATTTTATTGACATATTGAGCGATAAGGAGATAACACTACTAGAGCAGACTGGCTGAAACGTATTTTTGTTGTTGTTCTTCTGAGCGTAAAACTTACGGGTGATTAGTACTACTCGGCTTTGACATTACTGCCTTTAGACCTGTAGCCTATCGACGTGGTGGTCTCCCACGACCCTTATAAAGAAATCTTATCTTGTGGTGGGTTTCGCACTTATATGCTTTCAGTGCTTATCCCTGCCGAACGCGGTTACCCGGCCGTGCCGCTGGCGCGACAACCGGTACGCCGGAGGTTCGTCCAACTCGGTCCTCTCGTACTAGAGTCAGATCCACGCAAATTTCTAACGCCCACTGCAGATAGAGACCGAACTGTCTCGCGACGTTCTGAACCCAGCTCGCGTGCCACTTTAATGGGCGAACAGCCCAACCCTTGGGACCTTCTCCAGCCCCGGGATGTGACGAGCCGACATCGAGGTGCCAAACC
>QALN01000009.1 GCA_003150615.1 Flavobacteriales bacterium | reverse complement strand
AAACAACTTTCTGCACTGGATGTCGCCAATCTTTATAAGAAAAGATGGTTAATCGAACTGTTCTTCAAATGGCTCAAGCAGCATCTCAAGATAAAGAAATTCTGGGGTACAACAGAGAACGCTGTTCGCATACAAATTAGTGTGGCAATTATCACATACAGTCTTGTGGCTATTGTCCAACATGATATGAATTTGAAACGCTCAACCTATGAAGTCTTGCAGATTCTCAGCATATCATTGACTGACAAAACCCACTTGCATGACCTGTTCGACAAGACTAATTTCAATGATGTCAAAGATCTAAATGATCCCCTAATTCCGGGGCTATTTGATTAATTGTTTAACTCGTCCCATTTTAACGGGACACTAATGTAATGAGCCATTACGAAAATGAACTTCGATACCCGGTTGCCTATCCCATACCTGGAATACCTGTTCAGATCGGATAATATCACTTCTTTTTTACCGGAAAACAGAAATATAAATATATGAGGCAGCAACAAAGGCGCCCAAAAGCAACATCTTAATATCTGTCCTTTACTCAAGTTCATATTTCCCCCAATACGTTTACAATTCTACCGCACGCCAAACCATCGCCGTAAGGATTTACCGCACGGCTCATTGCATCGTAATAGGCTTTGTCGTCCAAAAGGCGCGACACCTCATTCGTTATCCTCTCATAGTCGGTTCCCACCAGTTTCACGGTACCGGCATCGAGAGCTTCCGGCCGCTCGGTCGTATCCCTCATGACCAGCACCGGCTTGCCAAGTCCCGGAGCCTCCTCCTGTATTCCGCCGCTATCGGTCAGCACCACAGTACTCTTTTCCATAAGGAACACGAAATCGAGATATTCCAACGGTTCTATAAAGAACATATTATCGCCATAGCTATCCCCGAATACTTCGGATATCGGCTTGCGCACATTGGGATTCAGGTGCATGGGATAAACGAAATCCACATCGGGATATTTTTCCGTCAGCGCTTTTATAGCCTTGCACATGCTGATAAAGCCGTCTCCGAAATTCTCCCTCCGGTGTCCGGTGATAAGCACAAGTTTCCTGCCGCCGTCCAGTCGCGACACATCGTATCCGGCTTTAAGCAGGTTGTCTGCCAACTCTCCGGATAATTTTCCGTCGGCCTTTATCCTGTCGACAACCATGTACAGCGCATCAATAACTGTATTGCCCGTTACGGCCACACTGCCGGGGGCTATATTTTCCTTCAACAGGTTTTCGCGTGACAGGGGCGTAGGCGCGAAATGGTAAGCTGCTATGCGTCCCGTTATCTGCCGGTTCATTTCTTCCGGCCACGGGCTGTATATGTCATGCGTACGCAAACCCGCTTCCACATGTCCCACCGGTATCTGCTGGTAAAAAGCGGCAAGCGCAGCCGCCGTGCTGGTAGTGGTATCCCCGTGTACGAGCACAACATCCGGACGGGCTTCCTTCAGAACATCCCGCATACCCGTCAGCACACGTGCCGTCACATCGTACAAATCCTGCCCCTGCTTCATTATGTTCAGGTCATAATCAGGTTTTATTCCGAAAATGTGAAGAACCTGATCAAGCATTTCACGGTGTTGGCCGGTAACGCATACCAATGTTTTGAACCGGTCGGCATGTTTTTCGAACTCCCTGACAAGCGGAGCCATTTTTATCGCTTCGGGGCGTGTGCCGAAAACGAGCATAACTGTTTTCATACTTATTAATTATTTCCTGTCCTGGTCCGTAGTGTTATTTCTTAAAGATTCCGCAGAAATCGAGTATCACCTTACCCTCGTCGTAAGGCAAGCTCCTGAACTGGTCATGAGCGACAAGGAACGCTACGATATCCGCCTTCTGATACGCCTGTTCGTAATCGGTAAGCTTGAACACTTTGTGTTCGGACACGTTCGGTTCCACTATCATATAATCCGCGTCTTCCCCCTCCATAACCTTGGAAGCAATGTATTTGGCCGGACTTTCGCGCAAATCGTCTATATTGGGTTTGAATGCCAGTCCCATAATGGCCACACGTGCCTTGCGGTTGTTTTTGAGCTCGAAATCCTTTATGGCCCGCTTCGTTTTTTCCGCACACCAGAAAGCCTTGTAATTGTTTATCTCACGCGATTTGGCTATAAGTTGCGACTCGACCGGAAAATCGGCCGTAATGAAGTAAGGGTCCACCGCAATGCAATGTCCGCCCACTCCGCTGCCGGGCCACAGTATGTTTACACGCGGATGTTTGTTGGCCAGCGCGATGAGTTCCCACACGTTTATTCCCGCTTTTTCACATATCAGGGACAGTTCGTTTGCAAAAGCTATCTGCACGTCACGCGAAGAATTTTCCGTCAGCTTGCACATCTCGGCCGTCTTGGCGTTGGTGGGATGCAGTTTACCCTTTACAAACTGCGAATAAAATTCGACGGCTTTTTCCGTTGACCGAGGGTCTATACCGCCTATCACACGGTCGTTGTGCACCAGTTCGTAAATGACATTGCCGGGAAGCACACGCTCCGGACAGTACGCTATGTATATTTTTCCTTCGAGTTCGGGACGGCATGAGAAAATGAGCGAAGACATTTTCTCGGTAGTTCCTACCGGCGAGGTGGATTCTATCACGAACAAATCGCCGGCTTTAAGCAAAGGTATCACCGCCTTGGTGGCAGCCTCCACGTACGATATATCCGGCTCATGATTCCCTTTAAAAGGAGTGGGAACGACGATAAAATACGCGTCGCTCTCTTCCGGCACGAGTGAAGCCCTGAGGTTTCCGGACTTCACAACCCGTTCGAGCAACTCCTGCAACCCCGGTTCCACTATATGAAGTTTGCCGGCGTTCGTCATTTCCACCACCGACGGATTGATGTCCACTCCGGTCACTTCGACGCCGTTTTCAGCAGCAATTATCGAGGTGGGCAAACCTATGTACCCCAACCCCATAAAACAAGCTTTCATTTATTTGCGTATATTATTAGGATTAACAAATGTATCAAACGAGCATTGTGCGGCAAATATACTACAAAAACCCGACAAAGACCCCGTAAAATCAATTTAATACAACTCTTTAAGCGAACAAGTCATTTTTTCCCAATTATCATATACGATAATATTAAAAAATGAGAATATTCGTAAAAAACAAGTTCCTGAAGAAAAAAAGCACAACCGTTGGGACGTGCGAAAAAGGACTACTTTCCGCGGCGGAAAAATTTTACAACATTAAACGCCGCGTAGATTATCAGTACAACGACTATAAATCCGGTCGAATAAGGCGTCTGCTGAAAACTGGCCTGAAGCCTGCCGCTGAAAAAACCGTATATGAGTACCGCCAGCCCGGCAAGCGCCAGTATCAGCCTGAAAGAAGTCCTGTTCATGTCCGTTTTTTAAAATTAACATCCAAAAATAGCCAAAAACGCCCGGTTTTTCACATAGTTTAACCGAAAAAAAGCCCTTCCGCCCCGAAAAAGGCAATAATCGCACCTATAATTTCGCAGTGAACAATAGTTTTTATAATTTTGTAGGCTGAAATAAAAAAGAAAGTTAATAAATAAAATTCAGTTTATGGAAAATCTTTTCTATGCCGTGCCTCTGCTTGGTCTTGTGGGACTTGCGGTCATGGCTGTAAAAGCATCGTGGGTGTCCAAACAGCCCGCGGGCGACGAAAAAATGCAGAACCTGGCGTCGAAGATCGCCGCCGGTGCAATGGCGTTCCTGAAAGCGGAATGGAAAGTGCTGAGCTATTTTGCGATAATAGCCGCGCTTCTTCTGGTCCTTCTGGGCTCTTCGAGCCAGGAAAGCAGCTGGGTAATAGCCGTATGCTTTATCGTGGGCGCGTTTTTCTCGGCGCTTGCCGGATATTTCGGTATGAACATCGCCACGAAAGCCAACGTACGCACTACGGAAGCCGCACGCACAAGCCTGATGAAAGCTCTGAAAGTATCGTTTACCGGAGGTTCGGTAATGGGCTTCGGAGTAGCCGGACTGGCAGTTTTCGGCATGGGCGGAGTATTCATCGTGCTTGCTCACCTGTTCGGGGCCTTTGAATCGAAAGAAGCGATGCGCCTGGCCATCGAAGTATTGTCCGGGTTCTCGTTGGGTGCCGAATCGATAGCCCTGTTCGCACGCGTGGGCGGTGGCATATACACTAAAGCTGCCGACGTAGGAGCCGACCTCGTGGGCAAGGTCGAAGCGGGTATCCCCGAAGACGACCCACGTAACCCGGCCACGATAGCCGACAACGTTGGTGACAACGTAGGCGACGTAGCCGGTATGGGAGCCGACCTTTTCGGTTCGTACGTGGCAACTATACTGGCAACTATGGTACTGGGGCAGGAAGTCGTTTCCGACGATGCTTTCGGTGGCACGGCCCCGATACTCCTCCCGATGCTCATAGCCGGCATAGGAATAATATTCTCGCTCGTAGGTACCTTTTTCGTACGCATCAAGAACGACAGCGGAAACGTACAGGGTGCGCTCAACATGGGTAACTGGATTTCCATAATACTCACCGGTGTGGCTGCGGTATTCCTAACCAAATACCTGCTTCCAGATTCGATGGTGATACGCGGTTTTGAAATGACGGATACCGACGTGGTATTCTCAATAATAACCGGTCTTGTAGTAGGTGCGCTGATGAGCATCGTGACCGAATACTACACTGCTATGGGACGCCGTCCAGTAAAATCGATAGTACAGCAGTCCTCGACAGGACATGCCACCAACATCATCGGCGGTCTGTCCGTCGGCATGGAATCCACGGTGGTTCCTATCGTAATACTGGCTGCCGGAATATTCTTCTCGTATGAATTCGCCGGCCTTTACGGTGTGGGCATAGCCGCTGTGGGCATGATGGCCACTACAGCCATGCAGCTCGCCATAGATGCTTTCGGCCCTGTAGCCGACAACGCCGGCGGTATTGCCGAAATGAGCGGTCTGCCGGAAGAAGTGCGCGAACGCACAGATATCCTCGACGCAGTAGGCAACACCACGGCTGCCACGGGCAAGGGATTCGCCATAGCTTCCGCCGCGCTTACTTCACTGGCTCTGTTCGCCGCATTCGTGGGCGTTTCTGGCATAACAGGCATCGACATATATCACGCCAACGTTCTTGCAGGTCTGTTCGTAGGAGCCATGATACCGTTCATTTTCTCCTCGCTGGCTATCGCCGCCGTAGGCCGCGCAGCGATGGACATGGTAAATGAAGTACGCCGCCAGTTCCGCGAGATTCCCGGCATCATGGAATACAAAGCCGAACCGGAATATGAAAAATGCGTAGCCATATCCACACACGCCTCCATCCGCGAGATGATGCTTCCCGGAGCTATCGCGCTGATAGCGCCCGTGCTGGTAGGTTTCGTATTCGGCCCTGAAGTCCTCGGAGGAATGCTTGCGGGTATCACCGTTTCCGGCGTACTGATGGGAATATTCCAATCCAACGCCGGAGGCGCCTGGGACAATGCGAAAAAATCGTTCGAGAAAGGCGTAGAGATAAACGGCAAGATAGAGAAAAAAGGTTCCGATGCCCACAAGGCCGCCGTTACCGGCGATACCGTAGGCGACCCGTTCAAGGATACATCAGGACCTTCGATGAACATACTTATCAAACTCACATCCATCGTTTCTCTCATCATAGCCCCGTACATTGCCAACTGGTACGTGCTCAAACCGGATATAAACGAGGAGCACCGCGGCATGGTGGAACAGATCAAAACGTACGAAGACCGCCTTATCAAATTCCTGCAGGATCACAAGGGCGAACTTATAGAAATGTACGAACAGGATGCCGCTCCGGTAGTCGAACAGGCTGCTGCGGAAGAAGAGGTAATAATAGTTGACCAGCCTGCCGAAGCCGCTGCCGAAGTTGACGACACGACACAGCAACCGGCACAATAAGAATTTAGATATTATAATTATAATAACGCCCGGAACAATTCCGGGCGTTATTTATATATTTCTAATTGGAATAATCATTCTATCTTCTGGATCATGTGACCATTGAACTTGCCATACACTTCCTTCAATTTGATCAAGCAACATGAAATTATACATATTCTGAGTAGAATAAAGCATAAAGCGTCCATTAACTTCATCTGCTTCATTTACGAGAGATATTGAATTAAGTTCCGTCTCAAAACGATTATTACCTTTTACATCATATTGCACTTGCCACATAAGCCCATTTCGGGTATTTAATTTAATAAATGTCCACATATTCTGCGTCGGAAAAAGTTGATATACTCTATCGTTATATCCAACAGAAGAAGAATCTGATTTAAAACTTCCAGATTCTATTTCAGCACAACAATTTAATGCTATTAAACAGAAAAGCAGTGTAGAAACTATTTTATTCATAATAAATTTATTAAAATCATTAATAAAAACAAATATATAACAATTATATTTATGTACTATTTCCAATGGATACGATAATATTAAAAAACAAGCATTCTAAAATTTCATAATTAGTCTTGGCAATAAAACCGCCGGAACTCTCATATTGAGTTCCGGCGGTTTTTCGTTTTCAGGTAAGGGGAGTCTCAGGTCAGGTTTATCCCATATATGCGGAAAGCATCCACACTTTTTTCTCGTCGTCGGCTGTGAATCCTATCATCATGTCCACAGTCACCTCATCGTCGGCAGCGCCGGCCACTTCTATCAATTCCCTTTGGGACTTTATAAGCCTGTTGATATCGCTCAGAATATCGGCAACGGCTTTATCGGCATTGCTTACGTTCTGATAGACCAAAAGCGAAGAATTATCCAGGTAGTCCTGATATGTATGCATCGGAGTACCTCCGAGCATAAGTATGCGTTCTGCTATTTCGTCCACCCTCTCGGCTGCCTGGTCATAATACTTTTCAAACACGGAGTGAAGTGTGAAAAAAGATTTGCCTTTGATGTTCCAGTGAAATCCGCGCAGGTTCTGATAGTGTATCTGGTAATCGGAGAGGAGTTTGTTCAGTTTTTCAATCGTGCGGCCGGTTTTTGCAGTGTCCAGGCCAATGTTGTTTGTTGCCATGATTATTGATTTTTTGGGTTATTTTTTAAATATAGTGAAAAAACACGGTTTTTTCGGTTCCTGCGGATGTTTTAACAGTAAATACCGGTGAGTTTCCACTCGCATCCACATTGTAAAAGTAACCGTTTATCAGACCCGTGTAGTTAAAAATTCATAAAAAAAACTTATGCCCATAGAGTTTAAATCTATCTTCACTACATTTGCCTGTTATAAGATTTCGCTGTGACACAGCATTTAACCCCATCGATGAAACGCCTGTCCACAAGATATTTTTCATTTCTGCTGCTGGTGTTTTTCTCCTTATCCGGAGGGAAGCAATATGCTTTTCCCGACGACAGGAACGTAAAGGAACTTAACGTCCCCGCAGAAGACTCCTACCGCCGTGCAGTCCTTCCCGACAAGCCGTTCGACCAGGACAGGATAAAAGCTGTCGACAAGTATTTCATATCCAAGTCCGTCCGCGGACAATTCAACGGAGTGGTGCTTTTCGCCGACCGGGACAAAATATTCTCCAAAGCTTACGGTTACAGCAATTTCAGGACAAAGGAAAAACTATCCACATCATCGGTATTCCAACTGGCATCCATCTCCAAGACAATAACGGCCACCGCCGTGCTGATGCTCGCCCAGCAGGGACTGGTGGATATAAAAGCTCCGGTGAGCGATTATCTGGAAGGCTTCGGACGCCCCACGCTCACGGTCGAAATGCTTCTGAGCCACAAAAGCGGGCTTGCCGATTACACGAGGTTTACCGCCGGAGTGTGGATAGGCTTCATGAAGCCAATGAGCAACGAGGATATGCTTTCGATAATGCTCAAACGCAAACCCCGTCCTTATTTTTCCCCAGGACTGAAATACCAGTACAGCAATACGAATTACGCCCTTCTGGCTTCGATAGTGGAACATGTGACAGGCGAGAGCTTTTCTTCATGGGTACGCAGGAATATTTTCGAACCCGTAGGCATGGACAATACGTTTTTCTGTACCGAACCCGAATTTTCCCGATGCGGGACGATGACGCAGGGCTATACTTCGCGCCGCGCGCCATACGGGTTAAACTTTCTGGACGGAGTATTGGGCGACAAAGGAGTATATTCGACAGCCGAAGACCTGCTTAAATTCGACATGGCATTACGGGGAGGTTTCATACTCGACGACCATTGGCAGCAGAAAGCCTACACCAATTACACCGACCAAGTACACCCGTACGGTTACGGATGGAGGCTGTACAATTACAACGACCGCGAAATAGTATATCACAACGGATGGTGGCACGGATACAGAGGCCGGTTCCTCCGTCTTCCCGAAGAACAAAAAACCATAATCGTACTCGAAAACCAGGCGCGCAGTTCATTTTCGGTGCCTACTCTTATGAACATATCCGAAAAACTGTTCGATCCGTATGTGAGCGACACCACCGTAGTGGAAAGCGGAGCTGAAGATACTGAAGACGAAACAATGCCGTGACCCCGCAGAAAAGGAAAACGACTTTTGCCCGGAAAACTTCACGGGATTCGTTGCCGCAAATATTTAGCCGCATATAAATGCGCTTACTTATGAAAGTATGATTATTTTTGCACAATGAACACAGCACGCCGCACAAAAAGCAATGCCTTATATATATTACTCTTCCTACAGATATTCTGTTCTGCGGGCGCGACTGCGCAAACGGTAAACAACAACAATAATTACAACAACAGAAACCGGACTGAAATATACGATCCTTACAAAGGCAAGAACGGCGAACGCCTCAACGCTTTCGGCGAACCTATACTGGACGGCAAAGAACAGGAAAAACAGGACTCGGTAGATGCCGCACGCGGCAGGACCCGCGACCGCACCGTATACCGCAACCGTTATAAGGACTCCATACAAGTTTACAAGATAATATCCCCCACGTGGGACACTACGCTTGTAGACACATCGCTCAACATATCCAAGTTATACAAACTCAACCCTCTGCGCAAGGACGAATACGGATACATGCCGTTTCCTACCATTGCCCAGGGATACACGCCTATGGTGCTAGACCTGAAACCCTCGCTCACACCGAGCTACGGCATAAGTTCCAGAAGCATGTACTACCGCAATGCCGACGAGATAAACTACTACGACGTGCGCACTCCATGGTCGGAAGCCATGTACTATACGAACGTATTTTCCAACATGGAGAGCCATGTGCTCGATTTCAACTTCACGGCCAACGCCGGCAGGCTGTTCAACTTCTCGATAGGATACCGGGGCAAACGCACTAAAGAGGGACTTTACAATTACACAAGCAACCAACACGGACAACTGGTCGGCACATTCAGTTTTCACGACAAACCGTACCGGTACATACTGCGCGGGCACGTGACATACCAGTTCCTCTCGGCAAACGAAAACGGCGGACTGACGGCCGAAGGGATGGAAATGTTCCGCTCGAACGACAAAGAATATTCTTACCGGACGACATTGCCTGTCAATCTGTCCGGTTCGGATGCAGCAGTAGCCAACCGTCTTGGCGGAACGAGGTTTTACGTGAGCCAATCCTACGATCTGTTCAACTCGTCGGTTAAAAATCCGAAAGGCTTCCGCATAAGCCTTCTGAACGAAATACAATACCAACACCTGACATACAGGTACTACGATCCGGCATTCAAAGACCCTGACAGCAATACAGGCGAAAAATCGATAAATTATTACAGGTCGGCGGTACTTCCCGAAGCTCCCAGGGTGGACAGTTCGTATTTCAACACCCTGGACATAGCCGCAGGCGCCGGCGTCAATTTCCCTCTGGTCAACATTTACGCCCAGGGCATGATACGCTACCAGTCCTCCACATACGCGTTCCAGGATTCTCTGGCCTACGGCACGGGCATGGACAACAGAGAGAAAATATCCGGCAACACAGTATCCGTCAATCTTTTGGGACGTTGGAGGCCGATGCGTTATTTCGGCGCCGACGCTTCGTTCGATTACAGCCTTTCCGGAGTGTTTTCCGATGCCCGCATACTGAAACTCTCGGCATATGCTCAGCTCAACCCGCAAAACAGGCTGGAAGGCTCATACATGAACGCTTCTTACTACGCGCCGCTCGTAGCGCGGTACTACCGCAGTTCGTTCGCCATGTTCAACTGGAAGAACGATTTCAAAAGGATAGAGGCAAACGAAATAGCCGTTACGCTCAAAAGCGACAAGATAATCAATGCGCAGGTGAAATTTACGGACATAAGCAATTACGTGTACTTCGATTCGCTACGCACCCCGCGTCAATTTGACGACAAGGTAAACGTACTGTCGGTTACCGTTTCCCGCGACACCCGCATCAGGTGGTTCGGATGGGACAACACGGTAACCTACCAGAACGTAAGTTCCGGGGCGTCCGTGATGCCACTGCCGGAAATAATGGTCCGTTCGTCCCTGTACGCCTATTTCTCGATGTTCCGCAAAGCCGTGACGTTCATGCCTGCGCTCACGCTCAAATATTACTCGTCGTTCGACGCTCCGATGTACAACCCGCTGCTTTCCGATTACAACCTGCAAAGCCCGTCGTCCGTACAGCAGATAGGCGACTATCCCTATCTTGACATATCGCTTTCCGCCAAAATCCGCAGAACACGCCTGTTCATAAAATTCGAGAACTTCACTCCCTGGGTAACTCCGTCGAACAGGAACTATTTTTCCGCACCTATGTACCCCTACCTGGACCCAACACTGCGTTTCGGAGTTGTCTGGGACTGGTTTAACTGACGCATTTGCGTGTATGGAAAAAAAACTGGAAATAACGGCCGACGGTTCGCACACGATAACGCTGCCCTCGCTCGACGAACAGTATCATTCATTAAATGGAGCTGTAACGGAAGCATACCACGTATTTATTAGGAACGGGCTGGATTTTTTTGCCGGATCGCACCCTGGCAACATCCCGATAAAAATACTCGAAGCCGGCTTCGGCACCGGCCTTAACGCATTCATAACGCTCATCGAAGCCCGGAAAAGAGGACTGGAAATATCTTATGTTTCACTGGAGGCATACCCGCTCACCAAGCAGGAATACTCCGCACTCAATTATCCCGGTACCGTGCCTCATGGTGGAACGCTGGCAGATGAATTCCTGCACCTGCACGAATGTCCGTGGAACACTACGGTAGAGATATGCAAAGGTTTCTCGCTGGAAAAAAGGCATGCCGGATTTGAGAACATGTCCGATCGCGAATGTCATTCCATAGTATTTTACGATGCTTTTTCACCCAGAGTGCAGCCGGAACTATGGACCGGAGAAGTGCTTTCCCGGTTTTACCACGCACTGGCCCCGCAAGGAGTGTTCGTAACGTACTGCGCCAGAGGCAGCGTACGCCGCACATTGTCGGCCGCAGGCTTCAGCATGGAAAGGCTGCCAGGCCCGCCTGGAAAACGGGAGATGTTAAGGGGAATCAAAACCACATGAAACCTCTTTGAAACGCATCTTAAAGAATATGTCAAACGGCGTATTCTATACAACGCACAAGACGGATATCGTAGGCGAAACGCGAACGCGCCCAACTTATAAATATATCCGCCTCCCGCCCGGTAAGTTCTTTCAATGCCTTTCTTAATTCGGCGACGAACAAATCGACGGAAAAACTCATTTTTTCCAATATCATCTGATAATAAAGCAACATCTGGCTGCACGGGCCCGAAGTCGAAGTCATAGTATTTCAGGTTTTATAAAACGGTTTGAGAACATGAAAAGGAACGTTTCCAGGAACGGATTTCCTTTTGCAAATCCAATTTACGCAAAAAACGCAATTAAAAAACATCTGTACGGATTTTTGTGTGTTATATTTTATTTATTAAAATTGCAAAAACGGCATGATAATACCGTATTTTTCCGGTTTGTCTCACACAAATACCGCCATTGCCATATGACAAATGAAATAGGAAATATGAAACCGAGGGAAAAACTATCCTCATACGGAGCCGACGTATTGTCGGCAGAAGAACTGCTTACCATAATGATAGGCTCAGGCACATCCGGTCTGCCGGCACAGGCCATAGCGCATCTGTTACTGGAATACGCAGGCGGCAGCCTGAGGCGCGTTTCAGAAATGACTCCGGCAGAACTTCGCTCCGTCAAAGGAATAGGACAGGCAACCGCGGTAAGCATATCGGCTGCGTTCGAATTGGCCCGCCGGGCGGAAAGGGAAAGTATTTCATCGCCGTTTATAAACTCACCGGAAGATATCTACAACGCTCTTAAAACCGACGTGGCACACCTGGATCACGAAGAATTCTGGACCTTGCATATATCCTCTTCCGGCAGACTTCTATCGCGCCAGAAGGTAAGCCAGGGCGGTCTAAGTTCGGCATCGGTAGACCAGAGAATGATATTCAGGCAATGCTACGCCCTCGGCTCATCGTCTATCGCACTGTGTCACAACCATCCTTCCGGCTCGTTGGCTGTTTCCGACAAAGACGTGGAGATAACACGCGTTTTCGAAAAGTCATGCCGGATACTAGGTTTCAGCCTTATGGATCACGTGATAATAGCAAGAGGCGCCTATGTAAGCCTGCTCCAGCGCGGCCTTCTATAAAGGGCGCGTAAAATATACTCAGATCCAAAAACGGAGAGTAAACAGGAAAAATATCAGCGAGTGTTCCGTCCGCGCGTACGCCAGCGGTAGAATATGAAAAACGGCATAATGATGAACGAAAGGAACAGTATCCCCAATCCAGTCACTATTTCGTACTGCTGATTGTCCATCGCATGCATTATTATCCCCGCTACAAAAAAGCACAGGTCCAGGGTTATAAGTATCTTGAGCGCTGTTTTCATTTTCCGTCACGAGGGTATTTGAGCCTGAAACGCACGTATGTGATCGGCGTAGCGGTTTCAAGGTATTTTTTTTCGTAAAACGTCTGTATGTCTTTAAGATGCGCCGGAGCATTGTCGTCGCGGTAAAGATCATGCTGTGCGTACAATACTTCGTGCCCCTGACCGTGTAGAATACCAAGAGTATATCCGTGCAGGAACGCAGAATCCGTTTTAAGATGTACCACACCTCCTTCGGAGAGTATCGAATGATATTTCCTTAAAAAATCCGAACCTGTAAGCCGGTGTTTGGTACGGCGGTATTTTATCTGCGGATCGGGGAACGTTATCCATATTTCGGACACCTCGCCAGGCGCGAAACATTTATCTATCAACTCTATCTGCGTACGAAGAAAACCTGCGTTGGACATACCGCCTTCACTGGCCGTTTTAGCTCCGCGCCACAACCTCGCTCCTTTTATATCGACGCCTATGAAATTCTTATCGGGATAACACCGGGCCAGACCTATCGTATATTCGCCTTTACCACATCCCAATTCCAGAACTATCGGGTTGTCATTTTTAAAAAACTCCCGGCCCCACTGCCCGCGGAGGCCGAACGAACCGGATAATACATCATCCCTGTCAGGCTGCACCAGACACGAGAACGTTTCGTTCTCCCTGAACCGGCGTAATTTATTCTTACTTCCCATTTAAAAAGTATTTTTGGCGTCACATGTTCCTCAAACCAGAAAAACGCCTGGAAAAAAATTAAAGAACTTAAAAAATCCAAATCGTTTCATATAACACACTCCCGGTCCCGGCATATCCGCAATTGCAGCCGGACGGCGATACGCCGTCGTCACTGCCCGGAACGTATGGCCTCCACAGGATCGAGCCTGGCACCCATATATGCCGGCATTATACCGGCCAAAAGCCCTATCACGGCCGAAATGATCAGTCCGATGTTTATATTTGCCAAAGACAGGTAGAACGACATGCCGGACATGGATTCCACCGCAGCCATCGCCCCCCAGACCATGATTATACCCATTACCCCGCCGGTCAACGAAAGGAATATCGCCTCGAATACGAACTGGAGAAGTATAAAACTGTTTTTGGCTCCGAGAGCTTTTTGTATGCCTATCTGGTTGGTGCGTTCACGCACGCTCACGAACATTATGTTGGCTATACCGAACCCGCCCACGAGCATGGAAAAACCTCCTATGATAAATCCCGCGGTATTGAGCAGCGAATAAAGCGGCGCAAAAGTCGTAGCGATGACCGAAGGCACGTTCAGCTCGAAATTGTCGTTGGCATCCGGAGCCAGTCGACGTATCGAGCGCATATTGCCGCGTATTTCGCTCAGGAACTCGTCCATGTTGTTTTTCTGCGCTTCGGAGGGGTTTATCATCAGCTCGCCTCCGGAACGTTCGTTTATCACGTTGTACTTACGGTAGAAATTTATAGGCACGAACAAGCGGTTGTCCTTTTCCACGCCGAACGTCTGTTCGCCCTCCATCTCAAGGGTGCCTATTATCTTGAGTTTCTGCCCGCGGTACACTATTTCCTTGCCTATGGCGTTTTCGGCCGAACCGAACGAGTTGCTATATATGTCATACCCTACTATGGCCACATTGGCTCCGCCGGTACTTTCCACCGGCGAAAAATATCTTCCCTGGTTTATCTTGAGAGCCTCTATGTTTTCGTACTGGTGCGATACCCCCTTGAGGTTGACATTGTTTATGTTTTCTCCGTTTATCTTTATGGCCGGGTACTGGTCTATGGTAAAAGCTATACGGTCGGCTATTTCAGGCATGCGGCGGCGCAGGGCGGCAGCTTCTTCGAGCGTAGGCCACGGGCGTTTCTGTATGTCCCACCACGGTATGTTTATATTCATGCCCCAAGGCCATTTGCCCACGTACACGACTTCGGCTCCCATTTCCGCCAAGTCGTCGTCGATATTCTTTTTGAGCGAATCGACAGCCGCCAGTACGGTTATTATGCAAAAAATGCCTATGCTTATCCCCAAAAGCGACAGAAGGGTGCGCAGTTTGTTTTTTATAAGCGCGTCCCATGCGAACTTTACGCTTTCGGTGAAAAGTATTATAGATTTTAACATGCCCGGTTTTCCGTTATACAGGTTTAAGGTTGTCAAATATATTGTTATCCTTGCAAATATCCTCATTTTTTGCCGGTTTATTGTATATTCCTTAAAAAAAAGCATTGCGGCAGACGGATTTTCCATCCGCCCGCCGCAAAGCAATGTTTTTTACAAACGGCACAATGCCGCATAAAATTACAGCTTCCGGCCTTTATTTTTCAACAGAAGCCTGTCCGGAACCGAACCTGTCACGGTTATATCCTCTTCCTGATATACGATGTCCGCATCGAGAACACCAAAGGCAAAAGCTATTTCCTGCCCTTGCCGTCGAATACGCCCCGGCAAACTACGCGGCCATAACCCGATAGGAAGGCTCCCATGAAACCTGCCGGAAACAGATGGACAAACATAAGATTTCGGATGATTTCATTTCTTCATCGGTTTTTATGTTTTTGGTTAAGATTAAATTTAATTAAAACTTTCCGTCCTCGGCAATCGTAGCACGCTGATTTTAAAAGTTATTATTTATTGTTTATAAGCGGATGCTGATTTATGCCTCCCCCGATTCGTCATTGCAAACGCCCGGCGAAAAGTAAAAATCACTACATTTGAGGCTGCATAGGAAAACCAACATACACATTCACAAAAAATAATGAAACGGATAACGACAATACTGTTGACTATTATCATGGCACAAACTTTACAAGCCGGCAAACCAGCCGGTGTCATGACGCCCGAGACAATGTGGAAACTGGGCCGCGTCAGCCTGCAAGCCGTAAGCGACGACGGACAAACGATAATCTACGGCGTGACACGCTACGATGTAACCGCCAACAAGGGCACATCGCAACTTTTCTGCGTAACCATGTCCGGAGCCACGTCACAACTTACCGACGGCGATAAAAGCGCTTCTGCCGTAGGCTTTACCAGGCAGGGACGCATAGCTTACATGCAGGACGGACAATTGTGGACAATGGCACGCGACGGCTCAGGGAAAAAACAGGCATCGAACATAGAAGGCGGCATATCTAACGTTAAAATATCGCCCAAAGGCGATGCCGTACTTTTCACCCGCGATGTAAAATACCGCGAAACTACTGCAGAAATGTATCCCTCACTGCCGAAAGCAAACGCCATAATAGTCGAAGACCTTATGTACCGCCACTGGAACCAGTGGGAGGACGACATGGTTTCGCACGTGTTCTACGCTCCGTTCGACGGTGAAAAAATATCCGGTTCCGGCACGGACATCATGTCCGGCGAACCGTACGACAGCCCGCTTTCACCTATGGGCGGGGCCGAACAACTCGCATGGAGCCCCGACGGGATGAAAATAGCGTACACATGCAAGAAAAAGACCGGCGCACAGGCCGCCGTATCGACCGATGCGGACATATACATCTACGACATAGTATCCAAACAGACCCAAAACCTGACCGAAGGCAACAAAGGCTACGACATGAATCCCGCGTGGAGTCCGGACGGGCGTTTCATTGCATGGACCTCTATGGAAGAAGACGGCTACGAAGCCGACAAAAACGACATAAAACTCTACGAGTGGTCCACAGGAAAGACCTACAACCTGACGTCCAGATGGGACGAAACGATAGAGGAATTCGCATGGGAGCGTACCTCCGACAAAATAATATTCCGTACGACGCTGAACGCCGTGGAACAGCTTTTCGAATACCGCCTGCCTAAGACCCTCGCGGCAATAGACCCCCACACATCGATAGTCCAGCTGACAAAAGGCGACGACTGCAAAGGCGCATTCATACTCACCCCGAAATTCATAATCGCCGAACGTTACGATTTTAACCGCCCCAACGAGATAGTGGCCTACGACATGAAAAAACGCACGTTCCGCTATCTTACCGATGTCAACGGCGATATTTTCAAAAACATAAAACCGGCCGTGGTAAAAAAACGCCTTGTGCCCACTACCGACGGCAAACAGATGCTCGTATGGGAGCTTCTGCCGCCCGATTTCGACGCATCGAAGAAATACCCAGCATTGCTCTTTTGCGGCGGAGGCCCGCAAAACGCCATAACGCCATCTTATTCTTTCCGCTGGAATTTTCAGTTGATGGCATCTAACGGTTATGTGGTAATAGTTCCCAACCGACGCGGCCTGCCGTCTTTCGGAGTGAGGTGGAACGAAGAAATATCCGGTCAGTGGGGAGGACAGGCGATAACCGACCTGATGACGGCATCGGATGCCATAGCTGCGGAACCATATGTGGATGAGACCAGAATGGGGGCCGTAGGCGCTTCCTACGGAGGCTATTCGGTATACATGCTCGCCGGCAAGCACCAAGGTCGCTACAAAGCGTTCATATCACACTGCGGGACGTTCGACAACCGCAGCTGGTACGGCACGACCGAAGAAATTTTCTTTGCCAACAAAGATCTCGACGGACCGTACTGGAAAGATTACCGCGCACCGTCGTACAACGAATTTTCCCCTTCCAGCTATGTGGAAAAATGGGACACGCCGATACTGATAATACAAGGACAACAGGATTTCCGCGTCCCCGAAAACCAGTCCATGCAGGCGTTTCAGGCAGCCCGCCTACGCGGGATAGAATCGCGTATGGTGCTGTTTCCCGATGAATGCCATTGGGTGCTCAAACCACAGAACAGCCTTTTGTGGCATGCCGAGTTCTACGGCTGGTTGGACAAATACCTCAAAAAATAATCATCCTGAATGGCTTCAAAGGATTGCCTGAGGGAAATATACCGCCGAAAGCGCGGCACGCTCTCCGACGAAGAGCGCGCCGCGCTTTCGTTATCGATATGCAGAGCCGTCACAACTTCGGAAGTTTTCATACGTTCATCGGCAATACATGTTTTCCTGCCAATAAAACGCCTTCGTGAAATAGATACGATGCCGATAGCGAACGCCGTATGGAATGCGGGCAAGACACTGGTAGTGTCGGTATCGGATTTCGCATCCGGGAACATGACAAACTACGCAGCGCTGAAAGATACCGTCTTTACGGAAAACTCATGGGGCATACCGGAACCTGAGAATGTTCTTTCCATGAAAAAGATACGGTCTGAGACGATCGACATGGTCATAGTCCCTCTTCTGGCATATGATACCCGCGGAGCACGCGTTGGTTACGGACGGGGATTTTACGACCGTTTCCTGAGCGCCTGCCGCGCGGATACCGTCAAGGCCGGAGTATCGTTTTTTCCGCCTGAAGAAAACGCGATAGAAGACACCACGGACGACGATATTCCTTTGGATTGCTGCTTCACTCCGCATGGATGCCTCCGGTTTTAAGCAATTGTTAATTCCCCGGCCGGCATCACACAAATCGCGCTATTAATAATTAACTTTACCTCCGTCAACATAAACACTATTTTACCATACGATGAAACTCAAAAAAATACTTCTATGCGCCGCCGTTGCGATGACGGCCGCATCCGTTTCACATGCTCAGCCTAAAGTCGTGGCGCACCGAGGCTACTGGAAAGCCGAAGGGTCGGCCCAGAATTCGATAACGGCCATCCGCAAAGCCGATGCGATAAACGCTTTCGGCTCTGAAATAGACGTGCTGCAGACCAAAGACGGCGTGCTGGTGGTCAACCATGACGCCCATGTCGGGCCTGATAAAATCCTTATAGAAGGAGCGGACTACAAACAGATAAAAGACATAAAACTGTCCAACGGCGAAACCTTGCCAACGCTGAAAAACTACCTTAAAGCGTTTAAAAAATGCAGGAACGTTACTCTGGTGCTGGAGATAAAAGAACATTCCACCGATGAAAAAATGGTACGCGCCACGCGCGACATAATCGCTATGGTCGAAAAAATGGGACTTGCCGACCGCGTAATGTACATATCGTTCATGCCGACAATATGCGATGAAGTGGTACGCTGCGCCCCGGGTGCGGAAATAGCGTACCTTAGCAACAGAATGACGCCTAAACAGGTGAAAGAGCGCGGTTACACAGGCGTGGACTTCCATTATTCCCAGTTCCAGAAAAACCCCCGCTGGGTCAAGGAATGCCATGACCTGGGACTTAACGTAAATGTATGGACCGTCAACAAAGACGAGGTGATAAAAGAGATGATAGGACTCGGCGTGGACTACATTACTACCGACGAGCCGGAGAGGGTACAACAACTCATAAAAAATTCCTGCAAATAAACACACATCCATGCCCGTCAATAACTAACTGCAAAGGCCGTCCCGGAAGGGACGGCCTTTGCAGTTAGTTATTGACGGGCAGAGTAAACAAAGCGTATAAACACGAAAACAGACTGCTATTCTCATTCCGCGACCAAATCACAGACGGAGGATTTAGTAAAATCCACCAAATCGGCAGGAGCAGCCTTTATCTGCAATCCACGCACACCGGCGCTGACATATACGTACGGAAAATCCATGCACGTAATGTGAAAGAACATCGGAAACGCCTTTTTCATACCTACCGGCGAACATCCGCCTCGTATGTATCCGGTCACCGGTAAAAGATCCTTCACGGGTATAAGATCGGCCTTTTTATCTGCGGCGGCCCGGGCCGCCTTCTTAAGGTCCACCTCATCCCCGCCGGGAATCACACACACGAAATATCCAGTCCGTTCGCCCTTTAGCACCAACGTTTTGAATACCTGACGTATATCCTCCCCCAATTCGCCGGCTACGTGCACGGCCGAAAGGTCGGTCTCGTCCGCATGGTAAGGTATAAGTTCGTATTCTATTCCCGCCTTGTCCAGAAGGCGTGCAGCATTGGTCTTTGCCGTTTTCATTTCCCGATTCGTTTGACAACGCAAAAATAACGCGTACGCCCGTAATCCCGACAATGCTGCCATATGGATTTTTTGAAAACATGAGGATTATCATACGGTCAATACATCGAAAAGGCGTCCTTGCACAGACGCCTTTAGACAACACAATTAAATCCTCCGTATTTTCATATCACGAGCTCAAACAAGCTCACATTGTCGTTTATGTACTGGTACTTTATACCGTCCTTGTCCATGCGTTTTACCAGTTCCTTGTAATCTTCCGGTTTCTGCACCTCTATGCCTATCAGGGCAGGTCCTTTTTCGCGCTGTATTTTCTTTTTGTACTCGAAATACGTAATGTCGTCCGTCGGTCCCAGTATATTATTCACAAAATTTTTCAACGCCCCGGCACGCTGCGGGAACTCCACGATAAAATAATGCTTCAGTCCTTCGTACAGCAGGGAACGTTCTTTAATCTCCTCCATACGCGTTATATCGTTGTTGCTGCCGCTGACGATACATACCACGTTTTTGCCTTTTATCTTGTCCCTGTAAAAATCCAGCGCACCGATACTCAACGCCCCGGCAGGTTCGGCAACGATAGCGTCCGCATTGTACAAGCGCAATATCGTCGTACACACCTTTCCTTCGGGAACAACCACTATATCATCGCACACTCGGCGGCAAATCTCGAACGTAGTATCCCCGACGCGCTGTACGGCAGCGCCGTCTACGAACTTGTCTATCTCGTCGAGTGAAGTCACGCGTCCGTTCTCTATCGATTTTTTCATACCGGCCGCACCGAGAGGTTCCACTCCTATGACTTTCGTAGCGGGGCTCAGCTGCTTGAAAACGCTCCCCACACCGGACAAAAGCCCGCCGCCGCCTACCGGCACAAACACGTAATCTATCGGTTCCGCCGTCTTCTGGAGTATCTCCAGTCCCACGGTGGCCTGTCCTTCGATTATACGCTCATCGTCGAACGGATGTATGAACACCATGTTGTTCTTCTCGCACTCAAGGGCCGCGCCCTTGGACGAGGCATCGAACGTATCTCCAGTGAGTATTATCTCCACATACTCGCCCCCAAACATCTTAACCTGCCCTATCTTCTGCTTTGGAGTGGTCACAGGCATGAAAATCTTGCCTTTTATACCCAGCTTACTGCACGAATAAGCCACCCCTTGAGCATGGTTGCCGGCACTGGCGCATACGATGCCGCGGGCGCGTTCCTCGGCCGTGAGCGACTTCATCTTGTTGTAAGCCCCGCGTATCTTGTACGAGCGCACCATCTGGAGGTCTTCCCTTTTCAGGTAGACAGTCCCGCCGTATTCCTGCGACAGATTGCGGTTTTTCTGCAATGGCGTAGGTTCGAGTATCTCGCCCAAAGTCCTTTCGGCAGTCATTATATCCTTAAGAACTGGCATATATTTATTTGTCTTTTCCATGTTTTATCGTTATTGGCTTGTATTCCCGGTAAAATGTTATCTATATCGCCGCAGCTATGTAATCGCCGACAGCCTTGGTGCCGTAAGCCCGCCCTCCTTCAGAGATATCCTCGGTAACTACGCCGTCTTCAATCGACTTTTGCACCGCAGCGCGTATGGCCGCGCCCTCTTCGGGGAGGGAAAAAGCGTACTCGAACATCATGGCGGCAGACAATACGGTAGCCACAGGATTGGCTATGTCTTTTCCTGCTGCCTGGGGATACGAACCGTGTATGGGCTCGAAAAGGGACGTATGTACACCTACGGACGCCGATGGCAAAAGTCCCAACGAACCGGTTATAACGCTCGCTTCGTCGGTCAGGATATCGCCGAACATGTTTTCCGTCACTATCACATCGAAATGCGAAGGCTTCTGTATTATCTTCATCGCAGCATTATCCACGAACATGTATTCGGTTTCCACCTGCGGATACTCCACCGACATTTCGCGCGCCGTCTGCCGCCACAGGCGCGAAGTAGCCAAAACGTTGGCTTTGTCCACCACGGTAAGTTTCCGGCGGCGTTTGTCCGCATATTCGAAACCTAAGCGGCAAATGCGTTCTATTTCCTCCCTCGAATACACGCACGTATCGTAAGCGGTAAGCCCGTCTTCCGAACGCCCTTGCGGACGTCCGAAATACATGCCTCCCGTGAGTTCCCTTAAGAAAACAAAATCCACCCCGTCCACCAGATCGGCCCTCAGTGGCGACCGGTGAGCAAGCGACGGGAAAGTATTGACCGGACGTATATTGGCATAAAGACCAAGTTTTTTCCTCATGGCCAAAAGCCCCTGCTCGGGACGTACTTTGGCGCCGGGATCGTTGTCGAAACGCGGATCGCCTATCGCTCCGAAGAGTATCGCGTCGGACTCCATACACACCCTATGCGTAGAGTCCGGGTAAGGCTCGCCGCAGCTGTCTATCGCAGCCGCACCGACCGGTGCATACGTATAATGCGCCTTGTGGCCGAATCTGCGGCACACAGCATCTATAGCTTTTACGGCCTGCTCCGTTATCTCCGGGCCTATACCGTCGCCGGGCAGGACGCCTATCTTGAATTCCATAATGCGTTAAATATATCGTTATGTTTTTTTCGTAAGCACAAATATAAGTCCGGCCGGAGGTTTAATCCATACGGACAGCATGTTTTTTCTCGAAAGCCTCGACTTCGGATTTCATGCTCATAAGGTAATCTATATCGTCGTACCCGTTTATAAGACATTCTTTTTTATAAGGGTTTATATCGAAATGTTCACTCGCCCCGGAAGTCATTACAGTCACGGTCTGGGCAGCCAGGTCTATGCGTATTTCGGTGCATGGATCGGCATTGACTGCCGAAAAAAGCCCGGCGAGGAACTCCTCGCTCACCTGTACCGGCAAAAGGCCGTTGTTAAGTGCATTGTTTCTGAAAATGTCGGCGAAAAAACTCGATATCACCGCACGGAAACCGGCACCGGCGATGGCCCAGGCGGCATGTTCGCGGCTGGAGCCGCATCCGAAATTACGTCCGCCCACGAGTATCCTCCCTTTGAAACGGGCATCGTTCATCGGAAATCCGGGTCTGAGACTGCCATTCTCGTCATAACGCCAGTCACGGAACAGGTTTTCACCGAAGCCCTCGCGCGAAGTGGCTTTAAGAAAACGCGCCGGTATTATCTGATCGGTATCTATGTTTTCCACCTGTACCGGTACTGCGGTAGAAGTAAGTACTGTAAATTTCTCTGCCATATCTTTTTCATCAAGCGGGTTGCGCCCGCCGTATTTTTTATATCCGTTTTTATTTGCCGTTCTGCCGGTGACATATCACCTGCGGAGTATCTTTCAAAATACCCCGGAAAACCGGCATTCTTCACACACATTCATTGCTTCCCTGGATCCGTCACAACGCCGTTGACCGCAGCTGCGGCAGCCACCAGGGGCCCTGCCAGCATAGTCCGAGCACCAGGACCCTGACGACCCTCGAAATTGCGGTTCGACGTAGACACACAGTATTTACCGGCAGGTATCTTATCGTCGTTCATGGCAAGGCAGGCCGAACATCCCGGCTGGCGGAGTTCGAATCCAGCCTCCTCGAGAATGTCTTTTATACCTTCTTCCACTGCCTGTCTTTCCACCTGCTTGCTGCCTGGCACAATCCATGCCGTGACATCAGGGTGTTTTCGTTTTCCTTTCACATAACCGGCGAAAAGGCGCAAATCCTCCATACGGCCGTTGGTACAACTGCCCAGGAACACATAATCGACTTTTTTGCCTTCCATCGCCTCTCCCGGTTTAAAATCCATATAATCCAACGCCTTGACAAACGACGGACGTGAATTTTCCTCTATCCGGCAAAGGGAAGGTATCCGTCCGTTTACGGCCGTACCCATACCAGGATTAGTACCGTATGTTATCATAGGGGTTATGTCCTCGGCACGGAAAGTCACTTCACGGTCGAAAACGGCATCGGGTTCGCTTTTTAATTTTTTCCAACGTTCCACGGCAGACGTCCAGTTATTTCCTTCGGGAGCGAACTCCCGTCCTTTCAGATATTCGAAAGTCACTTCGTCCGGAGCTATCATACCTCCGCGCGCACCCATTTCTATACTCATGTTGCACACCGTCATACGCGCCTCCATCGACAACGAGCGTATGGCGCTCCCGGCAAATTCGATAAAGTAACCCGTACCGCCGTCCGTACCCATTTTGGATATGACGTAAAGTATTATGTCCTTTGAACATACACCTTTGCTTATCCTGCCTTCGATGTTTATTCGCATAGTCTTGGGCTTCGACTGGAGTATGCATTGCGACGCCAGCGCCATTTCCACTTCGGACGTGCCTATGCCGAAAGCCACGCAACCCATAGCTCCGTGGGTAGAAGTATGGCTGTCGCCGCATACGATCGTCATACCCGGTTGCGTAAGTCCGGTTTCAGGCCCCATGACGTGTATTATGCCGTTGCGGTGGGTTCCGACGCCGAAAATTTCTATACCCGATTCGCCGCAGTTCTTAACGAGCGTTTCCACCTGCGTGCGCGAAAGCTGATCGGACGGCGGCAATTCCTGGTGTTCGGTAGGTATGTTGTGGTCGGGACTGGCAGTAACCTGCTGCGGGCGGAATACTTTGGCTCCGCGCCGGCGAAGGCCCTCGAAAGCCTGGGGGCTTGTTACTTCGTGGATGTACTGACGGTCGATGTAAAGAATGCAGGAGCCACCTTCGAGTGTTTTCACAGTATGCGCATCCCAGATTTTATCGAATAATGTGTTCATTTGTATTTTTGGTTGCGGAAGCATCAGCTCCGCTATTTTATCTATTTACTTTTTTAATTCTACGTTTGTTTACTCCAATTTCTTTTGCTGCTCCAAAAGGCCGGGTGTCCCGGCGGAACAGAAGTAAACATATCGACGGCTATGACTGCGGAGCGTCTGTTTCCTCGTCGCAGCAGCCATGCGAGGCCGGAACATGCAACCAGATGCTTCAAGGCCGAAGCAGGGCATAGCGCCGTTAGCTCCGCGCACACGGCAGCTCTTTTTCTTTGCCACTTTCTTTTGGAGAAGCAAAAGAAAGTGGAAATATATCCGGATTAAAAGCACATCAATTCGCAATCTTGGCTATGGCATCCAGCAACGCCTCCACGGAAGCCGTCACGATATCCGTATTGGCCCCGAAACCATAATACATACGCCCCTTGTGCGATATCTGCACATGTACCTTGCCCAAATCGTCACTTCCTCGCGTGATGGCCTGCACGAGGAATTCCTCGACATGTACACGGCGTTTGGTAATGCTCTTCACGGCATTGAAAGCCGCATCGACAGGGCCGTTGCCGGAAGCCGTCTCGATGAACGTATCGCCCCCGAAGCTCACCCTGACGGTAGCCGTAGGTATGGTGGACGAGCCGCACACCACCTGAAGCGTTTCGAGTTTGAGCGTGCGGTCCACTTTCGCATTCGAACCGGCGAGGATTTCGAGGTCGCGTATCGTTATATCTTTTTTCTTATCCGCCAATTCGAGGAATTTTTGATAAATGACATCGAGCTGCTCCCCTTCCGGACTGTAACCGAGTTCCTTGAGGTGATGTTTCAGGGCTGCCCTCCCGCTTCGTGCCGTGAGGATGATACTCGACTGGTCCACCCCGACGTCCGCAGGGTCTATTATCTCGTAAGTCTCGCGGCTTTTGAGCACCCCGTCCTGGTGTATGCCGGAAGAATGGGCGAAAGCATTGCGCCCGACTATGGCCTTGTTCGGCTGTACAGGCACACGCATAAGGCTCGACACGAGCTGGCTCGAAGCCATTATCTGTTTCGTGTCTATGCCGAGGTCGAAATCGAGGTTTTTATGACATGCGATAGCCATGACCACTTCTTCGAGGGCGGTATTGCCCGCGCGTTCGCCAAGTCCGTTTATCGTCACCTCAGCCTGCCGCGCCCCGTTCATAATCGCCGCTATGGTATTCGCGGTAGCCATACCCAGGTCATTATGGCAATGGGTAGAAATTATTGCCTTATCGATATTCGGCACGTTATTCATAAGATAGGCTATCTTCGCGCCGTATTCGCTCGGCAGACAGTAACCCGTAGTGTCGGGAATATTTACCACCGTAGCTCCTGCATCGATAACGGCCTCTACCACACGCGCGAGGTATTCCTCTTCGGTACGGCCGGCGTCTTCGGCGTAAAATTCCACATCGTCCACAAAAGTACGCGCATACTTAACCGCCTTTACGGCACGTTCGATTATATCCTGCGGGTTGGAGTTCAGTTTTTCATAAATATGATACTGCGAAGTGCCTATGCCGGTGTGTATTCTCCCGCGACGGGCGTGCTTTAAAGCTTCGGCGGCCACCTCTATGTCCTTTTCAACGGCACGCGTAAGGGCGCATATAGTGGGTCCGGTTACGGCTTTTGAAATTTCTACGACAGAATTGAAATCACCGGGGCTGGATATCGGAAAGCCCGCTTCAATGACGTCCACGCCCAGCTTTTCCAGCTGCCGTGCCACTTCTATCTTCTCGATGGTGTTAAGCTGGCAGCCGGGAACCTGTTCGGCATCCCGGAGCGTTGTGTCGAATATGTAAACTTTATCGCTCATGGTATTATGCGGGGCATCCCCACTGTTTTTAAATTATTATCTATTGTTTTTCCGGTTTAGCCGAGGAAAAGTCCCTACGGCTTTTTTCCGAACTTGCGGCCGCAAATCCTGTCAAAGACATGCGGCCATGGCGGGGCAAAACCACGCCTGTCTTTTATGCTTGTCAGTGGAAACATCCCTGACAAACGGGTTTATCAGTTGTTTTCAGGACGTAGTTTGCGCACTACCGAACCTGCGCGCCACATCTCCGATTCGCGCATTTCCTCCAGCTCTTTGTTCAGTTTTTCGCGGTAATCGGGCTGGCTGTTGGAATCAATGGAGCGTTGTGCTTCGTTGCCTGCGGCCACCTCCTTATAAAGTTCTTCAAATACGGGTTTCGTCGCATCGCGGAATTTTTTCCACCAGTCCAGAGCGCCGCGCTGTGCCGTAGTGGAGCAGTTGGCGTACATCCAGTCCATACCGTTCTCGGCGATAAGCGGCATAAGGCTTTGTGAAAGTTCCTCGACCGTTTCGTTGAATGCCTCGGACGGAGTATGTCCGTTGGCTCGCAGCGTATCGTACTGTGCTGCGAAAATACCCTGTATAGCGCCCATCAGCGTACCGCGCTCGCCCGTCAGGTCCGAATAAACCTCTTTCTTGAACGTAGTCTCGAACAGGTAACCGGAACCCACGCCTATGCCAAGTGCGATGACGCGGTCCCTGGCGCGGCCGGTAGCATCCTGAAATATGGCGTAGCTGGAATTAAGCCCGCGTCCCTGCAGGAACATGCGGCGCAGCGACGTGCCGGAACCCTTAGGCGCGATAAGTATCACATCGACATCGGCAGGCGGAACGATACCCGTGCGCTCCTTGTACGTGATACCGAAACCGTGCGAGAAATAAAGCGCCTTGCCAGGCGTGAGGTGTTTCTTGATAGTCGGCCACATGGATATCTGGCCGGCATCGGACAAAAGGTACTGTATGATGGTGGCTTTTGCGGCGGCCTCTTCGATATCGAAAAGCGTTTCGCCAGGAACCCATCCGTCGGCCACTGCCTTGTCCCAGCTCTTGCTGTTCTTGCGCTGTCCTACTATCACGTTGAAGCCGTTGTCTTTAAGGTTGAGCGACTGGCCAGGACCCTGTACGCCGTAACCTATCACGGCTATGGTTTCGTCCTTAAGTGTTTCGAGTGCTTTTGAAAGGGGGAATTCGTCGCGCGTCATAACGTTTTCGACCACTCCTCCGAAATTCATTTGTGCCATTTTTTTGAAATTTAATTGTGTTTATTTATACTTTTTTTCTTTTGTGTCTTTGCCTCGGATATTTTAAACTCCGGTTTCTTTTTTCAGAAGCTCGGTCACCGGCTCGAACCCTGATTTGGTTATCGCCACCAGGCCCGAACGAACGAACTGATACACTCCGTACGGTTTGAGCAACTCGAACAACTCCTGCGTCTCGTTCTTGTGTCCGGTCTTTTCCAGTACTATGTATCTGTCGCCCACTTCGAGTATGCGCACATGGTGACGGCGCACCAGAGCTTCGACATTATTGTCACGCGGGACCTTGTACAAGGCTATTTCCTGCTGTACCACCTCATCCGGAGTATTGACCAGCGCTTTGAGTACTTCGACTTTCTTTTCGATCTGCTTGACCACCTTTTCTATCTTTTCCGGCTCGGTGCAAACGGTTATCGTAAAGCGGTGTACGCCCGCAACGGACGACTCGGACGTGGTAAGGCTCTCTATATTGATATTGCGGCAAATGAGTACCGTGGTTATCTGGTTGAGAAGTCCCACCTTGTTTTCTGAAAAAATCGTTATAACGTATTCTTTTTCCATCGTTTTTCTGTTTTGGCAATTAATAAAGTCCGTCATTCGAGCATTATCTGTGACAACTCCGCCCCGGCGGGAACCATCGGGAACACGTTTTCCTCGTTTTCGACACGCACCTCCATAACATACGGCCCCTTGTGCATAAGCATACGGCTTACGGCATCGTCCAGTTCGCCACGCTGTTCCACCAACGAATACTCTATTCCGTTGGCTTTGGCTATAAGGCCGAAATCGGGGCTCAACATCTGCGTGAACGAGTACCGGTGATTGAAGAAAAGCTCCTGCCACTGGCGTACCATACCTAGATAACCGTTGTTAAGCAATATGACCTTTACCGCAGCCCCGGTCTGGAACACGGTGGCCAGCTCCTGTATGTTCATCTGGAAACCGCCGTCGCCCACGAAAAGGCATACTTCCCTCTCCGGAACAGCCAGTTTCGCTCCAATGGCCGCCGGGAGGCCGAAACCCATAGTGCCCAACCCTCCGGAAGTGATTATGCTCCTGGGACGGTTGAATTTGAAATACCTTGCCGCCATCATCTGATGCTGGCCTACGTCCGTAACAAGCACCGCATCCCCGCGCGTGGCGCACGATACCCGGTCCACTACCTCGCCCATGCGTAAAGGCCCTGACGACGGTCTGGTAACGCGGTTTATTATTTTTTCGCACTCCACATCGTAACATGCGCGGAATTCATCTATCCACGCACTGTGGTCGTTTTCATGTACCAGAGCCGTAAGCAACGGAAGGGTGCGCTTTACGTCGCCCACTACCGGCACGTCGGCATATATTATCTTATTTATTTCCGAGGGGTCTATCTCGAAATGTATCACTTTGGCGTTAATACCGAAGCGCTCCGGATTGCCCGTCACACGGTCGTCGAAACGCATGCCTATGGCTATGATAAGGTCGCAGTCCTTGTTCTTGATATTAGGGCCGTAGTTTCCGTGCATGCCGAGCATCCCCACATTTTGCGGATGGGCAGAAGGGATAGCCGAAAGCCCCAACAACGTGGACGCGGCAGGTACTCCGCTCTTGTCCAAGAACGAGAGCAATTCGTGTTCAGCCCCGCCAAGGATAACACCCTGCCCCACCATAACGAGAGGTTTCTTGGCGAGATTTATCAGTTTTGCCGCCTCTTCTATTTTAGAACAGTCCGGTTCGGGCGAAGGGTCGTAACTGCGTATGGAACATATTTTCTCGTACGAAAACGGCGCCTTCTGCACTTGAGCGTCCTTTGTTATATCCACCACCACAGGGCCCGGACGCCCGGATTTGGCTATGTAAAAAGCCTTTGCTATAGCTTCCGGGATGTCTTCGGCGCGTTTTACCTGACAATTCCATTTCGTCACGGCCTGGGTTATGCCTATGAAGTTAGTCTCCTGAAAAGCGTCCGTACCCAGAAGCCCCGTGCCTACCTGCCCGCTTATGACCACCAACGGAGTGGAGTCGAGCATAGCGTCGGCCAGACCCGTCACAGTGTTAGTAGCGCCGGGACCCGACGTCACCATACATACACCCACCCGGCCGCTGGCCCGCGCATAACCTTCGGCAGCATGTGCCGCACCCTGTTCATGGCGCACCAGTACGTGGTTGATTCTGTCCCGATAATCGTAAAGCGCATCGTATACCGGTATTATTTGTCCTCCGGGGTATCCGAAGATAACCTCCGTACCCTCGCAAAGGAGAGATTCAATAAGCGCCTGCGAACCGGTGAGGATACGGTCATGCTGCCGGTCCTGCGAAGCGGTGTCTTTATGTTTCGTTTCTGATGTTTTTATATCCGGATTCATTTCTTTTTTTCGTTTCTGATGTTTTTTTGAAAGAATTTTTCTACGGTTAGGCATAGATACGTATGAGGAAAACCGTCTAAAAATCCCTCACCGCCCCCTTATCCGCCGAACTTACGAGCATAGCGTAAGCTTGCAGCGAACGCGGGACGACTCGCTCGCGGGAAACGGGCTTGAACTCCTTCATCGCCTTGAGCCTTTTATCCAGTTCCCCGGCCGGGACAGCCAGATTTATCGATCGCGCCGGGATGTCTATTTCTATCGTATCTCCGTCACGTACGGCAGCTATCGCTCCACCGGCTGCGGCCTCAGGCGAAACATGCCCTATCGAAAGCCCCGACGTACCGCCGGAAAAACGCCCGTCGGTAATAAGGGCGCACTGTTTGTCTATGTGCCGCGACTTGAGGTACGACGTCGGGTACAGCATTTCCTGCATACCGGGACCGCCCTTAGGTCCTTCGTAACGTATTACCACCACATCGCCCTCCTTTACCGTACCGTCTAGAATGCCCTGGCACGCCTGTTCCTGCGATTCGAATACGCGCGCCGTACCTTTAAACGTGAACAGCGAAGCATCTACCCCGGCCGTTTTTACTATACAGCCGCCGGCAGCTATGTTGCCGTAGAGTACCGCCAATCCGCCGTCCTTGAAATAAGCGTGTTCCGCATCGCGGATGCAACCTCCGGCACGGTCGGTATCGAACTGTTCGTAATAAGTCTCCTGTGCGCCCATTTCATTACAAAATTTGCCTCCGGGTGCGGACATGTAGTATTTCTTGGCTTCCGTGGAAAAATCCGCAGAAGCAATGTCATATTCTCTGAGGCATTCGGCCAGATTTTTAAACCCTACACGCGGCACGGATGTATCCAGGCGGCCTTCGCGAGCCAGTATGCCGAGTATCGCCATGATACCGCCCGCACGGTTCACGTCCTGTATATGGTAATGCGAGTTAGGCGCTACTTTACACAGCACCGGTATCCTGCGGGAAAGGGCGTCGATGTCCTTCATAGTAAAATCCACCCCCGCCTCGTGAGCCACAGCCAGAAGATGCAGTACGGTGTTGGTCGAGCCGCCCATCGCTATATCCAGCGACATAGCATTTTCAAAAGCCGCCTTTGTCGCAATAGAGCGCGGAAGCACACTCTTGTCGCCTTCGAAATAATACCGTTCGGCCATACGGACGATCTCCGCGGCCGCCCTTTCGAACAGCGCAAGACGATTTCTGTGCGTAGCCACCACAGTACCGTTGCCCGGCAGCGAAAGGCCTAGCGCCTCGGTAAGGCAGTTCATGGAATTGGCTGTAAACATACCGGAACACGAACCGCAGCCGGGACAAGCGCATTTTTCCAGTTCGGCGATATCGGCATCCGGCACTTTTTCGTCCGCAGCCATTACCATAGCATCTATAAGGTCCACCCCACGCCCGCGGAAATCGCCGGCCTCCATAGGACCTCCGGACACGAATATAGTCGGTATGTTCAGCCGCATGGCACCCATGAGCATACCTGGAGTTATCTTGTCGCAATTGCTTATGCACACCAGAGCATCGACCTTGTGCGCTCCGGCCATGTATTCGACGCTATCGGCTATTATCTCGCGCGAGGGGAGCGAATACAGCATCCCGTCGTGGCCCATCGCTATGCCGTCGTCTATGGCTATCGTGTTGAACTCCGCAGCGAAACACCCCTGTTTTTCTATCAGCGACTTAACGTACTGGCCTACGCCGTGCAGGTGTACGTGTCCCGGAACCATTTGCGTGAACGAATTGGCTATGCCTATTACCGGACGGCCGAAATGTTCGTCTTTCATACCGTTTGCCCTCCAAAGGCTGCGCGCACCAGCCATGCGGCGTCCCTGGGTCGTCTGTGAACTTTTGAGCGGATGTTTCATTTCCTCGTGTGTGTGTTATCGTTTTTTTGTAAACCCATAAAAAAAACCTTTCCCCGTGAGTGAGAAAGGTTTTTTATATGTCGTATGCTTACTTTTTCAAGTATCGCCCGTATGCGTACACCTTTCTCACTCCCTTGGAGGCAGGACCACCAGCAGAATATCGATAAGGTGAATGACAGCGAAACTCTTCATTTGTTCTGTTCTTGTTAACGAGGCAAATATACTGACGAATGTTTTTTAGTTCCAAATATTTTTTTGTTTTTTTCGCATATAATTTTCATTTTCTTTGAAAATTCGAAAAACAGGCATTTCCGGCTATTCCGTTTTCACAACATCCCTTTTCTTTACAAAACCCCTGTAAACCAGAAAAATAACCACTCCGACAGCCAGCACCACGAATACATAAGAAAGTTCGCGGCTGTACAGCGCCACTTTTTCCATCAGCATATCCTCAGGAACTACGGAATGCAGGTAATAGCCTATCGCGGCCAATATCGAATTCCACAGTCCCGCACCCAAAGTGGTAAATATGAGGAACGTGGACAGTTTCATCTTCGCCAGTCCCGCCGGTATCGATATCAGCTGGCGCACTGCCGGAACCAGACGCCCAACGAACGTTGATACCGCACCGTGCCTGTCGAAATACCGTTCGGCCTTGTCCACCTTTTCCCTATCTATAAGACACATATGTCCGAAACGGCTCCCGGCAAAACGGTACACCAATGGGCGGCCAATCCACCGTGCGAGGTAGTAATTTATCAACGCGCCTATGTCGGCTCCCAGTGTGGCGAACAGCACCACCAGAAACACGTTCAACTCGCCCGCCGCCGCCTTGTACGCAGCAGGAGGCACTACCACTTCCGAGGGGAAAGGAATGAACGAACTTTCGATTATCATCAGTATCGTTATCGTCCAGTAATTGAGGTGTTCGAGGCACCATTGTATAAAACCGAGGGATTCCATTGGCCGTTGTTCTTTTGTATTTACATTTTTAAAAGGCGAAAATAGCGATTATCGGCCGATTTGCGCGACGTTTTTTATTAAGAAATAGTTATTTGTATCCGTCCGGGCCCCAACACCTATCATCAACCTGAATTTACGCCCCCACTTGCGAAACATGCTCTGCGGACAATTTGTTTCATTTGCGCCGCTGCAATAGCCTGGCAGAACAGAAACAAACAGTTTGTGTTAAATATCGAACAGGCTATGCCTGCGGGCCGTGTGCTCCCGGCGGAACGAAACAACCATCGAACGGGCTATGCCCGCGGCGGAACAGAAATAAACAGTTTATGTTAAATATCGAACGGGCTATGCCCGCGGCAGAGTGTTGCATCTAAAATAATTATCTTTGCAGTCCGGGGCGGCCCTGCGCGCGCGCAAAGCCATCGAAATCCCGGAACATATTTATATGAAGAACATACGCAATTTCTGTATCATCGCCCATATCGACCACGGCAAAAGCACCCTGGCGGACCGTCTGCTTGAACACACCCGCACAATATCCGAACGCGAACGCCAGGACCAACTGCTGGACAACATGGACCTGGAACGCGAACGCGGCATAACCATCAAGAGCCACGCGATACAGATGGAGTACACGTACAAAGGGGAAAACTACATACTCAACCTGATAGACACCCCGGGACACGTGGACTTCTCGTACGAAGTATCGCGAAGCATTGCCGCATGCGAAGGTGCGTTGCTCGTAGTGGACGCGGCACAGAGCATACAGGCCCAGACGATATCAAACCTCTATCTGGCACTTGAAAACGGGCTTACCATAATACCGGTACTGAACAAGATAGACCTCCCTTCGGCCAATCCCGAGGAAGTATCGGACGACATCGTCAACCTGATAGACTGCCTGCCGGAAGACATAATCCGCGCATCGGGCAAGACGGGGCAGGGCGTGGAGGAAATACTCGACGCCATAGTGGAGCGCATCGCCCCTCCCGTAGGCGACCCTTCAGCCCCCCTCGAAGCCCTTGTGTTCGACTCGGTGTACAATCCGTTCCGCGGGGTGGAAGCATATTTCAAAGTCGTCAACGGAACCATTTCACAAGGTGAAAAAGTAAAATTCATGGCCACCGGGAAAACCTACCTCGCCGACGAAGTAGGCACGCTCAAACTGGACAAAAAACCAAAAAAACAGATAAGCGCCGGCGACGTGGGCTACATCATCTCCGGCATAAAGGAAGCCGTGGAGGTAAAAGTCGGCGACACGATAACATCCGTCGCCCGCCCGGCCGAAAAAGCGATAGAAGGCTTTGAAGAAGTCAAGCCGATGGTCTTCGCAGGTATCTACCCTGTGGACACGGACGATTACGAAGACCTTCGCTCATCGATGGAAAAACTGCACCTTAATGATGCAGCACTTACGTTCGAAGGCGAATCGTCCGCCGCGCTCGGTTTCGGTTTCCGCTGCGGCTTCCTCGGCATGCTCCACCTGGAGATAATACAGGAACGTCTGGAACGCGAATTCGGAATGACGGTCATAACCACCGTACCCAACGTTTCGTACCAAGTGTACCAGACCTCGGATCCCGAAAAGTCGATAACGATACACAACCCGTCGGAACTGCCCGACCCTTCGCGTCTGGACCACGTGGAAGAACCGTACATCAAAGCATCCATAATAACGCAGTCCGATTACATAGGCCCGGTGATAGAACTGTGCATATCGAAACGCGGTATCCTCAAGAATCAGTCGTACCTTACGCCCACGCGTGTTGAACTTATTTTCGAGATGCCGCTTGCCGAAGTGGTTTTCGACTTTTACGACCGGCTCAAATCCATTTCCAAAGGATACGCATCGTTCGACTACTCGCCCATCGGTTTCCGCCAGGCGGATCTTGTCAAAGTCGATATACTGATAAATGGCGAGCCTGTGGACGCGCTCTCATCCCTTATCCACCGTTCCAACGCCTACAACATAGGTAAGAAAATCGTGGAAAAACTGCGCGGCCTCATCCCCCGGCAGCAATTCGACATACCTCTGCAGGCAGCCATAGGGGCGAAAATCATAGCCCGCGAAACGATAAAAGCCGTCCGCAAGGACGTAACGGCGAAATGTTACGGCGGCGATATCTCGCGAAAGCGCAAACTGCTCGAAAAACAAAAACAGGGTAAAAAACGTATGCGCCAGATAGGTCGCGTCGAAGTTCCGCAATCGGCATTTATGGCCGTACTAAAACTTTCGGACGATTAAAGAAAAAACGGCAGTAAAAAGAATATTAAAACTCATAAAAAGATGAAAGTAGGAATCATAATGGGTTCGGACTCAGACCTTAAAATCATGGAACAAGCCGAAGCCGTACTCAAGGAACTCGGAGTGGAAACAGAGATGGACGTCATGTCCGCACACCGCACGCCGGAGAAAGTACTCGATTATTCGCGCCAGGCATACAAACGCGGCGTAGGGGTAATCATTGCCGGTGCGGGCGGCGCTGCCCACCTTGCAGGCGTAGTGGCAGCGGTAAGCCCGCTGCCGGTAATCGGAGTACCTATCAAATCGTCCAACTCGATAGACGGATGGGATTCCGTACTTTCGATGCTTCAGATGCCTTCCGGCGTACCGGTGGCCACCGTTGCATTGGACGGAGCCAAAAACGCCGGCATACTGGCTGCCCAGATACTCGCCACAGGCGACAAAGTTCTGCTCGAAAGAATAATACAGTACAAGGAACAAATGAAGGAAAAAGTATACAAGGCATCGGAAAAAGTACGCCGTTAGACTTTTTAAACCCATTATTTAAACCATTCACATACGAACGCCTTCCGGAAATTTCCGGAAGGCGTTTTTCTCGAAAGCATAAAAAACTCCGGCGTTTATAAAAATTTTCAGTATTTTTGCGCCGCAGTATCATTAAGCCTCACTCAACAGAGCGGCATAAAGATATTTTTCTGACGTTATCTTTTAATTTATGTAGCAGAATTGAAAAAACTCTTACGCGTTTTTGCACGCCGCAGCGTGTTTTTTATTCCCATACGTATCTGATGTCCCAAAGAATACGGACACTTGCGGAATAGTTTTACCGTATTGTACCGCCACGATATTTTCACACCGTTTTTTACAGTTATCTTAAAAACAGGGCATCAGGCCCGGTGCGTATTAGGATGAAGACAAGTTACATAGACCTTATCGACCAGACGTTTTATTTCCCGCAGGAAGAATTCGGCCTCGACGGTGACAACCTCACTTTTCACGGCATAAACCTGATGGGGCTTATCGAAAAGTACGGCACGCCGCTCAAACTGACATACTTGCCGCGCATATCCGAGAACATACAGCGCGCAAAGAACATATTTGCCGAAGCCATGCGAAAGAACGACTACCGGGCTTCGTATAACTATTGCTACTGCACCAAGAGTTCGCATTACAGTTTCGTGCTGCACGAAGCTCTCAAGAACGACATACACATAGAAACGTCCTCGGCTTTCGATATCCCGATAGTAGAAAAACTCATAGCCGGCGGATACCTGGCCAAAGACAGCTACATATTGTGCAACGGTTTCAAACGCGGACAATACATAGATAATATAGCTCGGCTTATAAATACCGGACACGAGAACACGATACCTATCATAGACAACGAGGACGAGATAGATTACCTGTCCGAGGTGATAAACGACCCGTTCGAGATAGGCATACGCATAGCATCCGAAGAAGAGCCTAAATTTACGTTCTATACTTCGCGTCTGGGGATAAAATACCGCGACATAGCGCCTCTTTACCGCAAGGTGATAAAAAACCACCCCAAGGTAAGGCTCAAAATGCTGCATTTTTTCATAAATACCGGCATAAAGGACAGTTCATACTACTGGAACGAGTTGTCCAAATGTCTCAAGGTATATGCCGACCTGAAAAAAGACTGCCCCGAACTGGATTCTCTCAACATAGGCGGCGGATTTCCTATAAAAAACTCCTTAGGTTTCGAATACGACTATCAATACATGGCCGACGAAATCATAAGCCAGATAAAACTGATGTGCGACGACAGGGAGATACCTGTTCCCAACATTTTCACCGAGTTCGGCACTTTTACCGTAGGAGAAAGCGGAGCTACCATCTATCAGGTCATGCACCAGAAAGAGCAGAACGACCGTGAGCGCTGGGACATGATAAATTCCTCGTTCATGACCACCATGCCTGATTCATGGGCAATAAACCAGCGTTTCGTGCTGTTGCCCGTCAACCGTTGGAAAGACCCGTACGAACGCGTGCTAATGGGCGGGCTTACGTGCGACTCGGACGATTATTATAATTCCGAACAGCACGTCAACGCCATATACATGCCCAAATTCAGCGAGAAAAAACCGCTTTACATCGGATTTTTCAACAACGGAGCATACCAGGACGCCCTTGGCGGGGTAGGCGGACTTCAGCATTGCCTGATACCGCAGCCTCAACATATTATTGTCGATAAGGACAAAAACGGAAATTTCACGGACCGCATATTCCGCCGTGAACAATCGGCCGACGAATTCATGAAAATACTAGGATATTCTGACACCGACAACAGGTAAAAGCATCCACTGCCGCGCCGGAATATGTTGGAAAATATCGCTTGGTCATAAAGAATCCCGTTTTTTGCAGTAAAATTTGGAGTTTATGAAAATTTAATTTTATATTTGCACCACTCTTATGGGGTACCCTAGCTCAGTTGGTAGAGCAAAGGACTGAAAATCCTTGTGTCCCTGGTTCGATTCCTGGGGGTACCACGATAAACCGCCTTACAAACATTTGTAAGGCGGTTTTTAATTTAGCTGAAAAAAGTTTTTAAGCCCCCGTTTTAATCTGCTTATCACATACCACTACCACAATACCGGCAGTACAGTAAATATAAGAATGGGGTAATACATGAAAACGGGATATTCTTAGACTGCTTGACAATTTTGCTATATTTGTAACTACTACATTATATACGATCCTTAAGACAATACTTATAATGAAAAAATATCTGTTCATAGTTTTTCTGATCACCATATCCAATTCACTTATAGCCGACACACCATTTTCAGTCAGACGGGACAATGTAAAAGTATTCACTTCCCCTAATTTCGAGAATGAAATACCATCAATGGAATATTTTTACGGAGACACCATTTCCATAACGCTTTATAGCGACCTGTGGGCGGAAGTTATCTTGCCGGACGGGAAAAAAGGGTATGTAAAAAAAGAGAACCTTCTGCCAGCTACGAACGGCTTCGGGACCTTATCCCCGGAAGAAAAAATCGCAACGCCTCTTTACCGGATTACCAGTGCGACAGCCGTCCTTAGGAAACCGGATGACGGTTCGGGAAGAGTTCCGCTGCAATTCAAAAAACATCAGATATTATACGATGCTGTTGCGGTCAACGACGATTGGATGTCTATACCGATTGGAGGCGGCGAAACAGGATATATGAAAACGATGTACCTGAACGAAATATCACATGAAGACAAGGTGGCAATGTTCGGGCAGAAACCTGAACAACATACCGAAATACAAAACACGACAGGCCGTCTGTCAGGCTATGTAAACGGCTGGCAAACCGGTCCAAAGTTCATTTTCATTATCATCGCTGTTTGCACCATATTGCTCCTGCTGACCCTGTACCGCCGCAACCGAGGTCCGCTGAAAGGAAAAATGCTCGGCATGTATGCCAATACGTTGCTCATATTGAGTCTGCTGGAGATCTGGTATTTCTATTCGGCAGGTATGAACAGAGTTTATTGGTTCCTGTCGTTCGACCATATACTGCGTACATTGCTTTACGTCGTCATCATGATCGTTTTCACCTGGGTTCAGGCCTCTGCCGGGCTAAATTTGATGGACGACACGATAAAACCTGCCGTCAGGGATAAAAGAAAATACCTATGGATAGCGGCAGGTATAGCGGCAGGCCTGTTCCTGTCTTACATTTACCGGAGCATGGAAGGCATCGGCACGGCAGCTTACCGGTTCGGGCCGGATACGCCGATATGTCAAATCTTAGGACAATTGCCAGCAGGTATTTTCTTTGCCAGAAACCTAAGAAAAAGACTTCAAGCGAAAAAAATCCTTTTCTGCATCTATTACATGTCGATAATAGGGACCGTGGTAAGCCTGGTCATGGGGTCGATACTTATATTTATCGTATTCGCCGTTTTCCTGGCTTTAGCTGTCGCCAGACCAATACCTGCGAACGGTCAATCGCAGGAAGAAGTTGCGATCAATCCGCTATGCTTCGACTGCAAACACTACCGCGAAGACAATCAGACCTGCATCCTGAACAATGATGTAACAAACTCGTCATGTAACAACTACAGAGATTGGTAGTATATTTTTCTTGCTTCATGTGTAAAATTTTTATTGACATCCCGCCGGATATCGTAACTATTAAAAAGACAAACGTTACATATACATATTAAAAAACGTAACTTTCCGGGCATATTATAGCCATAACAACGATATTCTTCCGGAGTGTTTTATTACTTTTACAAATAAATCAATAAAAAAACGAACATGAGAAAGATCACAATACTCGCGTTTTTCGCCGCATTGCCGGCAATAATGGCTGCCCAGACGCATCATAACACGATAGAAGGCAATGTGGAAGGACTGGAAAAAGGCGACCGCATAATCCTGTACACGGGCACCCTGACCCAAACGCCAATAGCCACAGACAGCACTATCGTAAAGACCCCCGGTAAGTTCACATTGAAAACGGCCGCTTCGGACACTTATGCGCAGATTGCATTTTTCAAACCGGGGCAAAAAGCAGACATCAACCAGGTTGAGACTTCAGGACTATTTCTCGAAGGATACGATAAAATTAAACTGAACGGAAAAACATCGGATTGGAGATATCTTAAAATTTCGGGAGGGCTTTACTCATTACCGCAAATGCAAGAAATAAACGCCCTGACCGAAAAAGCGTTGGAAATGCAGAAACAAGGAATAGCGCTTCTGGGCAAAACACGCACGGAAGGAGCCGATAAGGACAGCGTGAAAGCATGGAGCGACAAAGGCCGCGCACTGCTCGGAAAATCCGGTGAGATATTCGACCAAAGAAAGGCCCTGGAAAAAAAGATATCCGCAGACAACCCCGACCTGGCTTACAGCGCCGAAATTCTGCACTACGATTACGACCTTATGAAAAAAGGCATGGACAAATACGAAGAAGCTTTCAATGCCCTGTCGCCACGCGTACAGAAATGTCCCGCCGGACAGGTGTTGGCCGACTTCATAGCCACGCAAAAAGCCACCGCGATAGGGGCGGAAGCCCCGGACTTTTCACTGGAAGATATCGATGGCAACATGCTGCGCCTCTCGGACTTCCGCGGCAAATACGTACTGCTGGATTTCTGGGGGACATGGTGCGGGCCGTGCCGGCAGTCCACTCCACATCTTGTCGAACTGTATTCAAAAGTAAAAGGCCGTAATTTTGAAATGATAAGCATAGCCACCAACGAAAGAAGCGATGACTACTGGCGCAAAATAGTATCCGACGACAAGATGACATGGCGGCAGCTTAATGATGCCCACAGCCCGGCCAATGGCAAAATACAACAGACATACGGAGTTATGGGCGTACCGTCGTGCTTTTTCATAGACCCGCACGGAGTGATAATAGCCAAAGGACATCCGATGAGCCTGTTGAAAAAAGTGGAAGAAGTCATAACAGCTCCCAAATAAAACCGACATAATCATGAAAAATTTTGTCATAACCGTTGTGGCGGCGGCTTTTGCGGCCTTATGCCCTGAATTGCGATCGGAAAATATAATAAGCGGACAGATAGAAGGCCTGACGTCGAAAGACAAAATATATGCGGCCGTATTCGACAAAAAAGGGCTGCCTCAAGCTGTCGACAGCACGAATGTGGACGACAAAGGGCGTTTTACGCTCAAAACGCGCCTTGCGGACACGGAAGCCCTCATAGTAGCTCTTCCCGCACAGGACAAACTGGCAATGGGCAAAAATGCGTTCCGGGGCAGGTTGTTCAGCATATTCCTGGAAGGCGACGGAAATGTTTACAACATGAAAGTTTCAGGTGGCAAAACAGTCATAACCGGCGGGATATACAACGTAAAAGCATTTTCTAAAATAAAGTATCTCACCGAAAACAAAGCCCCGTTTGAAGATATAGAACGCGCCCGCGAAGACTTTTTCCGCGCCAATCCGTACAAGTACGCATATTCAGCCTATGTACTCAAACACATGGTACAGGACGGTAAGATGAACGTCAGGGAAGGAACGGACGCGTATGAAAACCTCGACTCCCGCATAAAACTCAGCCCGTACGGACAGGAAGTATTCAGGATACTCAATTTCATACGCATATCGTCCGTGGGAGCAAAGGCTCCGGACTTTACCCTGGCTGACAAAGACAAACACGACATAACCCTGTCCGATTACCGGGGGAAATACGTAATACTGGTATTCTGGGGTTCATGGTGCGGTGCAAGCCGAGCTGCAAACCCAGTTTTGGCACAATTCTACAAGGAGCACAACGGCAAAGGATTCGAAATGATATCGCTGGCAGCCCGCGAACAGTCGGAACAAGCCTGGATGGAAGCGATAAAAAAAGACTGCCTCACCTGGCCCCAGATAAACACCACTTCACAGGTATTCGACGAAGACCAGGTCGAGATAACCGACGCCTACAACATAAATTACTACCCGCAATGCGTACTGATAGACCCTAAAGGAATTATAATCGCACGCGGAACGGTCAAGGACGTTTTGGAAAAAGCCGGGGAAATTATAAAATAAACCCCGCACCATGCGATCGGCATATTAAAACAACAATGACCATAAAAAAGCGTGAAGACCTTAAATTTAAGGTCTTCACGCTTTTTTTGAGCGCTAAAACACCAAAAACGTTGCTTTTTACGACGGCACTGAGTGAACATTCATTCCGTTTTCGGCGGAAATTAACATTTTTAGGTTAATTTCCATTTTCGACACCACTTATTTTTTTACTAAATAATCATTATTTTGCCCCTTTTAAAAAGTATTTTTTCAAGAAAAAGCCGTTTTTAGTATTATATCGGAAAAATGAGCGTTCATTCCGTTAAATGTGCTTCCGCTTAGTTTACGGCCTTGATAGAAAACGTACTTTTATCTCATTATAAAATCAAAACCGGAAACCGTTTCCCGGAAACTCTCAAGCGGAAAGCAAAAACATAAATATATGCTCGAAAAATTCTTAAAACAGACCGTGTTTACTTCCCAGGAAGACTTCATGAAAAACTTCCATGTCAATGTACCGGAAAACTTCAATTTCGGATACGACGTGGTCGACGCATGGGCGGCCGAACAACCCGATAAAAAGGCGATACTCTGGGTAGGTAACGACGGTCAGAAAATAGATTTCACTTTCGCCGACATCAAACGCGAGAGCGACCGCGCCGCATCTTTCTTTAAGAGCCTGGGCATAGAAAAAGGCGACCGCGTGATGCTCATCCTCAAACGACACTACGAATTCTGGTTTTCTATTATAGCCCTGCACAAGATAGGCGCAGTGTGCATACCGGCTACCCACCTTCTGATGGCCCACGACATAGTGTACCGCAACAATTCGGCAGGCATTAAAATGATAGTGGCATGCGGCGACAAGGAAATAACGGACCGAATAGACGAAGCCATGCCCGAATCCCCTACCGTACAACAACTGGTATCGGTAGGCCCGTACGTACCCGAAGGATGGAAAGACTTTCACAAAGGTACGGCCGATGCCGCGCCGTTCGTACGCCCTGAGCATGTGAATACGAACGACGATATAATGCTCATGTACTTCACCTCCGGCACCACCGGCAACCCGAAGATGGTGGCTCATGATTTCACATATCCCCTGGCACACATCATCACAGGAAAATACTGGCACAATCTGGACGAGACGAGCCTGCATTTCACTCTGGCCGATACAGGATGGGGAAAGGCCGTATGGGGAAAACTGTACGGGCAATGGATAGCGGGAGCCAACGTATTCGTGTACGATTTCGAGAAATTCGTCCCGTCGGACGTGCTGGAAATGATACAGAAATACCGCATAACGTCTTTCTGCGCGCCTCCTACCGTATTCCGTTTTATAATACGTGAAGACGTAAAGAAATACGACATTTCGTCACTGCGGTACTGCACGATAGCCGGCGAAGCCCTGAACCCTGAAGTGTACCACCAATGGTACGAACTGACAGGCATCAAGTTGATGGAAGGATTCGGACAGACGGAGACTACGCTTATAATAGCATCCTATCCGTGGATAGAGCCGAAAAGCGGCTCCATGGGCATACGCAACCCGCAATACGATGTCGATATAGTCGACGCCGACGGCAACAGCGTAGCTCCAGGCGAGGAAGGCCAGATAGTAATACGCACCCACGGGGAAAAAGTGTTGGGATTGTTCAAAGAATACTACATGGATTCGGAAAGAACGGCGCGCACGATGTACAACGGCGTGTACTACACAGGCGACGTGGCCAAAAGGGACGAAGACGGATACTTCTGGTTCGTGAGCCGTGCCGACGACGTGATAAAGAGCTCCGGATACCGCATAGGGCCGTTCGAAGTGGAGAGCGCGCTTATGACGCACCCTGCCGTGGTAGAATGCGCCATAACGGGCGTAGCTGACGAAATACGCGGACAGGTGGTAAAAGCAACGATAGTGTTGTCCAATGCCTACAAGCAACTGGCGGGAGAAAACCTCATCAAGGAGATACAGAACTATGTCAAACATGTTACCGCTCCGTATAAATATCCGCGCATAGTGGAGTTCGTAAATGAACTTCCAAAGACCATAAGCGGAAAAATACGCCGCGTGGAAATACGCGAAAAGGATGCGAATGTCGCTCATGCTTTCGTAAAGAAATAACAGGATACAAACGCCATCCGGTGATATGGCAACGTGCCGTTTTGCAAACAACGGCCGTAGAAAAAACTATTGTAATAACATTTGCATGAAACTCAATTTTAGATAATTAATATGCGTTTGTCGTTAAAAAATTGAGCTATGAAAATTACATTCCGAAAAAATCAAGAACGAGTTTTTAGGACATAGCAAGAGCCTCGAAACAATCCTTACCCTATCTGCTGTGATACAGTGTATGTCTTATACGGGATTCCCAGCCTGCTATCAAAGTTCTGGAAATCATCAAAGATTTTCCGGAAATGGCACCGGAATGACAACATCCGGCTTGTTGTATGCCGTATAATGGTAAAACGGACCGTGTTGTACGGTCCGTTTTGAATTTTTGCCCTTTGCCTTTTTCCTTAGGGAAATAGGTGTCGGGGCCGGAACAATATGTATAAAGTGTGGGTTCGCTATATTGAATCTACCATGTTTCGTTGTTGGTTGAAAAACATTATGCGCTGCATTTCACCGCTTTGGGACACGAGAGTCGAATGTCTTTTCAGGAATTGTATCCAATCTTTCTGGATATTGCATATCTTGGAGTTCTGCGAGTCCATCGAATTTATGGAGTAAACGCGGAAAAGGCATATCTGGAAATCACGCCTTTCTATGTAGCTGTACGTAGCTTCGAAATTTATGTTCGAAAGATATATCTGCAGTTTGTTCCCGTTATTGAAACTTCCGCTAATCGACATACATTCCATTTCGTTCAGCATTGCGTGTATTTCCGCTTTTAGATTGCCCGTATCCTTGGCGGATATCAGATTGAGTCCTGAGAAATATTTTATTTCGTTTACCAACGATGAGAATAACGTATTGTCGAGTATGAAATCCGTGTTCGGCACCTGCCTTATCTCTTTGGACAACTGGATATGCGTGTCTATGATCTTTTGCGGGACATCCATTTCCGAGAGAGACGAACTGCGCTGCAAATGATGGTTTTGGTACGCCCACCGGCACAGGCGGAATTTCGAGATATTTTCGTACGGCGAATAAAATGTGAAAGGTATTATATTGGACGCTGTACACACGGTGGATTGTGGATCTGTCTTTATATGCCTGAAAAAGTTCAGGTAACGCGTCAATATGCCGTAGTAGTTATTTAACGAATCAGTCATTTCCGGAAGGTTGAGGTCGAATACGGTGCTTCCGGGGGAGGAGTTGCCTATGATCTTATCCAACGATATGCCCAGTTCTCTGGAAATGGCAGCCGCTTCGTTGAATGTAAATGCTACTTCTCCCCTTAAACGGCGATATACGGCTTCTTTTCCGATACACAATATTTCTGTAAGCGCAGAGGCCAGGTTGTTCCCGCCCGGCATTTTATCTTTCATGGCACGTATCAGGCCGTCTTTAAGTGCATTGTTCATAAGCGATTCTTATATTTCCCTGTTAGCTGCTTCCTGCGTGGATCTCTGTTTCCGAATGCGGGCCGTGTGTCGGCAAACGGCATTTTACGCTCCCTTTTTAGGTTATGCAAATATGGTTGTTATCTCTTAAAAAGAAGTGTCCTGTTGGGTGTGCGCCTCTGAAAAGGTTTTCTATTATTATGCCGGAGAAATATCAGCAGTATCCCAATGCGCAACATCCCGCGCAAATGCGCGGGATGTTGCCGTGATTTGTAACCCTGACGGGAGATAATTATGATTAACGAAAAATATCAGAGGCTTTTTATCAGTTCTCTCTGTTTGGCAAAAAATTGAATCCTCTGCATTTCCCCGCTTTGCGAGATAAGAGTCGAAAATTTTTTAAGGGACAATATCCACTCTTTTATGCTTTTCACCACTTTAGGATCCTGCGATGTTATGGAATTTATGGCAAAAAGCCTTACCAGGCATATATTGAAATAATCGGAAGCCACATAACTGTACGTAGCTTCGAAATTTATATTGGATATGTATATCTCAACCTTTTTGCCGGTTTTAAACCTTCCCTGTTCTGCTATAGTTTCCAACTCGTCGAGAAGGGCCAGTATTTCATCCTTGAGTTTTGTGGCGTTTCCTTTTGAAATGAGCCCTATCTCGATAAAGTACCTTATGTCGTTGGCCAGGTAGTAAAAAATGCGGTCATCCCAGATGTAGCAGGTCCTGGAAAAACCCTGGGATTCTTCCACGAACGCTTTCTGAGAATCCAACAGGTTTTTTGGCATATCCGTATCGTCGAAACATCTTATGAATTCGGCCTGGTTGTTGTGCTGGTACACCCACTTGAACAGGCGGAATTTTGACAGCATGTCGTATTTGAGGTACGATGTCTGCGGTATCAGGTTGGACGAGGAGTACAGACACGAATTAGGCTCTTCCTTTACGTTGCGGAACAGATTTACGTAAGTATCCACTATCGAACTGTAAGTCTTGATAAGATCGTTCTGTTGTATGAAATTCAGGTTGAACAGCGCATTGCCCTGAAAACTGGAGCCTATCAGTTCGTCGAGCGACACGCCAAGCTTGCGCGAAACGGCTGCGGCTTCGGCCAATGTGAAAGGGACCTCCCCCCTTAGTCTGCGGTAAATGGCTTCTTTGCCTAAAAACAGAATGTCCATCAGCGTATTTGCAAGATTGGCGCTTACGGGAAGTTTTTCTTTTATCAGGTTTATGAATTCGGCGTTTAGTTTTTCGGTCGTCATGGCGTTTGTCTTGTCGTATGTTTTTTAATGTAATATGGCATGTCCCCGCCGGAGGTGTTTTTGTACATGTGTGCTTTGAAAACCGTAATTGGGAGCTTTCGCACGCCGCAAGGTTGCATTAAACGGACATGAAGGCGTGGATTGTTGCCGGATTAGAAAATCGTTCGGGCCTAACTACATACTAAACGACACAAATATTAGGATTATCAAAGATACATTTGTACAGGTGAAAGATACGCAAAATATCCTGCCGTTCGTAAGGAACGGATGGCAAAAAACTAAACGCGCGGGAAAAAGCGGCTTACAGCCACTGTGGCGCGGATGGAATTTTCTTTATAGTTTTTCATAGTTAGCTAGTGTTTCCGTCGATGGGGTGCGTCACTGGTGGCGCATCCCGGAAACGGATTAAAAACAAGCGGGAAAAAAGACGGAAAACCATCCTGATGAAAGCCTCCCGGCGTAAACATTGTTGTGAATTTAGTCTTTTCTATCAAGCGGGGAAGCTCTTTTTATCTTAAGGCATTGTTATTGTTTTTCACCGTCTTCTCCGCAGTTTGTATGTCCGGCCCTGCGTTTACGCGTCGCGGGGCCTTTTTTATGTCTTATCCGGAGGTTATCCTACTATTATCCTGGCTTTGGGATATTTGTAATCCGGTTCGGCCTTTATCTTGTTTATAAGCGCGAAACCGAACGTGAGAAGACCTATTCTTCCCATGAACATCGACACTATGAGCGTCACTTTACTACCTGTGCTCAGATCGGGTGTTATGCCAGTGGACAGCCCGGTTGTAGTGAATGCGGATACCTGTTCGAATACCAGTCCTATCATTTCCTTGTCCGGATCGGTAAAACTCAGCACTATCGTTCCGAGTATAACGAAACATGCCGAGAACAGCAGAATTGTCATTGCCCGCAATACTGCGCTGTTGCTTATCTGTGAGTGTTCCACATTTATCCGTTCACGGCCTTTAATGGTGTTTATGGCCGAGAGAACGAGTACGGCGAATGTAGTGGTCTTGATACCTCCGCCGGTGGATACAGGTGAAGCTCCTATGAACATGAGCATCATAAGCAGTATCAGCGTAGGATTCATCAGTATCGAAAAGTCGACGGACTGGAAACCTGCCGTACGCGCCGTCACTGCCTGGAACAGGGAAACTATTATCTTGCCTCCCCAGGGATGGTCCCGCAACGAGCTGTTCCATTCGAAGATCATAAAAAATGTGGTTCCGATGACAATCAGCGCCAGCGAAGTAAATACCACTATCCTCGTGTTGAGAGCCCATTTGCGGTTTATACGCCCTTTCTTTTTGAAGAAAAAATCGCCCAACACGTCCTTTATCACCGGGAATCCTATCCCGCCCAGGAATATGAGAGCCGTTATTACGAACTGCAACACATATGCGTTACGGCAGTAGAAGTTGAACAGATTGCCTTCGAACAGGCTGAAACCGGCATTATTGAAAGCCATTATAGAATGAAAGACCGAGTAATACGCCTTTTGGTAAAAATCCAGAAAAGGCGTGTTATTGCTCCAGTTGAAAAATATCAACACGGCACCTACGCCTTCGATTATGAACGTGGAATAGAATATTTCCTTCAGAAGCCGCATGCTGTCAGAAAAATTGCGCTCGTCCAGCGAATCCTTTATCAAAGCCTGGTTTTTTATGCCTATGCTTTTTTTGGACAGTATGAGGAAAAAAGTGGCGAACGTTATTATGTTTAGTCCTCCTAACTGTGCCAGGAACATTATTATGATCTGCCCCCTTAGAGTGAAATACATGGCTATGTCCACCGTAGAAAGACCTGTTACGCAACTGGCCGATGTCGCCGTGAAAAGCGCGTCCACAAAATGCAGATTTACACCTTCGACCGTCATTTTCGGCAGCATCAGGAGTCCCGTGCCGGAAAGTATGAGCACCACGAACGACAGCACGAACAGTTTCTGCGCCGACATCTGCATGGAAGGCAGGAAAGACGATGCGCGGCCTATCTCGATTATCAGCAATATGACAAATGAAACCTGCTCCACCACTACCGAAAACATCCTGGGATTGTCGACATCGAGCACGGTTTTAAGCAAATCGTTCACGAATACCGGAGATGTGGCGTCGTATATCAGTACACACAGTATTATTCCCAACAGGATACCGTTGACCCGATATTCCCTGAAGTATTTCTTCGGGCTGAACGAATACAGGTAGCCGAGGAAGAATTTTACGTAATAGAAAACGATTACCGAGCGGAACATAAAATGTATGGCAGCGCTGTTCCGTTCGGTATTTTCAAACCCATGGTCGAACAAAAGCGCGGCCACACCTACCAGGGCGGCTATTATGCTCAAAAAATCCAATGCGCCCATAGCCCGGGATTTAGAATCGTAAAGCATGATGTTTACGTTTTCCCTGAAGTTACGCAGGCGCCTTATTATGTTATCCGAAAAGATTTTCATCCTTTTTTACGCGGTTTGGAGTATTTGCGCGTACAGGCCTTCGGCATTTGCGGAAAAATCGCTCCTGTGCGCGGTATTACGGGACAAATGTATCTTTTTTTTTCGTATCCGGGCCAAAAAGAGCTTAAAAAAGAGGCCGTACCAAATATCTTTATTCTGATACTCCCTCCTCCAAAAATTAAATCCTTAGTCTAATCTAAAACAGGCGAGACATTGCGCATGAGAGACCGCCTTATCGGTTTTAATCACCGTTACAGCCATGCCTGTGTCCGTGATGACCGTACACGTACTTTCCGGAGCATGTATTGCCGGAATCCTTGATGGTAGCAGCTATATAGTCATTTGTGACAGCCCCTACTTTTTCTGTACATCCGCAGATGATACCTTGTTTTTCAAACTTGAGTTTTAAGCCTTCTCCCATGTCCCAGGCAGGCATCACTTCTATCCCCACACACGTTGCTTGCAAACTCTGATTTGCATCAGCATTCTTGTTGTACAGACAATGTTTCGCACAAACGAGTTGCAAACTTTTTACAAACACGGTTTTGTCGGAACAAGTCAAAAATCAGCATACAATATCAATGCCAGAAAAATAAAAAACCCTGAAAATCCGATGATTTCAGGGTTACGGGCATTTGATTTTTTTAACACCGCGGAGAGAGAGGGATTCGAACCCCCGGAGGTGTGACCCTCAACGGTTTTCGAGACCGCCACAATCGACCGCTCTGCCATCTCTCCTTGAAGCCTTGCAATACCCGGCTTGTGCGGGCAAAGGTAATAATTATTTCGCACACGATAAAAATTTGCCCGACTTTTTAAATCCTTTTATAAACCGCATCTTTTACACGTATTTTCCCTGGTACAGGGAAATATACGATAAAAGCCCAAAACTGCGGCAAATCAAAAATTACGCTCCTTTTTCAGCCTTTCATAAGCCTTTTGTATCTCGATGAATTTCTCGCGCGCTATTTTCTGTTCCGCTTCGGGATATTTTACCATCCGGTCCGGGTGGTATTTTTTAACCAATATGCGGTAGGATTGCTTTATCTGTTCCACAGATGCCATTTCATCTACCCCAAGAACATCGTACGGACTACGCGAGGGCTGCTCGGAAGCGCTTCCTGCGGCGGAATAAGCGTTTTGGGCAAATGCGGTGTAAATATGGTAAAAATGCTGCTGCGCTATTCCCAGCCATGATGCTATGGAAGCTATTGTGCGCACTTCACGGTCGGATATATTGCCGTCGGCCGATGCCACATGAAAGAGGAATACGAGTATGCTTTGCCTGGAATCGTAACTCAGAGTGAAATGAAGTTCGCGGCATATATGTTCCACTGAATTTTTGTTCGGGAACGATTTGAAATTCGCAAATGCGCGTTCTGCCCGCATCTGCCCGTACTGCGAAATGAAAGACCGCCGTACGAATCCTATTTCCTCCGGGCTTATATGTCCGTCGGCTTTTATCACAGCAGAAGAAAGCGCCAATATGCGCACATCTATATCATCGTATGTGAAACCATGCGGAATACCGGAAGTATTGCTGTAAAACTTCACAGAGGAATTCCTGAATAGGAAATACAGTATTATCGCTACTATTATTATGAATGTCATATCACAAACTATTTTACATGCAACACTCTGCCGCGGGCAGAGCCCGTTAGATATTTAACACAGGTTGTTTATTTCTGTTCAACCGGGAGCACCCGGCCAATACTATCGCAAATTTAAAAAACCCCTTCGCACGCATGAAGGGGTTTTTTCATGCCGGCAATACCGCCGGCTACACCTATGAAGAAATCTTTTTTGCAAGCATAATCCGCCAGGCGCAAACTATACGGCAAGTCATTCCTAAACGGGCTGTACCAACAGGCAATTTATCAAAGACAGCCGGAAAGACATCCGTTGTTTCGGCCGTAATGCAAAAAACGTTTTACATTCCGAATCCGAATGCGCTTATTCCGTCATATATACAGCTGGCTATACCGGCCAGGAACACACCTGCTATACATATTACCAGACTGAGCTTAACAGGGCTGTCCGACTTGAAATACGGCACCGGAGCCTCGCTCTTGTTGATGAACATGGCCTTGACCACGAGAAGGTAATAGTACAGGGATATGACGGTATTCACCAAAGCTATCAACACAAGTATGTAATACCCCTGCGATGCGGCAGCGGCAAATATGAAAAACTTGCTGAAGAAACCGGCGAACGGAGGTATGCCGCCCAATGAGAACAGCGCAAGCATCATCGCTATTGCCAGACGCGGATTGGTGGAATAAAGCCCATTGTAATCGGAAATATGGACTTTGCCCGTACGGTCCTCTATGGCAGAAATAACTCCGAATGCAGCCAGGTTTGACAATACGTATATAAGAACGTAGTAAACGAGCGAAGTCATACCCTGCGCCGTACCTGCCATTACCGCCAGCATTATGTAACCTGCCTGAGATATGGACGAAAAAGCGAAAAAGCGCTTGATATTGTTCTGACGTATTGCAAAGAGGTTTGCAACGGTTATTGTCACGATTATTATTCCGTACAGAAGATCGCGCCATACGGCTGCCATCGGGGCGAACACCTTGAAGAGCACGACCATGAACACGAACGAAGCGGCCCCTTTGGACACCACCGAAAGGTATGCCGTAACCGGCGTCGGAGCGCCCTGATAAACGTCGGCAGTCCACAGGTGGAAAGGCACAAGCGATATCTTAAAGCCCATACCTGCCATGAACAGCACCACTCCGAATACCTGAAGCGCGCTCATATCCAGAAGGAACGGTATATCTTCGAAATAAACTGTGCCGCAAGTACCGTATATCATCGATATGCCGTACAGCATCACGCCCGAAGAAAGGGCTGCCGTAAGTATGTACTTGGCTCCGGCTTCGGCGCTGTTATGTTTGTATTTGTCGAATGCGGCCAGACATGCCATCGGTATCGATGCCGTTTCAAGTCCGAGATAGAATATCAGGAAATTACCCGAAGAAATCATTATGTACATGCCGAACAGCGTGGAAAGCGTCAACATGTAGAATTCCCCCGTCTTGAACGAAGAATCCTCTTTTTTAAGAGAATTGTTGGCCTGGAGCAATACGATGAACGTTGCCACGCTCAGTATCGCTTTTACCAGCGAAGCCATCTTGGACGTTACGAACATTCCGCCGAAAAGTTCCCCGTCCGGGACCAGGCAGAAACTCCACAGCGTATGTGCTCCGAAAAGCACATAAGCTACGGTCTGGAAATGCTTTTTCCCCTTCTCTGATGCGCAAAGGTCGTAGAGCAGCAGTATTATTATCACCGCCAGAAGCGACAACTCAGGCCTGAGGAATGTGAGTATGCTGTTGAAATCCATCATTTTTTATATATGGTATGTGTGTATTCGTATCTCTCTCTTTATTTGGCTAACTGTTCTATTATCGGATTGAGGCTGTCGCCTATCATGTTCGATATCCACAGCGGAGCCATACCTATTCCGGCTATGACAACTATGAGTATCACCACAGGGAAGCGCTCGTGCCACTTGGCGTCGCCCAGTTCGAGGTGATGCTTATTTTCCACCTCGCCGTACAATATCTTACCTACTACACGCAGGATATACACCGCCGTAATCACTATCGAACAGCAAGCTATTACGGTAAACACGCGATGGAACATATCCTGATGTTCCCATGCGCCCACGAATACCGTCATTTCGGCTACGAAACCGGACAGCCCCGGAAGACCGAGGGATGCCAGACCGGCTATCACGTAACATACGGCAAGAAAAGGCATCACTTTCATAAGGCCGCTCATCTCGCGTATGTCACGTGTATGCGTGCGGCCGTATATCATACCTATAAGGGCAAAGAACAACGCCGTCATAAGCCCGTGCGAAAGCATCTGCATCACAGCTCCGGTCATGGCCGTCTGATTGAGCATCAGAATGGCGAAAAGCACCAGGCCGCAGTGGCTCACCGACGAATATGCGTTTATATACTTGAGGTCTTTCTGAACTATCGCACCGAAAGCCCCGTAAACGACGCTTATACCTGTCAGTATTATGAATATCCACGACAACTCGTTTGCCGCCTGAGGCATCAGGAATATAGCGACACGGAAACATCCGTACCCTCCGAGTTTCATCAGCACCCCTGCGTGCAGCATCGATACGGCGGTAGGCGCCGAAGCGTGACCGTCGGGACTCCACGTATGGAACGGGAACATAGCTCCCAGCACGCCGAAGCCCACGAATGTAAGCGGGAAAAACAACCTTTGCGCATCCATAGGTATCATCACCTTGGATATTTCCAGTATGTTCATAGTATAAAGGCCGCCTTCGGGAGCCGAGTGGTAGTATATCCCCAATATTCCCACCAGAAGGAATGCAGAACCGCCCATGAGCATCAGCGTAAGTTTCATGGCTGCGTATTCCTTTCCGCCGGAACCCCATATGCCTATCAGCAAATACATCGGGATAAGGGCTATCTCATAGAACATGAACATCGTGAACAGGTCTATCGATATGAAGAAGCCGAACACGCCCAGCGAAAGCAGGATAAGCCACATGTAGTATTCCTTGGTCTGGTTTTCTATGGTCCATGAAGCGAATACGCCGGTAAAAAGTATTATGGCCGAGAGCAGGAGCATGGCCACCGAAATACCGTCTACGCCCACGGCATAGTGTATATTCAAAGGCGCAAACCACATTACGCTGTCCGTGTAGAGCATTTCGGCGTCGTTGCCCGCGGCGCGTTCTCCCAGGAAAGCGAACACCAGGTATGCCGAAAGAACCAGTATGGCTCCCGAACCGACTACCGACACGGTATGTACCTGTTTTATGTTGCGGCATACCACCAGGGCCAGAAGCATCAACAGGGGTATGAGAACAAAAAGGGAAAGGAAATTCATAATATATGTGTCTTTTATACTATTCTTAATATTTCATTTACAGCATAATCGCGATAAAGGCCAGAACCAGGGCGCCCAGCACGAATACGTAGGCGTACTGTTGCACCTGTCCGGACTGGAGTCCTTTTATGTCGTCGGAAGCCTTGTTTGCCCCCCACGCCAGCGAGTTCATAAAACCGTCCACAACATGGCGGTCGAACCATGCGATAGGCTTCGACACGCAGTTGAAGATAATTTTCTTGGTTATGAACATATAAACCTCGTCTATATAAAAACGGCGGTAAGCCGCCCGGTAAAGGGTATTTCTATGCTGAAGGTCCACCACCGGTTTCGATTTTTCCTTAAAGTACATGAACATTGCGATACCTATACCGGCAGCCGCTATGGCTATGCTCGGCCCGCCTATCGCCCAGTTTATATGCACGTGGTAATCGGCGCCGTCGCTCGTTACGAACTCTCCGAAAGGTATAAACCCTGCGAAAAGCGTAACAACGGCCAAAAGCACCAGCGGAAGATACATAACCTTAGGCGCTTCGTGCGGAGTGGCATGAGAAGTATCGGTAGGCGTGCTCCAGAATATTCGGAAATACAGACGGAACATGTAGAACGCCGTAAGACCGGCTATGGCAGCCATCAGTCCGAACAATACCGGACTGAACATATACGTAGCGGAAAGTATTTCGTCTTTGGAATAGAACCCGGAGAACGGAGGTATGCCCGCTATGGCCAGACACGCTACCAGGAATGTTATGTGAGTGAAAGGCATGAATTTGCGCAGCCCACCCATATGTTCCATTTCATTTGAATGAACGGCGTGTATCACGGCTCCGGCTCCGAGGAACAACAGCGCCTTGAACATCGCGTGTGTGAAAAGATGCCACATCGAAGCCACATAACCCAGTCCGTCATGACCTCCGTAACCGGAAACACCCAGAGCCACCATCATAAAACCTATCTGGGAGATGGTCGAGAAAGCGAGTACGCGTTTGATATCCGACTGGACACACGCTATTATCGCTGCAAAGAGCGAAGTAAACGCCCCCACGTAAGCTATGTACGGAAGAAGTTGCGGAGCTGCTTCGATATACAAAGGGAAAAGTCTCGCAACGAGGAACACCCCGGCTACGACCATAGTGGCCGCATGTATAAGGGCCGAAACAGGAGTCGGGCCCTCCATCGCGTCGGGAAGCCATATATGCAGCGGGAACATTGCCGATTTACCCGCGCCGCCTATGAATATCAGTCCGAGCGCCCAGGCAGCTGCCGATATTCCCAGGAACGAAACGCCTGCGGCCGAACTGAGCGCACCGCCGTTAGGAGTTGTCAGTCCCACAAAGTCGAAAGTCTGCGAGTAGAACGAAAGCACCAGTATGCCGATAAGGAAGCCTAAGTCAGCGAAACGCGTGACGATAAACGCTTTTTTCGATGCTGCGATAGCCGCCGGTTTGGTGTAGTAAAAACCGATAAGAAGGTACGAGGACACACCTACAAGCTCCCAGAATATGTACATCTGGAATATGTTGGTGGCAACTACCAGACCGAGCATCGAGAACGTGAACAGCGAGAGGAAAGCGTAGTAACGCGCAAAACCCCGCTCGCCTTTCATATAGCCCAGACTGTAAATGTGTACCATCAGCGATACGGTGGTTATCACAACCAGCATCATGCACGATATAGGATCGAGGAGGACGCCCAGGTCTATGTGCAGATTCTCGGTGAACTGCAACCACACCCAGTTGTATTCCACTACTTTACCGTAAACTCCGTCTATTTTCTGCGTTGTGAAATATTGGTACGCGACGTAATAAGCCACGAGCGTTGTCACCGTCATGGCCAGGGTCCCTATCAATCCTGCCGTCTGACCTTTGAGCTTGCTCTGCGTAAGCCCTATCAGAAGGAACATCAGCATAGGGAGCAGAAGTACGTATATCGAGTATTCCATTTTTTATGTCTTTTTTTCCGGGGCGGGTTAAAACTTCATCGAATCGAGGTTTTCAGCCTTGATATTCTTGAGGTTGCGGTATATATTTATTATTATCGCTATGGCTACGGCCGTTTCGCCGGCAGCCACGCCTATGGTGAACAGGGTAAAGAAATACCCTTCCAGCGCATCCGGGTAGAGATAACGGTTGAAGACCACGAAATTGATATTCACAGCATTGAGTATCAACTCCAGCGATATGAGTATAGCAAGCAGGTTGCGGCGCGTTATAAAGCCGTAAATGCCGGCAAAGAACATCACGGCGCCTACGAAGAGGTAAAATTGCATTGGTATTTCCATTTGTCCTATCGTTTTCTAGCTATTAATATGCCGCCCACGATGCACGCCAGAAGGAAGACGCTTATCACCTCGAAAGGCAGTATGTATCCGTATTTGTAAGGGCTCATAAGGAACATGCCCACGAGCTTCATGTCAGGGTCCACATTGCTGAAATCCTCAGGCACGAACTTCTGAGTGAATATCAGCCAACCCGCCAGAGCCAACCCGCCAAGGGAAGCCACAACCGCCGGGAGTACTTTCTTCATTTCCGGCTTGTCGGTCTTTTCGCCGACTCCGCTGGTCAGAAGTATCGAGAACACGTAAAGAACTATGATACCTCCGGCGTAAATGGTCAGCTGCACCGCGCCTAAGAACTGGTAGTCGAGTTGTATGTAAAGGGCCGCCGTGGCGAAAAGCACGAACAGCAGGTAAGTGGCCGCGCGCAATATTCGGCGGGATGTTACCGTCATTATCGAAAACACTACGATAATCAGCGCCAAGACGGCGAATACTATAAATTTCGGTGTAATTTCCATCGTCTGTGTTATTTGTTTTCGGGTTCGTTTTCCGTTGTTGCGGGAGCCTCAGCCTTGGGCTCAGCCGGTTTTTCAGGCAAAACCGGATTCAGGCGCATTATGAGTTTAGTGCGGTTGAACACGGCGTTCTCGAACTCGTTTTCGAATTCTATCGCATCGTAAGGGCAGGACGTGACGCACAACTGGCAGAATGTACAGCTGCCCAGGTCGTATATGTACTCGTCGAGCACTTTTTTGGCCTTGCCCGTTTCGGGATTGACTTCGCTTTTTGTTATTACCGTAATAGTACCGTTGGGACATGCGTTCTGGCATATTCCGCAGCCTACGCATTTGGATGAACCGTCTTCCTTAAGCGGCATATACAGCACCCCGCGGAAACGATCGGATATTTTGAGCGTTGCGCGGTTTTCGGGATACTGCTCGGTAGTCTTTTTGCGGAAAAAGACTGTTATGGACGTCTTCAGCCCCGTGAGCAGCGACGCCACCCCTTTGCATGTCGAGATTATGTAATTTTTAAAACCCATCGTATTCTCTCTCTTTTATGTCTTTGTTTAGAAATGCAGGCCGAATATCACCACCACAGCCATCAGCATCAGGTTGAAAAGGCCTATCGGCAGAAGGTATTTCCATTCCAGCGCAAGTATCTGGTCCACACGCAGGCGCGGGAACGTCCACTTGAACCACATCAGCACGAATATCATGAAGAACGTCTTACCGAAGAACCACACCACCGAAGGTATGTAATCCATAACGGCATTGAACGCATCCAGGCCTGGTATGTGCAACGGCATCCACCCTCCCAGGAACAAAGTCGAAGCCACAGCGGCAACAATGAACAGGTTGAGGTATTCGGCCAGGTAGAAAAATCCGAACTGTATGCCGGAGTATTCCGTATGGTAACCTGCGGTAAGCTCGCTCTCAGCCTCCGGAAGGTCGAACGGTCCGCGGTTGGTTTCCGCATTACCGGCTATAAGATATATCACAAAAGCTATCAGGGCCGGTATGTGTCCGCGGAATATAAACCATCCGTCGGCTTGGCCTTCGACTATTGTGGAAAGCTGCATCGAACCGGCGAACATAACTATCGTAAGCACCGATATGCCTATCGACAATTCATAGCTTATCATCTGAGCGCCGCTTCGCATCGCTCCGATAAGGGAGTATTTGTTGTTGGAAGCCCAACCGGCCAAAAGGATACCCAAAACACCCATAGCCGAAACCGCCAACAGGAAGAAAATACCCACGTTGAAATCGAGTACCTGAAGCCCGCGGCCGAACGGCAGCATGCTGAATGCCAGCACAGAGGCCATTATCACGATAAACGGAGCCAAAATAAACAGAAAACGGTCCGAACGGTCTATCGTGATAAGTTCCTTTATGAGCATTTTTATCATATCCGCCACGGACTGTATCACGCCCTTCGGTCCCACACGGTTCGGTCCCAGACGACACTGGAACGCTCCGCAGACACGGCGCTCCATGTATATCAGGATAAGCGCCAGCACGGCGTAAAGCAGCAGTATGGCCACTCCGATAAGGACGAATTCCACGGTAAGGGCCAGCCACGACGGCATCAGGTCCCTCAGAGTGGTGTCTATCCAGCTTGTTACTATTGAAAAGTCGAACATATCGTTATTTATGTTATTTATTTCCCTTTTAGGTTTTTACTTTTTCCTCTTTTGCACGTCTGCAACGTCGTGTTTACACAATTGGTTGCGTCACAACCGTGGTCGCAGGCGGTGTATTAACGGTCGATATCCGGCACCACGTAGTCCAACGAAGCACCTATGGCTATAAGGTCGGCTATTTTGTAGCCACGCGAAAGAGCGTCGACCACGGATATCTGCGGCAGGCCGGTAGCGCGGAACTTCAGACGGTACGGATATTTGTCCCCACGGGATTCGATATACACGGCAAAATCCCCGCGCGCCGCTTCCACGTGCGAGAAATAATCACCTTCCGGCAATTTTATCACCGGTTTGGTTTTTACCTGTATATCCCCCTCCGGAATGTTGTCTATCAACTGTTCGATTATATGGAGCGATTCGGTTATCTCGTCCATACGCGCCATATAACGTCCGAACACGTCGCCGTCGTGGCGTATCACCTCGTTGAATTTAACACGGTCGTAAGCTGCGTAAGGATCCGTTTTGCGCACGTCGCAAGCCCAGCCGGAAGCTCGTCCGGAAGGACCGGAAACGCCATACGAAATGGCCATATCGCGGGAAAGTACGCCTATACCTTTCATGCGTTCCTGGGCTATGACGTTACCTGTGAAAATGGCATGATACTCCGGAAGCACCGTAGGCAGGTATTTTATGAATTCCTTTACCTTGGGTATGAAATCCGGGGCTATATCGGCTTGTACTCCGCCTATAGTATTGTAGTTCTGGATAAGGCGGCCGCCGGTGGTCGATTCGAATATGTCGAGTATTTTTTCGCGGTCGCGGAAACCGTAAAAGAACGCAGTCAGCGCGCCGAAGTCCATGCAGAACGTAGCGTAGAACAAAAGGTGCGAGTCTATGCGCTGAAGCTCGTCCATGATAGTGCGGATGACCTTCACGCGGTCCGACACCTCGATGCCGAGAGCCTTTTCTATGCAGTCGCACAGTGCGTGGCGGTTCATATGCGCCGAAAGGTAGTCCAAACGGTCGGTAAAGGCCAATGTCTGGGGATACGTTTTGGTTTCGCTAAGTTTTTCTATGCCACGGTGTATATAGCCGCAGTTTACGTCTATCTTCTTTATTATCTCGCCGTCCAGCGATACGCGGAAATGAAGCACACCGTGCGTAGCTGGATGCTGAGGGCCTATGTTGACCACATATTCTTCCTTACCGAATATCGTTTTTTCCTCTTCCACGGTATTGCCGGAAGCGTCTTTCACATATTCTTCGGTAGTGTCCTGGCCGTCCTCGCTTTCAAGTGTAAGCGGATTCTGCGAAGGATCGTAATCCTTGCGCAGGGGATAGCCCTTAAAATCCTGCCTGAGGAAAAGGCGGCGCATATCCGGATGACCAATGAACTTTATGCCGAGGAAATCGTAAGCCTCGCGTTCGTTCAGTTCGGCCGTTCCCCATATGTCGCATACGGTAGGCAGTTGCGGATTTTCGCGGTCCGTGGTGAATGTTTTTACAACCACCCAGTGGTTGTGCACGGACGAAGTCAGATGATATACCACGCCGAGTCCGATTTCAGGACCTTCATCCACACCGGTAAGGCTGACCATATAATCGAACAGCAAGTCGCTGTCGTTACGCAGTTCGAGAGCCACTTCGCGCAGTTTTTCAGCCGGTACCGTAAATGTAGGGTACTGCCCTTGAGTGAATATCGCTTCGGGGGCGATAGCACTTATTTTATCCTGTATTATGCTCATACTTTATGTTTTATATGCAGGCCGGACAATACCGGCAGAACAGAAATTTATTTCAGATGCAAAAAGGGTAATATCGGCGGAACGGAAATTTATTTTCAGATACGTCGCTCTGTTATTTTACCTGAGTGCGCAGGGCTATTTGCTTTTCCGTACCTCCCATACCCCCGGACAGCTATTTATCTTCTTCGGGTTTGTGTTCCTTGGCTCCGGCCCCGCCGCGTCCGAAATATTTTTCGGCTTTGACTTTGCGCTGGAGCTGCATCATACCGTAGAGGAAAGCCTCCGGACGGGGAGGGCATCCCGGTATGTAAACGTCAACAGGAACTATCTTGTCTATGCCTTCAACCACGTGGTACGAACCCTTGAACGGGCCTCCGGATATGGTGCATCCGCCTACGGCTATGACGTATTTCGGGTCGGCCAACTGGTCGTACAGGCGCTTGAACACAGGAGCCATCTTTGGCACTATCGTTCCGGCAACAAGTATCATATCTGCCTGGCGCGGACTGGCGCGCGCCACCTCGAAACCGAAGCGGGCCATATCGTAGCGGGCAGCACCTACGGCCATAAATTCGATACCGCAGCAGCTGGTAGCGAACGTAAGCGGCCAGAGCGAATTGGAGCGCCCCCAGTTGATTACATCGTCGAGCACGCCGACCATTACGTTTGTGCCGTTCTTGTTCAGTTCGGCAACGAGCGCTTCAAGGGAGTCGTTGTCCTTGAAGTCGTCGTATTTCATCGATTTGATATTTATTTCCATTGCAAAGCTCCTTTCTTCCATGCGTATGCCAGACCGAGTACCAGTACCAGCATAAAGAATACTACATTAACGAGTGCCATCACGCCGAGTTCACGTACCACTACGGCCCAGGGAAACAGGAACACCGCTTCCACATCGAACATAAGGAAAAGGATGGCGAAAAGGTAATACCCGACTTTGAACTGCATCCACGATGTGCCTCGTGTGGGCACACCGCATTCGTAAGGCAGACCTTTCTGCGGGTTATAGGAACGCGGCGAGAGCAGCCACGCCATTAAAAGCGCGGCCGATACCAGCACGAGCGCCGTGAAAAATACTACAATAAGCAGCGTAGAGTTCATATACTTATTTTTTATTATTCGCCTAACTTACGTTCCCGTAAAAACAAAAAACACGCGCGCCGAGTACAAAGCCCTGCGTAACGTGCTATAAATATGCGTTATAACGTCATCTTTTGCTCCTTTTACGGGATGTTATATACACGGTTGCAAAGGTAAACAAATAAACCGAATACAAAAACGCCCCGTTGTAAAAAATACACTATCGGCATACGGAAAAATACGACATACGTAATAACGGCAGGAAAACCGCGCGGCAAAAGACATTGCGCTGCGGCATTAAAAATGAAAAAAGGCCGGCTTCCAGCCGGCCTTTGAAATCAATACACACACATCTTCAGTCTTTTACCACCTCGACAGCACGGCGTATGCGCGCGAGCGTTTCGTTCTTACCCAAAAGCTCTATTATATCGAATATTTCAGGGCCTTTGGCCGCACCAACCAATGCTATGCGGAGAGAATTCATTATCGAACCGAGGTTAAGCCCCTGCTCCGTCGCATAGCCTATCACAGCATCGTGCAACAGGCCTTTGCCTTTCGCAAAATCGGCATCTATTATACGGGCCATCTCCAACAGGTGAGCCGAAGTGCCGGGCTTCCAACGTTTTTTCAATGCGGCCGGATCGTAACTCTGCGGCGCGCGGAAAAAATACCCGCCATGTTCCATTATATCCTGCGGGAACGTGCAGCGCTCTTTTATCAAAGCGCACACCTTGCGGGCATAACCATCGGCAGGAATACCTTCCTTTTCGAGTACAGGCTTTACGAAATCGAAAAATTCACCATCCGGCATTGCGTGTACGTACTGCTGGTTGAACCAATTGGTTTTTTCCGGATCGAAACGAGCGCCCGACTTACCTACTTTTTCCAACGAAAAAGCCTCCGCCAATTCATCCATGGTATATATTTCCTTGTCCGTACCGTCGTTCCAGCCTAGGAGCGCCAACATGTTTATAAAAGCCGCAGGAAGAAAACCGCGTTCCCTGTAACCGGAAAACACTTCGCCTGACGGAGCATGCCATTCGAGAGGAAATACCGGAAAACCGCCCTGGTCTCCGTCGCGCTTGCTCAATTTGCCGTTGCCCGAAGGTTTGAGTATCAACGGCAGGTGAGCGAACTGAGGAGCCTCCCATCCGAAAGCTTTGTAAAGCAACACATGAAGAGGCATGGACGTAAGCCATTCCTCGCCGCGTATCACATGGGTTATCTCCATCGTATGGTCATCGACTATATTGGCCAGATGATACGTAGGCATACCGTCAGATTTGTACAGTACCTTGTCGTCCAGCTCCGACATATGGAACTTTATGTTCCCGCGTATCATATCGTATATTTCAATATCCCCTTCCGAAGGTATTTTAAACCGTATGACGTAATGCTCTCCGGAAGAAAGCAGTTTTTCCACCTCGTCCGCGGAAAGGGTCAGCGAATTCCTGAGGCCTCCGCGTGTGGCGGCATTATATGTAAATACTTTCTTTCCGGCTTCCGCTTCTTTTCTGAGTGATTCGAGTTCTTCAGGCGTGTCGAAAGCATAATACGCATTTCCGGAGGCTACCAGCTGTTCGGCATACTGCCTGTACATGGCCTTGCGTTCGCTCTGGCGGTAAGGCCCGTAATCTCCGCCCAAACTGCCTGGGCCTTCGTCGGGCACCAAGCCGCACCATTTGAGCGAGTTTATTATGTATTCTTCGGCTCCTGGAACATAGCGGTTCTGGTCCGTATCCTCTATACGGAGCAGGAAATCACCCCCGTTGTGGCGGGCAAAAAGATAATTGTACAATGCCGTTCGCACACCGCCTATGTGCAACGGTCCTGTGGGACTGGGAGCAAAACGCACCCTGACTTTCTTATCAGCCATTTCCTTATGTTTAATTCTGTTTCATTTATAATGCCGCAAAGTTATAAAATATTGCGTCAGGTAAATAATCCGGGAGCGTTTGTTTGACCGGAACAGTCGTAAAAAAACTGCGGCCTCCTGAAGGAGGCCGCAGCATATGTGTACAGGGGTCACCCCTGCTTTTTTTGCGTCCGTTAGTTGAACATATACTTCACACCGAACTGCATGGACCAGCGGGAAGAAGAGCTGATGTAGTCTTCGAACGTGCTGGAGAGCCTTTCACCGTTGTTAAGCGGGAAAGTGAATCCGGGAGTCCAGTTGTTGGCTGCAGACGGTTTTTCCGTCATTTCCAGGAACTGGTACTGCTGATTGCCGAGCACCGTGGTCTGCTGAACGCCCCAATCCTTGTTCAGGAGGTTCAGGAAGTTCTGAATATCGAAGCTGAAGCGGATAGTGTTGCGTTTGCCGTTCTTCATCTGTACGAAGAAGTCCTGCGTAAAGTTCAGGTCAACCTGATTTACATAAGGAGCCTTGGCGCCGTTGCGTTCTGTATATTCGCCGCGATGTTTCTTAAGGTACGGATCCTGGAGGATAAACCTCTGGAGTTCGGCCCATATCTGTTCGTTCGTGCGGAGATCGCCTGCTTTTTTGACGATACGGATATCGTCCATGCTCTTAGGAACGTAAACCAGATCGTTAAACGCATAGCTGTCGTTGTTTACGTCACCATTATACGTATAGGAATAACGGAAAGGCATGTAACGCTGATAAACTACGCCGATGGACGAAGCCATGCACTTAGCATACTCTTTGCGGTAAGCCACCTGGAGAAGTATCCTGTCGGGGAACGAACCTGCCGAATATCCGAGTTCGTCGGCATCCGGGTTTACTGCCGGACGGTACTTGTAGGCCGAAGAAGCTACGGAAGACGAACCGTCGGTAACCGACTTGGACGTTCCGAAAGTGTAGGAACCGTTCACGTAAAGTCCTTTGAGAGGGCCGTCGATAAAGTCTTTCTGCAACTGGAGCGTAGTATATATGGAATATCCCTTGCTCGTGTTGGTCATCATAATAACATCGTAAGCCTCGCTGTTGAGTTTGTTATTGAGGAAGTATGGACGGTTGTCAGGACCGTTGAGTTCCCTCACCCAGCTGCGGTCGAGGTTAGGATGGTTGATATCCACGTGGTAGATAGCGTTTATATCCTTATTGTAAAGGACTTCTGCGGTTGCTATCCAGCCGTTGCCGAATTTGTAGTCCACAGCGATGTTGGATTTCCACAGCTGCGGGTATTTGAAATCCGGATCGGTTATGGCTATGGAAGCCTTGGCCGGTCTGCCGTCGGTAGGAGCCGGCATTACGGCCTCACCCGAGAAAGCGTATTTGGTCGGTACGTTTGCAAAGAGCATACCGTTGTTTCCTGCCTGGTTGGATATCCATACGTAAGGAGGTGTTCCGGTGAATATACCTGTACCGCCTCGTACCTGAAGCGTGCGGTTGCCCAGAACGTCCCAGTTGAAACCTACGCGCGGGGAGATCAGCACCTTGGTCGAAGGCAGTTTGGCAGTATCTATCGTACGGCCGCCTGCGAATACCACACCGTCGAATATCGGGTTGTGTTCCAGGCTGGAAGTAAAGATAGGTATGTCTGCACGCAGACCGAGCGTAAGGTTGAACTTAGGAGTGATGGTCCATTTATCCTGTACGTAGAATCCGAGCGTAAGAACGCTGGTCTCTGCAAACGGGAAGCCCTCTTTGCCCGAAGCGTTGTACACCTGTTTATAATACGAAGCGTTGCTGGTAGGACGGGTAGCGGGGTTGGAACCGGCTGCCACCCAATCCAGGTGAGCGCGTGCATCTTCATAGAACTGCTCTATGCTGTCGTACTTCCACTGTCCGGCGAAAGAGTTGGCAAAACCGTTCTTAAACGAACGGTAATCGGACTGCGTACCGAAAGTGAGCTGGTGGTCACCTACGATCCAGGTAAAGTTATCCTGTATCTGGTAGATATCCGAGTTGAGCATGTTGTTGTAAGAGTTTGCCTCGGTACCGAAAGTAGTGAAAGCCGTACTCTTGCCTCCGGTCGAACTTCCGTCGCCGATGTTAACTTCAGGGAAGAAGCCGCCGTCCATATCGCGGTAGTCGCGAAGTGCGGAGAAGCCCACTTTCAACGTATTGGACATACGGTCGTTGATAGTGGTATTCAGGTCGGCCATTATTATGTTGAAGTTGTTGTTCGTGCGGTAGTACGACGAGGAGAACGGAATGGCGTATTTGTTGGCGCCGCGGCCGTTAGGCATGGCTCCCGAAGTGCTAGGACGGTTGGTGTTGAAAGACTTGAGGTAGAAATATTTAACACTCAGAGTATTCTTGGAGTTGATGTTCCAGTCCAGACGTGCGGTTATGCGGTCCGCCTGAGTCGGAGTGTTGCTTACGTTGTACGTGCCGGGATTGTAGTTGAAGTTTTCCTGAAGGAAAGCAGCCAGTTCACCCAGCGTCTTTTCGTCGGCTATAGAATAGTTGGTGCCTTCGGTCGGAGTGTTTTTGTCCGGGCGGGGACGGTAGTTGACCGGATTGGACAGACGGTCCATTTCACCGTTGAGGAAGAAGAACAATTTGTTCTTGATTATCGGTCCGCCGATGCTTACACCGTAATGGTTTTCTTCGAAATCGCCCCTAGGCACTTTTACGTCTTTCTGACGCGTACCTTCCAACGAAGGGCTCTTCATGTACCAGTAAGCCGAACCTTTCCATTCGTTGGTACCGGATTTGGTCACCGAGTTGATACCTGCTCCGGTGAACGAACCGTTACGCACGTCGTAAGGAGCTATCATCACCTGTATCTGTTCGATTGCCTCAAGGGATATAGGCTCAGTGCCGGATGCTCCCAGAGAAGACGAAAGACCGAAAGAGTTGTTGAACGAAGCTCCGTCCACCGTTACGTTGTTGAAACGGTAAGAAGTTCCGGCGAAGTTGTTTCCGCTGGACATAGGCGTGAGTTTCGTGAAATCAGTAAGTGAGCGGTTGATGGTCGGCATGCGGTCCATCTTGTCGCGCGTGATTATTTCCTGAGCTCCAGTACGGTTGGAACTGATTATCGGGTTCCTTTCGCCGACAATCACCACATCGTCGAGGGTGGCCGAGTCTTCTTTCATCACAACGTTGAAAGTAGCCTCTTCACCAAGAGCCAGTGAGACATTGGTTATCCTTTCGGGATTGAAACCGACGAACGTGATTTCAATAGTGTAGGGCCCTCCGATACGCATACCGGAGATGTTGAATTTTCCGTTCACCTGAGAAGAAACATAGTAAACGGTTCCCGAAGGAACGTGAGTGGCTTTTACCGTAGCTCCGGCAAGGGGTTCGTTTTTCCCGTCGGTAACCGTACCGCCGATGCTGGCAGTGGTAACCTGTGCGGAAAGGCTGACCGATATCCCTAAAAGAGCGACGATAAGTGCAAAACTTCTTAAAAATGTCTTCATAAAGGGTAGAGTGTTTATTGATTATGATTTTTATACGTTATCTTATTTACCACCCGGCAAAAATAAAAGGCCGGGATTACCAAATGTGCTGATTTTTGTTATCTTACTGTTAAAGACAGTTTTATGCCTTAACACGCCGCAAATATAGGCATTATTTTTATAATTAATATGTTTTCAGCGTATTAAATATGGTTTTTACATCGATTTTTTTACAGGCGGATTTCGTGGCTTTAACAAATCGGTTTTAACAACACAAGCAATGGTGCGCAATGCAAAACATCTGTTTTTTTAAACCACGTGACGCCTGTGTTTCGTACATTTGTTCAAAACAAAGGAAAATAACCAAAATATACACAAGCTATGTACGGAAAACTCAAGGAACACCTGCAGGAAGAACTGGAAGAAATAAAAAAAGCGGGGCTGTTCAAAACGGAAAGGATAATAGCCTCGCCGCAGGGAGCGGAAATAACGCTTCAGGACGGCCGTAAGGTGATAAACTTCTGCGCCAACAACTATCTGGGACTGGCCGACAGCCCCGAACTGATACGCGCAGCCAAAGACGCCATGGACTCCCGCGGATACGGAATGTCCTCGGTAAGATTCATCTGCGGCACCCAGGACATCCACAAAGACCTCGAAAAGAAAATAGCGGAATTTTACGGCATGGACGACGCCATATTATATGCCGCCTGCTTCGATGCCAACGGAGGAGTATTCGAACCGCTTTTCTCCGAACAGGATGCCATAATATCCGATGCGCTGAACCATGCTTCGATAATCGACGGAGTAAGACTGTGCAAGGCCGCGCGTTACCGCTATGCCAACAACGACATGGACGATCTGGAAAAACAGCTGGCGGAATCGGCTAAAAAAGGGCACAGGTTTACCATAATCGTAACGGACGGCGTGTTTTCAATGGACGGCGTAGTGGCAAACCTGAACGGCATCTGCTCTCTGGCCGAAAAATACGGCGCACTCGTCATGGTGGATGAGAGCCACGCGGCAGGATTCATCGGCAGGACAGGACGCGGTACGATAGAACACTGCGGCGTACACGGGCGTGTGGACATCGTGACAGGGACGTTGGGCAAGGCCCTCGGAGGCGCTATGGGAGGATATACGGCAGGGCCGAAAGAAGTAATAGAAATGCTACGCCAACGTTCACGCCCGTACCTTTTCTCCAATTCGCTGTGTCCTTCGATAGTAGGCGCCGCATCCAAAGCCTTCGATATGGTAATGCGCGATACAAGTCTGCGTGACCGCACCGAAAGCAATACCAAACGCTTCAAAGACGGCATAAAGAAAGTCGGCCTGGATGTGAAAGAAGGGGATTCGAGCATAATTCCCGTGATGCTGTACGACGCTCCGCTGGCACAGAAAATGGCTGCACGCCTGTTGGATGAAGGAGTATATGTAACCGGATTTTTCTATCCAGTAGTGCCTAAAGGGCAAGCGCGCATACGCGTACAGATTTCGGCCGCACACACTCCGGAACAAATAGACCGTGCCGTTGCTGCTTTCGCCAAAGTGGCGCGCGAACTTGGAGCGGTGAAATAGGGCATAGCCCCTTCGGGGAATCCAGCATAAAGCGCTCTTAACAATACCGACAAAACACAAAAAAAAGCCCCGCAGACATATCTGCGGGGCTTTGACTATTTATTCACGGCGATTGACAACGCCGGATGCTAAGAGAAATTACTGTGCCTGCTCCTTTTCCGCAGTCCATACGTTGGACGCCATACGGAGATAGGAGTTATAACGCCAACGGGCATTGTCTTCAGTAGCTTTGAAAAGTTCTTCGGCTTCCGTCGGAAATGCTTTCTTAAGCGAGGAGAAACGTATTTCGTCCATGATGTAATCGCGGAACTTCTCCCACTGCGGAGCCTTGCTGTCCAGAGTGAACGGATTTTTCTCCTGTGCTTCCAATGCCGGATTATAACGGTAAAGATGCCAGTATCCGCATTCCACAGCCTGCTTCTCGACTTCCTGCGAGTTGGTAAGACCTTGCTTGATGCCGTGGTTGATACACGGCGCATAAGCTATAACCAACGAAGGTCCGTCGTATGCTTCGGCTTCCTTCATGGCTTTGATAAGCTGTGCGTTGTTAGCGCCCATAGCTACCTGAGCCACATACACATAACCGTAAGACATGGCCATCATGCCAAGGTCTTTCTTGCGTACGCGCTTACCGGAAGTGGCAAATTTGGCCACTGCGCCGATAGGAGTCGATTTTGACGACTGTCCGCCGGTGTTCGAGTAAACCTCGGTATCGAGTACCAGGATGTTCACGTTCTCGCCCGAAGCCAGCACGTGGTCAAGGCCGCCGTAACCTATGTCGTAAGCCCATCCGTCGCCGCCTATTATCCACTGCGAACGGGCGCCGAGGTAATCCTTCAGAGTGGTTATCTCCTTGCATACCTCGCACGAGCATTTTTCCACCAATGGAACTATCTTCTCCGCCAGGGATTTGGATTTGGCGGAATCGTTGCGGTTTTCAATCCACTGGGCAAACAGTTCCTTCATCTCACCGGAACAGCAGTCGCTTTCCATACCTTTTTTCATAAGGTATTCGAGGCGTTCGCGCATACGCTCGCTACCCAGGCGCATACCCAGACCGAACTCGGCGTTGTCCTCGAACAGCGAATTGGCCCACGCCGGACCCTCGCCTTTGGCATTCTTAGTATAAGGAGAAGAGGGGAACGAACCGGAATATATGGACGAGCAACCCGTAGCGTTGGCCACCATCATGTGATCGCCGAAAAGCTGGCTTACGAGTTTCACGTAAGGAGTTTCGCCGCAACCGGCGCATGCACCGGAATATTCGAACAGAGGCTGCGAGAACTGGCTGTTCTTGACGTTCTGCGACTTATCCACCAAAGTATCCTTGTATCCGACTTTCTCGTGCAGGTGTTCGAAAAGAGCCTGTTGCGGCATCATTTCGTCTATCGGCTTCATCACAAGGGATTTTTCCTTCGTAGGGCATACCTCAACACAGTTGTTGCAACCCGTGCAGTCCAGAGGACTTACCTGTATGCGGAACTTGTATTCCTTGAGCGAAGCAACGCCCTGTTTTGTCTGAGTGCCTTCGGGAAGCTGGGCTGCCTCCTCTTCGGTAAGCAGGAACGGACGTATTGCAGCGTGAGGACACACATAAGCGCACTGATTGCACTGTATGCACGTTGCGGCGTTCCACGAAGGAACGGTAACAGCTATGCCGCGTTTCTCGTAAGCCGCAACTCCAGACGGCATCGTACCGTCCTCAATGCCAATGAATACGCTCACCGGCAGATCATCTCCCATCTGGGCATTTACCGGGTCGGCTATTTTGGTTACGAATTCCGTAGGAGCCGGACGCTCGGCCTGCTGTACTTCGAAAGCGGGATTGAGTTCAGCCCACTCTGCAGGCACATCCACTTTGACATATTCGCCGCCGCGGTCAACGGCCGCATTGTTTTTGGCAACCACGTCGGCTCCCTTCTTGCCGTAGCTCTTTTCTATGAAGTGCTTCATCTCGGCCACCGCCTTGTCGTAAGGTATCACGTCTGCTATTTTGAAGAAAGCGGACTGGAGTATCGTGTTTGTACGGCCTCCCAGACCTATCTCGCGGGCTATCTTCGTGGCATTGATTATGTAGAAATTTATCTTTTTCTTGGCCAGAACGTATTTTACCGAGTCAGGCAGCATGGCCTTTGTTTCTTCGGCATCGTAAAGGCTGTTCAAAAGGAACGTTCCTCCTTCCCTTATGCCGCGCAACATGTCGTATTTGTGCAGATAAGGCATCACATGGCATGCCACGAAATTTGGAGTAGTCACAAGATAAGGCGTATCTATAGGATTATCGCCGAAACGCAGGTGCGAGCATGTAAAACCGCCCGATTTTTTCGAGTCGTATGCGAAATATGCCTGGCAGTATTTGGAAGTCGTTTCACCGATTATCTTAATCGTGTTTTTGTTTGCTCCGACAGTACCGTCGGCACCCAATCCGTAGAACTTGGCCTCGAATGTGGAAGCGTCGGCCAGCGCTATCTCTTCCTTCATCGGAAGGGAAAGGAACGTAACGTCGTCAACTATACCCACCGTGAAACCGTTCTTAGGCTCAGGCAGTTCCATATTTTCATAAACTGATATGATATGAGCCGGAGTAACGTCCTTGGACGAAAGACCGTAACGTCCGCCTACGACCACCTGAGGAGCGTTTTTCGCGCCGTACAGTACGGAACGAACGTCCAGATAAAGAGGTTCGCCGGCACTTCCCGGTTCTTTCGTGCGGTCGAGTACCGTAACGCGTTTTGCGCTTGCTGGCAGCACGGAAAGGAAATGTTTTGCAGAGAACGGGCGGTACAGTCGCACCGTGATAAGTCCCGTCTTTTTGCCCTGAGCGTTGAGGTAATCCACCGTCTGGCGTATGGTCTGTGTAACGGACCCCATGGCCACTATTACGTTTTCGGCATCAGGAGCCCCATAGTAATCGAACGGATGATATTCACGGCCCGTTATTTTCGATATTTCGGCCATGTAGTGAGCAACCACATCGGGCAGAGCATCGTAATAGCGGTTTGCCGCTTCGCGCGACTGGAAGTAAACGTCCTGGTTCATCGCCGTACCACGGGTAACAGGATCGTTCGGGTTGAGAGCCCTTGCGCGGAACTCGGCCAGCGCTTTTTCGTCTATAAGGGATTTGAGCGCCTCGGCGTCTATTTCCTCGATTTTCTGTATCTCGTGCGAAGTACGGAAACCGTCGAAGAAATGAACGAACGGAACGCGTCCTTTAATAGTCGACAGATGGGCTACGCCGGCCAGGTCCATAACTTCCTGCACACCGGCAGAAGCCAGCATGGCGAAACCTGTCTGGCGCGTAGCCATAACGTCCTGATGGTCGCCGAATATCGAAAGAGCCTGAGCGGCAAGCGCGCGCGCCGATACGTGGAATACGCATGGAAGCAGTTCGCCCGATATTTTATACATATTCGGTATCATCAGCAGGAGTCCCTGCGATGCGGTGTACGTACTGGTTAGTACGCCCGCCTGAAGCGAACCGTGTACCGCACCCGCAGCACCGCCTTCGGACTGCATTTCTACCACTTTTACTTTTTCACCCCAGAAATTTTTCTTACCTGCCGAAGCCCATTCGTCCACATACTCCGCCATTGTCGAGGACGGGGTGATGGGATATATGGCGGCAAGCTCGGAAAAGAGGTACGAAACATGCGCTGCGGCATAGTTACCGTCGCATGTGATAAATTTCTTTTCTTTTGCCATTTTCTTATTCGTGTTTTAATTTATAATTCTTTTTTGACTTAAAAACATATATATGTGTTGCCCGCATGCGCACGTCTTTCCGGCGTATCCCACCGGAAACGGGCAAATGAGGAAAGATCACTTTTTATTGCTGATATATTCGTCTATGGCCCTGGCCGCCGTACGGCCCGCCCCCATAGCCAGTATCACAGTTGCCGCGCCCGTGACAGCGTCTCCTCCTGCGAAAACGCCCTCCCTGGTAGTATGCCCGCTCTGGTCGGCGGTCAGGCATCCGCGTTTGTTGGTTTCCAGGCCAGGAGTAGTGGACGAAATCAGCGGGTTCGGCGATGTTCCGAGCGACATGATGACAAGATCGGCGTCTATACCGAACTGTGAACCGGGAACTTCAACCGGCCGGCGCCTGCCGCTCGCGTCAGGCTCGCCGAGTTCCATGCGTATGCACTCCACCGACTTCACATATCCCTTTTCATCGCCAAGTACGCGTACCGGATTGGTAAGGAAACGGAACACCACGCCTTCTTCCTTGGCATGGTGCACTTCTTCGACACGTGCGGGAAGTTCCTTTTCCGTGCGGCGGTAAACGACTTCGACGTCGGCCCCCAGACGAAGCGCCGTACGCGCGGCGTCCATAGCCACATTTCCCCCGCCTACAACGATCACTTTGCGGCCCACGTAAATCGGCGTGTCGGCTTTTTCATCGTAAGCGCGCATCAGATTAGCGCGGGTCAAGAATTCATTGGCGGAAACCACTCCGTTCAGATTTTCGCCTTCGATACCCATAAAGTTCGGAAGACCTGCGCCGCTGCCTACGAATACAGCCTCATAGCCTTCTTCATCCATGAGCGAATCTATCGTGAACGTACGCCCGGCTACGACGTTTGTTTCTATTTCGACACCCAGGTCTTTCACGTTCTGTATCTCGTGTTCCACAACAGCCTCTTTCGGCAGGCGGAACTCCGGTATTCCGTATTGAAGCACACCGCCGGCCTTGTGCAGGGCTTCGAATATTTTTACCGTATAACCCATCGCAGCCAGTTGACCGGCACATGCCAGACCTGCCGGACCGCTACCTATCACAGCCACTTTGTGGCCGTTGGACGGTTTCTTGTCGACTTTCACTTTTTTGCCGTGAATGCGCATCCAGTCTGCGGTAAAACGTTCCAGCTTGCCGATAGACACCGGCTCGCCTTTTATGCCGAGCACGCATACGCCTTCGCACTGCGTTTCCTGCGGGCATACGCGACCGCAAACGGCTGGCAGCGCGCTGTCGGCAGCTATTATTTCAGCCGCTTTTTCAATATTGCCCTGCGAGAGTTCGTGTATGAAGAAAGGTATGCCGACCGAAACAGGGCACGCCGTCATACAACGCGGGTTTTTGCAGGATATGCAACGCGAAGCCTCTGCTATGGCTTCCTGTTCCGTAAATCCGTAACATACTTCATCGAAATTGCGGGCACGGACTTCCGGATCCTGCTCTTTCGGATATATCCTTGGGCTTTTCACTGCCATTTTCTTCTTAAAAGAATTTAATTCTATTACTTACAACCTGCGGCCAGTTCTTCCATGCACCGGCAGTCCCTTTCCTTTTCAGTATCGCGGTACATGGCGCTGCGGCGCATGGCAAGGTCGAAATCCACCTGATGGGCGTCGAATTCAGGTCCGTCCACGCACGTAAAGCGGGTTTGTCCGCCCACAGTAACGCGGCACGCTCCGCACATCCCGGTGCCGTCCACCATCATCGAATTAAGGGAGGCTATGGTCCTGATACCGTATTCTTTTGTTGCAAGCGCGGCGAATTTCATCATTATCATAGGACCAATGACTATAACTTCGTCGAATTTCTCCCCGCTGCCTACAAGCTCTTTGAAAAGACCGGTTACAAGACCGTGATATCCGCGCGAACCGTCGTCGGTAGCTATGTGCACACGGGCGCCGCAGGCTTTCATCTCCTCTTCGAGCAGGATGAAATCCTTACTTCTGCCGCCGATGATGACATCGGTCTGCGCACCGCGCTGCTGAAGCCATTTTACCTGAGGATAGACAGGAGCCGCACCCACGCCACCGGCGATAAACAGCCTGCGTTTGGACCTGAGCGTCGCATCGTCCTCGTTTACGAATTCGGAAGGATGACCCAGCGGACCTACGAAATCTGTAAAACCATCACCTTCCTTAAGAGAGCATATCTTGCGTGAAGATGCGCCCACAACCTGTACCACTATGGTCACCGTGCCTTTTTCGCGGTCGTAGTCGCACACGGTAAGCGGTATCCTTTCGCCCAATTCACCCGTACGGACTATGACAAACTGCCCCGGAAGGGCCGAAGAAGCCACACGGGGAGCATGTACGTCCATAAGGTAAATATTGGGCGCAAGCAATTTGTTTTTCAGTATTTTATACATCGATGTCGTATATATGCCGTATATGTTACTGACTTACAAAGATAGAAATTACTGCGGATGTGTACAAAAAATTTACGTATTACGATTTACGGCAATCGCAAACAACCGCCACTCGTATCGAAATTAAAACACCCAAACACCCGCAAACATTCACACAAACGCAAAAAACAATACCGAAAACAGCAAACTCATCAATATATGACAAAAAAAGGGGATACTTTCAGGTATCCCCTTTTTTTACTTATCCCTCCTGCCGGAATTATTCTTTGTACAGGAACGGTTTTTCCTCGTCAGTCTCAAATCCGAGAGCCTTGTTTATGTACTCGTATGTAGACAACAGCACCGGGTTGCCGTCTATCACAGCCACATCGTGTTCAAAATGCGCCGATGGCTTCATGTCGTTGGTCACGATAGTCCAACCATCCTTAAGCTGACGGACACGATATGTGCCGAGGTTTATCATCGGTTCTATCGCCAGCACCATGCCTTCTTCTATCAACACCCCGCGATGAGGCGAACCGTAATTGGGAACCTGCGGGTCTTCGTGCACTTTTTTACCGAGTCCGTGACCGCAAAGGTCGCGCACCACGCCGTAGCCGTAGTCCTCGCAATGGCGTTGTATGGCATGGCCTATGTCGCCTATGCGGTTACCAGCTTTCATTCTGGCAATGCCCTTGTATATGCTTTCGCGTGTGACTTTTAGCAGGCGGGCAATTTTAGGATCTATTTCCCCTACGGGAAAAGTGAATGCCTGGTCGCCGTGATATCCTTCTAGTTCAGCTCCGAAGTCTATGCTCACCACGTCGCCTTCCTTAAGCGGTTCGTTATTCGGAATACCATGCACCACCTGGGCGTTTACAGAAATACAGCAGCCGTTAGGAAAACCGTAAAGTCCTTTGAATGATGGTTTTGCACCGTGGTCACGCACGAATTCTTCGGCCAGACGGTCGAGATGCAGTGTAGTCACGCCGGGTTTTACCTCAGTAGCCAGCATGCCGAGAGTTTCAGATACGAGCCGGGCCGAGCGGCGTATCTTGGCAATTTCTTCTCTTGTCCTTAAATGTATCATCGCATTAATGATTTTTATATCTCTTCAAACGCTTCCCGCATTTTATAATCCGTCCCGTTCAGGACATACGCCCACTGTCCGGTTGTCATACACAAAAAAACGTAAAAAAATGAAAAGCGTATTCAAATAACTCCTAAGACTGTTTTATCCACTTCCACAAATCTTTGTACGAAGGTTTCGTGCCGTATGAAAGCAAGCCTATGCGGTAAATCTTGGCCGCCACCCATGTCAGCGCCAGGAAAGTGACCAGAAGCAAAAGAGCCGAAAGCACGATCTCCCATGCCGGGACTCCGAACGGAACCCGCACCATCATTACCACCGGCGATGTGAGCGGAATCATTGACATCCAAAAAGCAACAGGGCCGTTGGGGTTGTTTATGATGGTTATCGCACAATAAAATCCCAACAATAGCGGTATCGTAAGCGGCATGACGAACTGTCCGGCATCGTTCGGAGAGTCCACTGCCGCGCCCACTGCCGCGTAAAGCGATGCGTAAAGCAGGTATCCCAGAATGAAAAACACTATCGATACTATGCCTATCGTCAGGAAATCTATCTGCGACAGATCGGTCATCACTTCGGCCACCTTGTCCATATCGGACGATGCAACGGCTACGGTCTGAGCCACAGCCGGATCGGAAGACGACATTTGCGCTGTCATTTCCGTCATATGTTCCGCAGCCTTTTTGTCCAGAACAGAACTTACGCCCGCAACGCCTATCAACGAAAGGGACGTTAGCATGACCACCCATACTCCGAGTTGCGTCAGGCATACCAGACCGGAACTTATTATCTTGCCGACCATAAGGTCGAACGGCCGTACGGAGGAAATTATCACTTCGACTATACGGTTGGTTTTTTCCTCCAGTGTGGATGTCATTACCATGTTTCCGGAAAACACCATGAACATGTACAGCATTATGCAAAGCGCGAAGGCCAGACCGTATTTTACCCCCTGTACCAGATCGCTTTCTTCTTTTTCACCGTCCTGGCCGCTCATGTCCACCATGGTAAGGTTGACGCTCGTTTTGGTTTTGGCCAGTATTTCGGGATTTACCCCAAGTAACTCTATCTTGCGGTCCTGTATCATACGCTCCACCTGACGTGTTATATCCCCCTGTACTGCCATAGGGACATTTTCACTGTAATACACGTACATGCCTTTCTCTATGACAGAATAATCGGCTGTCGTATCCTGCGGCACGTAAAGGACTCCCTTTATGGACCGGTCGGAACGCACGAGCGATTTTACGGAATCAACCGACAACGCCGGGTCCAGTTGTATGAATTCTATGTTGTCACGGCCTTCGAGCCTCGGCCCTATGCGGCCGGAAAGGTCGTAAACCGCCACCTGCGACACATCCTTTTCGTTCATAAAAGACAAAAAGCCTATCAGCGCTCCTACGGCTACTATAGCCAACGGAGTGAGTATCCCGACAAGCCAGAACGATTTTTTCCGTATGCGGGTCAGATATTCGTGCTTTATTATGAGCCCTATTTTGCTATTCGATGCCATTTTTTACTGCATGTATTTGGTAAGACGCTTATTCTTTGCTTTCCGAGCCTTCCACGGCCTTGAAAAATATGTCGTTTATCGTAGGCAGCACCTCCGAGAACGAGTGTATCTGCCCCATAGGAGCCAGCTTCATAAGCAGATCATTTGGAGCCTGCATATCCCTGACTTTGAACATAGCGGTAGGCTTTATGCTTTTCGGGTCTTCTTCCCAACCTACGAATTCGTCCAGACCTTCCAATGCACCGCGCTCCTGGGCCTCTATGTCGATATCCACCCTGTAAACGCCCTGTTTGAACTTATTCTTTATTTCGGATACCTCACCCTGAAGCACACCCAATCCTTTGTTGATAAGCAGTATATGCGTGCACATCTGTTCGACCGACTCCATACGGTGGGTCGAGAACAATATAGTAGTGCCGTTCTTGCACATTTGTTCTATCTCCGAGCGTATCATTTCTGCATTTATCGGGTCGAAGCCGCTGAACGGTTCGTCCAGTATCATAAACTCAGGCTCGTGCAGCACGTTTATGATGAACTGCACCTTCTGAGCCATGCCCTTGGACAGTTCCTGTATCTTTTTTCCAGCCCAGTTCTCTATGCCGAACTTAGCCAGCCATTTTTTTATACGGGCACGGGCGGTAGTGGCGCTCAGACCTTTGAGCTGCGCCAGGTACATCGCCTGGTCCATCACGGTAAGGTTTTTGTAAAGCCCGCGTTCTTCCGGCATATAGCCTATGCGTGATACATGTTCGCGGGTTATCGGCTGTCCGTTTATGTAGATTCGACCCGACGAAGGCACGAGTATCTGGTTTATAAGCCGGATGAACGTGGTTTTTCCCGCGCCGTTCGGCCCCAGAAGCCCGAAGAGGCTTCCACGTGGTATTTCCACGCTCAGATCGTCCAGAGCTTTGTAATTACCGTAACTTTTAGTCAGGTTTTCAGCTTTCAGTATTATATCGGCCATTTTTAATGATTTTTAGCGGCAGAATATGATTATAAATGATTTTCAATATTTTATGATGAATATAAGCACGCCGTTATTCCCGTTACCACAAACAAGCGACTTGCCTCATCCGGAAACTTATCTTGTACGTATCATCTCGTCCAATACGCCTACGCGTGTATCTATCGTATCCCCGGAAACATCCGTCAGATTCTCCGTTCCGAATTTTTCCACACAAAACGAAGCCATCGCAGTGCCATAAAGCATAGCCCGCTTCATCCCTTCGAAAGAATAATCCCCTGAATCGCACAGGTATCCGGCAAAACCACCGGCAAAAGTATCTCCCGCGCCCGTAGGGTCAGTAACGGCATCCAGAGGCACGGCCGGACAGTCGAACCTGCGCCCATCAACACCGTAAAGCACCGCTCCGCGTCCTCCTTTTTTCACTATCAGCCACTTCGGCCCCATGTACAATATCTTTCTGGCGGCGGAGTCTATGTCACGCATGCCGGAAAGCTGTACCGTTTCCTGATCGTTTATAACCAGTATGTCGGTCATGGATAAAGTCTTGATCAGTTCGCTCCAGGCAGTATCCATCCAGAAATTCATGGTATCCATTATTACAAAGCGCGGACGTGGCGATACTCTTTCGATAACAGTCCTTTGCAATCCCGGATGCGAATTGGCCAGAAGCAATATGTCACATCCTCCGTAAGATTCCGGCACAATCGGATCGAAACCGTCCAACGCTCCTAATCTGGTCTCAAGCGTCTGACGCATGTCCATATTTTCATGGTACCGCGCTTTCCAGTGAAAAGACTTCATGCCTTTCCTGCGCAGTATTCCTTCGGTAGATATTCCTCTGGAGGAAAATATTTCCATATCGGAATCCGAAAAATCGTCTCCCACTACCGATATTATCTTTACGTCGCGGCATATGTGCGAAGCCGAAAGCGCCGAATACGGCACTGTACCGCCGAGTATTCCAGTGCGCTCGCCTGCCGGAGTTTTTATATCGTCGAAAGCTATTACGCCGAATACGACAAGGCTCATATTAATTGGGGATATTTGTAAATTTTTGCAAATATACATCGTTTTTGTTTGTAATTTTGCGCCATGCATTCTTATTTGCTCAAAATTAAAAACAAGCAGTTATGGATTTGCTAACAGACATATTGGCTTCGCTGGCCCTGAGGGATTATTTAGTCCTTTTTCTTATCATCGCCCTTGGAATGGCCGTGGGCAATATAACAATAAAAGGATTCAACTTCGACGTATCGGCCGTAATATTCGTGGCTATACTCGTCGGATGGGCGTTCAATGCCGCAGGAGTGCCTTTTTCCATGCCAAAGATAGTGGAAAACATAGGCCTCATCCTTTTCATATATACCATAGGAATACAGGCCGGACCGTCGTTCTTCGACGCTTTCCGCAGCCAGGGGAAAAAACTGGTCTGCCTAACCCTGCTGATAATAGCTGTTGGAGGCATCGTAACTATGGCATGCGAGTATTTCTCCGGAGTGGACATGGTGATGGGCGTTGGTCTTTTCAACGGAGCCATGACATCGACGCCAGGACTTGCCGCGGCAATCGAATCGGCCTCAAGGGTAGGGGGAGTTGACCCGGCCGACGCCTCCATAGGATACGGTATCGCATATCCGTTCGGAGTAATAGGAGTAGTGCTGTTCGTGAAACTGTCGTACAAACTGTTCGGAATAGACATTAAAAAAGAAGAAGAAAAATACCGCAATGAAATAACGGCCAACGCCCCGCAGTTGATAGGCCGCAATTTCATTGTCACCAACGAAAACGTGGACGGTAAAAACATGAAACAGCTCAAACTGCGGTTCATGACAAAAGCCAACGTTTCGCGTATAGTGCGCAAAGACGGGCAAATGATAGCGCCAGAAGCCGACGAAAAACTATACCTTGGCGATATGATACGCGCCGTCGGTACGGAGGACGCACTGGAACGCATGGAAGTGCTGGTCGGAAAAAGGACCGACGCGGAGGTTCCGTCCAGCGGGATGGTGGAAGTGCGCTGGTATCTGGTCACCAACAAGCCTATTGTAGGCAAAGCTATTGTCGAACTGAACCTGATGGAAAACTTCAAGGCCACGGCAGTGCGAATACGCCGTTCGGGAATCGAAATAGCCCCCCACCCGTCGACACAGCTGCGTTACGGAGACAAGATACTCGTATCCAGCTCCAAAGGCAACGTAAAAGGCCTTTCAGACCTGTTCGGGGACTCGATGAAACAGCTTTCATCCACTTCGTTCATGCCTATCGCGCTGGGAATAATACTCGGTGTGCTGGTAGGTTCGATAAGCATCCCTCTGTTCGGTATGGACTTTTCACTTGGGCTGACAGGCGGGACTTTGCTCACAGCGCTTTTCCTGAGCTACAAAGGAAAAACAGGACCCGTCATTTGGGCCATAAACGGGCAGGCCAATGCACTGTTGCGCCAGCTGGGACTTCTGATGTTCCTCACTCCGGTAGGGATAAAAGCGGGAGAAAACATAGTTGAAACCCTCGAAGGATACGGACTGGGATTGTTCGGCATAGGCATGCTGATAACATTGACGCCGATGATAATAGCGACGCTTATAGGATACTTCATGATGAAGATAAACTTCCTCACTCTCATGGGAACGCTCACCGGAGGCATGACTTCCACACCGGGACTCAGTTCTGTCGATTCCCTGACCGAAACGGATGCTCCGCAGGTGGCATACGCAGCCGTTTATCCGTTCGCTCTGGTAGCGATAATAATAATGTCACAGATACTGGTCATCGTTCCACAGTATTTCTGATAAGATAAAACCCGAATAAAAACGGCGCATCGCAGATGCGCCGTTTTTTTAAACTGACAGCCAATAAGATACAATAATGTCGATTGCGGAACTGATAATACTGGCCATAGGGCTTTCGATGGACAGCTTCGCAGTGTCGTTGGGTTCTGGCGCGCTGATGAAACGCCGTATTGCCGAGCGAGCGCTCAAAACGGCCGTCTTTCTGGCTTCGTTCCAGGCTGCAATGCCCATAATTGGTTGGATAGCCGGGGAAAAGTTCAAATCGCTAATCGAAAGTTGGGACCACTGGATAGCCTTCGGAGTATTGCTTGTCCTCGGCGGTAAAATGATAGCCGATACGTTTTTCACCAAAAACGAAAAAGAAAATAAGGTTTGCGACTGTTACGATGATATTGCTTCCACAAAAAACGACGTCAACCGTACCGATAAAGCCGATACGACGGAAGAAGGGAAAAGCGTAAAAACATCGTGTTGCCCGTGGAAAACGAGAAACCTGATAGGGCTATCCCTGGCCACGAGCATAGACGCACTGGCGGTAGGCGTGTCGTTTTCGATGCTCGATATGGACATGACCGCACCTACTGCAATAATATTTACCGTAACATTCATTTTTTCCGTACTCGGAATAATCATTGGGCATCGTTTCGGACGGAACATGAGCCGTTGGGCTTCGCTTTTCGGCGGGGCGGTACTCATCGTTATCGGTTGCAAGATACTGGCAGAACACTTATTATTCGCATAATATCCTGCAAATTAGTAAAAAAGCGTGGGGCAAGCCCCACGCTTTTTTACTAATTTGCAGTACTACCGTACCGAAGAATCGAGGGACTTCATGGAAGGCAACGCAAACGAGCCAAGACCTATGGCCATTATAGCTACGCCAGCCAGCACGAAAGTAGTGGTTATACCGACATTTTCCGCCAAAAAACCCGTACCCAGCAAACCTATCGCCGAGGGCATAAGGCTAAGGCTGAAAAACACCGACAACACCCTGCCCAGTACGGCAGGATCTACATTGGACTGCACTACGGCAATGAACGACGAATTGTACACCGCCCCAGCAACACCCGTTACGGCCGTAAAGGCACAGAACACGGCGAACATCCCGGAAGAAAGCAAACCGGACAGCATAAGGCAAACGCCTATCACGATGTACATTGCATTTATCAGCAAAACCTTGTTCGCTTTATATCCGCGCATACCCATAACCACCCCTCCAAGCAAAGTCCCACCGGCCCATAACATCTCGACCAGACTCATTCCGAAAGCATCTCCCGAAAAATGATCCAGCGTCATAAGCGGGAACATCACCGAAACCGGCATTATAAAAAACGTAACCCCAACCGAAAAAGCGAACAGAGGCGCAAGCCCTTTTTTGGAGTATATCTCGCGGAAACCATCCTTAACCTCCCTGAACACATCGGGAGGCAAGCTGCTCTCCTTTTCAGGACGAGGTATTTTGACAAACAATAAAGAGGTACAAGCCAGTACCGCACCCGCCACATCCAGCATAAGCACCGTACCCATATTGAACAACCCAATGAACAACGCGCCCAATGCAGGACCTGCAATACCGCATACCGATTGTATCATCTGGTTAACGCCCGCTATACGGGCAAGCTGCGACTGCGGCGCCAATAACGGCACGGATGCCTGCATGGCCGGCATGTGAAATGCCGAACCTACCGAACGGCATGCCAGAAGGATATATATGTGCCATATACGGGCCGTCCCTGTCCAAAACAGCACAGCCAATCCGAGAGTACACAGGGCTATGAACGAGTCTGCGAATATCATGACTTTTTTCCTGTCCCAACGGTCCACGTAAACACCGGTGAACAGTCCCGCCACAGCCTGAGGCAACAGCGAGGCAATTGCCGCCAAAGACAAAATCTCGGCAGAGCCTGTTTCGAGGCTCAGCCAGAAAATAACCGAATAACCGACCACCGTACTGCTTAGTATCGAAAAAAACTGGCCGGTCCATATTATTGCGAATTTCTTTTTCCAGGATTCCATAAAAAAGTTTTTTTAATGTAATAAAACATACCTTACCCGTGCATGGTTTTCAGGCCATGCGGAAATGACGAACTTGCCGCGGTAAGATTTTTTGAAAACAGCCGCCGGGCTAATCGGCGGGGGAGGGGAACTCCTGAACATCCTCTTTCAGGCCTTAAACATTACTGGCCGCAAGGGATGGAAGAGCATGTCAAATTAAAGGAGATTCATCGGAATCCTGTATTTTGGGAATGCAAATATAGTTTTTTTACGCACACACACTACATGCGCCGAAAAAAGTATCAACCTTTTTTCAATACCGACCTTTGCCGTACAGCTTCGTAAAGCACTGCCGCACATGCCGCCGAAACGTTCAGCGAACCTATCTCGCCTTCGAGCGGCAGTTTGGCTCTTTGGTCGCACATTTTGAGCAACTGTTTGGATATGCCCTTTTCTTCATTACCCATAACCACTGCCAACGGAACCGACATATCGGCCGAGTAAACCGTGTCGGCCGTTTTTTCTGTAGCGCATATTATTTTAAGCCCGCACTGCTGAAGGTAATAAGCGGTATCGGTAAGGTTTCTCGATTTGCACAACGGTACACGGAAAATAGCTCCCGCCGAGGCTTTTACCGCATCCGCACTCACCGGCGCAGAACCTTCGGAAGGTATTACCACGGCACAAACACCGGCGCATTCGGCCGTGCGGACTATCGCCCCGAAATTGCGCACATCGGTCAGGTGATCGAGTATCAGAACCAAAGGATTTTCTCCACGCGACAATTTTTCATCGACCACAGCCTCTACCGAGGCAAATTCCACAGGCGAGAGAAATGCGAACACCCCCTGGTGGTTTTCCCGCGTAAGGCGGGCCAGTTTTTCTTCAGGAACGACCTTGTAGGCTATGTCCCTGTCCCTGAGCAAAGCCATCAACTCCGATGCATTTTCACCGCGAAGCCCTTTTTGTATGAACACCTTGTCCGGTACTTTTCCGGATTCTACCGCCTCTATAAGTGGCCTGATACCAAATACCGTAAGTGTCGCAGTATATTTTTCCGTCATATTCGTCCTGTATTTCCGCTATTTCATTATTATCGAACGCTTTTCCGTCCAGCCATGCGCCGACGGCCGCATCGGTTACCATCCAGGAAGCGAAAATACGACATTTTCCCCGTTCGTCACACCGAATACCGCATCCTTTTAAAAACACCCGCTGTCATCCCCAAGCGATACAATCACCTGATTAGCATACTGTTTTCCGATAAAACTTAAAAACCGGCATTTCTATGATTTTTGCACTTTTAGCCTTACCTTTATCCGAAAATAACATCTGTACAACCAAATACATTTTTTCCATACATGACCATAGTACAAATGCAATACATACTGGCTGTGGCCCGCTGGGGCAGCTTTACCATGGCAGCCGAGAAATGTTTCGTCACTCAGCCTACGCTGTCCATGCAGATACAGAAACTCGAAGAACAACTCGACGTACAGATATTCGACCGGAACAAAAAACCCGTAGCTGTCACTCCGATAGGCAGTAAAATAGTAGAACAGGCCTCAATCGTAATAGGCGAGGCAATGCGGATAAAAGACATCATAGACTCGGAAAAAAATTCCGTGTCAGGTGATTTCCGCCTAGGAATAATACCTACCGTGATGCCCACACTGCTGCCGCTTTTTCTGCGCACTTATATGAAAAAATACCCCAAGGTAACCCTGCATGTGGAAGAAATACAGACTCCCAACATGCTCGAAGCGCTCAAGGACGGAATGATAGACGCCGGGATAGCCGCCACTCCGCTCCAGGAACCGGATATAATCGAACACCCGCTGTATCTGGAACCCATGGTGGCTTTCGTCGATGAAAATTCGGACCTTTACCGGAAGAAAAAAGTGACTCCGGAGGATATCTCGCGTCAACAACTGCTCCTTTTGGAAAACGGACATTGTTTCCGCAACAGTGTGCTTAACCTGTGCCAGGAAGCTAAAAAAACGACCGCCGAGCAAAAATTCCGCCTATCGAGCGGCAATTTCGAAACACTGGTAGGATTGTCCAAGGACGGGTTCGGCACTACGGTACTCCCTTATCTAAATACCCTGTCACTGCGCTCCGAAGACACAAGGTTTATCCGTGAATTTACCGCTCCCGTACCTTCGCGGGAGATAAGTCTTATACACTCGTCGTCACAACTGCGCATGCAAGTGTCAATGTCGCTCGTATCGGTCATAACGGGAATAATACGCGGAATGATAATGCTCGACGACACGAAAGTGATAAGCCCGATAGAATCCCGCACAAAAGCTGTCGTAGCCTGAACAACAGAATATAACAATCGACTTATAAAAATGTCCGGAGAACTTTCGGGATACATGCTTCCCGTTCATTCGCTAGAGTCGTTCGGAGTACACGACGGCCCTGGCATACGATTCATAATATTTACCCAAGGGTGCGGATTCCGCTGTGCATACTGCCACAATCCAGATACCATCTCTGCGGAAGGCGGACATCAAACGGAACTTGAGGAAATAGCCCGCCTGATTATGAACTCCAAAGCATATTTCGGGAACAAAGGAGGAGTTACCATATCCGGAGGAGAGCCGCTGATACATGCCGGCAAACTCATACCGCTGTTCCGTTTTCTCAAAAAAGAAGGAATAAACACCGCTCTGGACACTAACGGCAATTTCATGAATGCAGATGTGGAAGAACTCCTGGACCTTACCGACCTGGTGCTGCTGGACGTAAAACACATAGACCCGGCAAAACATAAACTGCTGACCGGAGTATCGAACGCCAATACCTTGGCCTTTGCCGAAAAACTGCGTGAAATAAACAAAAACACCTGGCTCAGGTACGTACTTGTACCAGAATGGACGGACGCTGAAAAAGACCTGGACGATTGGGGCCGGCATTTTTCCGGATATGGCAACATCTCACGCGTGGAAATACTGCCATATCATCGTCTGGGTGTTCACAAATGGGAAAAATTGGGCATGGATTACCGCCTTAAGGATGTTCCCGTACCCGACAAAGAAACATTGGCCAAGGCAGAGAAGATATTTTCAAGATATTTTTCCAACGTAATAATAAAATAAGGGATACACCTTCGAATTCGATTAATATATCCGGACTAAGCGTCCGTCTCCACAAGCATAGGTTGCTTGTGCGCCAAAAACGCAGGCATCGATTTCGAACTGGCAGCATGTGGAAGCCGCTCAAAAGAAAACATCATTGTAAAACAGTTTTTCAATAGACGCCTCTAAAAAACGAAAAACAGGAATTTCAAAATACGATACCCGTTTCACAAAGAAATACAAGCGGAAACACAAATACCACCCCACCACATACAGCCCTGATTTTCAATAAATAAACTAACAAAACACACGAGCCGTTAACATTTATAATCCTTCAGGGCGTACAATCATGCGTAAATAACCCGCGCACGAAGCGTCAAATCCGACCGTTACCAACTTTTTTAAAAGCCAACGTAAAAAAATATAACAGCATTTTACCAAGCGATAAATTTTCTCCGGCCTTCAATCAACGTCCGAGAAAAATAAGAAGCGCAGAAACATCCGCCGGACTTACGCCGCTTATCCGCGATGCCTGCGCTATATTTTTCGGGCGTATCTTTTCCAGTTTCTGACGCGCCTCTATCGAAATGGAACTTATGCGCGAAAAATCGAACCCGTCCGGTATCTGTACATTTTCGAGCCGGGCAATCTTCGATGCATTCTCTTTTTCCTTATCTATGTATCCTTGATATTTTACAAATATCTCCGTCTGGACGACAGCTTCCGGACTTATACGGTTCTCAAGAATAAAATCCTCCACTCCGTGAATGTCGCTCCGCAAATCGTCCATAGAAACATCCGGACGCGACAATATTTTATCCGCCTTACAGCCCTGAGTCATCGGGGACGATTTTTTCTTTTCCAGCATAGCATTGCCCTCGGATGGAGAAACGGACAATCCGCGTATAAAAGAGACGAAATTTTCGGTCATACGCACTTTTTCCTCCACCTTTTTCAACGCCTCATCCGACACCGTACCCAACCGATATCCTAACGGAGAAAGCCTCACATCAGCATTGTCGCCACGCAGTAGCGTTCGGAACTCGGCTCTGGAAGTGAACATGCGGTAAGGCTCTTCCGTACCCTTCGTTATAAGATCGTCTATAAGCACGCCGATATACGCCTGGTCCCGCCTAAGAACGAACTCCCCGCCGCCCTTTACTCTCAAAGAAGCGTTTATTCCCGCCATAAGACCCTGGCAAGCAGCCTCTTCATAACCGGTAGTACCATTTATCTGACCTGCAAAATACAGATTCCGGACATGTTTGGTCTCGAGTGTAGCCGTCAGTTGCGTAGGAGGAAAATAATCGTATTCTATTGCATACCCCGGACGCAGCATTTTAGCATTTTCAAAGCCTTTTATATGCCGCAGGGCACGTATCTGTATATCTTCGGGCAACGATGTGGAAAAACCGTTTATGTACATCTCCACCGTACCCAAACCCTCAGGCTCCACGAACACCGGATGCGCATCTTTTTCCTTAAAACGGTTTATTTTATCCTCCACCGAAGGGCAATATCGCGGTCCTACCCCCTTTATCCTTCCGGCAAACATCGGCGAGCGGTCGAATCCTTCGCGCAGGACTTCATGTACTTTTTCATTGGTGTAAGCCATCCAGCAACTGGCCTGAACCTTCAACGGCGGTGTATCGGAAAAAGAAAAACGGCCCGGATCTTCATCCCCTTTCTGTTCCGTCATTGCGGAAAAATCCAAACTGCGGGCATCTATCCTGGGTGGAGTACCGGTCTTCATGCGTCCCGTTTCAAATCCCAGAGACACGAGATTGGCCGTAAGGCCTTCTGCTGACGGCTCTGATATACGACCTCCGGAAAAATGCTTTTCACCGATATGTATCACCCCGCCGAGAAAAGTTCCGTTGGTCAGGATAACTGTTTTCGCACACACCACGACGCCGAGCGCGGTTTTTACTCCGGTTGCAGTGCCCGAATCATCCGTGACGACTCCGGTAACCGTATCGCAAAACAAATCCAAACCATCCGTATGTTCCAGCTCATGCCTCCATTGTTCGGAAAAACGGTACTTGTCGCATTGGGCACGCGGACTCCACATGGCAGGCCCTTTTGACATGTTCAACATTTTGAACTGTATCATCGTAAGGTCCGTCACAATGCCAGAATACCCACCCAAAGCATCCACCTCGCGCACTATCTGTCCTTTGGCAATGCCTCCCATTGCAGGATTGCACGACATTTGCGCTATATTCGGAAGGCTTTGTGTTATCAACAACGTACTACACCCCATACGGGCAGCTATGCGCGCAGCCTCGGCTCCGGCATGCCCGCCGCCGACCACCACGACATCGTATTGCGAATTAAATACAGACATGTTTCCGTTTCGTTTTACTACCGGCAAAAATACGCCATAACAACCGTTTTTCAAATTTTATATTTACAGATCGGCCCCATGCACCCCCCCCTGCATACGACACATCCTGTCGACAACAAAAAAAACTCCGGGGCGGTTGTTCCACGTGGAACAACCGCCCCGGAGTTTTATATATGTTCCACGTGGAACTAAAAATATTTCACATACAATAAAAACAACAGGTAAACCACGAGATTCACGAATGAAAACAACGCCGAAGCCTTACGGAAGTACTCCACATGAATGTGACGTATACACAGAACGGATATTATTATCAAATGCAAAACAAAAAGCACCGGAGGCGCATACACCGCGGTAAGGGCCACGTAATTGTTGATTATAACGTTCGACAACAAATCCAGCCCCGCCAGTTTGTTTATCCACAGCACACCGAGCGATATACTGCTCAAAAGGTTTATGCTGTTTATGTAACTGTAAATCCTCGTCATATCGCTATTTGTTTTTTTAACCTATCAACGCTCCTGCAATAGTGGCAGAAAGAAGCGATGCCACCGTTCCGGCAATAAGGGCTTTTATGCCGAATTTAGCTAAAAGTTCGCGCTTATTCTCCGCCAGAGAACCTATGCCGCCTATCTGTATGCCTATGGATGCGAAGTTGGCAAACCCCGACAGAATAAACGTAGCCATGACTATGGCTTTGTTAGTCGTAAGGATATTGGCCGCGGTAAATTCCGCCAATTCCTTATAGCCCACAAATTCGGACATTATTACTTTAAGCCCCAACAGGCTTCCGACATTGGCCGCATCCTGCCACGGAACCCCTATCACACCCATAAGTGGAGAGAAAATAAATCCGAGTATTGACTGAAGGTTTATCTCTGTGACGCGCCCGTCAGTCCATCCGGCCACGAGAGCATCCAGACCGCACATATGTGAAACCGACACCGTAATATAGTTGAAAAACGCGATAAACGCAACGAACACGAGAAGCATCGCGGCGACATTTACTGCTAGTTTAAGACCTTCCGTAGTACCTTTTGACATCGCATCCAGGAAGTTCGTTCCTATTTTCTCCATAGACACATGCACGTTGTTGTCCACTTTTTCGGTCTGAGGGCACAATATCTTGGATGCCACGACAGCGCCCGGAGCCGCCATTACGGAAGCCATAAGCAGATTCTTGGCGAACATCTGCCGCAGTACCGGGTCGTCGCCGCCCAGAAACGATATATACGCCGCCAACACCCCTCCGGCCAACGTGGACATGCCGCCCACCATCACCAACAGTATTTCCGAACGGTTCATTGACGAGAGATAAGGTTTTATCATAAGAGGCGCTTCGGTTTGCCCGAGGAATATATTTCCGGTCACCGACAGGCTTTCTGCGCCTGAAATTCCGAGCATTTTAGTCATTCCCATAGCCATCCAGCCGACGACTTTCTGTATCGCACCCAAATAGAACAGAACGGACGTAAGCGCCGAAAAGAATATTATGGTCGGCAACACCTGAAACGCAAATATGTATCCGAAGTGTGTCTGGTCCAAAAGACCGCCGAACAGGAATTCCGCCCCGGCCCCGGAAAAATCGAGTATTTTTACGAAAGCACGGCTTACCCATTCGAATGCCGTACCTATGAACGGCACTTTCTGTATGCCCAGGGCAATGAGTATCTGCGCGCCGAGGCCCACACCCACAAGTTTCCAGGATATGGCCTTGCGGTTGTCACTGAAAAGGAAAAGTATAAACACTAATGCGACAAGACCTATCGCTCCGCGTATTATTCCCGCAAACGTAATTCCCTCGCTTGGCGCAACAACCCCTGAAGTCTCGGCATTATCTATCGCAGAAACGATTCGGGACGCCTGTACTAACGGATTATTTTCATTTACCATCGCAAATTCACGGCCCAACATGACAACGGTGAGCGTACTGTCCGTAAGACCATGGAACGATATGCCGAACGTTTTGTTCTCTACGGTATCGGTAACCGCTACGACATTCCTGTGCAGAGTCCACTTCCCGCTCGATGATATCGCCCCATCAAAAAGCGAAAAACGGTACGTACTGTCCGGTTTTAAATCTATGTACTCCTTCGTAAAGTTGTTCTCTTCATCCACAGCCATCCAATGGCCGGATATTTCCTGACCGTATGCCGTTATTGAAACAACAAAAAAACATAACAATACCGCTATTCTCTTATACATATCGTATGGTCTTAAAATTTACGCGCGAGGACACCCTCTTTACACTTATAATATACTGATTATGTTCTGATTAAACCTTATTTCTATCCTTTATTTCATCCCTTATGCGCGCCGCGAGTTCGTAATCTTCGTTTTGCACAGCCTCTTCGAGTTTTTCGTAAAGGTCCGAGGTACTCACACCATCGAAACCATTTTCCGGCAGGTTTGTTCCTATGGCTGCCGGGTGTTCCATATCCTCCTCAGGAGCGTCCCCGTCAGGTTCATCTTCCCGGACACCGCTTTCATCGGAGATATCCGCAGCATCGTCGTAACGTGCCTGGAAATATATTCCCGCCTGATCAAGTATCGAACCGTAAGTATATATCGGGGCATGAAATCTCAATGCCAATGCCACAGCGTCAGACGTGCGCGAATCTATCTGTCGCTCTATGCCGCTGCGGTCTACTGCCGTAACCGACGAATAAAATATCCCGTCCAGCAGTTTATATATCAACACGCCGGTAACCCTTATTCCGAAATTCACGGCAAAGGTATAAAACAAATCGTGCGTCACCGGCCTTTTGGGTACAACATCCCCTTGGAGAGCGACAGCTATCGACTGCGCTTCCCACGCGCCTATTATTATTGGCAGTTTGCGGGAAGATGCGCCCCCTTCTCCGAGAATAAGGGCGTAAGCGCCCGTATGTGCCTGGCTGTAAGTTATTCCCGTAAGCGTCAACGGTATCAGTTCCATAGTTTTGCATAAAAGCAGAAGCCTGCGCCGTAAGAAAAAACGAACACGGAAAACGCAAGCCTGCCGACGGGGAAAATTACGACATTTGAGTTAATCCCTTTGGCACATATTAGTTAAAATTTTCTCCAGAGCGCCCAACACATCAGCCGCATCGCCAACCACCCCGTAATCGGCATATTTGAATATCTCGGCCTGCGGATCGGTATTTATCGCCAGTATTCGTTCGGAACGTATGATACCCGCCACATGCTGCAATGCCCCGCTGATGCCGGCCGCAATATAAAGCCTCGGTGCGATCTTTTCACCCGTCTGGCCCACATGTTCGAAATATCCCCGCAAACCGCTCTGGTAAACCGGACGCGTACAAGCCACCGCACCATCCAAAAGGCATGCAATAGATTCTATCGGCCGCCACGCCTGCAAACCGGCACCCATGCCACCGCTTACCACCACGCGAGCATCTCTGAGATTCCTGTGTGCTGGCACCGATATTTCTTCAACGACGGAAAACTCAGGCACTATGCCTTCCGGAGCATCAGCACCCTTCACATGCGCATACAAACGCCCTGAAAATACGGGAATAGCATCGGAAGCTGCGTTGTCCATTTTATCCCCTCGTGAAGCCGAAAGGATTATTTCCGCCAGGCGTTCGTATTCCTCCTTTTCGAAAAACTTCACCGGAGGTTTCTGCAAAGGTCGTGAATAATCGTAAAATTCTTTTTCAGGTTTAAAACCAACGGACGGACGGATAACTTCCGCAGGTATTCGCATAGCTGTCATCATTTCCCGCATGGAAGGTATCCTTATTTCGTTTTCGGGAAAAATATCCTTACCGCACGAAAGAATCAGAGGGTCTTTTACTATGATGCGTTGCACGGCTTTGTCCGTTTTCCTTTCCGCCGAAAAGCCGTCGCCGGCAGCAGAAAAATCCGACACTCCGTCCAAAAGCGGCAAACCGGACAAATGCGACAGCCACCGTGGAAATTCGCCCGTAGCATAATCCCACGACAAGGCCCCGCAAAGCACAAGGTCGAAATCGTTTTTTGCTAAAAACTCTGCCGTATGCGAGGCCGCACAAAAGGCGTCGGCCGGGGAAGCGTCTATCCTCACTACCCTGAAAGCTCCCATCGCACGCGCCAGACCGAGCGCGCCGGCAGCATCGTTACCGGCAACGCTGAGTACCGTCACCTCAGCCCCATGCACCGACATGGCTTTTGACAGGGTCTGTTTGTCCGCAGGATTGACGGTCAGCGACGAAGCCTGCACGACAGCACCGGTCCCGTCATCCGATGGGCGTACCACAGAATATATATCAGGCACTACCGAAGCGGTCACAAGTATTTTCATGCCTTGTTTTTGAGAATTCTTTATGCAAAGATAATTTTTTTAAATAATATTACATTTTTTATGCTCCGGACTTTGGCCTATTTATTAGATTTGCAAAGGCCATTTAAAAAAGCATGCCTAACACAGCATAATCAACACACAAAACACATAAACTCACCATGGAAACAACCGCACACAAATTGTCCGGACGAATAGAACGCCTGGAACCGTCGGCTACACTTCTGATGTCGGCCAAAGTACGCGAACTCAAAGCCCAGGGCGTGGACGTAATAAGTCTCTCGCTCGGCGAAACGGACTTTTTTACCCCCGACGCGGTAAAAGAAGCCGCCAAAAAAGCCATCGACGACAATTACAGTTTCTATTCGCCGGTAGCAGGTTACCCGGAACTTAAAAAAGCCGTCTGCCACAAATTCAAACGCGACAACAATCTGGACTACCAGCCTAACCAGATAGTCGTTTCCACAGGCGCCAAGAACTCTATTTACAACGTAATGCAGGTACTGGTGGACAAGGGAGACGAAGTACTCGTGCCGGCTCCGTACTGGGTAAGCTACGTGGAGATAATAAAACTGGCGGAAGGCACGCCGGTGATAATGCCAACGAGCATCGAAACCAACTACAAAATCACCCCCGAACAACTCGAAAAAGCCATAACCCCGCGCACTAAAGCCATAATATATTCCTCGCCGTCCAATCCTACCGGCGCAGTATACACCCGCGAGGAGCTCAAAGCTCTGGCCGAAGTGTTCGCACGCCACCCGCAGGTATATATCATATCGGACGAGATATACGAACACATCAACTTCACTCCCGAAGGACATACCTCGATAGCGGAATTTTCCGAAGTATACGAACAGACCATCGTCGTTAACGGACTTGCAAAGGCTTATGCAATGACCGGTTGGCGCATAGGCTTCATCGGCGCTGCGCAGTGGATAGCGAAGGCTTGTGAAGACCTTCAGGGACAGGTAACTTCTGGCACTAACTCCGTAGCCCAGCAGGCTGCCGTAGCCGCCCTTAACGCGGATCCCGAAAAAATGGTAAAACCCATGGTGGAAGTATTCGCACGCCGACGCGAACTTGTACTCAAGGGACTGGCCGAAATACCGGGATTCAAAACCGACACGCCTTACGGAGCTTTCTATGCATTCCCAGACATATCGTACTATAAGGGTAAAACACTTGGAGGACACAAGATAAACACTTCGGACGACCTGTGCCTGTACCTGCTTTCCGAAGCCCATGTAGGCTTGGTGGCCGGTTCTTCGTTCGGCAACGACGACTGCATACGCCTGTCCTATGCCGCTAGTGAGGAAGTTCTTACCGAAGCGTTGCGCCGTATAAAAGAAGCACTTTTAAAATAGTAAGCTGGAAAAGTATTGCAACAGCTCGCAAAACAAGCGAAAAAAGCCGCGCCAATTAAAGCGCGGCTTTTTCACATTTCAGCCAAACCGTCGTCATAATATCCCCAGCCTGTCGAACATAGCTCCGTAAACGGCGGCCTTTTCATCCAGCGGCTTAGGATAAGCGCGTGAAGTGGACGGCATTCTGTACAGGAAAACGCTCCGTCCATCCACTTCGAGTGTGCTGCTACACCCCACAGGAGGTTCCTTCACATCGGACGAAAAACCGGATATCAGCGTGTCCATAGCCTTCTGTCCGGTAACGGCAATGGCTATACACGACGATGCGCCGCGCAATATGGTCTCAACGTCCGCCGCACGTACCACCTGAAGGAACTTATCGGAAGCGTTGTTCTTAAGCCTTATTATCTCCTGCGCCGTATCGCCCATACCGATTCCTTTCTCTCGGCAAAAAGCCTTGGCTTTTCCTATATCGAACTGTTTGGTGCTTTTCAGGAAATAATTCTTGTCTGTATAGAAAATCAGTCCCAATATACGCCACATGTCATTTTGGATATTCGGGTAATAAAAATCCATAGACCAGCGTTCACGAGCCGGCGGAAAACTGCCCAAAAGCAACACTTTCATACCTTCAGGCACAAAAAAACCCCAGGGATGACATTCGCTCCGCATCATAAGACTAAATCTTGAGTTTGATATGGATTTTACTCAGCAACCACGCTATCCATACCACCGCCAGCGAATATAGTGCCGAACGCACCAGTCCTGGAGTCCCGGCATACGTTACGGCCGGCCAGTGCACATGCATTATCGACATCAGACTGCCGGTTATATACGGTATTATATAACACGTAAGTGTCAGCGTTCCTGCGGGTTTTATCACATCGAACCAACCTCCGCGGCCTTTCACATCCGCAATCCAATATATAAGCGCAAACAGCGGGAAATACATGGCACAGCAATAGAACAACCATGTGGGAGTAGCCAGTATCTTCGATATTATCCAGTATTTATGAGCGAAAAGGCCCGCGCCGAACATCACTATTCCGATGGCCAGCATCACGGCGATAAATCTGCCGGGAGAAGATGTGGAAGCGTATTTCTTCATTATCACAGATGCCAGAACCCCAGCCATTGACAACGAATACAGTACCGGCTGACTGGGTATATACCCTACGAACTCCACAGATTTGAAAACACCGGCAGCCGTGAGCAGCGAACACGCCACCAAAAGGAGCATAACCGCTACGTTCCTGCCCAAATAGTCGCGTGTCAGCAAATATATCAGCGAACATCCCAGATACGACCATCCTATAAGTCCGAGTATGCCCCACCATTTCACTCCGAACGACTGGCCTTCCTTCGGGACGAATATCACGAACAAATACGCCAAAAGCGCTATTCCGGCTATTTTCATGGCCCTGAAAACGTATTTTTTCCATCCGTCAGCCTTTGGGTAAACATTCCATATCAGGAAAAATCCTGTCACCATCAGAAGCGAATACCATGCCGAAGGTATACCCGAAGCCGCCGCATCGTAACTTCCTTTATTCACCGTGAAAAGCCCCATCACTATCAGGGCTACGCTGCGGAGCAATATGTGTTTTAACACGTCGAACGTAGTATCTCCCTTTCTAAACCTGTTTTGCACGGCAAACGGTATGGCCATACCCATTGCGAAAAGGAACGCGGGAAATATCGTATCCGAAAATCCCATCATATCTTCCCTCATCTGGGCATGGTACAACCAGTGGGGCAATCCTTTAACTCCGGCAAATTCGTTCACGAAAAGCATCAGGAACATCGTTATGGCGCGGAAAATATCGAGCGAAAGTATTCTCCGGGATTTTGCGGATAATGTCATAATCGTAATTTCGGTTATTCGTTTATTTTGAAAACAATTACTAATTGGCAAATATAATTTTTTATAACTAACCTCCGGCATGTCTTAGGAATAAAAATGCTCCGGTAAACACTGTTCGGATTCCATTTCAAAAACGGCCATTGCTCTATCCGGAAATTTCGCGCGTATTTCCCGGCAAAAAACAAGTTTCATCACCTGGACCCTGTTAACCCCAGCATATCCTTACGATATATTATTTAGGCAAATTTTAATTTGCAGTTCGTTTGCATTTGCATAAATTTGTATGCATTGTTTCAACAGCATCGAATCAAACCAAATAATAAATAAAATGAAAGTAACAGTAGTAGGAGCAGGAAATGTGGGCGCTACGTGCGCAGACGTCCTGGCAGTACGCAATTTCGTCGATGAAATCGTAATCCTGGATATCAAAGAAGGCGTTGCCGAAGGCAAAGCACTGGATATCTGGCAGACAGCCCCGATACGCGGCTTCAATACCCGCCTTACGGGTTCTACCAACGACTACTCGAAAACGGCCGGTTCGGACGTGGTTGTAGTTACGTCAGGCGTACCCCGCAAACCGGGCATGAGCCGTGACGACCTCATCGGCATCAACGCCGGAATCGTAAAATCGGTAACGGAACAAGTGGTGAAATACTCGCCAGACGCCAAGATAATCATCGTTTCCAATCCTCTGGACGTGATGACTTACTGCGCATTCCTGGCTGCAGGCGTTCCTTCCAACAGGGTCATGGGTATGGCCGGCGTACTTGACACGGCACGCTACCGCGCATTCCTGGCTACCGAAATCGGTTGCTCGCCTATGGATATACAGGCGCTCCTTCTGGGCGGCCACGGCGACACGATGGTTCCCCTGCCCAAATACACTACCGTACAAGGTATACCCGTTACGCAGTTCGTAAAACCCGAACGCCTCGATGAAATAGTAGAACGCACGAAAGTAGGCGGCGGCGAACTGGTAAAACTCCTGGGCACTTCCGCATGGTATGCTCCTGGCGCGGCAGCAGCTTCGATGGTAGAAGCCATACTTCTGGACCAGAAGAAAGTCGTTCCCGTATGCGCATGGCTCACCGGCGAATACGGTCTTAAAGACATCTACCTCGGCGTTCCCGTAGTACTCGGCAGAAACGGTATCGAAAAAGTTATCGAACTCGACCTGGACGAGAAGGAAAAGGCAGATCTCGATGCTTCGGCCACAGCTGTAAAAGGCGTTCTCAAAGCTCTGGACGACATGAAACTGTTCTAACTAACGGACAGTTATCGTTATAAAAAACCCGCCGTCGAAAGATATTATCTTTCGACGGCGGGTTTTTATTATATACACCGGGAAAAAATTACTGGAACTCGTATGAAATATACCCTGACTGCGGTTCGGGAGCCGACTCATCGACGTTGAAACGGGCACGGCGGGCATAAGTGACCGCCTTTTCATAAGCATCCTCGTTGGTGCATTTCGTCTTTTCGCGGTTTATCTGAGCCAAAACCACACGGCCTGCCCTGTTCACCCGCACATCGACCACGACCAACCCGCCAACACGCACCGTATATACAGGTACAGGCACAGGTTCTATATTGTGGCGTTTCACACTGCCGTCGAAACCGTAAGTAACGGTACTTTTACCTGTATAAACCTGTTCACGTGCCGTGCCTTTGTAAGCGTCTTTGTCTATCTTCTGGTATTCGTCCAGATTCACATCGCGGTTTTTCACCTGTTCGCTGAAAAGATCCACACGCACGTCTTCGCCGTATTCATTTACCTGTTTGGTCACGGCTTTGGCTTCCTGAAGTGTGGAAAAATCCTGCTTTATCCGGGAAATATCGACATCTTCCCCTAAATCGGCCGCCGCCTGGTTGGTAAAACCGCTCATCGAAGCATTGGAAGTGGAAAGTCTGGCATCTATCGAAAGACGGTCGACTCCGGCATCTCTCAACTCTTCCTCTATTCTCTGGAGTTCTTCCATCGATACGGCGACTATTTTGGACTCGCCGCTTTCGTAGTATTTTATCGTAACATTGGCTATCAGTATGACGAGCAAAAGGTGAACCGAAAAAGTGACGATAAGCGGATAGCGGTGATTATCGACGAACAAAAGCAACTCGTCGAGTTTTTCTTCGAGGTATTCGTTTACCGTATCATACAGTTTATCGTAATCTATTTTCTTCATCGTATGCGAACCTTGCAAAGACGGTACGGACACCAAAAATACGGCTTTTCACGGGCAAAAAAGCAAGAGCGCCGAGGAAAATTTCCTCGGCGCTCCCTGTTTTATCGCTTGCACTTCGTCGGAGTGACTGGATTCGAACCAGCGACCCCCACAACCCCATTGTGATGCGCTACCAGGCTGCGCTACACCCCGAATTGCAGGGGCAAAGATAATGCATTATTTTCATATTTTCAAAAATATAATGTCTACTTTGGATTATAAGCCTCCGGTACATCCCGGTATTATACTCATACATACGTTACCTGGGGACCTTCCGGAGTTATATATGCGAGTATGCATTTATCCACTTGATAGCCCATTGTTTCCAATCCTTCCGCATAACGCAGAACTTGTGTCCGATGCGTGTTTTTAGGAGCGCCCGTTTTATAATCTATGACCACAGCATGCCCATCCTTAATACATACCCTGTCGGGACGCAACACTTGTCCGCCGGGCAGCATCATTTCCCTTTCGGAAAGTATTTCCCACCCGCCCGAATAATAATCGGAAAGGTGTGAATCGGCTACGATAGCCTCGACAAGACTTTTTACTGGAGCGTTGTCTTGCAAAATACCTGAAGACATCCCTTTTGAAACAGCCCTGTCTATATCGCCGGCTGTATCCACCCACGACAACACCTGGTGTACGGCATTTCCCGTTTCCACAGCTCTGGACGCGTTTTCAGACCATATCTTTTTCCATTCAAGACTCACCCGCATGCGGTCTTTCCACGGCCGGCCCAAAGGGTTGTCAAGAACAAAAGCCCCGGCGGGAACATCTTTTGCGCATAAAGAATCCGGAGCCGCCCTCTCGCCTTTGCTGTACAGGTAAATACCGTCCGGATCGCAGTCGTTCTCGGTATCTGTATTGCCAAGAAACATTTCAAAACACTGGCCGGTACTGTCTTTGCGGCCGTTTAGGGAAGCTATCACATGCAACTGGTTTTCAGCCCGCGTTACGGCTACATACAAAAGGTTGAGATTGTCGAGCATTATCTTCGATGCGTAAGGAGCGTAAATATCGTCCAGACCGTATTTCTTAACCCCGGATAAAGGCACGTAAGCCGCAGGCAGACCTCCGAAAAGTTCATCCTGGGGAAGCTGCGCCCAGATATCCTCGCTGTCCTTTATTTTCCACGAAGCAAACGGAAAAATGACCACCGGGAATTCCAATCCTTTGGATTTGTGAATAGTCATCAATTTAACGGCATCTGTCCCGGAAGGAGATGAAATGCTCGCCGAGTTTTTCTCGTCGTCCCAGTATTCCAAAAAACCGCGCAGCGACACCGGACCCGAGTCCACATATACGGCCGCCAAATCCAGAAGACCGGCTATATACGCATCCTCGCTGCGACCCCATGCACCGAATGCGGAGGCGATGTATTCTATCGCTTCGTAAAGCGGAAGACTTTGCAGTTCATACGGATCGAATGCCGGTACGACCGTTTTTACCGAATCGAGGAAATCACGGTGCTTTGCCGTGATTTTTTCCGCTTTAAAACGTACTATATCCGTACCGTGCGGAAAAGATGGTTCTATATAGTTCAATACGCCTGCCCTGGCCTGAAGATCGTCCGGAAAAGCCATGCACCTCAACAGCGAAACTATAAAACGAACTCCCGAAGCTCCTGCCAGAAGAAGGCTCTCGGAAGAAGTGACGGGAATGTTTTTCGATGACAAATATTCGGCCAGCATAGCACCGTCTCTGTTGGAACGATACAATACCGATATGTCCGAATAAGAGAACCCGTCTGACATTACCCTGAGTATTTCGTCGTAAACAGCTTGCAGCATGGGTTCCTGCCTTTGTACGGCATTCTGTCCCTCTATATTCCTTATAGATACGAAACCAGGAATATTTTTTGCGGCTTTCTGCATATTACCTTCTTCATAAGACCTGGTGTATTTATCGTCAGTGAGTAATTCTGCACATACGGTGAACATTTCATTTGCAAAATCCACAAGTACTGGGCTGCTCCGGTAATTGATATCGAGGTTTTTTATTTCGACCTGCTGAGAAGAAAGTCCTCCGCCGTCACGGCAAAGGTCTATGAATTGATCGCTGTCGCCGCCGCGCCAACGATATATGGCCTGTTTTGCATCGCCTACTATCAATGCCGAACCGTCCCCCGCCAGTTGGTTATATACGAGATTTTTCAAATTTTCCCATTGCAGGGCCGAAGTATCCTGAAATTCGTCTATAAAATAATGCTTGTACCTTTCACCTATTTTCTCATATATGAACGGAACGGGCTCAAGGCGCAGATGACGGCTTATTATTTCATTGAATTCACGAAGAAGCATGACGGAACTGCGGTTTTTTACCTCGCGTATCTGAGATTCCATTTCACCTGCAACACTCATGCGCCTTAGCGGCCCAAGAAGCATTTCCGCATACGAATATGTAGTACGCTCCCTGTCCAGAACTACTTCTATATCGTCTATTATACGGCACAGTTCATCGTAATAATTGCCCACGAGTATCTTTTGTTCCATCGTGGCTGAAGAAGAAACATAACTTCCGGCCAGAAATTTTTGTACACGGTCGCTCTGCGTATTGAGTTCGGTCACAAGCCCCTGTGAAGCCTTTCTGAAAAACGAAGCCACACCCGAAGCGCCGTAAGCCAATATTTTATCTCCTCCTAAAACGTCATATATTATGCTGCATGCCTTATCTCCCAAGTCGGATATCTGTTTTTCGACCGAAAGTTTATAAGCGTTAAGTTTTTTGCCTAACGACATATAGTCTTCTATCTTCATGCCGCACAGCATTTCCATTTGTTCTATATTGCTTTCTTTTTCAGTTATTCTGCCGGAAGATATGAGTATGGAATCTATATCCCAATTACGTCCTTCATCGACATTGCGCATGACAAAATCCAGCAGCATTTCGGACAAAACGCTGTCTCGGCCGGCCCTCAGAAGCAACATATCCACCGATTCGGACAATATATTGTCCGAATCGACCGCTATGCGGAAACCGACAGGCAATTTAAGTTCGCGTGAAAAAGAACGCACAAGTCTCGTAGTGAAAGAATCTATCGTTCCTACAGAAAAAGCCGAATAATCCTCGAATATGGATTTGAGAACATTTGCAGCGCGGTTTTTCAATTCCCCGGCCGGCAAATCTATTTCCGATGCCAACTGCGCCATCATCCCTGACAACTGCTTCGTATCAGCCGACGAAAAATCTTCAAGCGTATTTATTATACGCGTTTTCATCTCCCATGCAGCCTTATTGGTGAACGTGACAGCCAGTATATTTCTGAACATGTCGCTTCGAGGCGACGACAACACTATTTTCAGGTATTCTTTTACCAGTGTATATGTCTTTCCTGAACCGGCCGAAGCATTATATACGCTCAATTTTCCCATTAGCAGTGCGTTTTACTTATATTAAAATCAAAACAAATATAATGCAAACAAACTGTTTACCGGCAGTTGATAACACCGTAAAAAATGTTGATAAAAATATAATAACCGGCGTATATAATAACTCCGACTTTAAACATAACTGAAAAAACTTCGCATTACCAACACCTGTATTTTCATTCCCAACTGCAATATGAACAAGTTTCCACAGCATAAAGCTCAGAAACATATAAACAAAATATGTTGATAATATATTTAAACTATTGTTTAAAACATATTTAAATACGTGAAATACAAATAATTAATATTTTAAATATATTTTATAATATGTTAATTAATCAATATCAAAAAAACAAGGTAAAATTATTTGAACACAATCAAAAGGTATATTCATCATACTCTGTTTTTCTTTTTTATTTAAAAATTAAAAATAAAAGAACAAGAAGAATAAAGATAGCAGTGGATAATTTCATATTTGCATTATTGACAAAATATGGGTTCATACACTATCTTATTGTACAATATGGTTATGTAAAAAATTGTATTTATGATGTTAGCGATGTAAACGTTAAATAAAAAGCTGTTCCGGCGTTTTTTACTCGGAACAGCTCCAGTAGGATTTTGTATATCGGTTTATTTATATTAGCGTATCTGCCCGTCGCCTGTTATAAGGTATTTGTAGCTCGTAAGTTCCGGGAGCGCCATAGGACCGCGTGCGTGAAGTTTTTGTGTGCTTATACCTATTTCCGCTCCGAAACCGAATTGTCCTCCATCGGTAAATGCTGTAGATACGTTCACATAGACACATGCCGCATCGATTCTTTTTTGGAACTGAAGCGCCGTTTCGGCATTTTCCGTTATTATGGATTCGCTGTGTCTGGAAGAGTATTCTGTTATATGGGCGATAGCTTCGTCCGGAGAGTCTACTGTTTTCACGGCCATTTTATAATCGAGAAATTCCGTGCCATAACTGTCTTGAGTCGCGTTTTCAAGTAATTCCGTAGGATAATAACCGTCCAAGGCATGGTAAGCTCTTTTGTCCGCATATATGATTACGCCCTTTTCGCTCAGTTTTTCTGTAAGCGCAGGCAGGTCTTTAAGTCTTTCCGAATGTATGACAAGGCAGTCGAGTGCATTGCATACGCTCACCCGGCGCGTTTTGGCATTGAAAATTATATTTTTACCTTTTTCAGTATCGCCATGGATGTCGAAATAAGTGTGGCATATGCCTGCGCCGGTTTCTATGACCGGTATCTTGGAATTGTCGCGGACGTATTCTATAAGACCTTTTCCGCCGCGTGGTATCAGAAGGTCAACATATCCGACGGCATTCAGCAGTTCGGCAGTCGCCTGCCGGTCGGAAGGAAGCAATGTAACGGCATTTTCGTCTGTACCGTTATTTTTGAGTACTTCTTTTATTACGGAAACGATAGCATTGTTGGAATGCCATGCATCGTGCCCACCTTTGAGTATACAGGCATTTGACGTTTTGAAACACAGGGAAAATACATCGAAACTGACATTCGGACGCGCTTCGTAGATTACCCCTATAACGCCGAACGGTACGCGTACCTTGCGTATGACCATACCGTTGGGACGCACCGTTTTTCCGAGTGTTTCCCCTACGGGCGTAGGCAACGATGCTACGTTTTTTATATCTGCGGCGATGGCTTCTATTCTCTCGCGCGATAGCATAAGACGATCGTACATAGGGTCCGATTCGTCCATGCGGTCGAGGTCCTTTTTGTTTTCTTCGAGTATAAAATCCGTTTTTTCCAGTGTTTTGTCCGCCAGTTGTAAAAGTACGGAGTTTATAAATCCTTCGTCCAAAAGGTTAAGTGCGCGGCTTGCGGAGAGGGATTTTTCAAAAGTTTCTTTGAGTTCCATTTTCATTTGTCGTGTTTATCAGTCCAGGTATAAGTAATCGTAATGTACCAGCGGTTTTTCGCCTTTTTTCCCGGCTACCGAACGTGCGCGTTCGCTCGAACACGAAACACGTCCCACTCCTATCTGGTTGCCGTCGGGCGATATTATTTTCACAATATCGTCTTTTTCAAATTCACCGTTTACTTCGCTCACTCCTACCGGCAAAAGGCTTACTGCTGTTTGGCCCATAAGAGCGTCGTATGCGCAGCGGTTTACGCGAATTTCACCTTTGGCGAAACCTTCGCAGTGCGATATCCATTTCTTGACACCGGATACGGCTTTTGGCGACGGCACGAAACGGGTACACACAACATCCAGTCCGAATGCTATTCCAAGAAGTATATCGTCTTTTTTGCCGTTGGCTATTATTACTTCCGTGCCTTCTTTGGCTACTTTTGACGCTATGCGGCTTTTGGTTATCATTCCTCCGCGTCCGAAATGAGAGCGTCCTGTCTGTATGTATTGCGATACCGAGTCCTGACTTTCGGGTAATATTTCCCTTATGACGCGTGACGAAGGGTCGGAAGGGTTGCCGTCGTAAATACCGTCTATGTTGCTCAGTATTACTAGCGCTTCTGCGTCCATCATGGCGCACACAAGTCCGGACAATTCGTCGTTGTCCGTAAACATCAGTTCGGTAACGGATATAGTGTCGTTTTCGTTTACTATCGGTATCACGCCGTTTTCCAACATTACCGACATGCAGTTGCGTTGGTTCAGGTAGTGTCCTCGCGTGGAAAAACTCTCTTTTGTTGTCAACACCTGCCCGCAGGCTATACCCTGTTCGCGCAGCAGGTTGTAGTATTTGTTTATCAGTTTGACTTGCCCTACAGCCGAGAAAAGCTGACGTGATGCCACTTGGTCCAGTTTATGCGGCGTATGTCCAAGTTCGCTGCGTCCTGAAGCTACAGCTCCGGACGATACGACTATTACCTCCATGCCTGCTTTGTGAAGGCCGGATATTTGGTCTGCAAGTGCCGACATACGTGTGGTATCCAAGGTACCGTCCTCACGGGTGAGCACATTACTGCCTATTTTTATTACTATCCTTTTGTATTTGGGTGTCATCGTATGTTTTTGGAGATGTGTTTTTTATTTGCTTGCTTTCAGTCCCGATATTACGGCGTCCGAGAAACCGCAACGCTCCATTTCGGCAAGTCCTTTAAGTGTTATTCCTCCAGGGGTGGTCACCTTGTCTATTTCCTCTTGTGGAAGCGAACCGTTTGCCTCAAGCAAGGCAAGAGCGCCTTTCACGGTCTGGATTACTATTTCGAGCGATTGTTTTGCGTCGATCCCTATTTCCTGTCCTCCCTTGAACGAAGCGTCTATGTATTTCAATATGTACGCTATACCGCACGAGGCAAGCGCCGTTACTGCCGTCATGTCTTTTTCCTCGACTTCAAATACTTTTCCGAGCGGCCGGAACACGGACAACGTCATTTCATTTTGCTGCCTCGATGCATTGTGCGAACAAATGAATGTAGCGCTTTGTCCGAGGGATACCGCCGTGTTGGGTATTACGCGGAACAGAGCAGGAGTTTTTCCTCCCGGTATGGTGAGCCACTCTTGCAGTGTTTTAAAATCAACCCCGGCAACTACGGAAGCGACAGCCTGGTATGAAGGATCTATCACGGGAGCTATTTCGCGTGCCACGCCTTCGGCCAACCATGGTTTTACGGCTATTAATATCAAGTCCGCACCATTTACGGCTTCTTTGTTGTCGGATGTTATATTTGCTTCGGCTCCTGTTTTTTCAAGGCGTTCGAGCAATGCGGGTCGCGCGTGCGATATAGTCACGTCTTTTGCTTCGGCTATTTTTGCGGCTATGGCGCCGGCAGCTATTGCTCCGCCCATATTTCCCCCGCCAAGGACTGCTATTTTCATATCTTTAAATGATAGAGTTTTTTTATACAACCCTCAAAATTAATAAAAAATCGTTCGTTCGGCGGATATCCTGACGTTTTATTGACGATACTGCGTGTTTACTGTATAAAATTGTGTTAACGACACAGATGTTTTTGCTTAAATTGTTGTTACATTGGAAAAATAAGGTCTGAAAGTAGTATTTTTTCTCCGATTTTTCTTTTTAATAGTGTATGTTTTTTATAAATTAATATATTTTTAATATTTTTACATTATCACAAAATTATTACGAATGTAATAGTATGTGGTTTTGTTAACTGATTTTAAGTAAAGGCTGTTTGAGTACGGTTGGAAGTTGTAAAAAAACATTCCGTACATACATCAGGGTGCGCCTTTACGGAATTTAACATCGAAATACATATAAATGGAAAAACAAAACGAAGAAAATGCCGTAAATAAGGCCTCATGCGCCGCTTCCGGCCGAAACACAGAGAAAAAAGCTTATGCAGCTCCCCAGGCCGAAGTGATAGAAGTATGCGTGGAACAGGGATTTGCCGTTACCACACCGGGATTCGGTGACGGAGGCGATATCTAAGTCGCATACATTTACTATTAACGACTAATACTCAAAAAATGAAAAAAAATATATTGGCATTTTCGATATGCCTGTCGTTTTTGACGCTCGGATGTTCAAAAACGGACAAGCATTCGTCGCAGAGCCAGAACAAAGGATTTAAGGTTACGGCGACATCCGTTTCCTCTCCGGGAACCAAAACAGCCATCGGAGATGACGGCCTGTCCGTAAAATGGACGGCCGGGGATAAACTTACCTTCGCTACATGCGAATCGGAACAGACTCCTACTTATTATCATTTGGATATAGACCAAAGTTCCATATCTCCCGACGGAACCAAAGCGGATTTTTATTATCCGTCAGGCAATATACCTGCAGGTACTTACAGGGTTATAAGCGGTGGTTATTCATCCCTTGAGGCGTCTTCTTCCGGTGCTGTGAAAATAGGACAGGAGCCGGATCAGCACCAGACCGCTTCATCCGATCCGGTATCGGGACTTATGATGATATCGCCGTCGCTGGTTACTGTTCAGCAGGAGGCTTCTACGTCCAATGTTAGCTTTGAAGTGCATTTCGTGATGCTGGAGATACCGGTGAACCTCGTGTCGAATGCATCCGGTGCGGACGTGACGTTAAACAGCGTTGTACTGGAACGTAAGGATGGCGGAGATATATATACTTCTACGTACTATGATTGCGGAGGATCTATAGATTATATAATTTCCACCGGAAATGAGTATGTATCGACGATAATTGACCACGCCCCTGTACTTTCTTCGGGAAATCCATATAAAGTCCGTATGCTGGTATGTCCGCAGGATTTGGGGGAATATACCGTTACGGTATCGACTTCCGCAGGTGATTTTTCGTTTGACAAACCGGCTAAAACGTTAGCCAGCGGCATGAAATACACGGTTTCAGGAATCAATATAAATGTGGCGGCTCCTGAGTCTGTATCTTCCAATGCCGAATGGAATGCAGCGATGCAGGGTGCTTCGGGACATGTGGCCGTAACCCTTACGGCTCCGATAACTCTCGGTTCCGGCGATGTGCTGCCTTCTTCGGCAGTATTGGTTACCGGCGGCAACAAACTGACGATAGACGTTGCCGCTGTAAATTCTTCGCCTTCGGTCATCAGGACGCACGCAGCCCGTGCCGATGTCAACGTTCCGACAGGCAACAAGACATATTCTCTTGCTTCCAGGCTCACTATCACAGGGAACACGGAACTGGAGGTACTTAACGGTATATTGTATGCTCAGGATCTCACGCTTGGCCAGGGGGCTTCCGTATCGGGCGACGGCCGTGTGGTTTTGTCAGGAAAACTGGGAGTTATGAAAGATGCGGCTGCAGAGATAGTTTCCGGCATGGTAATCAGCGCGGATGTACTGTGCAGTAACGGCAATCTGACAAACGGCGGCACGTTGTACTACGGAAAATCAACCGGAGCCAATACCCCGGTTTCGGCCGTTGCCAAATCCGATGCGCAGCTCGCAAATTCGGCGTTCGACTACTGGTACACCAAGAACAGTACTGTTCTGGTAGGATTGGAGTCTATGACCGATGCCCAGAATATATGGGGCAGCGGCAATGGAAGCGCAACGAAAAAAGGTTTATCTACCTTGGGAGAAAATCCTACGATGGAGGAAACTACGAATGTTGTAAATGGGAAAGCCGTGAAAATGATAAGCAAATGGATAGGCGGTTTTGGAAATAAGTTTGCGGCCGGAAATATTTTTACAGGCGTTTATACCAAAACCAACATCTATCCTCCGGGAGCGGAAATGACTTTCGGAGTTCCTTTCGGTTATAAACCGGTAGCTATTTCCGGATATTACGATTATATCTCAGGGGCTATAGACTATGTTGACAATAAATCAAATACGCCGGGTACATACGATAAATGTGATATATACATTGTTCTGTGTACCGGAACTTATTCGATTGTTACAACAAATGCCGATTCGTATCCTGGCGGGGCCGTCAGCGATTTGGTCAACGATTCCAAAGTTCTGGCATACGGTCGATTTACCGATGCCGCCACCACCAACGGATATAAGAAATTCCGTGTGGAACTGACGTATAAAAACTCCGATTTCAATCCTGCTGAGGCTACGCATATACTCATATGCGCTACCAGCAGCGTGGACGGCGGAGCTTTTACGGGCAGTACTTCCAGCGTGCTTTACCTGGATGAGGTGACGCTCGAATATTGACGTTTTATATACGTCTGCCTGCAAAGAAAAGAGGGCTTACGCAATTTGCGTAAGCCCTCTTTTCTTTGCACGGGGATTCAGTGTTTTCTCAAATGCAGTTTTTCCAGCGGGCCGAGCAAATATCTTCTTGCGGGGAGCATCAGTATCCACCAACGCGATAGAAACCTCCACCATAGCGACGAACAATCCGTCATATGCCCTCCCTTGTGGTAAAAACGCACCATTACTCCTATTATGTCCTCGCGGAATACGGTTTCCGTGTTTTCCAGCACACCGTCGCCCTGCATGGTGTAACGTTCGTCGTTTATGGCCACTATTCTGTGCAGGACGTATCTTGAGCAATGGCGGAACAGCACTACATCGCCGGTTTTAAGGTTCCTGCCTTCGGTCGGGGCTATTTCCGCCTGATGGGAACCTTCCCTTAAAAAGGGCTTCATACTGTTTCCGCGTATGTTTATGCGTATGCTTTTCCCTTCGAGGAGGAATTCATGCGCCTGGCTGAAAAAGTCCGTGTTGTCTATTTTTTTCATACGGCGACATTTTTGTCTGAGAATATTGCGCCGAAAGATGTATATGCAGCATCCGGGTCGGCAAGGCATTCCAGATGAAAAACTGGCGTTTTTTCCAATATGGCGGAAATAGTGGCGGATATGCCGTCGTACAATACGTTGTCGTATGCGAAAGCGGGAGGACACGAAGGATGTAATGCCGCCAGAGCTTCCGGTATCTTCAGCTTCTTTATGCTGTTGTGCGGAGCTTGCGATAATCGCACGATGGCCGCAACGGGGTATTTTTCAGTCCTGTAACACGGGGTTTTACCGCTCCACGGCGAACCGTAGGCATACACCGTATTGTTTTCGACGCGGAGTATGGGACTGTCGTCGTTGATAAGACCCGCTCCTTTTATGTTTTGTGTCCACAGGCGGGTATGCGTGCTTTTGCCCGTACCCGATTCTCCGAGGAACAATACTGCCTGTCCGTTGTATGATATGGCCGAGGAATGTACGGCCACCGTCATGTCTTTGGCAAAGGCCATACCGTATGCCATCCACAAGCCGAAACGGACAAGGGCCGCATTTCCAGGTGCATTGGCAAAAGCCGTACGCGTGTGTATGTCGTATTCCATGAAAAACGGCTCTTGTCTTTCTGGCGGAAATATGCGGAAAAAGTATTTTCCGGCGTTGTCGCTTCCGAACGAACATTCCTTGTCCTCGAACCGGAAACGGTATAATGGAGTATATTCTTTCGTGTTTTGCGGATATGGCCGTTCGCAGAGCGTAAGCATTGTGTCAGGATGCGTTTTTACGGCGGAAAGGAACGTGTCGAAACCGCCTGCCGCTTCGAGCAATCCGTTCAATGACCCGCTGTCCACGCGTAAGGTATGGCCGCCTATCGAATAATCAGTAGTTTTTTTCATTGATCATAATGCGTGTTGCGTTTCGAGTTCTATTATCCTGTCGCATGTGCGCAGGGTCGATTCCCTGTGTGCTATCATAAGTACGGTAAGCCCCGTTTGTGCCGCTGCGTTCACGGCTTCGACCACTTCGGTTTCTGTGTGCGTGTCGAGTGCCGAGGTAGCTTCGTCCATAAACAGCACGGAAACATCCCGGTACAATGCGCGTGCGATGCCTATGCGTTGTTTCTGCCCTCCGGATATACGGCATCCGCCCTCTCCGGCGCGCGTATTTATCCCTTCCGGCAAGCTATCGGCCCAGTTAAGCAGCCGAACCCTTTCAAGTGCTTCGCGTACTTTTTCCGTATTTACTTCACGGCTGCCTAAAGCCACGTTCTCGGCCAATGTAGCGTCGGCGATGAATACATCCTGCGGTACGTAACCGGTTATGTTCTGCCATTTGCGCACATTTTTCCCTTCCACCGGCACTCCGTCTACGCTTATCCTGCCTTTTTGGAGCGGGTACAGACCCAGAAGGATGTTGAAAAGCGTAGTTTTGCCTATACCTGAAACGCCTTTTATGCCTATCCTTTCACCTTTTTTTATTACGGCAGAAAAGTTTTCCACAACTGGTTGGCAGCCAGGAAACGAAAATACTATATTTTCGATTGTTATTTCTTTTTCAAACGCAAGCCGCTCATGTACGGGAGTTTTTTCCTCTGCGGGTCCTTCAGGCGCTGCGCATGCGGAGGCTATTATTTCTGCGGTGTATGAATTGGCTTTTATCTGCGCCCAACAGCCGAGCATGGACTTTACCGAAGGAAGTATGCGCATGGCTGCCACGGCGCATACCCCGAAAAGGACTTGTGCGCTTCCGGCCTGCATTCCGTAAATAACTATCAGTACCAGGCATAAGGCCACGGCGGATTCGGTTATCGCTCCCGGTATCCTCATAACGGTATCCGAACGTTCCTTCAGGACGGATATTTCGTTCAGGTTTTCGCGGAAACGTTCGTTTATCACCGGAAATGCATTACTTGTTTCTGCCTCGGCGTATCCTCGGAAAGCCTCCTGTACGGTCTTGCCCTGCCGCCGCCGCGCCGTATTTTCCATGCGTCCGTATTTTTCCAGTTTTTTCCTTACCGTTTTCGCATATACCCACACGGCCGGCACGAAGCACAGAGGCAGGATAATGGCCCCCGCAAGGGAATAAAATGCAAGCACACCAAGTATAAGCGCCATAAATACGGCTTCCCCTGCAAAGGTTATTGCCGGAACGACCACTCCCGTGGCGAACATGTAACATACGGTATTTACATCCCTTTCCAAAGGCGAACTATGCCCGCCTTTTATGAACAACAGGCCTTTTTTGCAGTAGGACGTGAAAACAGCATGCGAAAAATAACGGTACAGCGACATCGCGTAGCTGTTCTGGGCGCGCATTATCATTAGCGACAGCACGTTTTTGACTACTGTGACAAGTATTACGGCCATACAGATCCATATGACGAATTTTCGTTCGTCCGCAATTCCTGCGGAACGGTATATCCCGGCCAGTACCGTGTCCTGTTCCTGCCATCCGCTGTCCAGTATTATCACCAGAACAGGTATCAGAGCGGCAAGGGAAATGAATTCCAGTGCGGCTCTGAGCGGGACGTACATGGCGGTAATCCATCCTTTCCGCCGGTATGCCTCAGGCATGGATTTGAATATATTTCCCTGTGTCATATTGGTTTAAGAATGGTTTCAGGGTGTTTTATATGGTCTTTTATAAAGTAAAGAATGCGTAATGGCATACTGCAGCCGTACACCAGGCGGAACCGCCAGTGCTCCCGGAAAAAACGGCTGGTTTTTAATGCTAGTATTCCTGCGGAGCTTTTGCCTTCAAGTGTTTTTGCAAACGCTTGTCCGGCAATATCGTGCATTATCCTTTCCGCAATTCGCATATCGCTTCCGTTTACGTGCCGCAACAATCCTCCGGTATATTCCATGCCAAGGCCGAGATAGTGTACGGCTATGAATGTGAATATACCGGCGAAACGGCTAAGATGCGCTTTTTCCAATGCCGACTCCAAACATGCGAAATCGATTTTGCCCGCATGTGCATACAGGAAACGGGCCCAATCGCAAATGTGCCTCAGACGTACGCGTCCTGCGAAATGTGCGGCGCTGTGGGCCATGACGAACAACGCTTCGAAATCCGCCGAAGGGGCATGTATGCGGCATGGGAGGTTTTGTCCAGGCAGGTTCATAGGGACAATGCCGTCGCGTTCCGCTATTTCCGAAAGGATGGGTTCGAGTATACGTCCCATGGAATAACGGTCGGTATCGAGGAATGTCAGGTGGTTTTCTACCGTCGTGTTTTCGAACGTAAAAGACGAGTGTTTTGCCGTGTGTACTTCCACTTTTATCCCGGCCGAAGATATCGTGCCGTTGCCCTTTGCGTAATCCCCGCACAGCCATACGTCTATATCTCCGCATTCCCTGTGATCTGGTACGGGATAACACCGGGCGAGCGAAAACCCTTTGAGTATTACAGTACGTATGCCGGCACTGGCAAAAAATGCGGCCAGATGGGCGGCGGCTTCTGCCTGTCCGCGGAATTTGAGTTCCGCGTTTTCGGTTTTCAAAGCCCATGCCAGTTTTATGTCTTTAGGCACAAGGAGGTTTTCGGGTAACATTGACATGCCGTCGTATGCCAGCGGTGTTACGCCGTGTACAGAAGCTATGGCTGCCGCTTGCCGCCACATTGCAGGCGTGGCTCTCCGGAGGCGGTTTTCATCCGGTTCCGCACCCCATAAAGCGCTTTTCAGAAGCGGGAAAAGTATGTTTTCGGATGCATTTTCCATCATTCGACTATTGCCCCGCATTTTTTCAGTATGTCGGTCCATTTTTCCGCATCCTCAGTGGCTGAGGACAAGTCCGTGTCGTATTCTGCGACTATTTTCCCGGCTATCTGCGCGACGGAAAAATCCATACCCGACAACTCGTTCCAAAGCCAAGCTCCGGTATCGTTGAGGGTTATTATTCTGGTCATATCGGCTGTACCGCCGCCCTGTATTATCACTATGTTTTCTCCTGCTATACGGCGCAGTTTGTATTTTTCATTTATTTTCATTTTTGTCCGGATAGTTTCTACTCTCCATATTGGAGAGGCTATAATGGTGTGTAAAAGTTCATGTTACAATTTTACGAATTTATGTCCGTTGCGAGGGAATGTTTTCGATTAAAATTTCGGCGGTATAAGCGGTTATGGAGCGATTCGTGCGAAAAATATTTATAACCTCTTGTGTGGTTGGATTAAAAAGGTTAAACTTACAGAAGTTTTCGGGATTATTTTTCCCAAAGCAATTAACAACCCTTTTAAGAGTAAAAACTATAAGGCATGAAGATAGGACTTTTTATCCCCTGTTACATAGACGCCATATATCCTGAGGTGGGTGTGGCTACGTTGGAACTGCTTGAAAAACTCGGTCTCGATGTAGGATATCCTTCCGAACAGACATGTTGCGGCCAGCCTATGTCCAATGAAGGCGACTTTAAAAGTTCGGAAGGAGCCGAAAAACTATTCGTGCGCAATTTTAGCGATTACGATTACATAGTAGGTCCGGCCGGCAGTTGCGTAAAGCAGGTGCGCGTGCATTACGATAAACTGGAACAGACGCCGGAAGTGAAACACGTACGGGAACGTACTTACGAACTGGTGGAATTCCTTCACGATGTGATCGGTGTAAAATCGTTCCCCGGGGTGAAGTTTCCGTACAAAGTGGCGCTTCACAACAGTTGCAGTTCGATACGCGGGCTTGGAATAGCCAGTCCGTCGGAAATACCGGGTCCGCGGTTCAATAAATCGGCCGACCTTCTGAACATGGTGGAAGGCGTGGAGATAGTCGAGTTGAGCCGCCCTGACGAATGCTGCGGTTTCGGAGGCACGTTTTGCGTAACCGACGAGGCCGTAAGCGCCCGCATGGGAAAGGACAAAGTGGCCGACTATGTGGCTCATGGGGCCCAGTATGTCGTTTCTCCCGATATGTCGTGCCTTATGCACCAGCAGGGGATAGCCCTGCGCGAAGGCATAACCCATATTCCGTTTATACACATAGCCCAGGTACTCAATGGAGGACCTTTTAAAGACCGATAACTATGGCAGAGAAAAAAGCAGACGTGGTACGCAACTCGGAAGAGTTTATAAACCGCGATAACGTGCATGAGCGCATGCATGACAAAAATCTGTGGAACGCCCGTGTAAAGCGCGACCGTATGGCTTCGGCCATGCCTGAATGGGAAGAGTTGCGCGAACTGGCCTCCCGGATAAAGGAACATACCCTTTCGCACCTCGACCGATACCTCGAACAGTTCGAGCGCAACGCCACGGCGCGTGGCGCCGTGGTACACTGGGCCCGCGATGCGGCCGAACATAACCAGATTGTCCTTGAGATATTGACTGACAGGAAGGTGACGTCCGTTATAAAGAGTAAATCCATGCTCCAGGAAGAATGCGGGATGGTCCCGTTTCTCCAGGCCCGTGGAATCGAAGTTACGGAATCCGATCTCGGCGAACGCATACAACAGCTCGACGACCAGCCTCCCGCACACATCGTTATGCCTGCCATAGAAAAAACGACGGAGGACGTGGCTGCGCTTTTTGCCCGTACGATAGGGACTGACCCCGCCGATACGGATCCCCATTCGCTCAACGAAGCCATGAGGAACAATGCGCGCCCGCGTTTTATGAAAGCCGGGGCAGGTATGACAGGGGCCAATTTCGCAATAGCCGAAACAGGAACTTTTGTCGTATGTACCAACGAAGGCAATGCGGACATCGGAGCTTCCGTTCCTCCGGTGCATATAGCAAGTATAGGCATAGAAAAAGTGCTGCCCAAAGTCGAGGATTTGGGAGTATTCATACGCTTGCTTTCCCGCAGTGCGCTCGGTACGCCGGCAACACAATACACTTCTCATTTCACCGGACCACGCAAAGGCGGCCAGTTGCACATAATCCTCACGGACAACGGTCGCAGCAAACGCCTGGGCATGGAGGACTTCTGGCATTCGCTCAAATGCATACGTTGTGGAGCGTGCATGAATACTTGTCCTGTGTACAGGCGGAGCGGAGGCTTGGCCTATCAGGCGACGTATTCCGGGCCGATAGGTATAATTCTCGACCCCACATTCGACGCATACCGCTACAGCGAGTTGCCTTTCCATTCCACGCTTTGCGGTTCGTGTTCCAACGTATGCCCGGTGAAGATAGATATAGCAGACCAGATATACCGTTGGCGCGAAGTTATGGCGGATAAAAAATACCTTCCTGTTGTACGCCGCACGGCTTTTGCGGCGGCGGGAAAGGTTTTCGAGCATCCTGCGTTGTTCCGCACGGCGGAAGCTATGGCAGGATCGGTGCTGCCCGTAGTACCGGACTTTGTTGTGTACAATAAAACGCTGAACCCCTGGGGCCGCGACAGGCAGATGCCTCAGTTTGCCGGGCAAACGTTCCGTCAATGGTATCTTAAGAACAGAAAAAAAGACGACGACAATGATGAAAAGCACTAAAGAATATATACTCGACTCTATAAGGGCGGCCCGTCCGGGTGGAGAACATCCTTATCCGGCGATACCGGTTTTCCCGAAAAATCAGGGACCGATATTGGACGAATTCAAGCGCAGTCTGGAAGAGGCTGGCGGTTCATGGCGGGAAGTAAAAGACGCCGCGCATGCTTCTTTGTTAATAAATGAGATGTTTCCGCAAGCGAAGGTAATTTGCAGCGCGGCATCGGAAATTTCGGGTAATAAGGATATAACTTCCGTTTCGGATCCGCATGGACTGGACGATGTGGACGTAGGGGTGGCCAGGGCCCAGTTCGGAGTGTCGGAAACAGGTATGGTATGGTTGAGGGAAGAGGATTTGAAAGTTAACGCCCTTGGAGTGTTGTCCCAGCATTTGGTTATTCTTCTCGACCCTTCCAGGATAGTGCGCGATATGTATGAGGCTTATGCGCAAATACGTCTGGACAGGGACAATTACGGATGTTTTATGATGGGCCCTTCCGCTACGGCCGATATAGGCGCGGTAATGGTACGCGGCGCGCAGGGTGCGCGGAGCCTTACGGTGTTTTTTATGTGAATTTTGAATAAGACGTATGAATTATAAAACTTTAAAAAACATTTACCCGTACGACACGGTCATAGGACGCATATACGTGGCAGACAACGGCAGGGCAATTGCTGGAGTGTTCCTGCCTGGCAATGCCGTTCCGGCAGGTATACCGCAGAACGAAACTGATGTGATAAAGCGCGCTGCTGTCCAGATAACGGAGTATCTGTCGGGAAGGCGGCGCGAATTCGATGTAAAGGTGGAGCCGGAGGGTACGGATTTTCAGAAAAGGGTATGGGCGGCACTCCGTACCATTCCTTATGGTCATACGTGCAGTTATTCGCATATTGCGCATATTGCGGGCAATCCGAAAGCATGCCGTGCCGTTGGGATGGCCAACAACAGAAATCCGGTTTCGATAATAATACCGTGCCACAGGGTGATAGGCAAGTCCGGAGCGCTGGTGGGTTACGGAGGCGGGCTGGAACTGAAGAAATACCTTCTGGACATGGAAACTGCAAATACTATTCAGGTCTGAAGTTCTTGTGAGGCGAATATTTATTTATGCTTTGTAAACAGGAAAACGTTTTTTTTGCAGTTGCACGGAAAAATTAAAAAACCCTGAAATATATATTTCAGGGTCGTGTACATTGTGTTTTTTTATTTAGCGGAGAAAGCGGGATTCGAACCCGCGATACGCTTTGGGCGTATACACGCTTTCCAGGCGTGCCTCTTCAACCACTCGAGCATCTCTCCGAATAAGGTGTGAAGTACTTGTTTCTTCACAAAGGAAAAAAAGCAGCTTGTAAGCTGCTATTGCGGAGAGAGAGGGATTCGAACCCCCGGAGGTATGACCCTCAACAGTTTTCAAGACTGCCGCAATCGACCACTCTGCCATCTCTCCTTGTAAATAAAAGGCCTTTTGCGTGGGCAAAGGTACGACGATTTTCCAAATACGCAAATACGGTTTTAAAAATAAGGCGGGTAAGGGCATATTCGCCGGAGATAATCGTATTTAAAATGACGAAGGCAATGTTAAATAAGTTAATTATTCATAAAAAAGATTTAGTGCGTTGATTTTTAGTTATTTTTATTTCCCGGCAGAAATGTCCGGACTTTTGCGAAGAAATGTTAATTTTAAAAGAATAGAACAATGGGAATCAAAAAGACTTACTCGAAAGGCAAACCAGAATGCAAGGTAACGTTCAGCGTTTCTGCCGAAAATGTCCCGGAAAAATCCAAAGTATTCCTTGCCGGGGATTTTAATAACTGGGAAGAACAATCTTTGCGCCTTAAAAAGAACAAGGCGGGCGATTATTCCATTTCCCTGACATTGCCTGCGCCGAACAGGTACCAGTTCAAGTACAATATAGACGGCGAGTACTGGATTAACGACGATGCAGCCGATGCTTATCCTCAAAATGCATTCGGTAGCGATAATTCGATGATAGAACTCTGATCCGGATAAATTACGCATCGAAAAGAAAGGGCCGGCACATATGTGCCGGCCCTTTCTTTTCGATGTCGGGTATTATGACCCACCCTTGGTTTTGTAAATTACCAGAACGACAATCAGCGAGATGAATATTATGGCCGTCAGTATGAAAAGCGACATTATAACCCCCATGAACAGAGTACGTCCTATGGCTTTTTTGAGTTTTATACCGAAAAATTGTTTGAACGTCCATACTGCCAACACCAGATATATCATGTATTTCCAGAAAAGGCCCGGCGTATCGCCTTCGCTGTCCGGAAAAAACACAAGCGGTATGAACAGGAAACTTACGATGATCCTCTGTGAAGCCATGTATGCCGATACGTACAGGCACTCTGCATAGTTATAACGACGGCTTCCGCATTTGCGGAAAGCCCACTTCATAGCCAGTGCGTAAAACGGCAGCAGTATTATCACTCCGAATGTCGTGCTGCCGACCATCCACTTTAGTATCGGGGCAAAGAAATCCGCTCCCGCTATTTTATATTGGCCGGTTGTCCAGTTTCCGGGGTCGGACAGTTCTTTCATGAATTCCGAATCCCCTTCTATGAAATGCATCACGAGCCCGTACACTCCGGCCAGTATTATCAGCATCGGGAACGGACGGAAATAATTTATCCTGCGGCCCAGAATATAATCTTTCAGCATGTGGCCGGGGCGGGTGAAAAGGGCTTTGAGCGTGTATATGACACCGCTGTTGGCATTGGTTATCCCGTATGCCACGTCCCCTATCAGCAGATTGACGGTTATCCGGCGGGTATCGGCCTTTTGTCCGCACGATACGCAGAAGTTACCTTTTAACTCTTCTCCGCAGTTTTTGCATTTTTTACTCATTTCTTAGGGGATAAGCGGCGTAGGCATATCTGCGTGGGGCCGGATCATATTTGCGATGCGAAACGGAGATAATCGGCCGCGCTTTTTTCTATATCGTCTGAGGATGGGCTGTATTCCGTGCCGCAGAGCGAAAACATCGGTTTGTAATCCGAATCCATATATGCGAATGTCGCCTCGAATGGCGAAGTAAGTTCTTCAAGGGTGTATTTGTAACGGCCGTTGCGTCCGTAATCCTTCTCTTCTATGCCGGCCGATACGGCTATGGCTACTTTTCTGCCGACCATGTTTCCTGCTCCTTCAGGGGCGGCGCAGGCCCATGGCGGGGTCAGCACCTCATCCATCCATTTTTTCAGCAACGAAGGACTGCCGAACCAGTAGAACGGGAATTGCAGTATCAGCCCGCCGTGCTTTTCTATGAGTTTGCGTTCGGAGTCCGCATCTATTTTGCCGTCAGGGTATGCTCCGTACAGGTCGTGTACGAAGAACTTGTCGGGGTGCTTTTCGAGTTCTTCTTTCCAGCGTTTGTTTATTACGGATTTGCCCAAACCGGGATGGGCCAGTACTACGAGTGTTTTCATTTTATGTTCTTTTTAATCTCTAAAAGTGTATTTCCCGATGGGAGATATTTACGGGACAAACGCAAAAATAGTGTTTTAAAAACAAATAGCCGTCCGCAAAGGTTCGGCTATTTGTAAAAAATGTACCGCATCGGTATAGTCCTATTCTATCTCAATATAAAATTATGCTATCGGACATACTTGCATACGGAAGGAAATACTTATATTTTTGCTATGTAACGAAAAGAAAATCATTAACTTAAAAACACATAAAAATGGCATTAGTAGGTAAAAAAGCTCCCCTTTTCAAGGAAGCGGCCGTTCTTAACGGCAAGGACATAGTAAGCGGATTCTCTCTGGAACAGTACCTGGGCAAGAAAGATGTGATATTGTTTTTCTACCCGATGGACTTTACATTCGTATGTCCTACCGAACTGTTCGCATTTCAGGAAAAACTAAAGGATTTCGAAGACCGCGGCGTGCAGGTGGTAGCCGTATCGACCGATACGGAACAGAGCCACTGGGCATGGCTCCAGACCCCTAAAAACAACGGCGGAATACAAGGCGTGACATATCCTGTGGTATCGGATAAGAACAAAACCATTTCTCGTAATTTCGACGTTCTCACCGGCGACTATTACTATGACGACAATGACAATCTATGCGCCGACAACCCATCTATAGTGGCTTACAGGGGACTGTTCCTGATAGACAAAGACGGTATCGTACGCCACCAGCTGATAAACGACCTCCCTCTGGGACGCTCGGTGGACGAGGCCCTTCGTGTTGTCGATGCGCTCCAGTTCGTGCGCGAATACGGCGAGGTGTGCCCGGCAAACTGGCAAAAAGGCAAGGATGCCCTTAAACCTTCTCACGACGGAATAGCGGATTTCCTGTCCAAACATTAAGACGGATGTTATGCGTCCGCGTATGGACGGGCGCAGGTGTGGTAATTTCCGGTGCGTCATGCGCAGGATTATGACAAAGGGGGCTTTTAAGCCCCCTTTTTTGTATGTATCGTTTGAAATTAACCGTTCTGGTTTTCAGTACGCTTCTTCGTGTACTCCTTTTACGGCGCGGCCCGAAGGGTCGTTCATGTTTTTAAACGCTTCGTCCCAGGCAAGGGCTTCGGCTGTTGAACATGCCACCGAAGGTACGCTCGGTACGCTGCGCGCGGCGCTCCAGCTTGGAAAATGCTCTTCGAATATCGTGCGGTAGTAGTATTCCTCCTTGTTGCGGGGAGGGTTCACCGGGAAACGGTCGGCCGCATGGGCCATTTGCTCGTCCGTTACGGCTTTTTCCGTCACTTCTTTCAGTGTATCTATCCAGCTGTAACCTACACCGTCGGAAAACTGTTCTTTCTGTCGCCATACTATTTCATGCGGCAGCATATCTTCGAACGCTTCGCGGAGTATTTTTTTCTCGATCACCTTGCCTGGGGCCATTTTGGCCTCAGGGTTCAGCCGCATTGCCGCGTCCATGAACTCCTTGTCCAGAAAGGGCACGCGTCCTTCGACACCCCATGCCGCCAGGCTCTTGTTCGCCCTAAGGCAATCGTACAAGTACAGTTTGCTTATCTTGCGCAACGTTTCCTCATGGAACGCTTTGGCATCGGGGGCTTTGTGGAAATACAGGTATCCGCCGAATACTTCGTCGGCCCCTTCGCCAGATAGCACCATCTTTATACCCATGCTTTTTATAACGCGTGCCAGAAGGTACATAGGGGTAGATGCACGCACGGTGGTGACATCGTAAGTTTCGATGTAGTAAATAACATCGCGTATGGCATCCAGTCCTTCCTGTACCGTGTAATTTATCTCGTGATGTACAGTACCTATACTGTCGGCCACTTTTTTCGCTGCTGCCAAATCGGGCGCCCCCTTCAGCCCAACGGCAAATGAGTGCAGCTGCGGCCACCATGCGTCGGCCTGTCCGTCGGTTTCTATGCGTTTTGCCGAGTATTTTTTGGCTATGGCCGAGATTATTGAGGAATCCAGTCCGCCGGACAGCAGGACACCGTAAGGCACGTCGCTCATAAGTTGTTTCTGCACGGCTTTTTCGAGGGCCTTACGCAGTTCGGCGGCATCGGCAGGGTTGTCTTTTACGTTGTCGTAGTTTTCCCAGTCGCGGGAATACCATTTTTTCATTACGCCTTCGCGGCTGTGGTAATAATGTCCGGGGAGGAAAGGCTCGTAGCTCGTGGCGAAGCCCTCCAGTCCTTTCAGTTCGGACGATACCATGACGTGGCCCTGGTCGTCGCGGCCTATGTAAAGCGGTATTACGCCTATCTGGTCTCGGGCGATAAGGTATTCGTCTTTTTCCTGGTCGTAAAGCGCGAATGCGAAAATACCGCTGAGGTCTTCCAGGAAATTTATGCCTTTCTTGCGGTATAAGGCCAGTATGACCTCGCAGTCCGAGCCGGTCTGGAATTCGTATTCCCCGGCCAACTCCTCGCGTATTTTGCGGTGGTTGTATATCTCGCCGTTGACGCACAGTACCTGAGCCCCGTCGGGGCTTACCAGCGGTTGCCCGCCGGAGGCCGGGTCGACGATCGAAAGGCGTTCATGCGCCAGAATAGCTGTCCTGCCACTGTAAATACCGCTCCAGTCCGGCCCGCGGTGACGTATCCGTTTACTCATTTCGAGCGCCTGTTTTCGCAGGGCCTCGTTTTGCTGCTTGATATTGAATATGGCTGTTATGCCGCACATGTCTTGTGTTGTTTTAAGTTCTTAAAATATGTTTATACGATGCTCCGGGCGTGTGTGCGTATCCGGGTTGTGGTTGTTATTCTTTTTTTATGAACGAGTCTATGGCCCTGGCCGCACGGTGGCCGGAATCCATTGCCCGTACCACGAGCGAAGCTCCGCTTACCGCGTCGCCGCATGCGAATACTTTTTCAATACTTGTTTGTCCTCCGTTGCAGGATATATTGCCCCTGGTATCCGTGCCGAGCGATAGTTCGGTTATTATGCCTTCATGTGCCGGATGTACGAAACCCATGGCCAAAAATACCAAATCCGCTTCGATTATTTCCTTTTTGCCGGTTTTTTTCATTTGCGGACGACCCGTGTCCTTGTCTGCCGTCCATTCGACTTCTTCCGTTTCCACGCCTGTCAATACCCCGCCGGAGCCTATGAAGCGGTTCGTGGCAAGGTTCCATCGGCGGGTGCATCCTTCTTCGTGGCTGCTGGACGTTTTGAGCACTTGCGGGTACATGGGCCACGGGGTTGCCGGATTATATCCTTCAGGCGGGCATGGCATTATTTCTATCTGGGTAACGGATGCTGCTCCGTGGCGGTTTGCAGTGCCTACGCAGTCCGACCCGGTGTCGCCTCCTCCGATAACGAGTACTTTTTTTCCGCGGGCGTTTATCTGTTTTTCAGGCGGCACGGGAATTCCTTCGAGCAGACGGTTCTGCATGGAAAGAAGTTCGAGTGCGAAATGCACGCCGGACAGTCCGCGTCCTTCGACAGGCAAGTCGCGCGGTGTTTCGGACCCTATGGCCAGACATACTGCATCGTATTTTTCCAAAATATCAGAGGATTTTATATCGCTGCCTATACATACTCCCGTTTTGAACACGATGCCCTCTTCCTCCATAAGGCGGATGCGCCGGCGTACTATTTCCTTGCCCAGTTTGAAGTTCGGTATGCCGAACCGCAGGAGACCGCCTGGCAATTCGTCCTTTTCGTAAACTGTGACCGAGTAACCCATGCGGTTCAACCTGTTTGCGCAGGCCAGACCAGCCGGCCCGCTTCCTACAACGGCCACTTTTCGGCCGTTGCGCTGTGGCGTTACCGGCTTTACAAAACCTTCGCGGAAAGCGGCTTCTGCTATGGCTGCTTCGTTTTCTCGGATAGTCACAGGCTCGCCGCATGAAAGGTTCAGCACACAGCTTTTTTCGCACAATGCCGGGCATATGCGTCCGGTGAATTCCGGAAAATCGCATGTTTGTTCGAGTATGCGGTAGGCCTGTTCTATTTTCCCTCGGTATAGAAGGTCCTGCCATTCGGGCTGGCGGTTGCCCACCGGGCACGCCCAGTTGCAAAACGGTACGCCGCAGTCCATGCAGCGGGACGCCTGCGTACGGCGGTCGCCGCTGTTTAGCGTTTGTTCAACTTCGCTGTAATCGTGTACTCGGTCGTGCAAAGGGCGGTAACCAGCTTCGAGGCGGTGTACGGTCAGGAATGCTTTTGAATCTCCCATCTTATTTTCGTATCGTAAATTTTTATCCTGTTCAAAAAATCAATAATCGCGCTGTACTTCTTCTATTTTCTGCTGGAGGCGCTGCATTTGCTCCTCCTGAAGTACGCGTTTGTACTCTATCGGCGTTATCTGTATAAACTGTTCGCAGTAACGTGTCCAATGGTCGAGCATGCGTCCTGCAAGGGGACTTCCGGTGTAATGATAATGCTTGCGGATGAGTTCGTGTAGTTCGCGCCGCGCCGTATTATCCTCAACCAACGACAGTTCTACCATGTCCATATTGCAGAAGTAGTCGAAATCGCCTTCCTTGTTCCATACGTAGGCCACGCCACCGCTCATACCTGCGGCAAAATTGCGTCCGGTGGACCCCAGCACTACCACGCGTCCGCCGGTCATGTATTCGCAGCAGTGGTCGCCTACACCCTCCACGACGGCCGTCGCCCCGGAATTGCGTACGCAGAAACGCTCGCCCACGCGTCCGTTTATAAACACTTGTCCGGAGGTTGCCCCGTAGAGTATCGTATTTCCGGCGATGATGTTTGCTTCGGGCACGAATGAAGAGCGCAACGGCGGCATGAGGCTGATACGCCCTCCGGAAAGGCCTTTGCCAAGATAATCGTTCGCTTCTCCTTCGAGGCGGAAATTTATCCCGTGTGAAAGGAAAGCGCCGAAACTCTGTCCTGCAGAGCCACGGAAACGTACGTTTATCGTATCGGCCGGCAGTCCCTGTTGTCCGTAGCGTGCGGCCACTTCACCCGATAGCATGGCTCCGACGCTACGGTCAGTATTTACAATCGTGTAATCGAGCGATGTTTCCTTTTGTTTTTCCAGGGCGGCTTTAGCCTGGCGTATCATCGTACGGTCCAGCACGTTTTCTATGGCGTGCTGTTGCGCCGAAATGTTGTGCAGCGGAGATTTTCCGGCCGCGCAAGGCATGTGCAGCATACGTGAAAAATCCAACATGTCGTGCTTTTTCACACCGTCCGAAGGTTTGCGCTCAAGAAGGTCGGCCCGTCCTATTACATCTTCGAGGCAGGTAAAGCCTATCGAAGCCAGATGTTCGCGCACCTCTTCGGCCAGAAATGAGAAAAAGTTGACCAGATATTCGTAACGTCCCCGGAAGCGTTTCCTCAGGTCCTCGTTCTGCGTGGCAACGCCTACCGGACATGTGTTCATGTGGCATTTTCGCATCATGACGCATCCGAGCACGATGAGCGCAGACGTGGCAAAACCGTATTCTTCGGCGCCGAGCATTGCCGCTATGACTATGTCCCGGCCTGTTTTGAGTTGCCCGTCAGCTTGAAGACGCACCTGTCCGCGCAGGGAATTGAGGACGAGCGTCTGCTGTGTTTCGGAAAGTCCGAGTTCGAGCGGAAGTCCTGCATAACGTATCGAGCTGGCCGGCGACGCTCCCGTGCCGCCTTCTGCGCCCGAAATGACTATTCGGTCGGCCTTGGCCTTCGCCACGCCTGCGGCTATCGTACCTACTCCGCTTTCAGACACAAGTTTTACGCTGACCTCGGCGCGCGGGTTCACGTTTTTGAGGTCGAAAATGAGTTGCGCCAGGTCCTCGATAGAGTAAATATCGTGGTGCGGAGGCGGGGAAATGAGAGATATGCCCGGCATCGAATGCCGCGTTTTGGCTATAACTTTGTCCACTTTAAAGCCCGGAAGCTGGCCTCCTTCGCCCGGTTTGGCTCCTTGTGCCACTTTTATCTGTATTTCGTCGGCCGATACCAGGTACTGCGCCGTGACGCCGAAACGCCCGGATGCGACTTGTTTTATAGCCGAACGCATCGGAATTCCGTCCTGTGTGGCGGAAAAACGTTCTTCGTCCTCACCTCCTTCGCCAGTGTTGCTACGGCCGTGTATCTTGTTCATGGCCAGGGCCATTGCCTCGTGAGCTTCCTTGCTTATAGCCCCGAAGCTCATGGCTCCGGTGACAAAGCGTTTCATTATTTCGGATGCCGGTTCCACTTTGTCCAGCGGTATAGGCTTACGCTTTTTAAAGCCCAGGAAATCGCGCAGGAACACCGGTTTTTCCTTTTCGTCCACATGACGCGAATATTCCTTGAACTTGCCGTAACTGCCGAGTTTCGTGGCCAGTTGCAGTGTGGAAATGGTTTCGGGATTCCATGCGTGTTTCTCGCCGTCCTTGCGGTAACTGTATACGCCTTCGTGAGGCAATATGCCGGAAATATCGGCGTCGAAACCTTCGGCGTGCCTTTTAATGGCATCTTCGGCTATCTCGTTCAGGCCGATGCCTCCTGCGCCGCTTGACGTTCCGCCGAAGTACGAATTCATAAGTTCGCCTGACAGGCCTACGGCTTCGAAAAGGCGGGCGCCGCGGTAACTGCGTATCGTACTTATGCCCATTTTGCTTATTATCTTCAGAAGCCCCTTGCACAGGGCTTTTACATAATTTTTCTCGGCTGTGTCGGCGTCCAGTTGCAATTCTTTTTTCGTTACCAGATCGTCCAGTACGGCGAAAGCCATGTACGGGTTTATAGCGCTGGCTCCGTAGCCTAGAAGAAGCGCGGCGTGCATCACTTCTCTCATTTCGCCCGTTTCAACTATAAGTGCCGTCTGCACTCGCTTTTGTACCGATACGAGATAATGGTGAACGGCGCTCACGGCCAAAATGGATGGTATGGCTGCGTTTTTCGCGTCTACCGTGCGGTCCGACAGGATTATGTAGTTGGCGCCTTCGTCGATAGCCTTTTCAGCGTTGCGGCACAAGTTGTCGAGCGCTTTTTTCATGCCGCCAGGTCCGTCAGCTGCGCGGAACACCATGGGTAGTTTTACGGCATTGAATCCTTTGTAGCGAATATTGCATAACAGGTCCAGTTGGGTGTTGGTCAGTACCGGGTGGCGCAGGCATATCATTTTCGAGTGGCTCTCATCCGGGGTTAGTATGTTTCCGCCCACAGCGCCGATGTATTCCGTAAGGCTCATCACGAGTCCTTCGCGCAAAGGGTCTATCGGCGGGTTGGTAACCTGAGCGAACTGCTGGCGGAAATAGTTGTACAGAAGCTGGGGTTTGTCGGATAAAACCGCCAGTGGGGTGTCGTTACCCATCGAAGCCGTAGGCTCGGCAGCGGTGGAGCACATGGGCGATATAACCCGTTCGATGTCTTCCCGGCTGTATCCGAACGCCCGCAGGCGCTTTTGGAAATCGTCGACACTGCGGGGTATTTTGCGGCCTGACTTGAGTTCGTCGAGTTCGACGCGGTTGGCGGAAAGCCATTTGCGGTACGGGTAAGCGTCGCAAAGCGTTTGCTTTATCTCATGGTCGTAGTACACTTTGCCCTCTTCGGTGTCGACCATGATGATTTTGCCGGGTTGCAGGCGTCCTTTTTCGCTTATCTCTTCCGGTTCGAAATCTATGACTCCCACTTCCGAAGCCACGGCCATCATGCCGCTTTTTGTTATGGCGTAGCGCGCCGGGCGTAACCCGTTGCGGTCGAGCATGCCTCCTGCGTATCGTCCGTCGGAGAAAAGCAGTGCGGCAGGTCCGTCCCATGCTTCCATGAGTATGGAATTGTACTCGTAGAAGGCTTTAAGGTCGTCCGATATAGGGTTCTTTTCGTTGAAACTCTCCGGTACGAGCATGGCCATTGCGTGGGGTAGGGAAAGCCCCGAAGCTATCATAAATTCGAATATGTTGTCCAAAGACGCGCTGTCGCTCATTCCCGGTTGTATTATCGGGATGATATCTTCCATTTTTCCCGGAAAAGCGCCGGCGAAAGCCGTCTGACGCGCCTCGGTCCAGGCACGATTGCCCCGGACGGTATTTATCTCGCCGTTGTGGGCCAGAAGCCGGAACGGTTGGGCAAGGCTCCATGTGGGGAACGTGTTGGTGGAAAAGCGCGAGTGCACCAATGCCAGTCCGCTTGTGAAATACTCATCCGACAGGTCGGGGAAGTAATGCCTCAGCTGCATCGTTTCGAGCATGCCTTTGTAGATTATCCGTCTGGTGGACAGCGAACAGATATAAAAGTCGCGTTTTGTTTCCGGCTGTAATGCCGAAACCCTCGACTCTACCCGCTTGCGCAGGATGTACAATTTGAGTTCGAGTTCGTTCTGGTCTTCTGTGCCGGTTATGAATATTTGTTTTATGTCGGGTTCGGCCTGTCTCGCTTCACGGCCGAGTATGTCGGAATCTACCGGCACTTTACGGATGTGCATTACCGACAGGCCTGCTTTTTCCGCTTCTTCTATCATTATGCCCAGAATTTCCTGTTGTTTTTTCCCGTCTTTAGGCAGGAAAACGAGCCCGGTACCGTATTTCCCTTTTTCCGGTACGGGTATGCCCTGCAGTAGGATAAATTCATGAGGTATCTGGAGCATTATGCCCGCTCCGTCGCCGGTTTTGTTGTCGGCTCCTTCCGCCCCGCGGTGTCGCATATTCTCCAGTATCTTAAGGGCGGACTCCACTATCTGGTGGCTTTTGCCTCCGTGAATGTTCACCAGCATGCCTACGCCACAGGCGTCGTGTTCGTTGGATGGGTCGTACAGTCCTTCTTTTTCGTAAATGTTCATTTTCTGTTGTAACCGGTTTTAAAAGTTGTAAATTTTTCTCCCTGTGCCGTACTGTTTGTACATGCGTCTTAAAAATCAAAAATGCCCGCCGCAGGAGCGGCAGACATTTTCAAATCTCAATATGAACGTATATGTCTGCTTTGCTCACGGCTGCGTGTTACGCAGGGAGGGCCTCCAATTATTGTTCATATTAATGCTGACTATCATTTCCTTCGTTGTAAATATGGCAACAAATATATGGGTTCTTTGGCAAACAGCAAATGTTTTTTCAAAAAATCAGAAAAAACATCCGAAACAACACTAATTTAACATTAAAATCGTATCGGTGTGAATAATGGCGGTTTTTGCCTTTACTATTTGCTCCATATCTATTTTCTATGCAAAAAAATATGTTATTTGACCAAAAATCATCAATTTTGCATGATATGCGGTACACATCGGGTTGCGCCGCATATATGAACATTAAAGAATGAAATAATTTTTTGAAGGAAAAGAAAAAGATGAAACGCACGAAAATCAGCGAGCTGCTCACGGGAGAGGCTCTCGGAAAGGAAGTAAAGGTAAGCGGATGGGTCAGGACTTTCCGCAACGATATGTTCATAGCCCTTAACGACGGGTCGAGCGTAAAGAACCTCCAGTGCGTAATAAATCAGGAAAATCATCCGGCATCCGACATAAAACGTTTGTACGCCGGAACGTGCATATCTGCGGAAGGAGTATTGAAAGAAAGCCAGGGTAAGGGGCAGGACTACGAATTGCTTGTCGGCAGGCTCGAAATACTTGGCGAGGCCAATCCGGACGAATATCCGTTGCAGCCGAAAGCACATTCTTTGGAATTTTTGCGTGAAATAGCCCATTTGCGTCCGCGCACCAACCTTTTCGGGGCGGTTATGCGCGTGCGTTCGACAGCTGCGCAGGCTATACACCGGTATTTCGCATCGAAAGGGTTCTTTTATTTCAACGCGCCGATAATAACAGGTTCGGACTGCGAAGGAGCGGGAGAAATGTTCGGCGTGTCGGTATTGCCGCACGAGGGCGCGCCTAAGTGCGAATCCGGGGCGGTTGATTTTTCAAAGGACTTTTTCGGCCGCCAGACCAACCTGACGGTTTCCGGACAACTCGAGGCTGAAACGTACGCTATGGCATTGGGACAGGTGTACACGTTCGGGCCGACGTTCCGCGCAGAAAACTCCAACACTTCGCGTCATTTGGCCGAGTTCTGGATGATAGAGCCTGAAGTGGCTTTTGCGGAGCTGGAAGAAAACATGGACCTTGCCGAAGATTTCATAAAAAGCGTTATCCGCGACGTAATGGAGCGCTGCAAGGACGACTTGGAATATCTCGACGAGCGTTTCCGCAAGACAGAGAGCCAGAAGCCGGCTGCCGAACGTTCGGAAATGGGCCTTCTGGAAAAGTTGGATTTCGTTTTGAAGCATGACTTCAAGCGTGTAAGCTATACCGAAGCTATCGATATCCTTATGGACAGCAAACCGGCGAAAAAGAATAAATTCAAATATCCGGTCACGGGATGGGGCATGGACCTTCAGAGCGAACACGAACGTTACCTGGTGGAAAAACATTTCGGATGTCCTGTAATACTGTACGATTATCCGGCAGAAATAAAGGCTTTTTACATGCGTCTTAACGACGACGGCAAGACCGTTCGCGCCATGGATGTGCTTTTTCCGGGAATCGGCGAGATTGTGGGCGGAAGCCAGCGTGAGGAGCGTTACGATATGCTGATGGAAAAAGTCAGAAAGATGGGCATGAACGAAAAGGAGCTGTGGTGGTATCTCGATACCCGTCGTTTTGGAACGGCTCCGCATTCGGGCTTCGGACTCGGATTCGAACGTCTGGTTCAGTTCGTAACCGGCATGGGCAACATACGTGACGTGATACCGTTCCCGCGTTATCCGCAAAGCGCAGAATTTTAAACCTAAAAATATAATGTCATGAAACGTAAGTCATTATTTTCGATAACAGCTTCCGTGTTGTTTTGCGCGGCGGCTCTGATACCTTCGGGATATTCCTACTCCCAGCAGGCGGACGAGAACAAAAGTATGTTTTCCAGTTTCGTGCGTGGGAAAGGGCCGCGATATCTGGATGACCAGTTGTTCGTGGCGCTTACGTACAACGTGCTTACTTCCATGCCGCAGCAGATGAACCAGTATTCGTTTCCCAATACCATTTCGTTCGGATATGTGCGGGATATTCCTTTGAACAAACGGCGAAACATCGGTTTAGGCGTAGGTGTGGGTTATTCATTCCATACTTATTATACCAACCTGTCCATGACAAAAAACGACAGCGGTCCGTTGATAAGTATAATGGATAGCGACCAGTTCAAAAACAACCGCTTTTCCATGCAGAGCATAGATTTTCCAATACAGCTGCGTTTCCGTGGTTCGACGGCTGAAAAATACCGTTTCTGGAGGGTTTATGCCGGTGTGACGCCTTCGTGGGTTGTGCGTACGCATGCTACCGTTAAGAACGATTACATGAAAGTCCGCTATTACAACCTGCCTTATCTGGAAAACTGGTTGTTCACGGCCAATCTTCAGGTTGGATACGGCAAATTTACTCTGAAAGCTGATTACACTATCAATTCGTTGTTTAAATCGTCCCTGGTGCAGGATGTTCCGGGGCTTGAAGACACGCGTAGTCTCAACTTCGGGCTTTTGGTGTATATACTTTAAACACTCTGCGCGTGCAGAAAAAATCGGGAAGGCCGAAACGGCCTTCCCGATTTTTTGTTTATCATTACGTATTGTTTTGTCAGAACCGTCCTCCGCCCTGGTACAGGAGGGCGAAAGCCAATACTTGCGGCACTCCTCCGACTATGGTGCCGAGTATTATCTGCCGCCAGTTGTGACGGCCTAGTTCCATGCGGGCCATGACTACTATGTCGTAAACCGCGAGCATGACTGCCGCGACCGGCAATGCCGCACTTAACGGCCAGCCCCATTTATACATCAGCATGAACATAAAACACACCAGGCCCGATATGCCCATTGCATGCAGGCTTATCTTGTCCCAGTACAGGGAAATATATGTTATAAAAAGCGATGCGGTGGCGGCGGCAAGGCATAGGGTTACTTCCGGCGATACGCGTCCTATCAGGTAAAACCTCAGCGCCGCCATAAGCAGGATACATATCATCAGAAGCGGCAGACGCCGTTCGTAAGCATTTCTAAGCCCGAGGCTTTCTATCTTTCCTGCACCTTTGAGCACCAGCATTACCGGTACCGGTATGGCAATGGTGGCCATAGCCACTACTCCAGCAGTGTACACCGCCTCGATTAACGTAAAAGGCCTCTGTGCCGATACGTAATAAAGCACTACGGCCCACAATGGCACCGCTATCGGATTGAATAATGCCGATATTATTTTCCAGAATATGTTTTCGCTGTTTTTCACTGTGTCCGGGTTGCCGTTAGTATTTTGTGTTTTACAGTTCCCTGCGCAGGCGGGCAGTGGGGAAACCTAGGCTTTCCCTGTATTTTGCCGTGGTACGGCGGGCTATTCTGTATCCTTTGTCCGACAATATGGAAGTAAGTTGTTCGTCGGTAAGCGGGGAATTCTTGTCTTCCGAACTTATAATTTCACGTAGGGCTTCTTTTACCTCGCGGGTGGATATGTCTTCGCCTTTTTCGTTTACGGCCGCATCGCTGAAAAAGTTTTTCAGGCTCATGGTTCCGTAAGGCGTGTCAGCGTATTTCTGCGATACTACCCGCGATATGGTCGATATGTCCATTCCCACGTCCGAGGCTATGTCCTTAAGTCCCAAAGGGCGCAGGTCGGACACATCGCCGGAAAGCAGGTATTCTTTTTGCCGGCGGACAATAGATTCCATTATCAGCATCAGAGTGTTCCTTCTTTGGCGTACGGCATCTATAAACCAGCGGGCAGAGTCTATTTTGTTTTTTATGAATGCGGCCGTATCCTTTTCCTTGCGGGTTTTGCCGTCCGTTCTGTCCAGCCGTGCGAGCATCCCTGAATATTCGGGCGATATTTTCAACCGGGGAGTATTGCCTTGTGCCAGGGTTATTTCGACCTGGCCGTCTTCGACGCGGATTATAAAGTCCGGAGTTACCTGGAGTTGTGACGGGGACGATGTGTTTTGCGAGTAGCTGTTCCCCGGTTTCGGGTTCAGCCTCGCTATTTCGTTTACCGCGTCCGAAAGTTGTCCTCGTGTACATCCCAGACGTTCGGCGAGCCTGTCGAAGTTTTTTTTGCCCAGATCGTCGAAAGCTTCATCGACGATTCTTTTGGCCAAGTCGACAGCAGGTGACGGAGCCATGGACGATAGCTGTATCGACAAGCATTGCTGTAGCGAGGTAGCGCCCACGCCGGGAGGGTCGAAACTCTGGATAACGGAAAGCACTTGTTTTATTTCTTCCGTGGAAACGTCCATCGAGGCGGTAAATGCCAGATCGTCGGAAACGGACATCAGGTCGGTGCGCAGATATCCGTCGGAGTCGATATTGCCGATTATGTAGCGGCCTATGGTCATTTGGCGTTCGGAAAGGTTTTCCAGTGAAAGCTGTTCGAGCAGATGCGCCGTAAATGACTCCTGTCCGCTTTGCGAGGCAATGAATGAATTGCGGTCGCCCGACGTGTCGCTCGAGGATGACGATGGCACGTAATCGGGGTCTTCGTCGTCGAACATGTAATCCTGTATGTCGAAATCGTCGGATGATGCTTCAGGCGTGTAGTCGTTTTCGTCAGTATCCTGTTCTGCCGCATTGTCAGCGTCCTGGGTATAATCGTCCTGGGCGGACGTTATTTCATCGAGGGCGGGGTTGGATTCCAGTTCGTCGGCAAGGTATTGTTCGAAAGCCACCGTAGGCAGGGCGAGCATGTTCATCAGCTGTATCTGCGAAGGCGAGAAACGCTGCGAGAGCTTTTGTTGCAGGGTGTTTTTGAGCATTTTTATTGTATTATATCCCCTTTCGATATTCTTTTTTTCCGCATCCGCAGAATCCGACGCGAGTGTAAAAATAAGGAAAATACTCCGGTGAGGGATGTATTTCACATATACTTAACGTGCTGTTTACATCACACGTTTATTCGGTCTTGCGCACTATCTTGTCCAAAAGCGGATAAATGGCATCCGACATGCGTATAAAACCCAGGTCCGTGAAGTGAGTGCCGTCCACGGTGGCTTCCTCATCATTCCCTATGAGATCCTGTGCAGACATATAGTACAGGTTTTTGTCCGTACGGCGGAGCTTGTTGTATATTTCGGACAGGCGGTTGTCTTTTTCCGCCACTTCCTTAGCGCTTACGGTATTGAACCTGGTGAATGTATAGCGTGCGTTACCGAGAAGCAGTATCGGTGTTTCCGGGTGTTTTTCCCTAAGTATTTTTATAAAGCCTTCGAGCCGGTCTAGCATTGGAGCAGTACAGTTTGCCATATTGTCCAGAATGAAGCACGAAGCGTCTTTTTCGGCCATCAGACGAGCTATTTCGTAGTCCAGACGGCCATTGCCCGAAAAACCTAGGTTTATGAATTCGCGGTTCATTTTTCGCGACAATATCGATGTGTACGACATTCCGGGGCGGTTGGCGCATCCGCCTTGCGTGATGCTTGTTCCGTACACCACGACCGGTTTGCCGGGGAAATACACGTTAGGTGCGGGGCCGGATATTTTAGAGCGCGAATAGACTCCGATTTCTACTTTAGTTGCGCAGTCGTAAAGGGGCATATACAGCATATATTCCCTCATCTGTCCGTCCATGTTGTCGATAAAACGCGAAGTGAAAACGGCTTTTCCGTGTCCCGGCCGCGCCGACCCCACGAATATCCATCTGTTGCCTTCCAGAGTGTAAAGGTCCAGGCCTTTTATCCCTACCGGCGTCATATGGTTCATCCACATGTTGTTGAGCACTTCCCATCGTGCTGTTATCCTTTTCGAATCGGTACGGAAACGCACTGCCACGCCTGAAGAATTCTTGCCCAAGTCCCACAGTTCCTTACGGATGGAGTCCTTAAGGTATGCAGGAAGGCGGTCGTAAGGCGATTCGAGCCCCTGACGCGTTATCTGGCCTATGATTTGAAATTGTGACGCATCCACGTACCTTATGGTGTCGTTGGCGGATGCGGATGCGTGTGTTTGCGCCTGTACAGGGAGAAAACCCAGCAGCATAAGGATTGCTACGGATGATAAGAAACGTTTCATGTTTGTCTTTATTTCAAGTATTTACATTAATATTATCTCACATGTCCCCGCTTTGCCTGTCTTAAAACGACCGAATATCGGGTTAATCGGCAGATGATGCAGCGGCCAGGGGTTTTATCCGCAGTGTCCCGCCTGCAAGTCTGTCTATTATTTTTTCCCATGCGGCAACATAGTCGTCCATAAGGTTTTCGAGTACCAGCGTCGTTTTTTTGTTTTTTACCGACAGATGTACGGCTTTGTCGCAGGTATGTGCGAGGACTAAATGCGGGCTTCCCACCGACAGGTGTGTCAGGCTCGAACGCAGGTTGGCAAATAGGAAACCGCGGCCGTTTAGCGCGGAGTAACGCGGCGGAAAAAGCTCGTCCAGAGCCACTGAAAAACGCGATGCCGCCTGCCCTTTTGCACGGAACGGTTTTTTGTCCAGAAAGGCTCCCATCGTTTCTATACCCTGCCCTATGACCATGAAAGTTATGTCGGTCAGTCCGCATTCGGCAAGCCGGCGCGCCCGGCCTATCATCACCTCGCGTATCCATCCGGTTTGTCCCTCTACGGTGTTTAAAAGCGTGCAGGATACATTATCGGCGGCTTTATTTCCTTTTTCCATGTTTCGTTTTTGCCGGAGGAACGGTTTTGGCCCCGCAGGATACGGCCTCGTCGCACGCGGCTCCGATGAGCGACAGGTCATCGTGGCGGTCACCCATGACTTCCCAGAACATTATACCTCCCAGATTGTTGCCGGCGGCGTAGCGCGTTTTCTCACGGATAGTCTTTATGCCGTTGTAATAAACCGGATAAGGCTGAGGATTGCGGATACTGGATATCATTGCCACATCGCCCATACAGCTGCCTCCTTCGCGGATTATGCCGGCGTAGTCACGTGTATTGCCGCTGCGCATTATTCCCGAAGGCACGCCGTATGCCGGCATTCCGACTACGAATTTTTTAAGGGGAAGTCCCCGTTGTCCTATCCAATAGCCTACGCTTTCGAGCATGAGGTCGTATGTGGAGTGATGGCGGCCCTCCTCCCTTTCGGAGTAGTCGTCATATACCATAACATTAAACCAGTCAACGTAGTCGAAAAGCTCGTCGGGTATTCCGGCTGTGGCATTGCCGATGTATTTGCCGGGGGTGATGGCGGCGGTGAGGAAATATTGTTTTTTACCTTCACGGCAGCGTCGGGCCAGTTCTTTCATAAATACGAGATTGTTTTCTCCCGAACCGTCACTGCCCAGCGGGTATTCCCAGTCGTTGTCCACACCGGCCAGACGGTATTTTTTGACCACACGCCATATTTCGTTTATGAAACGCTCCCTCGCTTTTGGCGATGCGACCATATCGGCATAGTATTTGTGCCGGCCGTTGAAACTGAGCATTACGTCCACGCCGAGTTTTCGTGCGCGTTTTGAGAATTTTTTAAGCTGTTTTTCATTGCGTACCACGGGCATTCCCGTGGAATCTATCGACGCAAAGGCGTAACAGGCTATGTCGAGCCTTTCTATGGCATGGTCCGGAAGTTTGGAAATGTCTTTGTATGAAGGCACGTAGCCTATTATCCTGAACTGGTCGTTTTCCGGGGCTTTATAATCCTGTGCGGACAGTATTCCTCCACAGAATATCAGCGCTGCGCAGAATAAAAATGTTTTTTTCATGTTTTTAGTGTTTTTTGTATTCTATGGCTGCTTCTATGATATCGCAAACTGTTTTTACCAGTGAATTTTCGCCCTGGGCATCCTGGCTGATTTCCCAGAACATCACTCCTCCTACGCGTTTGTCCAGTGCGAAAGCGGTTTTACGGCTAATGGTAGGTATGCCGTTGTAGTAAACAGGGTATGGAGTGGTATGTATGCTGTTGGTCACGTACGCCACGTCCGTGCCGAGTGCTTTCGCGCCGTTTTGCTCCATTATTTTGGAAAAGGAGGTCGACGATGTTTTTTTAGGCAGTCCTGAGGCCAATCCGTAGAGCGGCAGTCCCATTACGTATTTGCGTGGATCGAGTCCGCGTTTTTTCACCCAGTAGTCATAACTCATTTCGAGCATGCGGTATGTGGAGTGGTGCTGGCCCGGTTTTGTCTCCGAAAAGTTGCCGTACACCATGACGTTGAACCAGTCGACAAGGGCGAATACTTCGTCCGTTATGGCGGCGTCCCTGGCGCCGGGGTACATGCCCGACGTTACGGCCATTGTGAGGTAATATTGTTTTTTACCTCCACGGCACAGTTCGGCCAGGTCTTTCATGAGCTGAAGGTTGGATTCCATTGTGCCGTCCGTCGTCCGTGGGAATTCCCAGTCGTTGTCCACGCCGGAGAGACGGTATTTTTTGACTATGCGCCATATTTCGTCTGTAAAACGTTTTCTCAGGACCGGGTCCGATGCCATTTTGGAGAATACGGCGTGTTTGCCGTTGAAGCTTATCATTACCTCTACGCCGAGTTTACGCGCCCGCTTAACGAATTTTTTCATTTGTTTTTCGTCCCGCACTACGGGGAAGCCGGTAGAGTCTATAGTGGCGAAAGCGTAGCATGCGATGTCCATCCGCGAGAGCGTTTCATCCGGGATTTGGGATACGTCCCTGTAACCGGGTACATAGCCGATAATTCTGAAACGTGTATTTTCCGGCGCCGGGTATTTTAATCCGTTGTCCTGAGCTTGTCCTGTTATGCAGGAAAAGAGGCAAAAAAGTAGAAAAAGTAATTTATCCATATCGTTTTGAGGGGTTTTACGGTATTTCTTTCATTGGGAAAAAGGCAACTGTCAAATATACGTACTTTGTACAAATGAAAAAACAGCCTCCGTTTTTTCTTCGGAAGCTGTTTTTTATAGGGATCGTACCGTCTGATTATTTTCCGGCCGCTTTTTTGGCGTCGTACGATGCTTTTACGAGCGAGCGGTCGTCATGGATATCCTGACCGAGTTCCCAGAACATCATACCTTCAAGATTTTTGTCGATGCTCCAGGTGGTTTTTGCGGCTACAAGAGGCTGTCCGTCGTAATATATGGTGAATTTTTGCCCGGGGTAGCTCGTGGATTCCACTTCCGCTTGGTTTACCTGCGAGTAGTCGCGGCCCAGTGCGTCGCCCTGTTTTATCACATTGGAATACGTGAGCGTGCGGTTTGTGGATGATATTCCGGAAGGATTGCCGTAACAGCCGATGCCTGTGACGAATTTAGATGTAGGCATATTCCTGGTTTCTATCCAGTAGCTGTGGCTCATCTCCAATTTGGACCATACGGTGGGGTATTTGCCTATTTCGCTTTCGCCTGCGGCCCATCCGTATATCATCACATTGTACCAATCGACGTATTGGTGCAGGTCGTCCACGATTCCGTCCGTGTATCCGCCTTTGTATATTCCGGGAGTTATGGCCATTGTGAGCAGTTTGTTAGCTCCGGGAGCATGGCAGTAACTGCTGAATTCACGCATCATGGCCAGATTGCCAGTGTGCGAGCCGGTAGTGGCACTTGGATATTCCCAGTCGTTGTCTATTCCGTCCAGATTGTAATCCTCGACAATTTTTATCACTGCTGCTATGAACTTGTCGCGTGATGTCTTGTCCGCCGCCATCCTGACGTAAAGGTCGCGCGTACCGCTGAACGAAATGAGCACCTTGATGCCCAATGCCTTGCACCGGGTAACGAATGCTCTCAGGCGGGAGGGGTTCTGTACTTCGGGAAGGAGAGCCTCGCTTATATGCGCGAAAGCATAGCAGGCTACGTCTATCCTTTTGAGCGAGGCGTCAGGTATGGCCGTTGCCGTGAGGTCCCTGTAATACGGGAAATAACCCACCAATACGAAACCTGTGTTGGCCGGGGCCTTGTAGTCGCCTTTGACAGTAAGGGTAAATTCGTCTTTGACCGACGGTTTTTCCTTTACGGACAGCGTTATGACGGTTTGTCCGGCTTTCAGACCCTTTATGTTTCCCTGGTTGTCGACGGATGCCACATCGGGTTTGGAACTGGAAAATTCGAGCGTGTATTTTTCCGTGATGTCCGAAGGTGTGACTTCCGTTGCAAGCCGCGCCTGTTCGTTTTCGAAAATAGAGGCCGGTTTGTTCCTGATAGTTACTCCGCTTATCTCCACGGGAGGCGGGGCTGGATCTCCTTTTGAACACGATATTGCGGCCGTCATCGCCAGAAGACATACGAAAAGGCTGCGCAGTAGTTTCTTGTGCATAATAATTGTGCTGTTAAGAGTGTTTTATAATAATATTTATGTGGTTGCAGCTTGTTTTTGTAGGTACAAATATATGATTATTTTTCGCTTCTCATCTTTTTATATGCATTTATCAACCCGTTGGTCGAACTGTCGTGCGATGTCACTTTTCTTTCGTCTTTGAGTTCCGGCAGTATGCGCCCGGCTAGTTGCTTGCCAAGTTCGACGCCCCACTGGTCGAAAGAGAAAATATTCCATACGACACCCTGTACGAATATCTTGTGCTCGTACATGGCGATGAGAGCTCCAAGTGTTTCGGGCGTGAGCCGTTTGAAAAGTATGGAGTTGGTAGGGCGGTTGCCGTCGAAGATCTTGAATTCTTTCAGGAAATCTGTTTCTTCGTCCGTTTTCCCGGATTTTTTCAGTTCTTCTACCACGATCTCTTCCGCTTTGCCGAAAGCCAGAGCTTCGGTCTGGGCGAAAAAGTTGGACAGGAGCTTTTCATGGTGGTCGCCGGTAGGGTTAAGACTTTGGGCTGGGGCCAGGAAATCGGCAGGTATCATTTTCGTACCCTGGTGTATCAGCTGGTAAAACGCGTGCTGTCCGTTAGTGCCCGGTTCTCCCCATATTATGGGGCCGCTCTGGTAGTCTATCACCTGCCCGTCGCGGCCCACGGACTTGCCGTTCGACTCCATGTTACCCTGTTGGAAATACGCAGCGAAGCGGTGGAGGTACTGGTCATAAGGCAGGATGGCTTCCGTTTCCGATTCGAAAAAATCTGTGTACCATATTCCTATCATGGCCAGCGTCAACGGAATGTTCTTTTCTGCCGGAGCAGTGCGGAAATGAACGTCCATCGAGTACGCTCCTTCGAGAAGTTTTTCAAAGTTTGAAAAACCGACGCCGAGTGCTATCGACAGTCCTATGGCGCTCCAGAGCGAATAACGTCCGCCGACCCAGTCCCAGAACTCGAACATGTTGTCCGTATCGATGCCGAATTTTTCGACTTCCGCCTTGTTGGTGGACAGCGCCACGAAATGTTTGGCTATGTCCGCCTCCGTTGCTCCCGATGCGAGGAACCACTGCCTTGCCGTATGGGCGTTGGTCATCGTTTCCTGCGTGGTGAATGTTTTAGAGGCTATAATGAACAGCGTGGTTTCGGGGTTCAGTCCTTTTAGCGTTTCCACTATATGGGTGCCGTCCACATTGGAAACGAAGTGCATGTTCAGGCGTGTGCGGTAGTATTTCAGGGCTTCGCATACCATAAGCGGGCCGAGGTCCGAGCCGCCTATGCCGATGTTGACCACATCTGTTATCTCGCGGCCGGATAGTCCTTTCCATTGCCCGGAAATGACTTTTTCGGAAAAAACTTTCATCTTTTCCAACACGGCGTTGACTTGCGGCATAACATCCTGTCCGTCCACGTATACCGGGGTGTTGCTTCTGTTGCGGAGCGCGGTATGCAGTACTGCTCGGTTTTCGGTACGGTTTATTTTGTCTCCGGTAAACATTTTCTCCACGGCGTCCTTTACGTCCGTTTCAGCCGCAAGTTCGTAGAGGAGTTTCATTGTTTTGTCCGTCACCAGATTTTTTGAAAAATCCACCAGGATTTCCCCGTGTGTCAGGTGGTATTTTCCGAACCTGTCCGGGTCTTTCTCAAACAGTTCTTTGAGCGAGGTGTCTTCCAATTCGTATATGTGTCCGTCCAATTTTTCCCATGCTTTTGTCGCGGTGGGATTTATACTTTTAAGAGCCATGTCGGTACCGTTTTTTTTGTTTTTGTTTATTCAGGTTAAAAGTAATATAAAAAACTATATTTGCGGGAAAAGCAACCGTATTTTTTATCGTCCGGGCAGTTTTTCGATTTATGGCATTAAAACGCATATGTGGTCTTGTATCGTCGGTATTGTCCGATGTGATGTCGGTGGTCAGCCCCCGGCTGTGTCCTTCGTGCGGATGCGCGCTTACGGAAAAGGAAGAATGTCTGTGCCATGGTTGCCAAGCGCAACTGGCCTCTTCCGGAGGGTTCGCGTCCCTGCCGGGCAATCCCATGGAACAGCGTGTGCTGGAGCTTACCGGCATGGAAATACCGTGTGCCGCGCTTGCCCCTTATGTACACGAGGGCGTTTCCGGGAAGGTCGTGGCGGCGTTCAAATACCGGGGAGAAAAGTCATTGGCCGTACATATGGGACGCATGCTGGGGATTTCGGTTTCCGGTAGCGGCCGTTTTTCCGGGTACGGGGTATATGTGCCTGTGCCTTTGCATCCGCAGAGGTTTCGCGCCAGAGGATACAACCAGGCTGCCGAATTGTGCAGGGGTATGGCCGAGGCCGCCGGTGGGGATGTTTGCCACATGCTGGATAGGGTTGTCAACACGTCGGCACAGGCGCTGTTGTCGCGTTACGACAGGTGGGGCAATGCCAAAGGCATTTTTAAGATTGCCGAAGATGTCCGTATTCCTACAGAAGGGGTGATCGTGGTGGACGACGTGTTTACCACCGGGGCTACGGTATGCGCGGCAATATCGGCGTTAAAGGAGGCGGGAGTTGAAAATATAGCAGTAGCTACTCTGTGTACTGCGCATTTGTAATATGAATACTTTATTATGAATAAAAACCCGCCTTTAAAGGCGGGTTCTTAACGCATAATAACTAAGTATGCTTATACCATCATCGCAACCTGCCGGATGATTTTACAAGGCGCAGGTCTTTCTTCACGGCACGCGAGGCAGCAAGCGCCGATACCATGGAGGCGAATAGCAGCAAAAGACCCGCAACCTCAATACCCTTCTCAGAGGCCGAAACCCCTCCGGATAAGTTCAGCTGGCGGTATGCAAGGATGATAAAAACAATCGCATCGGTGAGCAGCACTACTTTGGCGGCAAATGACTGCACGCGCAGGTGCTTGAACAGGAATATCGTTACGAAAGATACGGCGGATACTGCCGTGACGAGGTACATAGGCAGTGTGTTTGCGGCGTACAATTCGTCCGAAAAGCCGACCGTAACGGCCAGCGCCCCGAAAACGGAGCACAGGAAGAAATACAATGCCTGCGGTCTCTGGAGTATCATCGTCGTGTCGGTATCCTTATGTTGTCCGGTGCAAATATACGAAAATATCCGTATTAATGCGTATGCTTGTGCCGACGTAATTTTCCGGAAAGGTCCGCAGGACGTGGTATTTTGCCTGTTTTATGAATATGCATGGGCGCTTACGGACGGAAATTTCATTTCTCTTTCGCTCCGCTTCCGGCTTTCACTATATTTGCATCTGACAACAAATACATCGGCGGCCGATAAAAATATGCTTCCGGTTTAAAGCGACTCGAACGGGTGAACGACTCATACTTGGAAAAATACCCCTTGCTCTTTTCCGTGGATTCTCCAATGGACATACGTCGTATGGACCTGTGCGCACTGGAAGAGCTCGCGGCCCAACTCCGCAGTTATATCATAGACGTGGTTTCGGTAAGGCAGGGACACCTGGGCTCCAATCTGGGGGTTGTGGAGCTGGCAGTAGCCCTGCATTATGTATTCGATACCCCGGACGAACCGCTCGTGTGGGATGTCGGCCATCAGGCTTACGCCCACAAAATACTCACTGGCCGGCGGGATGCTTTCCTGCACCTGAGGGAGTACGGCGGAATATCTGGATTCCCGCGACGTGACGAAAGTCCTTACGATGCATTCGGCACGGGACATAGTTCGACGTCCGTTTCTGCCGTTCTCGGCATGGCTTTGGCCGACAAAGCGCGGGGTATACGGAAGAATCACATTGCCGTAATAGGCGACGCTTCGATAGCGTCCGGGATGGCGCTGGAGGCCCTCAATCATGCTGCAGGTGCGGCCGATGCCGATATGCTGGTCGTACTCAACGACAACGCCATGGGTATAGACCCGGCTTCGGGTGCGCTGTCCCGGCATTTCAAAACACTGCTCGAAGACCGGGCTCAGGATAATATATTCCGCGCTATGGGCGTGAAATATTTTAAGATATCCGACGGTCATGACATAAAAGAATTGGTCGGCACGCTTTCGGAAATAAAAAACGTCCCAGGCGTGAAACTCCTGCATGTGCCTACTGTAAAGGGAAAAGGTTTTGAAGCGGCTGAAAAAGAACAGATATTATATCATTATCCCGGTGTTTTCGACAGGGCTACCGGACAGGTAACCCGCAATGCCTCGTTGCGGTATCAGGACGTAGCCGGGCGCGAGCTTCTGGAAGTGGCGCGTGCGGACAGTGCGGTATATGCCATTACACCGGCTATGCCTACTTCCAGCGGCCTGTCGCCGATGTGCAGCCAGATGCCGGACCGCGTGATAGATACCGGTATTGCCGAAGAGCATTCCGTGACGTTGGCCGCAGGGATGGCTGCGTCCGGCATGAAACCGTTTGTGGTAATTTATTCCACGTTTCTCCAGAGAGCTTACGACCAGGTGATACACGATGTCGCGCTTCAAAACCTGCCGGTCAGGTTTCTGATAGACCGCGCCGGTCCGGTGGGGGCTGACGGGCCTACTCATCATGGTGTTTTCGACATGGTTTATATGTCCGCCATACCGAATATGACAGTTGTAGCACCTATGGATGCTGCGGAACTGGCCTCTGCGGTGCATTTTGCTGCCGGATGGGATAAAGGCCCCGTGGCGGTGCGATATCCGAAAGGGCAGGCGGTATATTGCGAAGATGCCGGACAATCGCCATTTTGCTATGGACGCGGACGCGAACTGAAAAAGGGGACTCGGGTGGCTGTCGTCTCCGCGGGAGCGGCAGGACTGCGTGTGTCGCAGGCAATCGGGTGCCTTGAACCTGGCGAACGCGAGCTTGTCGGGCATTACGATTTGCGTTTTGTAAAGCCTCTCGACACGGCGCTTCTGGAACGTGTGTTTTCCGGATACGAATCGGTGATAACGGTCGAGGACGGACTGGTTTACGGAGGTGTGGGGCAGGCTGTACAATGTTGGGGTGCGGACAATGGTTTTTCCGCAGTGCCTGTCAGAAGGCTGGGTGCGGCTGATGCGTTCCTTCCATATGCGGATGTGGAGACGCTTTGGCAAATGTGCGGTACGGATATCCTTACGCTGATAAAGGCTATCAAAGAAAATTTTTGAAAAACTTTTGTAATTTTACGCCTTGAAAACCAGTTTTTCACGGCATAAAGAAATACACTCTTTTAATTATAAAGCGACGTTATGTATAAGATATTGAAACTTTTTACCGTTCTGGTTGTAGTTTTCGCATTTTCGCCTGTGTCCAGGGCCCAGACCGTTGTCGATGGCAATACGGCGAAATTCCTCAGGGAATTCGACGACAAAAAGATAAAACCAGCGCATATAGATACGTCTTACTGGAGTACGTCCAAGGAAATACGCTTCGCTCTGGGGCTGAATGCTACTTCCGACAACTGGCATCAGTCGTCGGATATGAGTTTTTTGCAGTTTAATTTCTATTCTTTGATCGGAGCTAACTACAAACGCGAATATACTAACTGGCAGAATGTTCTCGATATACGTTTGGGCTTTACGTGGAAAGACGCCGGAAAATTGGCTCCTGACGCGCGCAACCTTTCCGTGGCGGAGAACTACCTGCGTTTGGAAACACAGTACGGGGTCAAGATAGTAAGGCGTTTCGACTTCGCCGCCAACGCAAAACTGGTAACGCAGATAATGCCTAGCTATGAAAAAGAAAACTCGAAGGATCCTAATAAGAAGTTCATGGCTCCGGGCGTGATGGACGTGGGTGTCGGCGCTACCTATACGTATTCGTCCAACAGGATAAACAACCTGCGGATAGGATTTTTCCCCGTCAACAATAACACTACTTTCGTACTCGACCAGCGTCTTGCCGATTTGGGGACTTCCGGGGTGCGCAAGGCGGAATACGACGGCCAGGGCAATTTGATACGTCACGGGGCGAACTCGAAAGTGGTATGGGGTGTCCGTACGGAATTCTATATAAAGTATTTCATAACGGAAAACAAAAAAATATGGGTCGACAACAATTTCTCGCTTTTCGTGGACTATGTTGACAATTTCGGAGCCGGTAAGATGGACAATAAGACAGCCTTGGTGATACCGATAGGCAAAAACATACAGTTGCGTTACAATTTGTACCTGCGTTATTACGACAGCGACGAAACGATTAAATACAAATGGACGACAAACGACGCCGGCGAACAGATCAAGAAAAAGGAAATACACGGGGCGACATTACAGACCAAAAATTATATGTCCCTCGAACTGAAATTCTCTTTTTAATCCGTGAGGATTAAAAAAAAGCCTTTAAGCTTAAAGGAACGCTAAAAAAAACGTAACTTTGCCGCAACATTGTCGAAATCACAACAATACTTCAACCAATACACATCTATTGACCACATATGGAATCAAAGCCTAAAATCTTTGCCGCTTCGGGTAGCCTCCCGCTTGCGGAAAAGATAGCTCAAGCGTATGGCACTAAACTGGGTAAAGTAGAGCTATCCCGGTTTTCCGACGGCGAATTTCAGCCGTGTTTTGAAGAAACTGTGCGCGGGGCGCACGTTTACCTGGTATGTTCCACTCCTCCGCCTTCGGACAACCTCATGGAGCTCCTGCTGATGATAGACTGCGCAAAGAGGGCTTCCGCGAGTAAAATAATAGCCGTACTTCCTTATTTCGGATGGGCGCGTCAGGACCGTAAGGATAAGCCACGCGTGCCGATAGGAGCTAAAATGGTGGCCAAAATGCTGGAAGCGGCAGGCGCTACGCGTATCGTGACCATGGATCTGCACGCGGACCAGATACAGGGCTTTTTTGAAATGCCGGTGGATCACCTTTATGCTTCGTCCATATTTGTGGATTATATAAAAGACCTTCAGAAAAAAGGAGAGATAAAAGACCTGGCGGTGGCTTCTCCAGATATGGGAGGTTCCAAAAGGGCGTATTCTTATGCCAAATATTTCGGCTCCGACGTCGTTATATGCTACAAACAGCGCAAAAAAGCCAACGTTATAGAAAGCATGACGCTCATAGGCGACGTGGAAGGCAAGGACATAATCCTTTTGGACGATATGGTCGATACGGCCGGAACCCTTACCAAGGCAGCGGATATAATGATGGACCGCGGGGCTTGCAGCGTAAGGGCAATGGTAACACATCCGATACTTTCGGGCCAGGCTTACGAGCGCATAGAAAAATCCGGACTCAAAGAGTTGATTACTACGGATTCCATTGCGTTAAAAAATTCATCGGATAAAATAAAAGTGCTATCTTGCGCCCCTCTTATGGCTGACGCTATAAAACTGATAGAAGACAACGCATCGATAAGTGCGAAATATATTCTTTAATAACATTAAAAAAGATTTTTTATGAAGTCAATTACACTAAAAGGTAGCGAAAGAGAAAGCGTAGGCAAGGTTTCCACCAATGCTCTTCGTAATGCTGGCCGCGTACCTTGTGTAATCTACGGCGGCGAAAATCCGGTACATTTTTCCGTGGAAGCCAAGGATCTGAATCCTCTGGTTTACACTCCGGATGCGTTAATCGTAGATTTGGAACTCGCTTCGGGTAAAAAGTTCAAGGCAGCCCTTCAGGACATCCAGTTCCACCCGGTAACTGAGAATATCCTGCACGTGGATTTTATCGAACTTTTCGACGACAAGCCCGTTACGATGCAGGTTCCGGTGAAGATAACGGGACATTCGGCAGGCGTTCGCGCCGGCGGTGTGCTGGTTGTCAACGCCCGCAAGCTTCAGGTACGTGCTCTTCCGGCAAATCTTCCCGATGTGATAGAGGTGGACATCACCGACCTGAACATCGGCGACAAGTCATTCGTGCGTACTCTCCAGAAAGAGAACTACAAAATCATGGCAACCGACAATTACATTGTCGCATATGTCAAGACATCGCGTAATGCCGCTAAGAATGCCGCCGCCGCAGAAGGCGCAGCGGAATCCAAGTAAACGCGATTCGCTGATTTTATCGCATACGAGCCTCCCGGTAATGCCGGGAGGCTCGTTTTTGTATATACGCAATGTTTTTCCAATCGCATATCAAATTAAGCAATTTCATATTCGATCGTATATTATAGGTTTTTATATTCCGTTACCGCCCGTTATACACTTGTTTAGGTTAAAGTGTCCGGAGATGGAGCGTCGAATGGCCTGTGTTCGCGCTTAGGTATGCGGGCGTTTTTGAGGTAACAAAATATTCCCTGCCTTTATAAATATTTAATACAGGACCAACCCAAACCTGTATTTATTGTTCTATTCAAAGTCCCGTACTTGTTTTGAAAGGCAGGTGCGGTTTTTTATGGTTATTGGTTGGCGGCTTACCTGTTTTCTTAGAGGTAGGTATGATAAAAAACCCCCGTCCATATGGGGCGGGGGTTACGTGCTCGAGGCGGGAGTCGAACCCGCGACCAACAGTTTAGGAAACTGCTGCTCTATCCAACTGAGCTACCCAAGCATAATTTATTCCGTATGACTTTTGCAAAAGCCGTGAGGTAAAAAATAATCCGTTACGTGCAAATTCATTACCTTTACAGCAAAAGAACATACATCGCCGAAACGACGGGCAAATATAAACAAAAAACTTGAAAAATGGAGCAACAGGAAGACAAACGTCTCTTTTTACTCGACTCGTATGCCCTGATATACCGGGGATATTACGCTTTTGCCAAGACCATGCGTCCCAACAGCCGGGGCGAGGACACTTCGGCAGTGCTCGGTTTTGTAAATACCCTTCTCGACATACTGCGCAAAGAACGTCCTAGCCACATAGCCGCCGTTTTCGACACCTCGGCGCCGACGTTCCGCCACGTACTTTTCGAGCAGTACAAAGCCCAGAGGGAGGCTACTCCGGAAGCTATACAGTTTGCCGTGCCGGTAATAAAGGAAATACTCGAAGCATTCCACATACCGCAGATAGCGGTCGAGGGTTTTGAAGCGGACGATGTCATAGGAACTTTGGCAAAAAAAGCCGAGAAACAGGGATTTACCACGTATATGGTGACTCCGGACAAAGACTATGCCCAGTTGGTTACGGACAAGACATTCATGTACCGGCCGGCCCGTATGGGCAATGCCATAGAGATATGGGATGTAAAAAAAGTACTCGAACGGTTTGAGATTACCGATGTGTCGCAGGTGAGGGACTACCTGGGCATGATGGGTGATGCTTCGGACAATATACCCGGTCTGCCGGGGGTAGGCGAAAAAACAGCCAAAAAATTCCTGGCCCAGTATGGGACGATGGAAAACCTTCTGGAACATGCCGGGGAAATAAAAGGCGCTTTGGGCGAAAAAATATCCGCGAACAAGGAAATAGGCATGTTGTCAAAGCGTCTGGCCACGATAGAAACAGATGTCCCGGTGGAGTTCGACTCAGGTTGCTGTATTATGGAGCGTCCTGATTTGGAGGCCGTCCGTGATATCTTCGCCAGGCTGGAATTCCGCAGGATGATGGAGGCTGTTTACAAGGATTTCGGCATACCCGTGACCGGCGTATCCGCACCGCCAACAGGTGCGGAAGGTGTGGTTGGATACGTATCTCCGGAAAAACAACGGGCCATGCAAGCGGGAAAAGCGTCGGGAGTATTGTCGCCACAATTGGATATGTTTTCCCAGGAGGGTGTGCCGCAGCAGGATTTTTCGCTCTTCTCCACATTGCCGGGTCTCGATGCCACTCCGCACGAGTATGTATCGGTCAAAGGGGCGGAAGAGATAAAAAAACTGGTATCTCGTTTGAAGGAGGCCGGGGAATTCACTTTCGATACGGAAACGACTTCGCTCACTCCTTTCGATACCCGTATTGTCGGGCTTTCGTTCGCATTGGAAAAAGGCCGTGCGTACTGGGTTCCGGTACCTGCCGATGACAAGGCTGCCGGGGAAATACTCGAAATGTTCCGTCCGGTGTTTGAAGACGAGTCGGTGGGTAAAACCGGACAGAACCTCAAGTACGATATCGAAGTGCTGGGGTGTTACGGGATACGCGTGAAAGGACGGCTTTTCGATACTATGGTGGCGCACTACCTTATAAACCCGGAGTCGCGGCACGGTATGGACATACTTGCCGAACAGTATCTCGGATACCGTCCTATGCCATACGAAGAGATGATGGGACGGGAAAAGGATATACGCCGGGTGGATGCGCAGAGGTTAAAGGAGTACGCTGCGGAAGATGCGGACATTACGCTGCAACTCAAATCCGTTTTCGCTCCGAAACTGGTGGAAAAAGGAGCTGAAGAACTTTTCAGGACATTGGAAACACCTCTTATACCCGTATTGGCATCTATGGAGGCGGCAGGAGTGAGGATAGATACGGACGAATTGTCCGGAATGGCTGCGGATTTTCGGGGGCAGCTTTCACAGATAGAGGCGCGTATATACGAGCAGGCTGGTGAGGAGTTCAACCTCAATTCTCCCAAGCAACTGGGCGATATCCTGTTCCGCAAACTGTCTCTTGCGGACAAGCCTAAGAAAACCCGCACAGGACAGTGGTCCACGTCGGAGGAGATATTGTCGGACCTTGCTCCCGATCATAAAATAGTGGCCGATATACTGGAGTACCGTTCGTTGTCGAAACTTCTAACTACGTATATAGAAGCGCTTCCTGCGGAGATAAACCCGCATACGGGCAGGATACATACGTCCTTTAACCAGACATTGACGGCTACCGGACGCCTTTCTTCGTCGAATCCCAATCTGCAGAATATACCGGTGCGTACTCCGCGTGGGCAGATGATACGCCGGGCTTTCATACCGAGGGATGCGGACCATGTGATAATGTCGGCCGACTATTCTCAGATAGAGCTGCGCATCATAGCTTCGCTGGCCGGGGAGGATGCTATGATAGATGCTTTCGCCCATGGGCAGGACATCCACCGTTCTACTGCGGCGCGCGTATTCGGCGTGCCTTTGGAAGAAGTTACCAAGGAGCAGCGCAGCCATGCCAAGACGGTGAATTTCGGCATCATATACGGCGTGTCGGCTCACGGACTTTCCCGCCAGACAACACTTTCCCGTGCAGAATCGGCAGCTATAATAGATTCGTACTACAAAACTTATCCGAAACTCACTGATTATATCGAAGCGCAAAAGCAGTTTGCCCGCGACCACGGTTATGTGGAAACGATAATGGGCCGCCGCCGTTATCTGCCGGATATAAATTCGCGCAACGGAACGGTACGTGGTGCGGCCGAACGCAACGCTGTGAACGCTCCTGTACAGGGTTCGGCGGCTGATATAATCAAAAAAGCGATGATAGATATACATGCAGCCGTAGAAACTATGGGGTTGAAGTCGAAAATGCTGATACAAGTACACGACGAATTGGTATTCGATGTACCCAGGGACGAAGTGGAACGCATGGGCTCGATGGTAAAGGAAAAGATGGAAGGGGCGTGGATACACCGCGTGCCTCTGCTGGTGGAGATAGGAACGGGAGATAACTGGCTGGATGCGCATTGATTTTCTCCCGTGTGCGGCCGGATATCCCGCAGGCGGGAAACAGTATCCGGCAACGACATGGAAATCGTATATTTGCACGGCCTTAAATTAAAAGCGTACGCCCATTGTTTGTTATGGAAAAAGGATTGCAGGCCCGTTTCAGGGAACACATATCGGAACATTTTCCGCAGCTTAAATCCGGAGGAGGAGTTTTCCTGCTGGCATTCAGCGGCGGGGCGGACTCGACCGTTCTGGGCGAACTGCTGTTTGCGGAAGGCGTGCGGTTCGCGGCGGCCCATTGCAATTTCCATCTTCGCGGGGATGAGTCCGACCGGGATGCCGCTTTTGCCTGCCGTATGGCCGGAAAATGGGGATGCGTATTTCACCAAACGGATTTCGATACCGTAAAGTACGCCGCCGGTAAAGGCATTTCGATAGAAATGGCCGCGCGTGAGCTCCGGTACGGATGGTTCGGGAAATTGGTTGAGGAATACGGGTACGGCGGTGTGCTGACGGCTCATCACGGCGACGACCAGGTCGAAACGATATTGTTGAATTTTACCCGTGGGACTTCTTTGGACGGGCTTTTAGGTATGGCTCCCAAGGCCGGGAATATCCTTCGTCCGATGCTTCCTTTCTCGCGGGCGGAAATCGAGCGTTTCGCTGTGGGGAACGGGTTGGAATGGGTAGACGATTCGACTAACGCATCGACCGATTATACGCGCAACAGGATAAGGCACAACGTAATGCCGGAATTGAAAAATATAAACCCGTCGATAGTAGGGTCGGTGGCGCGCAATACGGACTATCTGCGTTCGGTAGCCGCGTTTTACCACAGCTCGGTGGACCGTGCAGCCGGGGATATCGTGTCTGCGGACGGCAAATGCGCCAGGTTGGATATAAAAGCGCTGGAGGAATTGGGCGGGCATGCGCGTATCGTGCTTTACGAGGTATTGAAGCGGTTTTCCATGGAAGACCGTACGGACGACATACTGCGTTCGATCGGTTCGCAGAGCGGAAAAGTGTTTCTCAGCGCAACGCACAGAATGTTGCGCGACAGGGATTTTTTCATAGTTGAGCCTTTGGGGCAGGAGACTTATAAAGCTGGGGCTGTGACTGTTGAAACTTTTTCCTGCCGCAAGGAGGTCTTAGCTCCCGTACACATGGTGCTTTGCTGTCAAGAGGTGAAAAAGGGAATGGTATTGCCCGACGGGGTACGTGAGGCGTGTTTCGATGCCGGGAAGGTTTCTTTTCCGCTCGTGTTACGCTTGTGGAAGGAAGGCGACCATATACGTCCTTTCGGAATGGGCGGGGCTTCGAAAAAAGTATCCAAATGCCTCAAAGACGCAAAAATGCCTGTGTTTGAAAAGGAACGCACGTTCGTGCTCTGCAACGGCGACGGACGGGTGATGTGGATCGCGGGGCTGAGGTGTTCGCAGGATTTCGCAGTCACGGATGCCACGCGCAGAGTGATAAGGGTGTCGATGGTCGAATAATAGTTTTTTATGATTTGAAAGATAAAAACAGATAGATAGTATGAAACGCGTTACAGCATTTTTTGCATTCTTACTCGCGGTCGTGGTGACGGCTTCGGGACAAATAATGGATCCGGTATCGTGGAACGGTACGGCCCGGCAGACAGCCCCGGGGAAATACATACTCAGCGCACGGGCCGACATAGAGTATCCGTGGCACATATATTCGCTCGTATTGCCCGACGGAGGTCCTATGCCTACGGAATTCGCATTTCAGGGTGCTGGCGAACTTTTCACCCTGGACGGTAAAACTAGCGAGCCTGTCCCTGAAAAGTCGTACGATGCGAATTTTCAGATGGAGATACAATGGCATTCCGGCGTTCCTGTGTTTACTCAACAGATAACGGTCAAAGACGCATCCGTAAAATCCGTAACGGCCGAAGTCACTTATATGGCGTGCGACGACACGCAGTGCCTGGCTCCGGAAACAAAGACGATTGTTTTTCAGCTTCCGGTAACTCCGGATAAGCCTCAGGAAAAGAAACCGGCGGTCAAACCGTCCGAAAAACCGACGCAGGCAGTTGTTGAAGCGCCTGCCGTCAAAGCGGCGGCTGATAATACGGCATCGGATGCCGGAAAAGCGGAGTTGGCGGTTTCTAAGGATGGCGATAAGACGAACGACACGGCGCTGGAAGTGCAGCAGGATACGGCAAAAGGTGATTCGGCTGCGGGGAAAGTTGTCTCTGACGGAAAAGACGGGAAGAAGGCAGGTGATGGTGTAGTTGCTGCTAAGACCGTTGCCGCGGCTGCCGAAACGGGTACGGCATCGAGAGGTCTGTGGGGTACGTTCTTTTTCGCTTTCGTGGCTGGGCTTCTTGCTCTGCTTACCCCGTGCGTATTTCCGATGATACCGATGACGGTGAGCTTTTTCATGAAACGCTCGTCCGACCGCTCGAAAGGTATACGCGACGCTATGCTTTACGGAGTGTCAATCGTGGCGATATATCTGATACTGGGCGTGGGCGTTTCCGCGATATTCGGCGCGGCGGCGCTGAACGAACTGTCCACCGATCCGTGGTTCAACATATTCTTTTTCCTGCTTCTGGTGGTGTTTGCCGCTTCGTTCTTCGGTGCGTTTGAACTTACGCTGCCTTCTTCGTGGGTGAACAAAATGGACAAAAAGTCCGACAAGGCCGGATTGGTCGGCATATTCTTTATGGCTTTTACGCTGGCTATGGTGTCGTTTTCGTGTACCGGGCCTTTTGTGGGTACGGTATTGGTGGAGGCGGCAGCCAAAGGAGATTTTTGGGGCCCGATAGTAGGCATGCTGGGATTTTCTTCGGCGCTGGCGTTGCCGTTTACATTGTTCGCCGTATTTCCAAGCTGGCTTTCCGGACTCCCGAAGTCCGGCGGATGGCTCAATTCGGTCAAGGTCGTGCTGGGTTTTGTCGAGTTGGCGTTTGCGCTTAAGTTCCTCTCGAATGCCGATATGGTGTGGGATCTTATGATACTCACACGCGAGGTATTCATAGCGATATGGGTAGTGATTTCCCTTTTGCTCGGTTTTTACCTCCTTGGGAAAATACGCCTGCCTCACGACAGCCCTCTGGAAACGGTTTCCGTGACGCGTCTTTTCCTTTCGATAATATCGCTGTCGTTCGCGGTGTACATGCTTCCCGGCATATGGGGCTCGCCTGTTAAGATAATATCGGCTTTCGCTCCTCCGCAGTACTATTCCGAGGCCGCATCGTCGAGATCACCGGAAATAAGTCTTGAAAACATGCAGTCCATGTCCCTTCGGGAGGAAAGCGGTTTGCCTCACAGGGAACAGGGGCCGCAGGGGATACCGGTATTCACCGATATGGAGGACGCCAAAAAGTATGCCAGTGCCAGGAACATGCCGATGCTTCTCGATTTCACCGGCAAGGCATGTGTGAACTGCCGCAAGATGGAGGCCGACGTGTGGTCGGACGCGAAAGTCAATTCCATGCTGACGAACGATTTCGTGGTGGTGGAGCTGTATGTGGACTTTCGCAAGGAACTTCCCGAAGACCAGCAATATATATCCGCTTCTGGTAAAAAGATAAAGACCGTAGGACAGAAATGGACCGATTACCAGATAACCAATTACGGCAGCAATTCGCAGCCTTACTACGTGATAACCGATGCAGAAGGCAATGCGATAGCTCCCACGAGAGCTTACGACCTCGATGTGTCGGCATACTTGAGGTGGCTCGAGGAAGGTTTGGCAGCATTTAAAAACATTCAGGCTACTGCCGCTGAAGAGCTATAACGGTTTTGCAGGGCGGAAAAAAACAAACGGATTGAAAAAATAAATGACCGGCAAGGACAAAGGGTACGTACCTCCGAGGCTTTCGGATTTCTTACCTACCACGCGCAAAGAGATGAAACTGCGCGGGTGGGACGAACTCGACGTGGTGCTCGTATCCGGCGATGCTTATGTGGACCATCCTTCGTTCGGTGCGGCGGTAATAGGCAGGGTGATAGAGGCCGAAGGTTACCGTGTAGGTATAATTCCCCAACCGGATTGGCGCGGCGACGGTCACGAATTCCGTAAATTCGGCCGTCCGCGGCTGTTTTTCGGCGTTTCGGGAGGAAATATGGATCCTATGGTAAACCATTACACTGCCGCGCGCCGGCGTCGAAGCGACGATGCTTTTACCCCCGGAGGGCAGGCTGGCGCGCGGCCGGATTACGCTTCGTACGTATATACAGGCTGGTTGAAACGTCTGTATCCTGACGTCCCTGTCGTTCTGGGCGGGATAGAGGCTTCGCTGCGCCGCCTGGCCCATTACGATTACTGGTCGGATAGCCTGAAGCCGGGAATATTGGCCGAGACTGGGGCCGACCTTCTGGTGTACGGCATGGGTGAGTTGCCGATGAAGGAGATATTGTCCCTGTTGGGACGCGGAGTGCCTTTTTCGTCGCTCAGGACAGTTCCGCAAACTGCTTTTCTTCTCAGGGAAGGGGAGAACCTGCCGAAAAACAAAAAGTGGGACGATATTTATTTGCCTTCGTTCGAGGTATGCAGGGACGATAAGAAAGCGTTTGCATCCGCTTCGCGCCATATCGAAGAAGAATCCAACAAGATGTATGCGGCAAGGCTGATACAGCCTGCGGGAGAAAACGCGGTGGTCGTGAATCCTCCTTTTGCGACCATGACCACGGCTCAGATAGACGCTTCGTTCGATCTGCCGTACACGCGTCTGCCTCATCCCAGGTACAAAGACCGCCCGTCTATACCGGCATACGATATGATAAAACATTCGGTAAATATACACCGGGGGTGTTTCGGGGGGTGCAGTTTCTGTACTATTTCGGCTCATCAGGGCAAATTCATAGCTTCGCGTTCGGAAAAATCGGTCTTGGCCGAGATCGGAAAAATAGCTTCTATGCCGGATTTCAAAGGTACGTTGACGGACTTGGGCGGGCCGTCGGCAAACATGTACCGTATGGCCGGGAGGGACAAGGCCGTATGCGGCAAATGTGCGCGTCCATCGTGTATAAGTCCTGCGGTGTGTCCGAATCTGGATACCTCGCACATGGCTTTAAGGGAACTTTACCGCAAGGCCAGAGCGGTGCCGGGAGTAAAACACGTGTTCATCGGTTCGGGTATACGTTATGATTTGCTCGTGCCTCAGTTCAACAAAAAAGGCGATCCGTCCGATATGGAAGGCTATCTGGACGATGTCGTACGGTATCATGTGTCCGGACGTTTGAAAGTGGCTCCGGAGCATAGCTCGGACGATGTGCTCAAAATCATGCGCAAGCCGGCGTTCGGGTATTTCAAATTGTTCAAGGCGGCGTTTGACCGTCTTACGTCAAAGGCGGGGAAACGACAGACGGTGGTTCCGTATTTTATTTCGTCGCATCCCGGTTCTCATCTTCAGGATATGGCCCGCCTTGCTGCCGACACGAAAGATATGGATTTCCGCCTGGAACAGGTGCAGGACTTCACGCCTACGCCAATGACCGTATCGACGGATATTTATTACAGCGGAATACATCCGTACACCGGGCAGGAGGTTTATACCGCCCGCAGTCCACAGGAGAAAAAAGATCAGAATATTTTCTTTTTCTGGTATAAGCCTGAAAACCGCGCACGCATATCGAAGCTTTTGAGCGGGTTATCCGACATCAGGAAAAAGTTGTTGGGATAAATTCTGTCTTTCCGGATGAAAAAGGCATTTCAGGGATTTCAGGCCTGTCCTGTAACTACCTCGGCGGCGGTGTGCAGGCATGGAATAAATACATGGTGTTGTTACTGGCGTAGAATGGTGTGTGTTGCGTAGCCGGGAGAAAGCGGAATAAAATTTTCCTAAAAGAAGGTTTTATATGCCTTTTTACCGTCTGAAAGTGTATTTTTGTATAAATACTAAACATATACGAAAAAGGAAATATGGATTTTTGGAGCATACTTCTCACGTTTTTAGGCGTGTTCGTACTGTACCACCTGCTGAGGTTTTTCTTCCGCATAGTGTTGCCTGTGATAATACAGGTCCGTGCCATGCGCAAGGCCCAGCAGAATTTTTACCGCCGTACCGGAGGACCTGACCCTAATTACCGTCCGGGTGCGCCGGAAGGCCAGGTGACGGTTGACAGGATGCCTAAGGATGAGAAAAAGATAATAAAGGACGATATGGGCGAAACGGTCGATTTTGAGGAAGTGGACTGATACGTGCATGGGATTTGACGTGATAACCAATATAAAAAACTATACGGAGGCTTATGGTGCCTGAAAAAAAAACATATGATATTTCAGTCGTAAAAAATTCCGGGGAGAGCGCTCTGTTCGATCCTGAAAAGATACTGAGGTCGTTGAAGAACGTCGGCGCTTCGGATGAAGTGGCGGAAATGATAGTACGTGCGGTCGAACTTGAAGCTTATGACGGCATACCGACCCGTGAAATATACCGCAAGACTTTTTCGTTGCTTAGAAAGTATTCCCGCGGCGCGAGCGTGAGATATCGTCTTAAGGATGCTATAAGCCAGCTTGGGAACACGGGATATCCTTTCGAGAGGTTCGTGGCGGATCTTTTTGCCGAGAAGGGATATCATGTGCGGGTAGGAATGGTTATAAGGGGATATAGTATAAACCACGAAGTGGATGTCGTGGCCATGAACCATGACCGGATATTCACGATAGAGTGCAAGTATCATGTAAATCCTTCGTCCAAGAGCGATGTGAAAGTGCCGATGTACATACTTTCCCGCTACCGCGACATAGAAAATGCCTGGGAACAGCATCCTGAGTACGAAGGGAAAATTTACCAACAGTGGATAGCTACCAATACCCGTTTCACGGACGATGCTATAGCTTTCGCAGAGGCGTATCATCTGAATATACTCAGCTGGGACTATCCCAAGGGAGAGAGTATACGCGACTGGATACAAATGTACGGTGTGTACCCGATAACGTGTCTTTCGTGCATTTCCAAGTCCGAAAAACAAATGCTCATTTCCAAAGGCATGGTTTCCTGCGGTACTATTTACAAAAATCCGCATCTGTTGGATAAGACTCCGCTGCCTTCGTCGAAGAAAATAATGCTGAAGAAGGAACTGATGTATTTATACGACGGCATTTTAAAGGAAAAAGAACGGTTGGAATAGGTTTACTGACTGGAAAAAAGCGGCGGGTTGTAACCCGCCGCTTTTTTCTGCCGAAATGCCGCACTGATGTGTTCTCTACCGATGCTTTTCTTCTTTACGTCCGAATATTTTCGATACTGCCGAACAGAAAACACTGTCAAGTTCCGGCGAAATCTTTAGTTTTAATATTGCGAATCCGAATAGCGTCGTTATAAGCGCCGATTTCAGGATTATGGATGCCACTATACCTGCCGCGCCGAACGGAAGGCCTATGTGCCAGCCTGAAAATGCAAAATAAAATACTGCTATTATAACTGCCGTTACAAGAGAACTGCTCCGGAACGGAGAATGTCCTGTTTTTGAATACACGAACCCTATTCTCAGGGCATTTATCACTATAAGCGATATTAATGTAGCCATTGCAGCGCCGTTTATGCCCCAGCGCGGTATGAAATAGAGGTTGGAGCCTGTCACCGATACCATAAGGCATACGGAAAAGAACAGGTCCCACCGGAAGTATTTCGAATAGACGATGAACGAACCGGCGAGTCCCGATACGGCGTCGAATAGTTTTGCCAGACTTATCAGCAGAACTACCAATGCCTGGGCTTCGTAATTCTTGGGCAGCAGGTTGTATATCTGTTCTATGTTGCAGTTGATCAGTAAAAAAAGTCCGCCGCACAGTATCATGGAGTTTATCGACGACTTGAACGACAGTTCCTTCTGGCGCGCGACGTCCCCGTCGGCTATGGCTTTTGCCAGTATAGGATTGGCTATCTGGTATAGCGAGCGGTACGGCACGGCTACCGTCATTCCTATGAAAGACGCTATGGCATAGGATGCTACCATTGACAAATCCTCGTAGAAAGGCAGCATCGTTTTGTCGAATTCAAGTAACGCGGCCCATATGGCCATGCCCATGGATGAGAATAGCCCGTATGCTATGACTTTACGGTATTTCCCGAATACGAATTTTTCGAGCCGGAAAGGGCGGCAACGGTATGCCACGAACATCATTATTCCAAGCCGCAGAGCGAATGATGCTGTGAGCAGATAGCAGAACCACGTGACGTTTACCCATCCGAGATATACGGCGAAAAGCAGTACGGTGGTGGATATGCGGTAGAACAGTTCCCGCAGGAACACACCTTCCGTGCTGCGCATATGCGCCTGGGCATAGCCGTAGAAAACCTCGAAGAAGGCCGAAAACACTGCTATCCAGAATGCCAGAGGGACGAAATCGGCCAGGACGGCCCCCTGTTCGAAAAAGTTTTTCAGCCAGTCGGCTTTCGTGTACACTACCGTGCCGAGCACTATAAAAACGAATGCAGGCACAGCAAGGGTAAATGATAGCAACGAGTCTTTGTCTTTTTCCAGCGGCAGGAAACGGATAAGGGCGTTGTTCATGCCGACAGCGATAAATGGCATCAGGATGGCCGAGAGCGACACCAATGAGAGTACCAGTCCCGTGTCTTCTTTGGACATAAAGTTGGTGTAGAGGAACAGTGTATTCACCGCGCCGAGGGCAAATCCGGCGTACGTGGTACTCATGTTCCAGAAAGACTGGCGTATTATTACTCCCATTTTTTATAATCCTTTCCTCCGGCACTCTGACGCCGGCAAACTGTTCAGTCGGGGTATATCAGGTATTTGGCGCGAGTGTCCCCGAATTTTTCCAATCCTTCACGCCATGATGCGCGTATCTGTTCGGCTGTCCAGCCGGCGGTTATCTGGCGGCGTATGGATGTGCCTCCGGCCAGATTGTTGAAAAACGGGATGAAAAATTTCTTTTTATCCGGATAGTTGTCATATGCCCAGATGATCCATTCGAGGTTGACTTTCGAGAGGCGTTCGGGATACTGCGAGAGGTCCATGCCGTGACATACCTGTCCTTTGAAACGCGGTTCGGAGGCTCCGGGGGTAGGCATGGGAACGTAAGAAAATCCTGTGTCCGGAAGAAGGGGCGAACCGAATATCTTGAACGGTTTGTCCGTGCCTCGTCCTTCGTTCAGCGCTGTCCCTTCGAAAAAGCAAGTGCTGGGATACAAATTGACGGCTTTGTCATCCGGCATGTTTGGCGAGGGTTTTATAGGCAGGCTGTATGGCATGCTATGGGCGTAATTCCCTACGGGGACTACTGTAAGGTCGCACTTTACCCTTCCGCCGAGCCATCCCTCTCCGTTCATCATACGGGCATACTCGCCTACCGTCATGCCATATACTATCGGCACCTGGTGGCGGCCCACGAAAGATGAGAACTCGGGGTCCAGTATGTTGCCGTCGACGTAATGCGCGTTGGGGTTGGGGCGGTCCAGCACCACGACTGGTATGTCGTTCTCGCCTGCCGCTTCCATTATGTAGCTCAGAGTTGATATATACGTGTAGAAACGCACGCCTACGTCCTGTATGTCGTAAACGAATACTTCTATGTCCTTAAGGTGTTCGGGTGTCGGCTTTTCCACGGCCCCGTACAGCGATATGACGGGAAGACCTGTCTGTACGTCCGTTTTGTCCACGACCGGAGTAGCATCGTCGGCCATATCCCTGAAGCCGTGTTCAGGACCGAATATCTTTATTACTTCCACTCCGTTTTCAATCAGGAAGTCGAGCGTGTGCCGTCCGTTTACCGAAGATGTCTGATTGCCGATAAAAGCTGTTTTTTTGCCCTTAAGAAGGTGCAGATATTGTTCCGGTCGTTCTGCGCCGGGTGTTATGCGGGTGATGTCCATGTCGTATGGGCAGTAGTTTGATGGTTCGTAATTGTTTGCACGATGTAAATATACGTTATCATTTTTACATGAAGGAAAACGCGGTGCGGGTTTTCTAAATGTTTTTTAAATGCCGGATATCTTGTTTTGTCTGTTTTGGGCGGTTTGTGCGGAAGCGGAGGCTGTTTTTAATTTGGAAATTATTTCTTTTTTGATTATATTTGTTAAATCCGCTGCGGAATATCTCCGGTGTTGGCCTGGTGCTCCCGGCAGAACGAAGATAAACAGTTTGTGAGCGACAGAGTGTCGCATATAAAATAATAACCAAAAAAATTGAAAAACAGATGAAGATACAAGACATCACATCGCACCAGAGTGCGGACGATATGGTAGAGGCCCTGAAAAGGCGCGCCACGAAATCGCCTGACATAAACAAGCTGAGGAAAGAATACTACCCTTCCGGCCACAGGATATTCGACACGGCCGAACGTCCGGACAAAGCGGTAAAAGGGCAGGACGGTACTTTGGAGCGTTTTGAAAAAGTGGCCCGAATAGCGCTGCCGCTCCAGAGGGTGATAGTGGAACGTGCGGTGGCTTTTCTTTTCGGACATCCTGTAAAAGTGACCTGCGCTACGGAAAACGACGGACAGGCTGCGGCTTTCGAAGCTGTTAAGCGTACGCTTTCGGAGAATAAGATAGACTCGCTGAACCGTCGTATAGCACGGTGTGTGATGAGCGAAACGGAAGCTGCCGAATTGTGGTATCCGGTGGATGAAAAAGGATTTTGGGAGCGCGTAGGCAGGAATGAAAAGTATTCGTTTGTAACCGGAATACCGTCTAAGCACAAATTGCGTGTGGCTGTGTTCAGCCCTTCGCAAGGCGACCTCCTTTTTCCCATGTTCGACAGTTACGGCGATATGACAGCTTTTTCACGCGAATATGCGATAGTGCGCGACGGTGAGGAAAAGCGGTATTTCGAAACATATACCGACGAACAGATAGTGCGTTTCGAATATACGGGCGCCGGTTGGCAGGAGATATCGAGAGCCGGCAATGCGCTTGGCAAAATACCTGTGGTGTATGCCAGCCAGGGTAAAAGCGAGTGGGCGGACGTACAGGGGATAATAGAGCGGCTTGAAAAACTGTTTTCCAATTTCGCCGATACGAACGATTATCATTCCTCGCCGAAGATATTCGTAACGGGCGAGATACGCGGTTTTGCTCGCAAAGGCGAAACTGGCGCTATAATAGAAGGCGATGCCAATGCTACCGCGCAGTATCTGTCGTGGCAACAGGCGCCTGAGTCGGTGCGGCTGGAGATAAGCACTCTCCTTAACATGATATACAGCACCACGCAGACGCCGGACATTTCTTTCGAATCGGTAAAGGGGCTTGCGAGTCTTTCTGGGGTGGCCCTGAGAATGCTTTTCCTCGATGCGCATCTTAAAGTGCAGAACAAGAGCGAGATTTTCTCCGAATATCTGGAGCGCCGCATGAGTATAATCAAAAAGTATCTCGGGTTGTTCAATTCCGCAGTGGAGCCGTATATGGAACAGATAGAAATACATCAACGCATCGAACCGTTCATGGTGGACGACCGTGCAGCGATGATACAGTCGTTGAACATAGCCAACGGCGGACGACAGTTGATATCCCAGCGTTCGTCGGTGCGTATGGCCGGGCTTTCGGACGACCCTGAGGGTGAATACGAACGTATCCTGACGGAAAAGGAAGCCGAAGCGATAACCGAAGGCCGGTTGAACATTGGCTGATGAAATGCTTTTTAAGTTTGGTGCGTGAAAGACCGAGTGCCGCGAATAGTCCAGATAAGGCGTTCGCGGCACTCGGTCTTTTTTGTTCGGCGGGCGTACGGAAATATGTTCCGGGATGGGGCGGCAGGTAGGATATTCGCTGAAAGTCTGTTTGCAACGGCTTGTGGATGAGCGGCAAAAATGTGCTGGACGGAGGTTATGTATTTGGTTTGTAGGAATTTACGGGGGGGGGGTAGGAATTGTTTAAAATACTTGTTTTTCCTATTTTTGCGACATTATTTTGAACTATTGAATCAAAATCTTGCAAAAGATATAAAATAAAACAATGACTATGGCAGATGGCCGTAAGAAATTTGCAATCATAGGTGTGGCGGGATATATCGCCCCCAGGCATCTGATTGCGATGCAGTCATTGGGGTGTGATCTGGTGGCGGCGCATGACGTATTTGACAGCGTAGGGGTGATAGACAAATATTTCCCCAAAGCTTATTTTACTACGGATGCGGATGATTTCAAAAGGCGCATGGTCACGGACCGTGTGGATTATCTGACGGTGTGTACTCCCAATAGTTTTCATTGTACCCATACGATAATGGGATTGGAGGTAGGGGCAGATGTAATATGTGAGAAGCCGTTGTCGCTTACTCCGGAAGATTTGCTACGGATGGATGAGTGCCAGAGAGCTTCCGGACATCATGTGCGGCCTATCTTGCAGTTGCGTCTTCACCCGGAAATAGAAGGGCTGAAGAAATTGGTTGAGAACAACCGTCCCGATGCAATCTACGACATAGATCTTGCTTATATTACTCCCAGAGGCAACTGGTATGCTGCGTCATGGAAAGGCGATCCGCTCAAGAGCGGAGGCTTGGCGGCAAATATAGGCATTCATTTTATCGATATGCTGCATTGGATATTCGGCCCGGCGGAGGAGGTGGTCGTACATCATTCGTCTTCTGATTGTGTGGCCGGATTCCTGCGATTGAAAAAAGCGCGCGTAAGGTATTTCCTGAGTGTCAATCCCGGACACCGTCCTGCGGATGGCTGCGATGACCCTATGGCTCCATACAGGCATATTGTCATCAATGGTGAGGATTTAGATTTTACGAACGGATTTGCCGATCTTCATACTTTGAGTTATAGCCGGATATTTTCAGGCAGTGGATTTTCGATAGATGATGCTAAGGATTCCATAGATACGCTCGAAGCCATACGTCATGCCGATGTGATCGGATTGACAGGAGATTATCACCCGTTTCTTAAGGTTGTGCGCGGGTAGGTTGTTGTTTGCGTCGGAAATATGTCCGCAGTATATGACGGATTATGAATGATATAAATGTCGGATTCGACGCTATGCGGCGTAGTTTTGTTGATAATTGATGCTTGTGTTATGGATGAAATCTTTGTTCACCCTTCTTCGGTAGTGGACGACGGGGCTGTGATAGGCTCCGGTTGCAGGATATGGCATTTCTCTCATGTTATGAGCGGGGCCGTATTGGGACGGTCATGCAACATAGGGCAAAACGTGATGATCGCATCCGGCGTAAAACTCGGCAGTAATGTAAAAGTACAGAACAACGTATCGGTGTATTCGGGGGTAACGTGCGAGGACGATGTTTTTTTGGGGCCTTCGTGCGTGTTTACTAATGTGAGAAATCCCAGGAGCGAAATACCGCGCCGGGATCAATACGAACATACTATTGTGTGTCGCGGTGCCACTATCGGGGCTAATGCCACGATAGTATGCGGCATAGAGATAGGAAAGTATGCTTTTATAGGCGCGGGAGCGGTAGTTACGCGGTCGGTTCCCGATTATGCGCTTGTGGTGGGGGTCCCTGGACGTCTGGCCGGCTGGATGAGCCGCCATGGACACAGACTGGAATTTGATAGCGACGGAGTGGCCGTATGCAGGGAATCCGGTATTAAATACCGTAAGATTAACGAACGTGTGTATGCAGAGGACGATTGTACCGATATATGACCGTTTGGCAAGCCGTGAGGCTTCGTTGGCGGTTATAGGTTTGGGATATGTAGGACTGGATGTGGCTGTCGGGTTTGCTCGGCATTTCAATGTTGTAGGTTATGATATCGATTCTGATCGTGTAGAGAACATTCGTAAGAAATATGGGGCCGATAACTGTAATATCCGGTTTTCATCTTCCGTGGACGATTTGGCCGGAGCTTCTTTCTATGTAATTACGGTCCCTACGCCGGTTGACGATCGTAAAAATCCGGATTTGTCTCCGCTTCTTTCGGCTACGCGGACCGTGGCCCGGTATTTAAATCCAGGAGACTACATCGTGTATGAGTCGACGGTTTATCCCGGATGTACCGAACAGGTGTGCGTGCCGCAGCTTGAGGAAGTCTCAGGGTTGAAATCGGGCAGGGACTTCAAGGTAGGATATTCGCCGGAACGTATCAATCCCAACGATCCGCTCCACTCATTTGAAAATACCTTCAAGGTCGTATCGGCTAACGATGAGGAAGCATTGGAGAATATATCGAACGTATATGCGGAGGTCGTTCGCGCAGGAGTATATAAAGCATCTGGCATTAAGGTAGCCGAGGCGTCTAAAATGACTGAAAATGTGCAGCGTAATGTCAATATCGCTTTGATGAACGAATTGCAGAGGGTATTTTCGCACATGGGTATAGATATGTCCGAAGTTATCGAAGCGGCTTCCACCAAATGGAACTTTGCAAGATATAAACCGGGGTTGGTGGGAGGCCACTGTATATCCGTAGATCCGCATTATCTTGTATCGGAGGCTTCGCGGTCGGGTGTCGATGTTCCTATTATAAGTCTGAGTTGTGCCGTTAACGACAGCATGCCGGCTTATGTGGTGCGCTCGGCGCTCGAAGTTCTCGGCCCTGCCAGGAATAATCCCAGGGCGTTGTTGATGGGGGTTACATATAAGCAAAATACCGATGATATAAGGAATACCCGGGCGGCCGATGTTTTCAGGCTGTTGGAAAAAGAGTCGGTAAGTGTGGATGCGGTAGACCCTTATGCCGATCCGGATAAATTTTACGGAATGTACGGTATAAGGTTGTTACCGGTTCCGCAGCCGCCTTACGACCTTATTATCGTTACTGTACCCCATGACGGCTATGTGGGGCTTGACGAGGATTATTTCCGTTCGATTTCCAATGGAGACGCGTTGTTGGCGGATATCGGCGGCTTATATAAAGGCAGGATAAAATCGCTTAAGTACTGGAGTTTATAAATCAAATGGTCGCGCCGGACAATATGGAGGGTTAAACGATGGTAAAATATCGGGATACAGGAAATAACCGCACCGCACAGACTTCATGGCTGGCTTTTGCCAATTTTATATCGTTGATATCAGCCTTGATTATATCGGCTGTACTCAGTCGTTTTATGACACCGGCCGAGTACGGGACTTATTGTCAGGTGAATTATGTGTATTCCACATTGCTGGTACTCTTTTCGTTTGGGCTTCCGGGGGCTTATTCCTATTTTCTCGCCAGGGTTCCTGTTGAAGAGGGAAGGGATGTCGTGCGTAAATTGAATTTATTGTTTTTCGGTCTTTCGTCTTTTTTTTCAATCGTGTTGTTTTTCGGTTCCGGTACGATAGCGGAATTGCTCGGCAATGCCCTTCTTGCCGACAATTTGAAATATTTCGCCGTAACCCCCATGTTGCTTATGCCTGTTATAGGTGTGGTTAAAATCCTGACTGTGTATGGCCGTTCCTATCTTATTGTGGCGTATGTGGTGATAAGCCGCATGTTCGTCATCGCATGTACGGTATTGCCGGTTGTGGTTTTCAATGCGGGGGCTACCGGAGCGGTGGTCGGCCTTGTGGCGTCGTCGCTGGTGTCTTGTGCAGTAGGTTTGAGATTGGCGTTCGTACCGTTTAAAAATGTAACTTCGGTGAAAACGAGCCTGACGGCAGGAAAAATATTCCGTTTTTCGACGCCGGTATTTATTTCTGGCATATATGGATTCGTGTTCGGTTCGGCAAGCCAGTTTTTTGTAAGCCGATATTTTGGCGTTGAGGACTTTGCGTTGTTTGCCAACGGTTATCGTGAGCTTCCGATGGCAGGAATGATAATAGGTGCTATGGCGGGGGTATTATTGCCGGAATTTTCACGGATGTCGAAGAATGGGGCCGACAGCGGCCAATATGTCGCATTATGGAAAAATGTGATATTCAAGTCATCGTCTATCATTTATCCGCTGTCGGTGTTTTGTTGTGTTTTTGCCCCGGAAATAATGTCCTTGTTGTATGGCGACGATTATCGTCAGGCAGCCGGGTTGTTCCGTATCGTTACGATAATAAATTTAACACGGATAGCGCCATATTCACCCATTATGTTTGCTTTGGGGCAGGGCAGGAAATTCGCCAATACCCACTTGGCTACGGCCGTACTCATAGTAGGGCTTGATTTATTGTGTGTTAATTTTTTTCCGTCGTTGACGGCCGTTGCGGTCATAGCGGTGCTGAGCACTTTGTTCTGCATTGTTGTTTTAATGATAACCATTTCCCGGATGCTAAAGACCACCGTTGCCGGACTTATGCCATGGGGTATGATGCTGAGAATCCTTTTTGCGTCGGTTACGGCATGTTTAGTGGCAAAATTAGCGGTTTCAATGGCCGGTATGACACATGATTTCGCGGCACTTTCGTTCGGATTCGCAATATACCTGCTGTTATACGGTTTTGCCTCCGTTATGGCCGGAATAGACTATGCAGGGGTGCTCGGCCCTGTAATATCGGGGACAAAAGCCGGTGATTTGTTAAAATCGATTTTTATGCGTGTAAGATATATACGGAATAATCGATGATCGACGTTCGGTAAAATTTTCATCGCGTGTGTAGGACCGCTATGTGTAAAACACACGCATGTAAGACATTAAAAAGAATAATGCGTCCGTTTTGCTTTTGTTTTAAAACGTCTTTTCATCGTGCTAACCCTTTGGGCTTTGTGTGTTTTGCGGAGGTTCATGTAGGTTTGATATTGGCAGGGCGCTGCGCCTGAGATTGTTTATGAACGGCAGAGTGTTGTATCCGAAGTTGTTTATGAACGACAGAGTGTTGCATCCGAAGTTGTTTATGAACGGCAGAGTGTTGCATCTAAAATTGTTTTTATAAACAAAATAAATGAATTACCTTTGCCCCTTGCAATCCGTGGGTGCGCATCTGATGCGTCATATACGGGATGAAATGAAAGAGGATACAAAATTTTAAGCAGATATAAGTAAGATGAATATTTCGAAAGAAAACCTCGACACCCTGAACGCTGTCATAAAGATAGACATACAGGAAGTCGATTACCGCGAAAAAGTAGACAAATCACTTGAGAACATCCGTAAGAACGCCAATGTACCGGGTTTCCGCAAAGGAATGGTTCCGGCAGGCGTGATAAAGAAGCAATACGGTGTATCTGTACTGGCAGAGGAGGTCAATAAGTTGCTCCAGAGCGAACTGGACAAGTACATCCAGACCGAAAACCTGGCAATGTTCGGCCAGCCGCTGCCTAAGGTTCAGGAAAATATCGACTGGGAAAATGCCCGTGATTTTTCTTTCGAATTCGAAGTAGGCCTTATTCCCGAAGTAAAGCTCAACCTTGAAGGCGCAGCCAAGAAAGTTACTTCGTACAGAATAAAAGTGAGCCCCGAATATATCGAGGACCACATAGCGAGCCTTGCCAAACGCTTCGGCAAGATAACTGACGTCGAGAAAGTGGAAAAAGCATCGGACGTGGTTGTCAAGATAGAAGCCGAAGGCGAAAACGGCGAATTGTTCCAGCCGGGAGCTTACAAACAGGGCATAGTTGTCGTTTCCGACATAAAGAACGCAAAGAATTTCGTAGGCAAGAAAGTGGGCGACGTCGTTACCGCTTCGCCCAAGGATTTTAAATCCACTACCCGCCTTTCGCAGTTCATAGGCAAGTCTGCCGACGAATGTGAGAACTTCGATGCGCCGCTGCACCTTACGATAGAGAAAATATCGAACGTGGAACCCCATGCTCTGGATAAGGAACTGTTCGAAAAAGTGTACGGACCGGGCAGCGTGGAGACCGAAGAGGCGTTCCGCGACAAAATACGCGGTGAAGCCGAAGCGGCGTTTGAAAACGAAACTAACTCCCAGCTCCTCAACGATACGGTTGATTACCTTATCGAGAATACGAAGTTCGACCTTCCGCTCGATTTCCTCAAGCGTTGGGTTATGGTTTCCGGTGAAAAACAACTCGGCGAAGAAGAGGCTGCAAAAGAAGTAGAATCTTCGGAAAAAGGCCTTCGCTACCAGTTGATAGAAGCGCAGATACTGATGGACAACGATGCGAAAGTGGATTACACGCAGATAATCGAGCGTGCGAAATCCCTTATCCGCATGCAGATGGCACAGTTCGGCCAGACCGATATGAAGGACGAAGACCTCGATCCTATCGTGGAACGTATATTGAAAAACCGCGAGGAAGTAGGGCGCATACAGTCGATGATTATCCGCGAAAAAATGCTGGATATCTTCAAGACAAAGATACCTTACAAAACCAAGGAGGTGACACTTGACGAATTTGTCAAGGCCATAGCTAAAAAGAAAGCCTGACGGTAAATAACCGAAAGGTTGCCGGTAACAGAGGAGCGCCGTTAGATAATAGCGGCGCTCTTTTTTTACATTTCCATTGAACGCCGCATTACCAGCTCTGTCAAAAGGGCGTATTTTGCGTATTTTATATTATTTTTACGCCGCGCAATGCGCAAGTATGGTTTTCATGATTAGTAAAAAACGTAAAAAATATCCATGGAACGTAAAAAAGCGCTCAACATAGCTTTACTGGCGGTATTTATAGCGGCTGTACTGGCGGTCCTGTTGTTTTTGTTCGATCGTAAACTGGTGATCGAAATAGCCTCTTTGGGCGGGGCTTTGATAAGTATCATACTCGTGCTCAATAAGCTGGAGATGACGCGCAATATAGCCGAGGCAAAATTCATAGCCAATATCAATTCGTCGTTCGTTTCGAATGCGGACTACAAAAGGGTGTACACTGCGTTGGACAACTATCACCGTCTGTTGCGTTCTGATGCGAGCGGGGACGCGTTGCGCAGGGCCGAGAAAGTCATAGAAGACCTGGACAACGTGCATATTTCCAATTACCTGACGTTTTTCGAGGTGCTGAATGTGTTGCGCAAGAAAGGTACTATGAGCATTTCCACTATCGACGACCTTTTTGCCTACCGTTTTTTCATAGCCGTGAGGAACAAATGCATATATCGCCGTAAAATATTGAGCGGTAATTTCAACAATATAATAGAACTTCAGTCTGTATGGGAAAAATACCGCAGGAGCAAAGGAGTTGAAATATACGGCGAAGATGTCGGATGTTCGGAAAAATTCACTTTTTCACACATAGGAACGCCTCACCTTAGCGACCTGATAGCCGTACAGGAGGATGCTTTTGCAGAAATGCCTGACAAGAGGATACTGCGCCGCAACTCCGAATCCGTGCTGGAGGATTGCCTGAAAAACCATTATGTGATGGGGGCTTTCCATTGCGACGAACTGGTTGGTTTCGGTGTGTTGTATTTTGCTGGCGACGGCAGTGAAAATCTGGTACAGCATGCTTACGATACGGTTGACGATTACGATTGTTATGCGAATATGAAACTCGTAATAGTCAAAAGGAAATACCGCGGGCACGGATTGCAGCGCAGTATCATGTCAAGCCTGGAAAATATCGCCGCCCAAAGGGAGGTGCGTGAGGTATTCGCTACGGTATCTCCTGAGAATATCCACAGCGAGGCCAATCTGTTGGCTATGGGATACCGGAAAATAAAACTTCTGAAAAACAAATACGACGGGGCCGACCGCAACCTGTTTTCAAAAACCATATAACATAATCCGCCCTGCGTTACGCTACTTTCCCTTAGGATATGCGGAGGCGTTTTTTTACATTTGCAGGAAAGACAAAACACAAGCGAAAAAAATATGAACCAAAAAGACGAATTCAGGAAATACGCCACGGGACACTTGGGCATTTCCAGTTACCAACTGGACAGCTATGCCTCGGTTTACGGGGAATATATATCTCCTACGGTGATCGAAGAACGCCAGATGAATGTCGCACAAATGGACGTGTTCTCACGCCTTATGATGGATCGCATCATATTTCTGGGCACGGCAATAAACGATTATGTGGCAAATATCATACAGGGACAATTGCTTTTCCTCTCGTCGGTGGATTCGACAAAGGATATCAATATTTATATCAATTCACCTGGCGGGGGCGTTTATGCTGGTTTGGGCATTTACGATACCATGCAGTATATTTCGCCCAATGTGGCTACGATATGTACCGGTATGGCCGCGTCGATGGCGGCAGTACTGATGTCGGCCGGGGAAAAAGGCAAGCGGTCGGCGCTGAAACATTCGCGGATCATGATACACCAGCCTCTTGGCGGGGTGCAGGGCCAGGCTTCCGATATCGAGATAACGGCACGCGAGATAAAGAAGCTTCGCGATGAATTGTACCATATATTGGCAGAGCATACCGGACAACCGTTCAAAAAAATAGAGAAGGATTCGGACCGCGACTATTGGATGACGGCGCGGGAGGCTCTTGATTACGGTATGATAGACGAGATATTGGAAAAGAAGAAACAGGACTGAGCATCCGCCGGATGCGATCCGTAGCCCGCCGGCGTATTACGCCGGCGGGCTTGTAGAAGTATTATTTATATAAATATGGCAAATAACCAGAAACATTGCTCGTTCTGCGGTCGTCCAAAGAGCGAAACCCGCCTCCTTATATCGGGTATCGGCGCCAATATATGCGACGAGTGCATAGAACAGGCTATGGGTATCCTGCGCGACGAGCTTTCGGCGGAAGACGACCGCCTGGATGAAGACAGGACAGAAGGCGAACTCAAAAAACCTACCGAGATAAAAGCCTGGCTCGACCAGTACGTCATAGGCCAGGACGAAGCCAAGAAAGTGCTTGCGGTGGCCGTTTACAACCACTATAAACGCCTCGGCCAATCGAAAGGCGACGAAGTGGAAATAGAAAAATCGAATATCATAATGGCCGGTCCGACAGGAACCGGCAAGACGTTGCTGGCCCGTTCGATAGCCCGTATGCTGGATGTTCCGTTCACGATAGTGGATGCTACGGTGCTCACCGAAGCAGGTTACGTGGGTGAGGATGTGGAAACGATACTTACCCGCCTTTTGCAGGCAGCGGATTACGATGTGAAAAAAGCCCAGCGCGGCATAGTTTTTATCGACGAGATAGACAAGATAGCGCGCAAGAGCGACAATCCTTCGATAACGCGGGACGTATCGGGTGAAGGCGTGCAGCAGGCGATGCTCAAACTTCTCGAAGGAGCGAAAGTAAACGTTCCGCCCCAGGGAGGACGGAAACACCCGGATCAGAAATTCATCGAAGTCGACACGCGCAATATCCTTTTCATAGCAGGAGGAGCTTTCGACGGTATCGAGCGCAAGATAAGCCAGCGCTTGAACAAACAGACGGTCGGTTATTCCGCTATCAGCAAGGGAGTTATTTCCCAGGACAACATAATGCAGTACATAGCTCCTCAGGATCTGAAAGCTTTTGGGATTATTCCGGAGCTGATAGGGCGTCTGCCGGTGATAACGCATCTCGATTCTCTGGACCGGGAGTCGCTCAGGCGTATTCTTACCGAACCGAAAAATGCCGTTATAAAACAATACGAGCGCCTTTTCGAAATGGACGGGATAAAACTGAAAATAGACGGCGCTGCGCTGGATTACATAGTGGACAAAGCGATGGAGTTCAAGATAGGCGCTCGCGGATTGCGTTCGCTATGCGAGGCAGTGTTTATGGACGCGATGTTCGAAATGCCTGAAAACCCTCCCAAAGAATTTCGGGTTACAAAGAAATACGCAGAGAAAAAACTGGCCCGTTTCGCAGCGAAACAAGGCGGAAATGCTGCATGAACATGATTTTTTGATATAGAGAACCGTATATAAACAATGTTGAAAACGATAGACGACATCTTTACCGTGGCCAAAGGGAAGGCTTCGCCCAAACGCCTGGTACTTTGCAATGCGGCCGACCCGCATGCTCTCGAAGCAATTTTGAGAGCCTCTGAAATGGGGCTTGTGGTACCTATCCTCACAGGTTGCAGGGACGAAATAAAGCGTACTGCCGACGTTTTAGGTATGAGCATAGAAGGAGCGGAAATAGTTCCGACGGCCGATATCGACGATACGATAAAAACAGCCGTGAGCCTTATAAGTTCAGGGCGCGGCGACGTGCTTATGAAAGGCGGGGTGACCACCCCTCAGATAATGAAAGGGGTGCTGAACAGGGAGTGGGGGCTTCGTACCGACCGCATGATATCGCATCTGGCTATTTTCCAGATACCGGCGTATCACAAACTGCTCGTGCTTACGGATGCGGCGATGAATATTGCCCCTTCACTTGAAGAAAAGGCTGTGATTATACAAAATACCGTAGATTTTATGCATAAACTCGGTATGGACTGTCCGAAGGTGGCCGCTCTTGCAGCTATCGAACAGGTCAACCCGAAGATGCCCGCTACAGTCGAAGCCGATGCGCTGAAACAAATGAACCGCGAAGGTAAAATAACTGGTTGTACGGTGGACGGCCCGCTATCGTTCGATCTGGCCGTATCAGAAGAGAGCAAGCATCAGAAACATTTCGACAGTCCTGTTGCCGGCGATGCGGATATTCTGCTCGCTCCGGATATCGAAGCCGGTAATCTTCTGTATAAATCGTTCGCATTTTTTACCGAATCGCGTATGGGAGCCGTGATACTCGGTGCGGCGGCTCCGATAGTGCTTACTTCGCGGGCTGATTCTATGGATGCCAAACTAAGTTCCATAGCGTTAGCCGTCGCAGGTGCTTAAAACGGGTTGTGAAAAAATTCAACACTTATCTATGAAAAAATATAAAAGCCTGGTTATCAATCCTGGCGCTACATCCACGAAAATAGGCGTGTTTGAAGGTACGGACATGCTGTTTGAAAAGACCATACGTCATACTGCGGAGGAACTGTCCCCGTATCCCGATATATTGGACCAGTTCGATTTCCGCAAAGGAACTATACTCGAAGCTATCGGTGAAGAAAAATTCGACATACGGGATATAGACTTCATAATGGCTCGCGGAGGCGTGCTGAAGCCCATGCCTTCGGGGGTTTACAGGGTGAACGGCAAAATGCTCGAAGACCTGCGCTTGTCCGAAAGCCGTCATGCGAGTAATCTGGCAGCGATAATAGCCTTTTCATTGTCGGAGAGTCTGGGCGGATTGCCTGCCTTTATTGCCGACCCGGTGGTGGTGGACGAAATGGATGATGTGGCGCGAGTATCGGGGCACAGGGACTTCGTACGCAAATCGTTTTTCCATGCGCTCAACCAGAAAGCTACTGCCAAACGTTATGCCAGGGATATTTCAAAATCTTATACGGAACTCAATCTCATAGTAGCCCATATGGGTGGCGGCGTGTCGGTTGGCGCACATAAAAAAGGCCGCGTGGTGGACGTAAACCAGGCCATAGACGGCGAAGGGCCTTTTTCTCCGGAGCGTTCCGGTACGTTGCCTGCCGGCGACCTGGTTCGGATGTGTTTTTCGGGAAAACATACTCAGGCCGAGATACTCGCTATGATAAACGGCAAGGGAGGGGTATCTTCGTACCTTGGAGTATCGGACATGAGGGAGGTGGTGAAGATGGCCGGCGAAGGCAATGCCGAAGCTGCGCTTATCATCGATGCCATGGCTTACCAGATAGCCAAGGAAATAGGCGCTGCGGCAACGGTTTTTTGCGGACATGTGGACGCTATACTGCTTACCGGCGGTATTGCTTACAACCAGACGATAATGGGCAAGCTGATTCCCAGGATAGAGTTCATTGCCCCGGTTGCGATGTATCCCGGAGAAAACGAACTTGAGGCTTTGGCTTCGGCCGGGTATGCCGTTATGGTGGGACATGAACGGGCGCACGATTATCCTTACGCCGGGAAATAAAAAGATATGGAACTGATATTCGCTACGCACAACGCACATAAACTGGAGGAAATACGGGAGGCCGTTCCTGATTTTGTGAAGGTAATGTCCCTTTTCGACATGGGTTTTTCAGGCGAAATACCTGAAACGGGGACTACTCTTGCTGAGAATGCTTCGCAGAAGTCGAGGTACGTGAAGGAACGTTTCGGGGCTGATTGTTTTGCGGACGATACGGGTCTTATTGTGGACGCATTGGGCGGCGCTCCTGGAGTGTATTCCGCGCGGTATGCCGGTGAAAACGCTTCTTACGACGACAATGTGGAAAAGTTGCTGCGTGCGTTGAATGGGCGCAATGACAGGAAAGCAAGGTTTTGTACCGTAATTTCGCTGTTGCTCGACGGTCGTGAATATTTTTTCGAAGGCACGGTGGAGGGGCGCATATTGGAAGAAAGACGCGGAGAAGGAGGGTTCGGGTACGACCCGGTATTCATGCCCGACGGTTTCGACCGCACTTTTGCGCAGATGTCGCTCGATGAGAAAGGCCTGATAAGTCATCGTGGGCGGGCCGTGCGTGCTATGGCCGATTTTCTGGCGCGGTATGGCAAGGAATGAAATAACCTGAATCATTTTTATACATTATGGTAAAGTACGTAAACAAGATAAGGGTACGTTATAACGAGACGGACAAGATGGGCATCGTTTATCATGGTAACTACGCCGTGTATTTCGAGGCGTCGCGTTTGGAAATGCTCCGTTCGCGTGGATTGTCGTACCGGGAGATGGAGGAAATGGGAGTTATGCTCCCGGTGGCAGAGCTGAAAGTAAAGTACATAAAATCGGCTTATTACGATGATGTGCTAGACGTGGAAGTCACGCTCAGGCAGAAACCGTCGGTACGAGTGTTGTTCGATTACAGTATAACTAACCAGAACGGCGAACTTGTGGCAACGGGAAGCGTCACGCTGGCATGTGTGGATGCCGTGACAAGGCGTCCGTGCAGGGCTCCGGAGTATTTTTTGAAGTGTTTTCCGGAATTCGAGTAGTGCTCTCCGGGTATGTAAAAGTTCCGGGGGATATGCCTACAGGTTTTTAAAACCGTTTTAGAAAATGAAAAAGCGTTTGTTTTGTTTTTTTGCATTGTCAGTTTTGGCGTTTGTCTGCCCGGTATCGGCGTATGCTCAGTCGTCCGGTTTTTCACTCAAAGATATTTTGTCTTCCCAAAAAGTACAGGATGCGATAAGTTCCGTTACGTCCAGTGATAAGGTAACGCAGGCCAATATGCAGGGGACGTGGCGTTTCACGGGGGCGGCATGCCGTTTTGAGAGCGACGATATGCTCAAAAAAGCAGGCGGTGAAGTAGCTGCCTCTAAAGTGAAGGAAAAACTCGACGGATGGTGCGAAAAGGCTGGTCTTACCGAAAGCGGATGTACGTTCACGTTCAATTCCGACAGCACTTTTACAAATGTCACGCCCAAAGCTACTCTCAAAGGTACATATTCGGCGGATGGGGCCGGCGCACTTACATTGAGGTATACGGCCGGAAAGACGGGTATTGCGGCCAAAGAATTTCACGCTACGGTGTACAAATCAAGCGGCAGGATATATGTGATGTTCAATACGGACAAGGCTGTTAATATGCTTTCGTCCCTTTCCTCGATGGTGAATATATCTTCCCTTAAAACAATTGCCTCATTGGCTCAGGATTACGACGGGATATTACTGGGCATAGAATTGTCCAAATAAAGGGCTCAGAACGGGTATTTTCTTTTCGGGTTTTTCGGAAACCAGCCCTTTCGTACCCTTTCACGTTGTTCAAATACTTCCTTAATGCTCCAGAAGCAAGAAAAAGCGAACACTCCGGCAGCGGCTGAAATTGCGACGTTGTCTATGCTAAGCGAAGCGGCAAGGCCTGCGATTCCTCCGATGAGAAAAAAACACCATATTCGCGTGCCGAAGTAATATTCTCCTTTAGATACCAAAGGGTGGAACACGCCTATTATAACGAATGTCAAGGCGCCTATAACAAGGCCTTCAAGACCGTATTTTTCTATTATATCCATATCGAAACGTTGTTGTTATCCATCCCGTAATTATGGGATACGTCAGGGCAAAAACAGCCTGTATCGGCGATTGAACGGAGCGGTGTCAAACGTTTACCTTTGCAACCGGATAGACGGTGCTTTGGAGGGAGCTGTCCGATGTTGTTGCTTTGGCTCTGAAGCATATTATGCAAATATAGTCAAAGCTTTGTGTAAACAGAAGAAACCAAGTGATTTTAAAAAGAGCTCCGGAGTTAAAAAATACCGTGTGTACGGTGAAAAAAAGTAATTTTACAGGTTAAAAAGTTATGCCGCCTTAGTGTGCGGATATTATGATACGATGTTGGAAACAAGAACTATACATACCGTAAAATTATCTGACCTGGAAACCGGACAGACAGGGGTGATAGTAAAGGTACGCGGGCACGGTTCGTTCCGCAAACGTATAACAGAGATGGGATTTGTAAAAGGCAAGACCATAGCCGTTATAAAAAGTGCGCCCATGCTCGACCCGGTAGAATATCTTATAATGGGATATAAAGTGGCTTTGCGCCGCGCCGAAGCCTCTATGATAGAGGTCAGTCCGGCCTACGTGTCCGGCGATACTTCCGTACAGCCATCGGTAGTCAGGCAAGATGCCATAACATTGTCAACCGACCAACAAAACCGTTTTTACCACGCCGCAGTACGCACTATAAACGTGGCCCTTGTAGGTAATCCGAACAGCGGGAAGACTTCGCTTTTCAACGCAGCATCCGGTTCGCACCAGCGCGTAGGCAATTATAGCGGCGTCACCGTGGATGTAAAAACAGCCACTATCAGACATAAGGGATATACCATAAGACTCTCGGACCTTCCAGGGACTTATTCCCTTACGGAATATTCTCCCGAAGAACTTTATGTGCGCGCCCATCTTACGGAAAAAATGCCCGATGTGGTTATAAACGTAGTGGATGCCACAAATCTCGAACGGAATCTCTTTCTGACTACCTCGCTCATCGATATGGACCTGAAGGTCGTAATGGCCCTCAATATGTACGATGAATTGCTCCGGAGCGATGCAACGCTGGATTACCGCAGTCTGGGTTCCATGATAGGCATACCTATAGTTCCTACAACCGCCCGTCAGGGCGAAGGGATTTCCCAACTTTTGGACAAAGTGATAGATGTGTTCGAGGACAACGAACCCACAGTACGCCATGTGCATATAAATTACGGCAGCGATATTGAACATGTCATACACATATTGCAGAAGGAAATCCGCCGCAATGCCGACCTTATGGCGCGCTATTCGGCGCGTTACCTGTCGCTCAGGCTGTTGGAGGGCGATAAGGCCGTGCAACGCACGATAGGGAAATGTCCCAATTCAGGCAAGATATTGCGTATCGCCGGTCATGCCGCAGCAAAAATGGAGGCCGGTTACGGAGAAAATGCGGAAACGATAATAGCCGATGCCCGTTACGGATTTATAGCCGGGGCACTGTCCGAAACGATGTCCGGCAAGGAGGGTTCGTCACGGCGCAAAGGGCGCGATATAGATGCCCTTATTACGAATAAATGGCTTGGATTTCCCATATTTCTGGCTCTTATGCTGGCTATGTTTCAAGCCACGTTTACATTGGGCGGATATCCTGCGGGATGGATAGAGGACGGTATTTCGGCCCTGAGCGGTTACCTTTCGGCTACGCTGCCTGAAAGCTCTTTCAAAGAACTTATCATAGACGGTGTGATAAACGGTGTGGGAGGTGTGATCGTGTTTTTGCCCAATATATTGATATTGTTCTTTTTCATATCGCTTATGGAAGACACGGGATATATGGCCCGCGCGGCTTTCATAATGGACCGTATGATGCACAAGATAGGGCTGCACGGTAAGTCGTTCATACCGCTTCTTATGGGTTTCGGGTGCAATGTGCCGGCGATAATGGCTACACGTACGCTTGAAAGCCGCAAGGATCGCCTGCTTACCATGCTCATAATACCGTTTACCTCGTGCAGCGCGCGTCTGCCGGTGTATGTGCTTCTTATAAGCGCGTTTTTCCCGGACAACAGCGGTCTGGTGCTTTTCGCCATATATTTGATGGGTGTTGTCGTAGCGGTATTCTCTTCTCTGGCGTTGAAAAAGATATTTTTCAATAAACAGGAAGCTCCGTTCGTTATGGAATTGCCGCCGTACCGTATTCCTACTTTTTCCAGTGTTACCCGGCATATGTGGGACAAGGGATTGCAGTATCTTAGAAAAATGGGGACTATCATACTCACGGCTTCGGTGGTGATATGGGCTTTGGGACATTATCCTCTGGAAACGGATTACTCCAAAGACTATGAAGCGCTTAAGATGCAGGTAGAAGCATCGGCCATGCCCGAAGGCCAGAAGGAAGAAGCTGTTGCCGCAATAGAACACGAACAATCTTCCGAGAAGCAGGAAAAATCGTATATCGGCCGTATAGGAAAGACGATAGAACCGGCTATAGAACCGCTCGGATTCGACTGGAGGATAGGCATAAGCCTTGTCACGGGTTTTGCGGCAAAGGAAATAGTAGTCAGCACGATGGCCGTATTGGCCAATGACGACGGTTCCGGAGCTCCGCTGGAACAACGCCTCAAGGAACAGTCATACACATCGGGTCCTAAAGCCGGAGAGCGCGTATATACGCCTCTGGTGGCATTTACACTTATGGTGTTCATATTGCTGTATTTCCCGTGCATTGCCGCAGTGGTTGCCATAGGCCGAGAAGCCGGATGGCGATGGGCCGTATTCACTGCCGTGTACACCACGTCGCTGGCATGGATAATCAGTTTTGCCGTGTATAGGATAGGAGGCCTTTTGGGATTTTAAAGAAAAAAGAGCATAAGATGGACCAGGTGTTGACCATAGCCGTAATAGCCGTTTGCTCGGTCGTATTGCTGCGTATCCTTGTAAGAAGGCTTCGCGGTGGCGGAAAATGTTGCGGCTCCGGCAAAGGGAAACATCGCTCATGCAACGGGTGCGACGGGTGTCCTGCTGCCGGGCAGTGTACGAAACGCTCCGGCATATAACATACGGGCGCAGGGAGCATAATTTTCTACGATATATGAAAACGCTTATAATAAACGGCTCTCCGCGTCCTGCGGGTAAGATATCCCGTATGCTTACTATGGCCGGCGAGATAGTTGCCGGCGACACGGAGGTAATCGATGTATATTCCGCTGATATAAAACAGTGTACCGGCTGTATGGCCTGCCGCGCCACAGGTGTTTGTGTTCTGCCGCCTGACGATGCACATCGCGCAGCCGGGCTGATCCGTGAAGCTGATCTTATAATAGTAGGCACTCCTACGTATTGGGCCAATATGAGCGGAGGGTTAAAAAACTTGTTCGACCGGCTCGTGCCTGTGTTCATGGGGGAGACGCCGCGAGGGATACCGGTTAAAAAATTAACTGGCAAACGGGCGATAGTCGTAACCGCGTGTACAACACCATTTCCGTTTAACGTTATTTTCGGGCAGAGCCGCGGCTCTTTGCGCGCAGTGCGCGAGGTGTTGTTATCCGGCGGGATAAAGACGTCATCCGTAGTTATTCCAGGGACAAAACGGATGGAATATATACCGGAAAAATATATAGCACGTCTTACGGCATTGATTTTAAAGTATAAAAAGCGTTTTGCAGGAATGCGCTGAAATACCATAAGATCTGCGTGTCAACTTCCGGCGAACATATGTAAACTTCATACGCGGATATGAAAAAAGGCGCCTTGATAAGAAGAAGATAAGCGGCGCCTTTTACGGGATCAAAAATTTATTAAAATATACAACATCAATCCATTTTTCGATAGCCGGGAGCTTTCAATGTGTTCCGTTTTTTCTTTTCAGAGCTCTCACGGCCTTTTGACATTACAAAGATGAGGATTGTCGCTTGTGTGTAAAATCCCGAAAAGTGGTTAATTTATACCGCTCGGCTCCCCATAAAAAGGGATTTTCAAGGGTATTGGCAACAGGATAGTTTTATAATGGCATCAAGTCAGATGTAAAAACGCCACGGGAACAGCGCGGCATCCCCGGCGTATTCCACGCCTATACGTGCGGATGTTTTTACTTCGGATGCAGATATGACGTCCCCTGCGGATAGGTAAAGCCCGGAGGATGAACACGGCGAACCGTTGAATGATTTGTCGATGCCTAGCGCCAGGCACAGTTTCCCCGGGCCGTTGCACAGATTTTTTTTCTGGTATGCGGACAGTTGTCCGTACGGTTTACCGTAGCGGCGTAGGCTTGCCGAATCGTGTCCTTCGAGTATTTCCACGCTGCGTAAAAGTACCGCTTCGCCGGAACCCTCTTTCCCGGAAACTATATTGGCGCAATGGTACATCCCGTAGATGAGGTACACGTAAAAAATACCCCCGCGGCGGAACATCACTTCGGTGCGCGCTGTTCGGCGTCCGTCGCTGGCATGGCATGCCGCATCGCCGGCACCCATGTATGCCTCGGTTTCGGTTATGCGGCATACGATACCTTCCGCCGGAATGTTTATGTGTACGCCGAGCAAAGCCGGAGCCAGTTCCAAGGCCGTGCGGGAGTGGAAAAAATCTTCGGGCAATGGTGTTCCGGCCGTTTTACGTGGCATGGTTATTTATGTTCGCTGGTTTTGTGTGTGCGTGTTTCGCTATAACCGTCCCTGCGCAGAGGATAATTCTTCCTGCGCTTGCTCCCATGCGGTCATCTTTTCGTCCAGTGAACGTTTGAGTTCCTGATATTTAACGAAGTCCTCGTCCGAATGTGTGTATCCGGCTTCCGCAAAGAGCTGGTCCATAGACGCGATTAGCCGTTCTGTTTCCTCTATTTCGCCCTCCAGTTTGCTTACTTTGTTGGTCAGGCGGCGGACTTCCTTTTCCAGTTCCTTTTTTTCGGCAAATGAAAGGTTTTCTTTTTTAGATTGTCCTTTGGAAGCTGGAGATTGGCGTACGGAGGCTGTTTTTTCATCCGTGCGTTCCAGTTCCATTTCGCGGAAAGAGTCGACTTTCCTTTGTTCGAGGTAGAAATTTATATCGCCTAGATATTCCTTGGCGTAACCTCCGCGGAATTCGTACACTTTGTTCGTCAGTCCGTTCAAAAAATCGCGGTCGTGGCTGACCAGTATCAGCGTTCCGTCGAACGATTTGAGCGCTTCTTTGAGTATGGCTTTGGAGCGTATGTCCAGATGGTTGGTAGGTTCGTCCATCAGCAGGACATTGAACGGGCGGACTAACAGTTTGCACAGGGCTATACGTCCACGTTCGCCGCCGGAGAGGACTTTTACCTTTTTGTCTATCGCGTCCCCGGAAAAAAGGAAACTGCCCAGAAGATCGCGCGCTTTGGGGCGCATGGCCTCGGTCGCTTCGTCTTCGATAGTCTGTATGAGGGTCTTTTCCAGGTCGAGGCTTTCCTTCTGGTTCTGGGCGTAGTAGCCGAGGTGTACGTTGTGGCCTTTCTCGATCGTGCCCTGGTAGTTTATCTGTCCGAGAAGGCAACGTACGAAAGTGGTCTTACCCTGTCCGTTCTTGCCGACGAAAGCTATTTTGTCGCCGCGTTCCACTTCGAGGTTTATACCGCGCAGAACTTGTTTCGGTTCGTATTTTACTTCTATTTCATGCCCGTCGCGGTCTATTTTGCGGTAGGTGTCGTCGAAGGTTTTGCATACGTTTTCGGCGCGGAACACTACTTTTCCCGTAGGGCTGTCCACCTGGAACTTCAGATTCATCGCGGCAACGTCGTCAGTATCTACTTCTATAAGCTCGGTCTTTTCCAGCCGCTTCATCAGGCTCTGCGCAAATGCGGCCTTGGTGGCTTTGTAGCGGAAACGTTCGATCAGCTGTTTGGTCTGTTTGATCTCGTTTTCCTGGTTTTTGCGAGTGGCGATTTGCTTTTCGCGTATCTCCTGGCGTAATTCGAGGAATTTGGAGTACGGCTGTTTGTAGTCGTATATGCGTCCGCCGGATATCTCGATAGTGCGGTTTGTCACGTTGTCCAGAAAAGTACGGTCGTGGCTGACCAGTACCACACCTCCGGGGAATTTGTTCAAAAAGTCCTCCAACCATATGATGGATTCGATATCCAGGTGGTTGGTCGGCTCGTCCAACAGCAGGATGTCGTTTTTCTGGAGCAGCAGTTTGGCCAGTTCTATGCGCATGCGCCAGCCTCCGGAAAAGAGGCTCGTGTCTTTGTCGAAGTCTTCCCGGTCGAAGCCAAGACCCATAAGTATCCGTTCAATGTCACCGGCAAAGGTATAACCTCCGGCCAGGTCGAATTTGTGTGTGAGGTCGTTCAGTTCTTCTATAAGGCGGGTGTAGGAGTCGCTCTGGTAATCGGTGCGCGTTTCCAGTTCGCGGTTGACTTCGGCCAGGCGTTTTTCTATGCGTTTTATTTCGGTAAACGAACTTTCGATTTCCCCCAGCAGAGTGTGGCGGTCTTCGAAGTCTATGTCCTGGCGCAGGATTCCGACTTTTACATCCCCGTCGTACGACAGAGCGCCTTCGTCCGGGCGCAAATCACCTGAGAGTACTTTCATCAGAGTGGTCTTGCCTGCTCCGTTTTTACCGGCCAGACCTATCCTGTCGCCTTTGTTTATTTTGAAACTAACGCCCGAAAAGAGCGTCTCTCCCGAAAATACTACCGCTATGTTGTTGGCCGAAAGCATCCGTATTCCTCCCTGTCTTGTCGTTTTATGTTCCCGAAAATCGTCCGCTGCCCTTTACATCCTCATTTACAGAGTGCGGGAAGCGGTGCAAAATTACGCAAAAAAAGTTTACGGCGGGGGTTCCTTGTGGTCCGTATAGGTTGTGTGGGTTAAAGCGGATTGTTAAAATAAATTTATACCGGGAGGTGTTAAAAAAAATCCATATTTTTGCGGGATAACAAATTAAAAGAGCGATGGCTTCAAACGATAATTCAAAAGGCAAGATTATAAAAATTGTAGGCCCTGTGGTCGATGTTAAGTTCCCGCCGCAGAGTGAAAACTTTCCAAAGACTTTCGATGCGCTGGAGGTAACCGGTGACAACGGGCACAAGATTGTTCTCGAAGTTCAGCAGCAGATCGGAGAGGACACTCTCAGGTGCATAGCGATGGATATAACCGACGGATTGTACCGTGGCATGGAAGTAGTGCCTACCGGTTCTCCTATAAAAATGCCGGTCGGTTCGGATATACGCGGCCGTCTTTTCAACGTATCGGGCGACGCTATCGACGGACTTGGCAACCTGCCAAAGGAAAACGGTCTTCCGATACACCGCGAGGCTCCTAAATTCGAAGACCTGTCCACTACGTCCGAAGTGCTTTTCACGGGCATAAAGGTTATTGACCTGATAGCCCCTTACGTGCGCGGCGGTAAAATCGGTCTTTTCGGCGGCGCCGGCGTGGGTAAAACGGTGCTTATACAGGAGCTTATAAACAATATAGCGAAACAACACGGAGGATTATCCGTTTTCGCCGGTGTGGGCGAACGTACCCGCGAGGGTAACGACCTGCTGCGCGAAATGATAGAATCCGGCATTATAAATTACGGCGAAGATTTCAAGAAGTCTATGGAAGAAGGTTCGTGGGACCTCTCGAAAGTAGATAAGGAAGCGCTTAAGGATTCCAAATTGGCATTCGTATTCGGTCAGATGAACGAACCTCCCGGAGCACGTGCGCGAGTGGCTCTGTCCGGTGTTACGCTTGCCGAGCATTTCCGCGACGGCGACCAGGAAAACGGAGGCCAGGGACGCGACATACTTTTCTTCGTGGACAACATATTCCGTTTCTCGCAGGCAGGATCCGAAGTTTCTACGCTTTTGGGACGTATGCCATCGGCAGTGGGTTACCAGCCTACGCTCGCTTCGGAAATGGGTGCTCTGGAAGAGCGTATAGCATCTACCAAACACGGCTCCATTACTTCCGTACAGGCGGTTTACGTGCCTGCGGACGACCTTACTGACCCGGCTCCGGCTACGACATTCTCATATCTTGACGCTAAAACGGTGCTTTCCCGTAAGATATCGGAACTCGGTATTTATCCGGCCGTGGACCCGCTCGAATCGTCTTCGCGAATACTCGACCCTTCGATAGTGGGCAAGGAACATTACGATACGGCCCTCAGGGTAGTAGAAATACTTCAGAAGAACGCTGCCCTTCAGGATATAATAGCCATTCTCGGTATGGACGAACTGTCCGAGGAGGATAAACTGGTGGTACACCGTGCCCGCCGTGTGATGCGCTACTTGTCGCAACCGTTCCATGTGGCTGAACAGTTTACCGGCCGTCCCGGTGTGTATGTCGATATAAAAGACACGATAAAGGGATTCAATATGATAATAGACGGTCAGTTGGATAAGTATCCCGAAGCTGCGTTCAGCTATGTCGGACCGATAGAACAGGCCATAGAAAAAGGCGAGCAGATGCTCAAGGAAGCCGCAGGGCAACAATAATATACCGCGTCGTTACTATGAAGGTAAAGGTGATAAGCCCCGAAGGGCAGGTTTTCAGCGGCACGGCGGATGCGGTGACGTTACCCGGAGAGAAAGGCCGTTTTCAGGTGTTGCATATGCACGCCCCGATAGTTTCGACCCTTTCCAAAGGCGATGTGGTGATACGTTCCAAGGATGGCTTTGCCGGAGCTGAAATATCCGACAGGATAGAGAGTTCGGTGGACGGTGATGCCATAACCATAGAGGTATCGTCGGGCGCTGTGAAATCGGCCGGTGACGAAATGATTATTCTTGTAGACTGAATATTTTATTGTAATTAAATATATTTGGGAATCCGTCCGGTAGTTTATTCGCTGCCGGGCGTTTTTTCATTCCGTCGTGAAGACGATTATGGTTTTTAACAAATGTATAACTGTTAAATGTCATATGTTTTTTTTGTAGATACGTTTATTTCACTAATTTTATTAATTATAAAACTAAACCAAACCTAGACCTTCCGTGTGGTGTCGATATGTACGCATCTGCACGGTTTTTTTATTGCCGGTATATTGTGATCGTGCAGGCATTGTCTGCGATAACCGTGGGCTGGACGTCTGCACGTTTGTCTTTTTTCAACAGGACAGAAGCCCAGGAGATTAAGGACGTAAAAGAAACTCTTGTGGTGGATTATTTCATGAGGTCTCCTAATGTGCCTGTTGCATATGCGGACGCCATACGAAGGGGGGGGATAGTCGGATTTGCGGAACGCGGCAGACATAATGTCGTTGATGCTGAACAACTGAACCGGTTAAAGCCTTATTCCCGGATGTGGGAGGTTGGAAGTCCTGAAACTGCTACGGAGGAATATTCCAGGTTAATCTCGCAGAGAGCCAGGTTGATAGAGGCCGTAGGAGCGCGGTATATCGTCACCGGAACTGTGACCGGTTATACTTTTTACACGAGTCAAAGGATGGAAAGGATTCGTTCAAGTCGGTTTTTGTGCTTCTTTTGAGCGGATACGATATTTTAACCGGTAAGAGTTTGTCCCCGGAGGAGATAAAACTGTCCGGGCGGGGGGGGGGAACCGGCTGTCGCCGATGGCAAGGCCATAGAAAGTATGAAATACCCTCTCTTGTTCTATATCGACCGAAATTATAAATTCGAGACGCGAATATTGGAACTGGGAGAACCTGACAAACACGGAAAAGTGAAAGATATCTATATAAACCGCGGAGAAGATATCGGCGTCAGGCGGGGAGATTTGTTCCGTGTAATGCTTGAAACGAAAGAGGGAGGCGTTACGGCACGTCGGGACATAGGTAAGCTACGTGCCGTGGAAGTTCTGGGGGCACATGTAACCAGGTGTGTCATAGCTTCCGGGACTCAGAAAGTTGTTCCGTCAGTAGAAAAAGGCAGCTCGTTGATAGTGGTCTGTGATTCCCAGTCGCTTTTTTGATGTTTGAGAGGCGGCTCGTGTCTGTGCCGTATTCAGGCGGATATGGGCTGTGTGGCAGAGGGTGGGTGTTGTCATTTTTCGGCGTTTACCGGTCCTGTTCCGCGCAGTAGAGGCAGGATTATAGTAAATGTCGTGCCGTGCTCTTTGTCCGAACGGCATGATATCGTGCCTCCGGCGGACGTGATGATCCTGGATGTTACGGCCAGTCCCATGCCTGTGCCTGATGATTTGGTGGTGAACGAAGGGTTGAATATCTGTCCGATTATTTCTTCCGGAATACCGGAACCATTGTCCGATACCGTGAGTACCGCATGGCCGGAATCGTCGTCGGCGAGTGTTATCGATATTTCCGGTTGTGTACCGGACCGAACGGCTTCCATGGCGTTTTTTATCAGGTTGGAGACTATTTGCACTATTGCTGTCTTGTCCAGGGGAACATAAAGAGGTCTTGAGGGGACTTCGGTCGAAACATACCGGCTTTTGTATATTCCGGCGGCCAAGGGGAGTATTTCCGATAGGTCGCATGATCCGTGTGCGGAGCGTTCGCTGCGCGAGAAATCGGAAAAAGAAGAAGCTATCTGCGAAAGGGCGTCTATCTGTTCTATCAAAACGCTGCATAGTTCCGTTGCCCTTTCGTTTGCGTCGGGTGCTTTCGGATCGAAAGTCATCAGGTAACTTTGCACGGAAAGACGCATCGGCGTCAGCGGATTTTTTATTTCATGGGCAACTATCTTGGCCATTTCGTCCCATGCGCGTTCCCGCTCGCTCTGGGCCATTTTACGTGAACTTTCACGTATGCGCTCAAGCATGGAGTTATATGCATTTACCAAAGGGCGTAGGTCGGGTACTCCGCTGTATTCTATATCCTGCCCACGGTCGGCAGTTATGCCGGACATGTTGTCCCCAAGACGTTTTATGGGGCGTGTTATACCGCGGGCTATCAGTACGGCAGCTATGAGCGATACGGCCAACAGAGCTATCAGTGTCAACGACAGTTTTTCGCGCAGCGGGGTTATGTCCGACGCGTTAAAGTATGTTTCTTCCGGATATAGTATTCGCATTATGCCTGTCATACGCCCTTCGGGGGAGTAAAGCGCGGTGTAAAAACCTATTACCGGCATGTTGTCCGCAGATCCTTCTTTTATCCTGAGTGTGCCGCCAAGCGAGTCCAGAGATGATATAACGGACGGTGGCAATCCCTGTCCGGTTCTGGGGATGCCGGAGTCGTTCCCGTAATACAAAGACTGGTAATCCTGGGAGGCTTTATACAAGTGTGTCCCGTTTTTGTCGTATATATCTATCCCTATGTTGGATGAAGAAGCGGCCAAGTCTATCGCATCGGTCCTGGAACGGTCGGTAAAAAGTGACGGTGATAGAGTTCCGGCTCCTCGTAATGCGAAATTTACGGACATGCCGATGGCCGATAATTCCTTTTTTATGGCGGCTTCGTTCTGCGTGTGGCTCCGCGTTTTTATATGGTATAGGGATATGGATGAAAATACTATCAGGGCGGTCATGAGTATGAAAGCCAGAGAGAAAAATATCCTGCTTGAGAGTGAAAGGTATTTGAATGGCATCTGTCCGCAGATTTGGTGTTGCTGCTTGCAAAGATAACGAAAGCCGCAAGTAACACAAGTCGGTTTGCGTCCGCCAGTGGCCGTATCCTTATCTTAATTAATATACGTGGGTGTTTTTTAGCTGTTAGGCGTAAGTAACGCTGGATTTTCAGTCTTTTACCGAAAAGTCCTTTCCGCAGCTGCAACATGAAAAGGTTTTGCGGAATCCGGATAAAATATGCCGGAGCATTTCCATGAAAGTCTTACGGATATTTTGATCCGTGCGTATGGTGTTTTCACTTCCGCAAAAAGGACATTTTTGCTTGCTGGCGTAAGCCTGGGTTATTATGGCCATTGCCCTTTCGTAGTCTTCTTCGTGTACGATTATGCGTATTCCCCTGTCGTCCGTGATCGAATACGGAAAAAGCGTACCCATGTCTTCATTTATGACTTCGGCGGCGATGCCTTCACTTTCCAAGCGGCCTTTTATCACATTGGCCTGAAATGGTCCGTCGGCCGAGATAAGGGTTTTCATGGCGGTTAATAGGTTTTGGTAATGTGATATGAGGATACGTTACGGCCTAGAACGGATTATGCCATCCTCGGGTGCCGAACGGGTTGTATACTCCGCCAACACCATAGGGACGTCCGTAATGTCCGTAACCGTAGTATCCGTACGGATATGGCATACCGCCTTCCATGTATGAATAATTGAAACTGAGCCATGCGCGGCGCGAAATGCGGTAATCGGCGCCTACGGAAAAACCTTTCGATGGGGCGAAAGGGCTGTTGTTGCCAGAAATATTCATAAAACCGGAAGCGTGTACAGTCAGCCTGTTGTTTACGTAATACGATGCTGCGACGTAAAGTATGGCGTCCGTTGTGCTGCGGTTGCGAGAAGCGCCTTCCGGACCGTCGTATCCCGGCCAAAGGAAATCGGAGCCGTTGTAATAGGACTGCATTACGCTTATCCCTGCTGTTATGTCGGCTTTTTTGCCTACGGGTATATTGGCCTGGGGGTTGGCGGAAAATCCCCATATCGTATTTTCACCTGCCGAACCTACGTAGCCTTCCATGTTTATGTCGTACGTGGTTTTTCGCCGGGACATTTTTTCGTAATGTTCGCGCGCCAGACCTTTGTCGGGATTGAAATACACGTCCGTGGTGTCATTACCTCCCTGGCACAATGCCGCCAGGGGCAATACCATGATGGCTTGCACAAATGTCAGCCTGTGTATAAACGTCTTTTTCATCCCCTGTTTTAAATTTGATTTTCCGTGTTTTCTACAAAAATAGCATTTTACCTTTAATGCATAGCGTTAAAGGACTTTAAAAACAGGATATAAAGTAGTTAAAGTTCACAGATGAGTTGATCCACTATCTGGGGGTAATACTGGTATTCGAGCGCATGGACTTTTTCCGCCACGTCTTCAGGGGTGTCGTCGGGATATACTTCCGTGTGCGCCTGAAATATTATATCGCCCTGATCGTAATGTTCGTTTACGTAATGTATAGTTATTCCGGATTCTTCCTCGCCGGCTTCGACCACGGCCTTGTGGACGTTCATACCATACATACCTTTTCCTCCGTATGAGGGCAGAAGTGCGGGGTGTATGTTGACGATGCGGCCCTGATACGAATTTATTATGTCCGCCGGGACCAGCCGCAGGAATCCGGCCAACACTATAAAGTCTATCTTATTCCGCTTGAGTTTTTCCAGCACTTTGCCGCAGGCCAGTTCTTCTTTTGTGAACACGGCATGTGGTACGCCGTGTTTTTCCGCTCTTTGCAGGACTTTGGCTGATTTGTTATCGGAAAGGACGAGGCTTATGTCGGCCGCGTCGTTTTGGCGGAAATAGTTTATGAAATTCTCTGCGTTGGACCCTGAGCCCGAAGCAAAAACGGCTATGCGTTTCATTTTTTGCGCTAATGTGATTGTATATGTTTAATTTTTAGGCAAAAAAAAAGAAAAAGCGCAGCATTTACAATAGAAAAGGCCAGAATTTTTTAAAATATTTTTTGATGTTAATATGTTGTTTTACAGCGGATAATGATGTTTGTGGGATAAAAAGATGTTAAATTGTTGTGCCCTTATTATGAGCGATGCAAAAGTTTTGCCTAAATTTGCTGACTGAAACTTTAAAATTTTATACAATTATGTCTGACATTGCATCAAGAGTAAAAGCTATCATCGTAGACAAACTTGGCGTTGACGAAAACGAAGTAACGCCGGAAGCCAGCTTCACAAATGATTTGGGCGCTGATTCGCTTGACACTGTTGAACTTATCATGGAATTCGAAAAAGAATTCGACATCCAGATTCCCGACGACCAGGCAGAAAACATCACTACTGTTGGTCAGGTAATCACTTATATCGAGGAGCAGCAGAAATAAAACTCCCCGCTAAAAAGTAGGTTATGGAATTAAAAAGAGTAGTAGTAACAGGCCTTGGTGCGTTGACTCCGCTTGGCAATACCGCCCCTGAAACATGGGAGGCAATGCTCGCCGGAGTAAGCGGTGCAGGGCCTATTACCCGTTTCGACGCGTCGAAGTTCAAAACCCAGTTCGCATGCGAACTCAAAGGTTTTGATGTAAGCCAGCACATAGACCGCAAGGAAGCCCGCAAAATGGACCCGTACGCACAGTACGCCCTTGTGGTGGCAGAAGAGGCGGTCAAGGATTCGGGTCTTGATCTGGAAAAGGAAGACCTTTCCAGGATAGGTGTTATATGGGGTTCCGGTATAGGCGGGCTGACTACTTTCCATCAGGAAGTTGTCGGTTTTGCCGAAGGCGGCCATACTCCCAGATTCAATCCTTTCTTCATACCGAAGATGATAGCCGATATCGCGGCAGGTCATATATCTATAAAATACGGCTTTATGGGCCCTAACTTCACTACTGTGGCTGCATGTGCTTCTTCTGCAAACGCGCTGATAGATGCATTCAACTATATCCGCCTCGGTAAAGCGGAAGTGATAGTGTCCGGAGGTTCCGAAGCGTGTATAGCAGAGCCTGGTGTAGGAGGATTTAACTCTCTTCAGGCGCTTTCCACAAGAAACGACGATCCTAAGACGGCTTCCCGTCCTTTCGATAAGGACCGTGATGGCTTTGTCATGGGAGAAGGGGCCGGTTGTATCGTTCTGGAGGAATTGGAGCATGCTAAAGCGCGCGGCGCAAAGATTTATGCCGAATTCATAGGCGGCGGTCTTTCGGCGGACGCTCACCACATGACAGCTCCGCATCCGGAGGGACTCGGCGCCGCATTGGTGATGAAAAATTGCCTTGAGGATGCCGGAATAAGCCCCGATAAGGTGGATGCAATCAATATGCACGGGACATCTACTCCGTTAGGAGACCTCGCCGAGGTTAAAGCTGTGGAAGAAGTATTCGGACAACACGTTTACGACATAAATATCAACTCTACCAAGTCGATGACCGGTCACCTTCTCGGTGCCGCAGGCGCGGTTGAGGCCCTTTCGGTAATAATGTCTATTAAGGACGATGTCGTTCCTCCTACTATAAACCACTTTACCGATGATCCTCAGATAAATCCCAAACTGAACTTTACGTTCGGAAAGGCTCAGAAACGCAAGGTAGACGTTGCTATGTCAAATACGTTCGGCTTCGGCGGACATAATGCCTGCGTCCTTTTCAAGAAATACGAAGGTTAAGGCATTGTGTAATGCCGATACCCAAGGTACAGATGAATTTTCTTAAAAAAATATTTTCAAGGAATTCCCGTAGCGCTAAAAACTGCGGGAATTTTAATTATAAACAGATTCTGGGCTTTACTCCGCGCAATGCGGAGTATTATGAGGCGGCTTTTACTCACAAATCGCTTGGCAGGAAAGATAAATTCGGCAACAAAGTGAACTATGAGCGTCTCGAATATCTCGGTGATGCGGTTCTTGGGGCAGTTATAGCCGCATACCTTTATAGGCACGCTCCGTTGGGAAATGAAGGGTATCTGACGCAGATGCGCTCTAAAATAGTAAGTCGCGCCCAGTTGAATTTCATTGGCAAAAGTCTGCATCTGGAGGATGGTATAAAGTGTGCTTTCCCCAAAAAACAAATGCCGGATGCGGTTTTCGGGGACACTATAGAAGCTATGATAGGAGCGATATATCTGGACAGGGGGTATACTATGTGTCAGAAATTCGTACATGATAAAATTATCATGCCCTATGTCGATATAGAGACTTTGGAACATAAGGTGACCAGTTACAAAGGTCTTATGATAGAATGGGCGCAAAAAACAAAGAAGACGCTTCGTTTTGAATTGTGTGATTCTAGAGAAAGTGATTTGGGGCAGCAATTCGGTATAAAACTGTTAATCGACGGAGAATGTGTGTCTAAAGGTCGCGGAACTTCTAAAAAGAAAGCCGAGGAACAGGCTTGTCGTCGGGCGTATTATCATCTGCGTAGGCGTATAGATAAACGCAGTAGCGGAAAAAAATAGTCTTGATTTTAAAAAAACGCTTGTTCAAAACAAAAAAAGGTATTACCTTTGCAAGCGCAAAAGGGGCGGAGAGTCTAAGTTATTGATTGGCAGCAAATTAGCTAAAAAAAATAACAAAAAAGATTTGGAATCGGTAAAAAAACGATTTACCTTTGCCCCCGCAATGGGACAGATACCCGGGAGACGCATAACCTTAGGGAGTAAGGTATGGGTCACAAAAAAAGCCTCTGAGAAAAGAGGCGGAACACCAAAGCGTTCCTTGAAAGAATGAGATAGCCAGAACCGCTTGACGGAAGAACGCAAGAACTTTCGGCGAGTAAAAAAACAAAAAGGGAAAGGCGTACAAAAGAAACAACCAAAAACAACGTTCGATTCGAGCCGAAGGACAAACCAAAGCATTAACAATGGAGAGTTTGATCCTGGCTCAGGATAAACGCTAGCGGCAGGCCTAACACATGCAAGTCGCGGGGCAGCATAACAATTAGCAATAATCGTTGATGGCGACCGGCGCACGGGTGCGTAACACGTATGTAACCTGGCCTTTACAGGGGGATAGTCAGAGGAAACTTTGAATAATACCCCATAACACACCATTAAGGCATCTTAAAGGTGTTAAAGGAGCGATCCGGTAAAGGATGGACATGCGACCGATTAGACAGTTGGTGAGGTAACGGCTCACCAAATCCACGATCGGTAGGGGGTCTGAGAGGACTACCCCCCACACTGGTACTGAGATACGGACCAGACTCCTACGGGAGGCAGCAGTGAGGAATATTGGGCAATGGGCGGAAGCCTGACCCAGCCATGCCGCGTGCAGGAAGACAGCCCTATGGGTCGTAAACTGCTTTTTTAGAGGAAGAATAAAGTCTACGTGTAGACCGATGACGGTACTTTAAGAAAAAGCATCGGCTAACTCCGTGCCAGCAGCCGCGGTAATACGGAGGATGCAAGCGTTATCCGGAATTATTGGGTTTAAAGGGTCCGCAGGCGGCCCGTTAAGTCAGTAGTGAAAACCCGGGGCTCAACCCCGGACGTGCTACAGATACTGGCGGGCTAGAGAAAGTCTGGAGGCAGCGGAATGTGACAAGTAGCGGTGAAATGCATAGATATGTCACAGAACACCGATAGCGAAAGCAGCTGCCTAAGACTTATCTGACGCTCAGGGACGAAAGCGTGGGGAGCAAACAGGATTAGATACCCTGGTAGTCCACGCAGTAAACGATGGATACCATCTTTTTGGCAATTATGCTGAGAGGACAATCGAAAGAGATAAGTATCCCACCTGGGGAGTACGTGCGCAAGCATGAAACTCAAAGGAATTGACGGGGGCCCGCACAAGCGGTGGAGCATGTGGTTTAATTCGATGATACGCGAGGAACCTTACCAGGGTTTAAATGGGTCCTGAATAATTTGGAAACAGATTAGCCGCAAGGCAGGATTCAAGGTGCTGCATGGTTGTCGTCAGCTCGTGCCGTGAGGTGTTAGGTTAAGTCCTGCAACGAGCGCAACCCCCATGATCCGTTACTAACAGGTAAAGCTGAGGACTCAGATCAGACTGCCGGCGTAAGCCGCGAGGAAGGCGGGGATGACGTCAAATCATCACGGCCCTTACACCCTGGGCCACACACGTGCTACAATGGCCGGTACAGAGAGCAGCCACCCCGCGAGGGGGAGCGAATCTACAAAACCGGTCTCAGTTCGGATCGCAGTCTGCAACTCGACTGCGTGAAGCTGGAATCGCTAGTAATCGCGCATCAGCCATGGCGCGGTGAATACGTTCCCGGGCCTTGTACACACCGCCCGTCAAGCCATGGAAGTCTGGGGGACCTGAAGACGGTAACCGCAAGGAGCCGTTAAGGGTAAAACAGGTAACTAGGGCTAAGTCGTAACAAGGTAGCCGTATCGGAAGGTGCGGCTGGAACACCTCCTTTATAGAGAACAAAAGTCCAAAAAGGCAAGAAACGACAGGATTTGGGAAAACAGATACTCCTTTCCCGGTTCAGGCTATCACACACAACGACAGAGAAGTCGTAAAAAAAACCCAAAGCGGAAAAGGGCAGCAGAGACGCTGGCACAGAAAGGGCGGCAAAGGAGGAGGCGAAAAAAGCAGCCCGACCGCCACAACACACACACAGAGTCTCATAGCTCAGCCGGTTAGAGCGCTACACTGATAATGTAGAGGTCGGCAGTTCAAGTCTGCCTGAGACTACGGGGGTTTAGCTCAGCTGGCTAGAGCACCTGCTTTGCAAGCAGGGGGTCAAGGGTTCGAATCCCTTATCCTCCACGGCCAGAGGCCGTTTGATATGGATTTATCCGTATAAGAACAAGCCGAAGGAACAAGTTCATTGACATATTGACGATTACGAGAAAACAAGTTTTTATGGAAACATAAAAACGCAACTAGTAGAGAAAAGACGTTATCAAAACATTGATAAAACAATAAAGTAGAAACGTAGCGGTCTCTAGTAATAGAGACACAATTTCGAGCAATAAAAACAAACAAGGGCATACGGGGAATGCCTAGGCTCTGCAAGGCGAAGAAGGACGTGATAAGCTGCGAAAAGCCGCGGGGAGGTGCAAATAACCGATAATCCGCGGATATCCGAATGGGGCAACCCACCATATAAATGGTACCTCGAAACGAGGAGCGAACCCTCTGAACTGAAACATCTAAGTAAGAGGAGGAAGAGAAAACAACAGTGATACCGCAAGTAGTGGCGAGCGAACGCGGCACAGCCCAAACCGGACACGTTTAGGCGTATCCGGGGTAGTAGGACTGCGAGATACAAGTATAAAAAGAACCGGAACGGCATGGAAAGGCCGTCCGTAGAAGGTGAAAGACCTGTACGGGCAATTTTTATACGCGTTAGCAGTATCCTGAGTAGGTCGGGGCACGAGAAACCCAGACTGAAACCGGCGGGACCACCCGCCAAGGCTAAACACTCAGCAGAGACCGATAGTGAACAAGTACCGTGAGGGAAAGGTGAAAAGAACCTTGAATAAAGGAGTGAAAAAGACCCTGAAACCGTATGCCTACAAGCGGTCGGAGCCCATTTATTGGGTGACGGCGTGCCTTTTGCATAATGATCCTACGAGTTACTGTTACCGGCAAGGTTAAGCGCTTCAGGCGCGTAAGCCGCAGCGAAAGCGAGTCTTAAAAGGGCGAATTAGTCGGTAGTAGTAGACGCGAAACCTTGTGATCTACCCATGGCCAGGTTGAAGTGGGGGTAACACCCCATGGAGGACCGAATCGGTAAGCGTTGAAAAGCTTTCGAATGAGCTGTGGGTAGGGGTGAAAGGCCAATCAAACTGGGAAATAGCTCGTACTCCCCGAAATGCATTTAGGTGCAGCGTCGCGGTTAAGTGATATATAGGTAGAGCTACTGATTGAATGCGGGGGCTTCACCGCCTACCAATTTCAGACAAACTCCGAATAGTATATCACATACGCGGCAGTGAGGGCATGGGTGCTAAGGTCCATGCCCGAGAGGGAAACAACCCGGACCAACAGCTAAGGTCCCCAAATATACGCTAAGTTGAAAAAACGAAGTAGAACTGCACAGACAGCCAGGAAGTTGGCTTGGAAGCAGCCATTCTTTTAAAGAGTGCGTAACAGCTCACTGGTCGAGCGGTTCTGCATGGAGAATAAGCGGGCATAAGCGTATTACCGAAGCTATGGCAGATAACAATCTGGGTAGGGGAGCATTCCGTACAGCGCAGAATCGGTATTGTAAAGTACCGTGGAGCGTACGGAAAAGCAAATGTAGGAATAAGTAACGATAAAGCGGGCGAGAAACCCGCTCACCGAAAGACCAAGGGTTCCCCGGCTATGTTAATCAGCCGGGGGTCAGTCGGGCCCTAAGGACAAGCCGAAAACAGGCTACTCCGATGGACAAACGTTTAATATTACGTTACTCGTATCGAGTGCGACGGGGCGACCTGGTAATACCTCTTCGCGTGCTGACGGAATAGCACGTTAAAGACTTTACTGGGCCGGGAGGCAAATCCCCCGGCGGAAAGGTAAAGTTGATAGTACACCCAAGCTACGGCGACGGTGATAGCAAGACTAAAGATCAGCAAGAAAAACCTCTAAGCTTCAGCTCGATACGACCCGTACCGGAAACCGACACAGGTGGTCGAGAAGAGAATTCTAAGGTGCTCGAGAGATTCATGGCTAAGGAACTAGGCAAAATAGACCTGTAACTTCGGGAAAAAGGTCACCGCAGCAATGCGGTCTCAGAAAATAGGTCCAGGCGACTGTTTAACAAAAACACAGGACTTTGCAAAATCGAAAGATGACGTATAAGGTCTGACACCTGCCCGGTGCTGGAAGGTTAAGAGGAGATGTCCGCAGCAATGCAAAGCATTGAATTGAAGCCCCAGTAAACGGCGGCCGTAACTATAACGGTCCT
>QALN01000012.1 GCA_003150615.1 Flavobacteriales bacterium | reverse complement strand
GATCAGCCTGTTATCCCCGGAGTACCTTTTATCCTTTGAGCGATGGCCCTTCCACGCGGAACCACCGGATCACTTTACCCTGCTTTCGCACCTGCTCGACTTGTAGGTCTTGCAGTCAACCGCCCTTTTGCTAATGCACTCTACGCACGATGACCAAGCGTGCTGAGGGCAGCTTTGGAAGCCTCCGTTACTATTTTGGAGGCGACCACCCCAGTCAAACTACCCACCAAATAGTGTCCTCCGCATTCCGCGGAGTTAGTTCCCAAATAAGTCAAGGGTGGTATTTCAACAGTGGCTCCACGACTACCGGAGTAACCGCTTCGCAGCCTCCCACCTATCCTACGCATGACTTACCCGAAAACAATATTAAGTTGTAGTGAAGGTTCACGGGGTCTTTTCGTCCCGCAGCGGGTAATCGGCATCTTCACCGATACTACAATTTCACCGAGCTCATGGCTGAGACAGTGTCCAGATCGTTACACCATTCGTGCAGGTCGGAACTTACCCGACAAGGAATTTCGCTACCTTAGGACCGTTATAGTTACGGCCGCCGTTTACTGGGGCTTCAATTCAATGCTTTGCATTGCTGCGGACATCTCCTCTTAACCTTCCAGCACCGGGCAGGTGTCAGACCTTATACGTCATCTTTCGATTTTGCAAAGTCCTGTGTTTTTGTTAAACAGTCGCCTGGACCTATTTTCTGAGACCGCATTGCTGCGGTGACCTTTTTCCCGAAGTTACAGGTCTATTTTGCCTAGTTCCTTAGCCATGAATCTCTCGAGCACCTTAGAATTCTCTTCTCGACCACCTGTGTCGGTTTCCGGTACGGGTCGTATCGAGCTGAAGCTTAGAGGTTTTTCTTGCTGATCTTTAGTCTTGCTATCACCGTCGCCGTAGCTTGGGTGTACTATCAACTTTACCTTTCCGCCGGGGGATTTGCCTCCCGGCCCAGTAAAGTCTTTAACGTGCTATTCCGTCAGCACGCGAAGAGGTATTACCAGGTCGCCCCGTCGCACTCGATACGAGTAACGTAATATTAAACGTTTGTCCATCGGAGTAGCCTGTTTTCGGCTTGTCCTTAGGGCCCGACTGACCCCCGGCTGATTAACATAGCCGGGGAACCCTTGGTCTTTCGGTGAGCGGGTTTCTCGCCCGCTTTATCGTTACTTATTCCTACATTTGCTTTTCCGTACGCTCCACGGTACTTTACAATACCGATTCTGCGCTGTACGGAATGCTCCCCTACCCAGATTGTTATCTGCCATAGCTTCGGTAATACGCTTATGCCCGCTTATTCTCCATGCAGAACCGCTCGACCAGTGAGCTGTTACGCACTCTTTAAAAGAATGGCTGCTTCCAAGCCAACTTCCTGGCTGTCTGTGCAGTTCTACTTCGTTTTTTCAACTTAGCGTATATTTGGGGACCTTAGCTGTTGGTCCGGGTTGTTTCCCTCTCGGGCATGGACCTTAGCACCCATGCCCTCACTGCCGCGTATGTGATATACTATTCGGAGTTTGTCTGAAATTGGTAGGCGGTGAAGCCCCCGCATTCAATCAGTAGCTCTACCTATATATCACTTAACCGCGACGCTGCACCTAAATGCATTTCGGGGAGTACGAGCTATTTCCCAGTTTGATTGGCCTTTCACCCCTACCCACAGCTCATTCGAAAGCTTTTCAACGCTTACCGATTCGGTCCTCCATGGGGTGTTACCCCCACTTCAACCTGGCCATGGGTAGATCACAAGGTTTCGCGTCTACTACTACCGACTAATTCGCCCTTTTAAGACTCGCTTTCGCTGCGGCTTACGCGCCTGAAGCGCTTAACCTTGCCGGTAACAGTAACTCGTAGGATCATTATGCAAAAGGCACGCCGTCACCCAATAAATGGGCTCCGACCGCTTGTAGGCATACGGTTTCAGGGTCTTTTTCACTCCTTTATTCAAGGTTCTTTTCACCTTTCCCTCACGGTACTTGTTCACTATCGGTCTCTGCTGAGTGTTTAGCCTTGGCGGGTGGTCCCGCCGGTTTCAGTCTGGGTTTCTCGTGCCCCGACCTACTCAGGATACTGCTAACGCGTATAAAAATTGCCCGTACAGGTCTTTCACCTTCTACGGACGGCCTTTCCATGCCGTTCCGGTTCTTTTTATACTTGTATCTCGCAGTCCTACTACCCCGGATACGCCTAAACGTGTCCGGTTTGGGCTGTGCCGCGTTCGCTCGCCACTACTTGCGGTATCACTGTTGTTTTCTCTTCCTCCTCTTACTTAGATGTTTCAGTTCAGAGGGTTCGCTCCTCGTTTCGAGGTACCATTTATATGGTGGGTTGCCCCATTCGGATATCCGCGGATTATCGGTTATTTGCACCTCCCCGCGGCTTTTCGCAGCTTATCACGTCCTTCTTCGCCTTGCAGAGCCTAGGCATTCCCCGTATGCCCTTGTTTGTTTTTATTGCTCGAAATTGTGTCTCTATTACTAGAGACCGCTACGTTTCTACTTTATTGTTTTATCAATGTTTTGATAACGTCTTTTCTCTACTAGTTGCGTTTTTATGTTTCCATAAAAACTTGTTTTCTCGTAATCGTCAATATGTCAATGAACTTGTTCCTTCGGCTTGTTCTTATACGGATAAATCCATATCAAACGGCCTCTGGCCGTGGAGGATAAGGGATTCGAACCCTTGACCCCCTGCTTGCAAAGCAGGTGCTCTAGCCAGCTGAGCTAAACCCCCGTAGTCTCAGGCAGACTTGAACTGCCGACCTCTACATTATCAGTGTAGCGCTCTAACCGGCTGAGCTATGAGACTCTGTGTGTGTGTTGTGGCGGTCGGGCTGCTTTTTTCGCCTCCTCCTTTGCCGCCCTTTCTGTGCCAGCGTCTCTGCTGCCCTTTTCCGCTTTGGGTTTTTTTTACGACTTCTCTGTCGTTGTGTGTGATAGCCTGAACCGGGAAAGGAGTATCTGTTTTCCCAAATCCTGTCGTTTCTTGCCTTTTTGGACTTTTGTTCTCTATAAAGGAGGTGTTCCAGCCGCACCTTCCGATACGGCTACCTTGTTACGACTTAGCCCTAGTTACCTGTTTTACCCTTAACGGCTCCTTGCGGTTACCGTCTTCAGGTCCCCCAGACTTCCATGGCTTGACGGGCGGTGTGTACAAGGCCCGGGAACGTATTCACCGCGCCATGGCTGATGCGCGATTACTAGCGATTCCAGCTTCACGCAGTCGAGTTGCAGACTGCGATCCGAACTGAGACCGGTTTTGTAGATTCGCTCCCCCTCGCGGGGTGGCTGCTCTCTGTACCGGCCATTGTAGCACGTGTGTGGCCCAGGGTGTAAGGGCCGTGATGATTTGACGTCATCCCCGCCTTCCTCGCGGCTTACGCCGGCAGTCTGATCTGAGTCCTCAGCTTTACCTGTTAGTAACGGATCATGGGGGTTGCGCTCGTTGCAGGACTTAACCTAACACCTCACGGCACGAGCTGACGACAACCATGCAGCACCTTGAATCCTGCCTTGCGGCTAATCTGTTTCCAAATTATTCAGGACCCATTTAAACCCTGGTAAGGTTCCTCGCGTATCATCGAATTAAACCACATGCTCCACCGCTTGTGCGGGCCCCCGTCAATTCCTTTGAGTTTCATGCTTGCGCACGTACTCCCCAGGTGGGATACTTATCTCTTTCGATTGTCCTCTCAGCATAATTGCCAAAAAGATGGTATCCATCGTTTACTGCGTGGACTACCAGGGTATCTAATCCTGTTTGCTCCCCACGCTTTCGTCCCTGAGCGTCAGATAAGTCTTAGGCAGCTGCTTTCGCTATCGGTGTTCTGTGACATATCTATGCATTTCACCGCTACTTGTCACATTCCGCTGCCTCCAGACTTTCTCTAGCCCGCCAGTATCTGTAGCACGTCCGGGGTTGAGCCCCGGGTTTTCACTACTGACTTAACGGGCCGCCTGCGGACCCTTTAAACCCAATAATTCCGGATAACGCTTGCATCCTCCGTATTACCGCGGCTGCTGGCACGGAGTTAGCCGATGCTTTTTCTTAAAGTACCGTCATCGGTCTACACGTAGACTTTATTCTTCCTCTAAAAAAGCAGTTTACGACCCATAGGGCTGTCTTCCTGCACGCGGCATGGCTGGGTCAGGCTTCCGCCCATTGCCCAATATTCCTCACTGCTGCCTCCCGTAGGAGTCTGGTCCGTATCTCAGTACCAGTGTGGGGGGTAGTCCTCTCAGACCCCCTACCGATCGTGGATTTGGTGAGCCGTTACCTCACCAACTGTCTAATCGGTCGCATGTCCATCCTTTACCGGATCGCTCCTTTAACACCTTTAAGATGCCTTAATGGTGTGTTATGGGGTATTATTCAAAGTTTCCTCTGACTATCCCCCTGTAAAGGCCAGGTTACATACGTGTTACGCACCCGTGCGCCGGTCGCCATCAACGATTATTGCTAATTGTTATGCTGCCCCGCGACTTGCATGTGTTAGGCCTGCCGCTAGCGTTTATCCTGAGCCAGGATCAAACTCTCCATTGTTAATGCTTTGGTTTGTCCTTCGGCTCGAATCGAACGTTGTTTTTGGTTGTTTCTTTTGTACGCCTTTCCCTTTTTGTTTTTTTACTCGCCGAAAGTTCTTGCGTTCTTCCGTCAAGCGGTTCTGGCTATCTCATTCTTTCAAGGAACGCTTTGGTGTTCCGCCTCTTTTCTCAGAGGCTTTTTTTGTGACCCATACCTTACTCCCTAAGGTTATGCGTCTCCCGGGTATCTGTCCCATTGCGGGGGCAAAGGTAAATCGTTTTTTTACCGATTCCAAATCTTTTTTGTTATTTTTTTTAGCTAATTTGCTGCCAATCAATAACTTAGACTCTCCGCCCCTTTTGCGCTTGCAAAGGTAATACCTTTTTTTGTTTTGAACCAAATTATTTCGTCAAGATTTTACTTTTTTTTCGGGGCAAATGCGTCCACAGCCGGGAAATCACAACGAAACGAAAACAACCGGAAACCTCAGCTATCTATATCTCAACCATTTGCAAAGCCACAACACACGACCCATAAATAGCGGATGATTTTTACGTACCTTTGCACCTCGCTAACGAACCACATACAATGTACAAAGCAATCATAACAGACCTTGACGGAACGTTGTTCAACGGAGAAAGCCTTATTTCGGACTACTCGGCCGAAGTCCTGCGCCAGGCAGAGAAAAAAGGATACACCATCATAATAGCTACAGGCCGGCACCATGCAGATGCGGACTACATAGTACGCAATGCCCTTGGGATAAAAGCATACCGCATATCCTCCAACGGAGGCATGATTGTTTCGCCTGAAGGCCGGATCATAGCCCGCCACCTTATAAAAGAAGATCTGGCGGAAAAGCTGCTTTCCATAGAAGTGCCGGAAAAAGTATATGTACACCTATATAAAGGAGACAAATGGTACGCCGACAAACACGACGAAGGCTCGGTATGCCATCAGGCACTCTCCGGTTTCATGTTTGAAACAGCCGATTTAAAAAACATGAGCGACTATACGGACTGCTCCAAAATATGCTTCATAGCCAGAGACGACGAAGGAATCCGTTTTATGAACGACACGGTAGAACAATTTAAAGACCCACGCCTGTCGTTTTTCTTCACGATGGCAAGATGTTTCGAAGCCATGGACAAAAATGCCGACAAAGGAATGGCCGTAGAACAGGTACTGCGTCTGGAAGGCATAAACAGAAGCCAGGCCGTAGCATTCGGGGACGGAATGAACGACAAAAGCATGCTGGAATACGCAGGAAAAGGCATCATAATGGGAAATGCGGTAGAGGAATTGAAAAATGCACTGCCTTATAACGAAGTGACAGGCCCAAATACCGAAGACTCAGTAGCCCGATATATCGAAAAACATCTCCTATGAGAAAGAGGCAAAACACCTTTACGATTACCGGCAACGTGGGCCCGGCACATCCCAAAGGCATGTTTAAGTTAAAATTATAGTTAAACCAAGAATCTGTAAAGCAACACTTTAAGCCAATAGTCGTATCTTTGTAGCCGTAGTAACGTCTCCGCACAGCGACATATGATGCCGCCGCGGAAAATCTTTCACGGTTTTCCGGCAGGAGAGAAAAAAAACCTTTATGTCAAAGAAAAACATCTTATGGATTATGTTCGGACTGAGCGTCCTTGCCCTTAATTTCATAAGCTACGAAAAGGCGGTGGAAGCGACCGATGACAGCGCTTACGAGGCCTACAAAGAATTTTTCGACTCCTCTTTCAAAGCGTCTTTTACTACGGTAAAGGCAAAAAAACCGGTCAGAGCAATGACCGAAGAATTATACAGGATAGGAGAAGGACCGATGTTCTCGCCTGTTTTCGCAGACATCAAAAAATACAAAGTAAAGGCCACAATATACAAAGCGGCCTACCCCATGACAGACATTACGGCCAGCGGTAAATTGATAGACACGATGAACGCATCGTCGCACCGTTGGATTGCCGTCAGCCGCGACCTGCAGAAAGAAGGCTTCACGTTCGGCGCAAAAGTGCTGATAATAGGTACAGGCACACACGACGGCGTCTGGGAAGTGCAGGACGTTATGAATAAACGCTGGAAAAGAAGAATAGACTTCCTGAGCGATTATTACGCCCCGAACAACTACTGGAAAGACGTGACCATAAGAATACTGGACTGACAGTTATTTAATAACGGCAGCGACCCGTTCGTTACCGCACGGTTAGCGTCACACGGAAAAATATATATTTGTAAAACAATACAGTACCGCATTTAGAATAATACCGGCCGGAAATCGCCAGGCCTCATATAAATACAACATAAGGATATGAAAAAATACTTGTTGACGCTTATCATCGCCGCATCTTGCGTATGCGCCAATGCACAAATGGTAAACTTCGGCGTAAAAGCCGGCGTAAACTACACGAACCCGTCCGATATAGACTTTTCGGACTGGAGCAGCGACGGGGCCATCCACAAAGGCGTAGGATTTACCGGAGGACTGTTCGTAAAGGTGAAAATGCCCGTAACAGGACTATTCGTCGAAGCCGAAGCGCTATACAGCAAGTACAAGATAAAAATAGACCCTTTCGATCAGGGAGCTAATTACAGCATCAGAAGTGAAAAATGGGAGTTCCCCGTACACGTAGGGTTTACATTTTTCAAATTGCTGCAGGTGTACGCAGGCCCTTCATTCAACTACTTATCAAGCAGCCACATAAATTCAGGCGATGTAACTCTTTCCGACTCGCGCCACGGAGTGAGCACCGCCGGAGACATAGGCCTTAGGGTACTTATCAAAAAATTCGCAATAGACGCGAGATACCAGTTCCCTTTCTCAGGAGAACATTCGTTCGTAGAGAACATGACGGATGCCATAAAATTCAAATCGAACCCGTCGATGTTTACATTTACACTGGCGTATTCGATACTCTGAAACAAAAGCCTACAATACGGCCGGACAAAAAAAGGCAGGGACTAATTATCCCTGCCTTTTTTTATACATTGATCTAAGCCCTTAAAACGTTCGGGAAGCATCACTAACCTGATATAGGCATCGGTATCGACTAACCCGCGGGCTGCATCCCTGATACTTTCCACGGTGATAAAACGGCTTTCATCCTTAAGCGTGGCGAGCCTGTCCAAAGGATCACCGAAAAAACAGAACCTCTGTATCTGCATGAGACAAAATTTGTTCGATTGGAGCGAATCGGTTATTTTCTGGTTACGCGTAGCCACAACCTCATCCACCACACCCGGCGAAGGGCCTTCCTTTTTTATAGCCTCAATCTCGTCCAACACGGCACTCACCAACACATCCACCATATCGGGCGCACACGGGACGGTTATCCTCATAAAACTATGTTCATAAGGAACACGGATAAAATTAGCCGCAACACGGATACCGTACACAGCGCTCATCCGGCTGCGAAGTCTTTGTATCAACTTTATCTTGAGCACCTCGCCCAAGGCGGCAAAAGCCGTGGCTTTTTCCAGTGAATAATGTGTCGGAGTATCGAAAATAAGAGCGGCCACTGCCTTGTCGTCGACTCCTTTGTACACAGTCCCTCTGAACATACCATACGGAGGCCGTATCCCCATATCTACATAGTCCGACTTATCCCCGCCCTTGCCCAACGGAGCTATATACTGCAGCAAATAAGGCATTATCCCCTCTACCGTAAAACGCCCTGCGAAAGCAAACGTGAAGTCCTCCCCCCTGGAAAAATTTTCCATCCTTATTTTTCTTGCATTTTCATAATCGGCACGGGCCAGTTCGTCGGGCGGAGTCAGCTGCTCCCCACGCGGATCGTCGCAACACAACACACGTTTTACATAGTCCTCGAAATATTCCTGAGGATCGTCCAGCGCCGTGCGGGCTACGGCACAATCGTTCCTGACCACGGTATCGAAAACGCCACGATCCATACGACAAGCCGTAAACTGCTGGTATATAAGCTCGAATAGCGTTTTGACATCCTTTACCGAACTGTATCCCGAAATCGTATCCTGATACGTATCCACCGAAGCGCTTACGGATACCGTCTTATCCGAGAGGAACTTAAAGAGCATCGTCTTGTCCAGATCACCCAAACCGCTTTCTTCGGCAGCCTTGGACGCGAAAAACGACGATATATAATCATCGTAACCGCTACGCCCGCCCTTCCTTATCGCAGAAAAGACTATTTCGTCGTTCTTGTTTTCCGACGGCAGCAGCAACACGACTACTCCTCCTCCGAACTCAACCCGCGTAAGACCTATGCTTTCTATTTCACGGACAGATCTTACATTGCCTTTCTCAGGGAGGTCTTCGACCAGAGTATCCCTTCCCGCATCACGATCCTCCCAACGGGCGCAGTCGGAAGACCTGACATGTTCCCAGACAGACATCACCTCCTTCCCGTCGGGAAAACACTGCGCATCTTTGTCATTTCCGGACACGAGTATCGAAAGGTCCCGGCTATAAAGGTCCTCCCCCAGGTCATTTAACTGCTTTACCGTCAATCCTCCGAGTAACTTTCCGCAGAAATCGTATTCGTACTCTATACCTGGAACCGCATATCCATCCGTAAAATGCAACACGTACTCGCCGGCCAGATTCTTGGAATCGGTCTTATCCTTTTCTGAGAGCCTGGAGCGCAGCTCGTTCATATGCGAAGCCGACGTCCTTAGAAGCTCTGATTGGGAAAATCCGTACCGCTGCGCCGTTTCCATTTGCACCAACACAGCCTCCAACGCTTCTTTCACCTTTTCAGGTTCGCTTACAGCGAAAAGCATCAATGCATCCGACGGTTTCAAAATATGCGCATACATGGCCGAACCGTACAAAAACCTCGGCTCCACGCCCTGGCTCATCTCTTTCAACCTGGAAGAAAGCATATTGGCATAAATATTCCTCAATACGAATTTACTATAATCATCTTCGGTATTCACCTGCAAGGCAGGCAGTTTATTTATGATCTGTATTGTCGCGTACTGGCTTTCGGGATCGGTAAATACCATCGCCCTGACATTATCTTCCAAAGGGATGTCGTATCTCCCCTGCGGCAAAGCCTGCAACGGAGCCTGAACACTCCCGAAATTATCGCGCACCATACGTATGGCTTCATCTTCGTCCACATCTCCCACGATTATCACAGCTATGTTATCGGGCCGGTACCAACGTTTGTAAAAACCGTACAACACGTCCCGCGGAGCGCCGCTTATAACTTCACGAATACCGATAGGCATCCTGCTACTGTATTTGGATCCCCGGAACACCTTAGGGAACCACTTGTTCCTCAACCGTTCTTCGGCTCCCTGTCCGGTACGCAGTTCTTCGAGTATAACACCGCGTTCGCTGTCAACGGCCACGGCATCCATCGTAAGCCCGAATGCCCAGTCTGCCAGTATCCTTACACCCGTCAGGAGATGACTCGAAGCTATCGGTATTATGTAAACCGTCCTGTCAAAACCGGTATAGGCGTTAAGGTCGGCTCCGAACTCGACCCCCAGGGCAGAAAGTTCCCTAATCACTCCAGTGCCGGGAAAATGACGGCTGCCTTTAAAGGCCATGTGTTCCGTAAAATGCGCCAGACCACGCTCGTGTTCGTCTTCCATAACGCTTCCGGCGCGCACGGCAAGCCGCAGTTCCGCCTTTCCTTTGGGCATCGGATTGCGGCATACGTAATATGTAACGCCGTTTTCCAACTGTCCGTAACGGACTCCGGCATCCGTTGGCACATATTTTACGTTCATAGTCTTTCGGATTTTAAGGCGGTTTGAGGATTTATTGAACTTTCGTAATTGTAAATATTTATATCCATTGAATAAAATTCAGACAAAAGGAGGAAAAGCATTTTTAATATGAGATATATGTTCGGTATCCCTGTTTCTTACCACAGAAACAATATCGAAACGTATCTCGGCGTCTATCCCCCTCTCGCGCACATAATAATCGGCCGCAAGAATCATGCGTTTCTGTTTCTTTACGTTCACTGCGCTTTCCGGGGAAGCGAAAAAATCACTGCTCCGCGTTTTTACTTCCACGAAGACCAGTTCTTTTCCCTTAGAAGCTATTATATCTATTTCTATGGAATGTATCCTGAACCTGCGCTCCAGGATGACATATCCGCTGGACGACAGGTAATCCGCTGCCATATCCTCACCCTCTATACCCAAGGCATAAGACGGTGATATTATTTTTTTCTCATCTATGGTCATATCGATTTCCGGCCTGAAACGTCCGGACTCACCTTAGAAAAAACTTTATCCCTCCCACAGACATACGGCAAACCGCATACCCGAGAGTAGATATCGTAAAAATAACAATAATTATATTATACCAGGTAAACATCACGGGATAAGGAATATTCACATTCCCTTCTATCATGACCAGCGAATACTCCGCCTGGAGCCATACCAAAAAACACCCTGCGGCAAGGCCTATAGCCGCGCCGGCGCCGACCACCATCATGCCTTCGGTCACAAAAATGGCGACTATCGACCTACGGTCCGCCCCAAGAGCGCGCATCGTGCGGATATCCTCCTTTTTATCCAAAATAAGCATGACCACAGAACCGGCCACATTGAACAACGCTATTGCCACAATCAGCGAGAAGACGAAATACAACACTATGTTTTCGGTATTCATTATCCTGTAATACAGCTCGTTTTCCTGTGCGGCAGTCTTTACCGAATACTCCGGTCCGAGCACGGACGATATTTTCTGAGCTGCCTTTTCAGCGTCCGCACCGGAAAAAATCCTTATCTCGGCACAAGATACGTCATAAGGCCCCCGTCCCAGTAATTCGCGTGCCAGGCCGATTGTCGTGAAAATGTATTGGCTGTCATAATCCTGATGGGAAAAAATTCCCGACGGCACTGCTTCAGCATAAGTAAAAAGAGCGTCCGGACTGAGAGAAATATCGGTCCTGCCCGACGGGACATAAACCCTTAGGGGAGTGTGCGTATCATTCAAACCTATTCCCAGACGGTATGCCAACGCCGCTCCGATTACCGATTGTTCATATCCCTGCCTAAGCGTGTCGAGCCACACGCCTTTTACCATCACGCTGTCCAGAGCCACGACATCCGGATAACTGCCGTCCACACCTTTGATCCTGGCTATAATTTCAGCATTGCGGTACGACACGAAAGCTTTTTCCTCGAGCGACACGCCTATTTTATCGACATATCCGGTACCTGCGAGCGTTCCGAGGAAAACACTGTCTGCAACGAATACCTTTCCACGTGCAGGGTAAACTCTTATATCGGGAGTAAGGGCGCCCATCTGCACCACATTCAGCCTCCTGAGCCCGGAAAAAACCGAAAGGACGACGAACATGGCAAATACGGCCACCGCCACCCCGGTCACGGACACCCCGGTTATTATGCCCACGGCCGACGATTTTTTCCGGGCAGTAAAATACCTGCGGGCTATAAACGGAGAAAAGAGCATTTCCGTGAGTTTATTTTCTTATAGGGTTTTCGCCTTCGCCGCGAAGTTCGCGGTCTATCGTCTCTATGTAATCTATCGAATCGTCTATGAAAAATTCGAGTTCCGGCACTTTGCGAAGCTGATGGCGCACTTTGTTGCCCAATTCCCCACGGAACTGCGGCGTCATGCTTTTAAGCTGTTTCAACAGCGATTCCTTGTCCCCGACAGGAAACATGCTAAGCCGTACGCGTGCGGCAGCCAGATCGGGAGTAACGCTTACCTTCGATACGCTTATCATCACCCCGGGCATGTTTTCCTTGGTAAACCTGCGGAACATCTCCGAGAGGTCTTCCGTAAGCAGGCTTTCTATTTTCTTAAGTCTTATTCCGTCCATAACGGTACAAAGTTAGTTTATTAAGCGGCATTACGCCACTAAAAGATCATTTTATCGACAACCGGCATTACCTTCACGGCGCAAAAAATCATACCTTTGCCGGCAGATACGGAAAGTTACGGCGTAAACTCCGGGCTTTCCTTATCCTAATGTAAAGATAAGTCAAATTTTTAAATGATAAGGGCGTTTGCCGGCAAACAGCCCGAATAAGACCTCCATTTAATTAAAATACGCGATGGACATAAAAAATTCACAACTGGCCGTCGATGCCTGGATAAAAGAACACGGCGTAAGATATTTCGACGAACTGACCAACATGGCACAGCTTACCGAAGAGGTAGGCGAAGTGGCGCGTATCATAGCGCGGCGTTACGGCCAGCAGAGCGAAAAAGAATCCGACAAGGCAAAAGACCTGGGCGAAGAGCTGGCCGATGTGGTATTCGTAGTACTGTGCCTTGCCAACCAGACCGGGATAGACCTTCAGGCTTCGTTCGATAAAAAACTGGAACTCAAGTCGCGCCGCGACCACGACCGCCATCACAACAACCCGAAACTCCAAAAATAACGCCCCTCCGACACACCGATTGCCAAGGATGATAGACCAACGGACAATAAAAGACCTGGAGCTGGACAAGGTAAAACAAGCCGTAGCTTCGTACTGCCGCACCGAAAAAGGGCGCGCATTGTGCGGAAGGATACGTCCGTACACGCACCACGGAGCATTATCGGCCGAGCTTAAACAGACATCCGAATATCTCGGTTCACTGGAGAGCGGAAATGCCTTCCCTCCGTGCGGCTTCGATGCCGCGGATACGGAGATAAAACTGCTGGCGGTGGAAAATTCATGCCTCACGGAAGATGGCTTTGTAAAAATATACGACATCTCGGCAAAGACCAATGCACTTATAACTTTTCTGGACGAATTTGCCGAATACTACCCTTCAGTACGGCGCAAACTCAAATACGTATATTTTACCGAAGGAGTCACCGGGGCCGTATCGCAGGTCATGGATCCGGACGGACACGTAAAGGACGACGCATCGGCCCGCCTTAGGGAAATACGCCGCACCATATCGTCCATACGCTCGTCGATAGACAAGATATTCGACGCCGACATGGCGCGCGTACGCGCGTCTGGCTATCTGGACGACATCGGCGAATCGGTCGTGGATCACCGCCGCGTACTGGCCGTTACGGCAGCACACCGCAGGAAAGTACAGGGTTCGGTAATAGGCACTTCGAAAACCGGCAGCATCGTTTTCATCGAGCCCGAAAGTACCGTCCGTCTTTCCAGAGAACTGGCACAAGCCGAGGCCGACGAAAAAGAAGAAATACTGAAAATACTCCGCGCACTGACGGACGAAATACGACCGTACGCCGAACTTCTGACCGCAAGCCAGAAACTGCTTACCGAAATGGACCTTCTGCAGGCAAAAGCGCGGTATGCACAATCGATAGGAGCCTGCCTGCCTGCCGTAACCAAAGATTTCAAAATAAACCTTCGCCAGGCTTACCATCCGGTATTGCTGACTATGAACAAGGCCGAAGGCAAACCAACGTTCCCTCAGGACATAACGTTCAGCCCCTCGCAAAGGATAATCGCCATCTCAGGACCCAACGCAGGAGGCAAGAGCATAACCCTTAAAACGATAGGTCTGCTCCAGCTGATGCTCCAGTGCGGACTATTGGTTCCGGTACATCCTTCAAGCACGATGTGTTTTTTCGACAACGTGATAACCGATATCGGCGACAACCAGTCGATAGAAAACCACTTGTCCACGTATTCCTACCGACTGAAAAACATGGCGGGCTTTTTGAAAGTGTGCGACGACCGCACGCTTTTCCTTATCGACGAATTCGGCACAGGCTCGGATCCCGATCTGGGCGGTGCGCTGGCGGCCGTTTTTCTGGAAGAATTTTACAACCGCGGAGCTTACGGAGTCCTGACCACACACTATACGAACATAAAACTGATGGTCGAAGATATGCCGGAGGCTGTCAACGCTTCAATGCTGTTCGACGAGAAAACCCTGCGGCCGATGTACAAACTGTTCATAGGGCAGGCCGGCAGTTCGTTCACATTTGAGGTTGCACTTATGAACGGCATCCCAAAAGCCCTGATACGCCGGGCCAAAGACCGGGTAGAACACGACAAAATAGTATTGGAACGCACCATAGCCTCGCTCCAGAAGGAAAAATCGAACATCGTGGAACAAAGCCGCAGCCTTTCTTCGGCGCGGAAAAAAGCCGCCAGCACAGCCGAGGCCCTGGAACGAACTAACGAAAAAATAACATCCAAACTCGAAGCATATCAGCAGTTGTACGACCGCAACGTCAAACGCATTCAGACCGGACGGAGGATAGAAACGTTGGCCGATGCGTATTTCTTTAAAAAACAGACTAAAAAAGACGTCATAACCGAAGTGATGAAAATCATAGAGGTCGAAAACGCCAAAAAAGCCGAAGCCGCCACCGAACGCCTGCGTGAAAAAGAAAAGCAAAAGGCCGCCGAAGACGAAAAAGAACGCCAAAGGGCAATAGCCCGTGAGCGCCGCGCGATGGCCGAAGAACGTAAAAAACAATTGGAACGCGAAAAGGCCATAGAAGAACAAATACAGAAAGAAATACAGCCCATCCGCGAGGAAAAAGCAGCCAAAGAAGCGGAAGACGAAGAACGCAGAAAACAAGACGACGGTATTCCACTGGCTCCGGGCGACAGGGTAAGACTCTCAGGCGGTTTTTCCGTAGGAACGATAGACCGGATAGAAAAAGGCGTGGCGCACGTTGATTACGGCTGGTTCATCACTCAGGTCGGCACGCAGGAACTGGAACTCGTGGAACGCAAAAAACGAGGGAAATAAACAAGCATCCTATTCAGACTCAATCACTCCGCACATCCCGCTTCGAAGAAATATCACGGGACAATTATTACTTCTCCTCCCGGACTTACGCCTGTTATGTTTCCTTCCCTGTCTATGAAATAACTTTTTTTCGACTCTTTATCGTATATGATCGCCCGTCCTCCGGAAAACACATGGTCTATGCGGTCGAATTTCGGAGGTATGACTTCATTTCCCTTTTGGTCTATAAAACCCCACTTCCCGTTTCTTTGTACGGCGGCAAGCCCTTCACGGAACATCTCCGCTTTATCGTAACGGAACGGCACTGCCATTTCCCCCCGGTCATTTATATACCCATAGCGCTCACCGTCGTACACCGGGAACAGACGTTCGCGGTAATAATGCTCCAGACTGTCGGGCACCGGCCCTGAATGTGTCATAAAGAACGGGCCACCACCATAGTAGTCGTCTTCATCATACCAATTTACCACAAGTACGGAATCCGCCTCGTTAAACGAAACACCATATTGATAAATACTCCTGCCGACATAAGAAACATGTCGGAGTATGTGCGAACTATTATCCCAGTTTTTTACAGTATCTTTTGTCACTTTGAAATCGAAACCCGTGATCAGCTCCCCGGCCTCGTTCATAAAAGCATAATCGTCACCTTTCATCACCCATACTGGAAACGCCCTTTCAGCCCGATAACTGTTTTCGATACTGTCGCATACAAATCCGGAGAGCAGTTTCCCGCCTTCGGCGGCAAGAGAATACATCCCGTCCTTTTTCACCGCAAAACGTTTTTTGCCGATATAATCGACATAATCATATCCGCACGGGATTACCTCGTTTCCACTATTATCTACCATTCCGTAACCTTTGCCCTTTCGAACTCTGGCATATCCTAAATGATGCCCCCAACAATCATCGTATACAGGCTTCGTCAAACGGCAGCCATTGGTGTCGATATATCCGCCTTTCCCGTTGAGCACATAACTGAAAATACCTTCGTCATCATCCCAAAAGTAATACAAGTCGTCATAAATGAAAGGAATCACCACATTACCCCGACTGTCTATAAGACCAGCCTTGCCCAATTCCTTAGGGGAAGCAAATCCGTTGTTACAGTTCCCTTCGACAAATCCTTTTTTATACGCTACCGCATACCCTTTCAAATTATCATCCTCCATGTAATTGTACACAGGGCGCGTCAGTTCGGTTCCCGTTGAATCCAACAAGCCGTATTTCTTACCCAAACGGTATATTATCACACCGTCCTGGTTATTGTCAATATAATTGTATTCTTTAGACAGGATATTGCCCAAGGTATCGGTCAGTACGTACTTGCCGGATGTTTCCAATTTTTCGACACGGACATTACGCCCTTTTATCACTTTAGGGCGCGGAACCCAGTAGCCGCAAAGAATGAAAAGCGCAGCAACAGCCATGCAGATGCAGAAAAAACGTTTCATAGCGCAGAAAATTTAAGTAGTCGCAGCAAATATAACATATAACCAATACAAAACAAACGGCATACTCTTTTCAACAGCATTTCATTTGCAATCAAAACCTTACAACAAACCGCCGTAATCCGTACGTTTTCATATCGTCGCGCCACGTACCATTAATTCCACGACCATACCGGCAAGCGACATAATTAGAACACGCGCGCGCAAATGCAACGGCTTATAAGTATAAAAGTGTAGGAATTAAGGAGTTTATGCCAAAAATAGCAGATTTTTCATTTTTTTTCCTGCCATTTTTACTACATTTGCCCCGTTGTAATCTTCTGTGGACAAATAAGACTGTAAATACAGCCTGAGATGTGGGAATTACGATATTTAAACGGGATAACACCCTTTTGAAAATGGCACAGGAAATCGTTAATTTTTCTCCTTTCTACTACCTGAGGCTCAGGCGCCCCTGCGCCAATGTATAATTTTGCCGTTTGCGGGCCGCGTTTGGCCGGGACGGACGCTGAAAATCCAGACAAATTTTTCACCAGTTGTTTTTTTAAAGGCCGGGCTTTTTTACAGCCGTGGCCGAAAGATGTATAAAAACCATACGGAACGAAAATGAAAATAGACGTTTTTGTCGCTGACAAGTCGCACCTTAAGTACGCGCAGACCATATGCGATGAAATAGAGAAAGCGGCCTACCTGCGCGGCACCGGCATAGCAAAGCGCAAGCCGGAGTACATAGAATCCAAGATAAACGACGGCAAGGCCGTAATAGCTCTGACCGAAGACGGGCGTTTTGCCGGTTTCAGCTACATAGAAACATGGGAACACGAAAAATACGTTGCCACATCGGGACTGATAGTCGTTCCTGAATTCCGCATGTCCGGACTGGCAAAAAGGATAAAACAGGGCACTTTTTTTCTGGCGCGCAAACGTTTCCCGTCGGCTAAAATATTCAGCATAACCACTTCGCTGCCCGTTATGAAACTCAATACGGAGATAGGCTACAAGCCTGTGACTTTTTCAGAACTGACTTCGGATGAAACATTCTGGAACGGTTGCCAGGGCTGCGTCAACTTTGACGTGTTGTCACGCAACAACCGCCGGATGTGCCTATGCACTGGCATGCTGTACGACCCGGCAGTATCTGATGACAAATCCGTATTGGAAAATATCACTATATTTAACGGCCGTATAACGACACAGGATGAAATCCAGTCACATGAATAAACAACGTCCTGTCGGGACGCGTAAATTACCGCTAAGGATAAAAAACATATAAAGATATGAAAAAGAAAGTATTGGTGGCATTCAGCGGAGGACTGGACACGTCCTTTTGCGTGAAATACCTCAAGGAGGACAAAGGATTTGAAGTGTATACCGCATTGGTAAATACCGGCGGTTTTTCAAAGGACGAACTTTCGTCCGTGGCGGAAAAAGCGCTCAAACTCGGCGCGGCATCCCACGAAAACATCGACATCACCGAGGAGTTTTATCGCAAGGCACTGCGGTACATGATATTCGGGAACGTACTCCGCGGCAATGTGTACCCCATTTCCGTAAGTTCCGAACGTGTTTTCCAGGCCATTGCCATAATAGAATACGCTAAAAAAATAGGTGCCACGGCCGTAGCGCACGGTTCGACCGGGGCAGGAAACGACCAGGTACGTTTCGATATGATATTCCAGACCCTCGCACCGGAGATAGAGATAATAACCCCTATACGCGACCTTTCCCTTTCGCGCCAGCAGGAAATAGATTATCTGAAAGCTCACGGAGTGGACGCTTCATGGGAAAAGTCTAAGTATTCGATAAACAAAGGCATATGGGGCACGTCGGTAGGCGGTGTAGAAACTCTGAATTCCGACACCACACTGCCGGAAGAGGCTTATCCCAGCCAGTTGCAGGAGACCGCACTTCGCACCGTATCCATAGATTTTGAAAAAGGCGAACCTGTCGGACTGGACGGGGTGAAGAAATCCCCGCTCGAAGTCATAACGGAACTCGAAGCCATAGCCTCGCGCTACGCCATAGGACGCGACATGCACGTAGGCGACACCATAATAGGCATAAAAGGCCGCGTGGGTTTCGAAGCCGCAGCTGCGTTGGTGATAATAAAAGCTCACCATATGCTCGAAAAACACACGATGACCAAATGGCAGGCGTACTGGAAAGAACAACTGGGCGGTTTCTACGGCATGCTGATGCACGAAGGGCAATATCTCGACCCTGTGATGAGGAACATAGAGGCGTTCCTGGAAGACTCTCAGGAATCGGTTACTGGCCGCGTTACGGTGATACTCCGACCGTATACGTTCATGGTAGAGGGCGTGACTTCGCCTTATGACCTTATGAACTCTGGTTTCGGCCAGTACGGCGAGATGAACAAAGCCTTCACGGGCGAGGATGCCAAGGGCTTTATAAAAGTCCTTTCCCTGCCCAACAAGATATACTACCACGTAAACAAGGACAAGAAATAATACCCTTAACGATACTCCAGGGTAAATAATGAAAAAACTCGCTGCTGTATTGATAGCCGCCGTTCTGGCGGCAGCCTGTGGAAAAGGTTACTACGATATGTCGCCAAAACAGTTCGAATCGCTTATAACGAGCAACAAGAAAGTACACATAATAGACGTACGCGAACCGGACGAGTATCTGGCAGGACACATACGCGGAGCGCTGAACATACCTGTGAGCGATACGGCTGCCTTCACAGCCGGAATAGACAGCCTGAGGAAAAAGACTCCTTTCGCCGTGTACTGCCGCACCGGCGTACGCAGCGCCAGGGCTGCCGCCATCCTAACCTCGCACCGGTACACGGTCTATAACCTCAGCGAAGGCATCGAAGGCTGGAAGGCAAAAGGTCTGCCCGTTGTAGCGCCCGACACCTGCCTAAATCACATTGAACAATAAATAACGACACACATACTACCCGTTAACGATAAGCAAATAAAATTTTAAGGATGGAAACCGAAAGAAAACTTAAAATAGGCGTCGTAGGAGGCGCCGGATACACGGCCGGCGAACTTCTGAGGATAATCATGGGGCACCCGAAAGTAAAAGTGGACTTTGTATATTCCACCTCCAGCGCAGGGAAACCCCTCCACAGCATACACTACGACCTTCTTGGCGTCACCGACATGTGCTTCTCCGGGGAAATAAATCCTACGGTTGACGTCGTATTCCTGTGCACGGCGCACGGAGATTCCGGCAACTTCCTTAAAGAAAACCCCTTCTGCGAGCATACGCGTATCATAGACCTTTCCAACGAATTCCGCCTTAAAGCCGATTCGCGCTTTATGGGACGCAAGTTCGTATACGGGCTTCCGGAGGTCAACCGTGCGAAAATCGTCCGTGCGCACGACATTGCCAATCCGGGATGCTTCGCCACTGCAATACAACTTGCACTGGCTCCGCTGGCCTCGGCAGGCCTTCTGAAAAGCGACATACACGTGAACGCAGTGACAGGCTCCACCGGTGCTGGGGTAAAACCTTCAGCCACGACGCATTTTTCATGGCGGGAAGGCAACCTCTCGTTTTACAAGCCGTTCACACACCAGCATTTGGGCGAAATAGGGGAAACGCTGGCCAAGCTCAACGACGGATTCGACCATCAGTTGTATTTTCTGCCCATACGAGGCAACCACACGCGCGGCATATTCTCCACTGCATACACGGATTTCGACGGCTCGGAAGACGATGCCCGCAAACTGTACCGCGATTTCTACCGTTCGGCAGCGTTTACATTCGTTTCCGATGAAAAACAGGTACATCTTAAAATGGCCGTAAACACCAACAAATGCGTACTCGGCCTGATGAAACACGGCAGCAAACTGCTTATCACATCCGTTATCGACAACCTTGTGAAAGGCGCGTCGGGACAAGCAGTGCAGAACATGAACCTGATGTTCGGTCTGCCCGAAGATATGGGACTCAATCTGAAGGCATCGGCTTTCTGACATCCGGACGGCAACCGACGGCCGTCACCACCTTTCGCAAACACAGCACCAGTGCGCAAGGACTTATTTTACAATAAAGAACTCGCCGGAGGCGGAAAATCCGGCATAACACCCGTAAAAAAACATGAAACTGTTCGACGTATATCCGCTTTACGATGTTGAAATAATCAAAGGCCTCGACACCCGCGTATGGGACTCCAATGGCACAGAATACCTGGACCTCTACGGCGGACATGCCGTCATATCGATAGGACACGCACACCCTAGGTACGTAAAGGCCGTATCGCATCAGGTAGCCGAACTCGGATTTTATTCCAATTCGGTGATAAACGGATTACAGCAGGCCCTGGCCGAAAAACTCGGCCGGATATGCGGCATGGAGGATTATTCGTTTTTCATGTGCAACAGCGGCGCGGAAGCCAACGAAAACGCCATAAAACTCGCTTCGTTCGCAACCGGCCGGGACCGAGTAATCGCTTTTTCAAAGTCATTCCATGGACGTACCAGCGCAGCCGTAGCAGTAACGGACAACCCTAAGATAGTAGCACCAGTGAACGACGTGCAGAAACGCACGTTCGTGCCGATGAACGATATCGAAGCCATACGTGCGGAACTGGCCAAAGGCGACGTATGCGCCGTAATCATAGAAGGAATACAAGGCGTAGGAGGCATGGGTATGCCCACGCCCGAATTCATGAAGTCACTGGAGGAAGAATGCAAAAAAACAGGTACCAAACTCATACTCGACGAAATTCAGTCCGGAACAGGCCGTACAGGTAAATATTTTGCGTTCCAGCATTACGGCATCCGGCCCGACATAGTATCCGTAGCCAAAGGGCTGGCCAACGGTTTTCCGATAGGAGGCATACTTATAGCCCCGGATATAGAAGCCCGTTACGGCATGCTGGGCACCACTTTCGGCGGCAACCATCTGGCTTGCGCTGCAGCGTTGGCCACTCTGGAGGTGATAGAGCAGGAACGCCTGATAGAAAACGCAGCCTTCGTAGGCGCTTATGCAGCCGAAAAACTGGCAGGATTGCCGCACGTGACAGCCGTAAAAGGACGCGGACTGATGCTCGGAGTAGAGCTCGACCGTCCGGCTGCCGACTTCCGCAAAAAACTAGTGTTTGAAAAACACATATTTACCGGTTCGGCTTCAAATCCGAACATGATACGTATCCTGCCGCCGTTGACCGTAAAACGCACGGATATGGATATGCTTTGTTCCGCTTTGACGGAACTGCTCCGGTAACAGAGTTTTAAAAAAGTGTGCCTGCTTGAAATGAATATATAAAACTTAAATTTTGTAATTTGCACACCCGGATATTTCCGCTCCGTAGCTGTTTTTTACAGGATAATGCGGTGAAGTAAAAAAATACAATAGAAACATGGATATAAAAAAGGTATTTTTCTGGAACGTAGATACCCAGAAGGATTTTATGGAACCGGACGGCGCATTGCCCATACCCGGAGCCGGGGAAATACGCCCCATACTGGGCGCTCTGACGGCCTTTGCCAAAGAGAACGGTATACCGGTAGTATCGACAGCCGATTACCATTACGACGACAGCGACGAATTGTCCGAAAACCCCGATTTCAAATCATCCTATCCGCCACATTGTATGGCAGGCACGGACGGGGCGGAATACATTCCCGAAACACGGCCAGAAAAACCTCTGATGGTTTCATGGGAACAGATATACCGTGATTTCGACATATCGGGGCGTGAATATATCGTGACAAAAGACGCTTTCGATGTATTCGAAGGAAACCCCAATATGGACGATTTCATCGAAGCGCTCTACGACGAAACGGGCCGGGATACAGCCATAGTATACGGCGTAGCCGGCAACGTATGCGTAAAATACGCTGTGGACGGATTGCGCGAGAGGGAATTCCAGGTGGTTGTCATCACCGATGCAGTGAAAGACCTGCCCGGTATCCCCGACCCTCTGCAAAGCGAAGAATGGACTGAAGATGAAAAGATAACAGCCATGACTTTCGCGCAGATGAAAGAAGCTTTCGGAAAATGAAATCTGAAATAAGCATCGAACAGGCTAACACCCTTACCAGAAAATTCATCGTTTTACCGGTGTTATTATCGGCTGCGGTTGTGTTCGTGCTTTTTTACGGCCGATTCGACTTCTCGTTCGCCGAATCGGCAAAACATATCGGTTTCTGGCCATGGATGCTCCGTTACGCCGGATGGGTGACGGCCTTTATCGCCGCTGTTGCGGCAGGCATATTTATTCACGAAGGGATACACGGTTTATTCATCGCGATGTTTGCACGCGGAGGCTTCTCATCGCTTAGTTTCGGATACGACAAAAAGACGATGAGCCCGTATGCGCATTCCGAAGTACCGCTGCGGGTTTGGCAGATGACAGTAGTATGCCTTTCTCCGTTGTTTTTCATGGGGATATTGCCTTTCGCGGCGGCGCTATATTACGGCAGCCTGTTCATCTACCTGTTCTCCGTAGTGTTCATAATAACGGCCGGAGGAGATATAATATACGCCCGATTGCTGCTCAAAGTCCCGCTTCGGACATTTGTGGAAGACCTGCCCGATTCTGTCGGCTTCAGAACCATGGAACGGCAATAAATAATCGAAAACTAAAAAAAGCATATACGATGAGAAAATTTACTTGCGCCGCCGACCTCGGTAATGTCGATGCGGCAGTGGAAAAAGCGCTGGAAATAAAGGCTTCCCCTTATGGGGAAAAACATCTGGGCCGCGACAAGACCGTGGGGCTTATATTTTTCAACTCGTCTTTGCGTACCAGGCTATCCAGCCAGAGAGCGGCACAGAACCTCGGAGCGAACGTAATAGTGATGAACGTCGGCACGGACGGATGGGCACTAGAATTCGAGGACGGCGTTGTGATGGAAGGCTCGACTGCCGAACACATAAAAGAAGCTGCTCCGGTAATGGGCCAGTACTGCGATATACTCGGCGTACGCTCGTTCCCAGGGCTTAAAGACAGGGATTTCGACTACTCCGAACGCATACTCAATTCGTTCATAAAATACGCCGGAGTACCGGTGGTAAGCCTGGAAAGCGCCACCTCGCATCCGTTGCAGGCCTTTGCCGATCTTATAACCATACGGGAACACCGTACCAAGGACCGCCCGAAAGTAGTATTGTCGTGGGCTGGACATCCGCGTGCCCTGCCGCAGAGCGTACCTAACGCTTTCGCCGATTTCATGACTTCGTCCTCTCAGGTCGATTTCGTGATAACCCACCCCGAAGGATATGAACTGTGCGAGGATTTCACGCGCGGAGCCCGTATAGAATACGACCAGGAGAAAGCCCTGGAAGGAGCGGATTTCGTTTACGCCAAGAACTGGTCCAGCTACCGCAATTACGGACAGATACTGAAAAAAGATTACGACTGGATTATAGACGAACGTAAAATGGCCCTCACCGACAACGGGAAATTCATGCATTGCCTGCCGGTACGGCGCAACGTGATAGTATCGGAAGGAGTGCTGGATTCGCCGTCGAGCATCGTGGTGCAGGAGGCAAAAAACAGGGAAGTGTCGGCACAGTACGTACTTCGCGAAATACTGAAAGGGCTTTAGACAAAGCCCTTTTTTATTTGCCCGGCCCCTTTGTCCGCATTTTATGTTCCAACCATAAATCGCCTGATATTCATTGGTATCAGCGACGACATCTTCTGCCCTTTTGCATCCGGCGCGGGTAAACTGGCTGACGGTTCCGGGGGAACAGAGATGCACGGACCTCTGACAGCCAAATATGGGACAAAGGATAATATGGCAAAAAAAGTAATTTATATTATTTCTTTGTAAATATGACAATAGGGCGTATTTCCCGTTTTTTCGTAGTATTTTTTATGGTAATCCTCCTTTTCAGGATAAAATACGTCCAGAGGACGCACCTGCGTAGCCGGGATTATCCCTTTTTTACGAAGTTTGTCCAACATTCCGATGACTGCCTTTTTTTGCTCCTCAGTGGTGTAAAAGACCGCGCTTAGGTACTGAGGTCCGATGTCGGGTCCCTGACCGTCCTGCTGCTGCGGGTCGTGGGTATTGAAATACGTCCTCAAAAGCTGTTCATATGACACTTTTACAGGGTCATAAACCACCCGTACACATTCCAGATGCCCTGTCTGCCCGGAACATACCTCCTTATACGAGGGATTTTTCAGCCATCCTCCGGCATATCCCGGTTCGGTCGATACGACTCCCGGTATTTTAGAAAACCAGTATTCCGTCCCCCAGAAACATCCTGAGGCAAATACGGCCGTTTGCAACTGTCCTGCCTCAGGTTCTTTCATATCGGGGACGAATATCATGGAAATGGAGTTTACGCAATGACGGGTATCCTTCGAAGTAAAACCTTCCCCGGTGAAAACATGTCCGAGATGAGCGCCGCACCGGGCGCATTCTATCTCGGTACGGATACCGTCGGCATCGGGTGTTCTTTTCACTGCGCCGTCTATCTCGTCGTCGAAAGCGGGCCACCCGCAATGCCCGTCGAACTTGTCGGAAGAACGGTAAAGCGGAGCCCCGCATTTACGGCAATGGTATGTTCCGGGTTCGTAGAAATCGTCGTATTTTCCGGTGAAAGGCACCTGCGTACCTTTTCCTTCTATAACCTGCGCTTCTATCGGCGTGAGCGGCGGCGGAGTATTCTTTTTTTGCATATCTGTGATACTGTTATTCACCTGTCCGCTGCATTGCGGCGATGACAGGATAAATATAGTTATTAACAACGCTGCGTATCTAAAAATTACCATTGTTTTTACTTATAATGTTTATCAACCTCATCTTTACTCCTCATACCCCGGACTATGCCTCACGCGATACGGCACAAGCGTTCACCCGTTGCAGAAAGATATTTTTCACACTGACAATTAACAGTTTATGTTTATAAATATAATCAAGAATATGGGTACGGCGAATTTTTTTTCCTGTTTTTGTAACCTTTGATTAAAAATTGTAGTCTAATGTCATTGAAAGCAACAATTAAAACTATCCATAAAATGAGAAAAACAATCCTGACCGTAATTCTGTCCATGTCCGTTATCCTGTGTTTTGCACAGGATGCCAAAGAACAGATAGTAACCGCTTTGCAAAGGCAACAGGAAGAGCTGACCAAAGCATTCAAAGATAAAGACTACCGCAAGGGAGAGCGCCTTTGCCGCACCATGATAAACATGGCCGACACGTCGAAAGCGCTGAGCCAGTGGCATAAATCGGCCATAAAAAATAACGCCTACTACAATATGGCTTGCATTTACAGCCTCAACGGACAGAAAGAATGCGCAATAAACGCATTTAAAAACGCTGTCGAGTTGGGTTACAGCAATTACAAACACGCTTTGGCCGATCCGGACCTGAAGAACATCCATGGCGAAGAAATTTTCAGGAAAATGATACGCTCGCTTGAGGAAAAATACGATTACTTGTCGATACTTAAAAAATCCGGCAAATACAAGGGCGACGAAAAAACTGCCGAACTGCCCGCGTTCACGTATCTGGCGCAGGACGATCCGCGCCTTGTAAATTTAAGGAATACCCTCAATCTGGATTCGATAGCCGGAAACGGCGACGAGATATCGCAGATAAAAAACCTTTGTCTGTGGGTACATAATACAATGCGCCACGATGGAGGTTCGATGAATCCTGAGGGGAAGAACGCCCTTGCCCTGCTTGAGGTTTGCCGCGAGGAAAACCGGGGTGTGAACTGCCGTATGTTGGCAACGGCCTTGAACGAATGTTACCTGGCTATGGGCTTCAAGTCCCGTTTCGTTACATGCATGCCTCAGGACAAAAACGACCAGGACTGCCATGTGGTGAACATCGTATGGAGCCGCACGCTCGGAAAATGGATAATGGCCGACCCATCGTTCTACGCATTCTTTACGGATAAGAAAGGTAACCTGCTGGGTATAGACGAAGCACGCGCCATGCTGGTGGAGGGAAAGGCCGTACGACTTAACCCCGAAGCGAACTGGAACGGAAAGAAAAGGGACGAAGCATATCACCTGGACTATATGAGCAAAAACTTTTACTGGTTCAGCTGCCCGGTAGCCTCGACTTACGATTGCGAAACAGGCGGCATGGCGGAAGACGGTTACGTTATACTGGCCCCCGGCGATTTCAAACCGTGGAGCAACGACTACCTTACGCGCAATCCAGATTATTTCTGGGCACGACCGGAATAACGATCCTTTCTCTGACGTAAAAAACGCCCGTAACCTTCTATGGTTACGGGCGTTTTTTATGCAAATCCGTGACGGCGCGCCAATAGGCCATACGATACCGGTTCAGCCCGTCACCCCGTCTATCATATTAATGAGTATTATAACCAGCACGATACATGTTATAACTACATACAGATAGTCTTTCTCTATCAAAAAGGCCAGTATGGAAAATGCTACCCGCAATATCGGAGTAGCCAGAAGCACCACCACGCCGAGTTGTACGATAGCGAGCGGTTCAAACGTCATAAGTCCATGCAAAATACCTGCAAAACCGCGCAAATCCTCCGGCGAGCCGGTAAACTGCGAATAATCTGCGACAGAACTCCCGTCCCGGAACATATACATCAACCCCCCGATTATACATATGATGCTCGCCGTCACCACTCCGGCACGCAGCATGCGGCCTATGAACATTTCCATGTCGCGGCCGTCCCAGAATTCTTTGGTAAATATCCTCATCATTGCTATAACCTACCTGTCAGACCGTTATAAATCATTTCTACAGCCAACGCCGAAATCACTATGCTGAAAAGTATCCTCAGTCCCTTGGTACGCGCACGCACCAATATCTTCGATCCCAGAAACGCCCCGCCCAACACGCCGACTACAATCGGCATGGCAATCCCCGGATCTATATACCCCCTTTGCAGATACACTACGGCACTGGCCGCGGCTGTAACGCCTATCATAAAATTACTGGTCGTGGTGGACACCTTGAACGGTATCTTCATGGCCGAGTCCATTGCCAGCACCTTCAACGCACCGGAGCCTATACCCAGAAGCCCCGAAGTGACACCCGCCACAGCCATAAGGGAAAAGCCTCCGGCTACATTCCTGACTTTGTAACCTACACGCCCTTCCGGTGTAGGATACGAACCGTTCAGTTTCAGTTTTTCCGCCAGAACGGAAGGCTTCCCGTCCCCGTAAGAATGCTCCTCATGGCGTCTTAATGACATGGCTGCGGAGAAAATCAACACGATACCGAAAATTATCGCCACCACATGTGTCGATACATACACGGCAATCAAAGCCCCGGCCACAGCACCCAGAGTCGTGGCCACCTCCAGGAACATCCCTATCCGTATATTCGTTATACCTTCCTTTATGTATGCCGCCGCCGCTCCGGACGAATTGGCTATCGAAGCCACCAACGCCGCTCCTATGGCATACCTTATATCCACACCCAATCCGAGGGTGAGCAATGGTATTATCACCACTCCTCCGCCCAGTCCGGTGAGCGAACCCAAAAGCCCCGCAAGTACCGCACCAGCCAAAAGTACGAGGGTAAAGGACATTACATCCATTTCTTTTTATTGTTTATTTCGTTTTACAAAATCGTTTTTCCGATGATCGAACGACCTACCGTCTCCGGTTAAAACGGGAACAACAGCGGGAGTACGAATACCATGACTATCCCCATTATAACCTGAAGCGGCAATCCCACTTTGAGGTAATCGGCAAAAGTATATTTCCCGGCCGACATCACCAATGCGTTGGGCGGAGTCGAAAACGGAGTGGCAAAACACATACTGGCCGCAACGGATACCGCAAGGAGGAACGGATAAGGGCTCACTCCGGCCTGCAGAGCTGTTTGAAGCGCTATCGGAGCGAAAAGTACAGCTGTCGCCGTATTGCTTATCACCAAAGTCAATATCGAAGTGGAGAAATATATCACCGCCAAAAGCACCATCGGGCTGCCTCCGCCAAGATATTCGGCCAGGGCCGAGGATATCATTTGCGTACCGCCGGTTTTCTCCACCGCGAGCGACATCGGCAACATGGCGGCTATCAGCACTATACTTTCCCAGTTTATGGTTTTATATGCCTCTTCCATATTCCTCAGGCACCCTGAGAGCACCATCAGTACAGAAGCACACAACACGGCCGTAACCGGCTGCATTATATCGAACACCATTACGGCTACCATCATAAGCATTATCCCGGCGGCGACAGGCGCTTTGTAGTCTATCGTCACTTTTGCAGCCTCGGCAAGTGGCTGACCAACCACTATCAATTCGTTCTGGTCATCCTGCAGTCGGGCAATGTCGTCCCATGTACCCTGTACAAGCAAGGTATCGCCGAAATGTATCTTTTCGTTTTCCAGACCGCTTAATATAAAACCTCCCTTACGCCTTATGCCCAGTATATTGAGTCCGTATTTTTCCCGGAAGCCGGCCTTTTTCACGTCCTGGTTGTCATACGACGAACCGGGCATCAGTACCACTTCGGCTATGCCTATATCGTCGATATTGTTCTGTGCGGAGGATGATTCCTCGGCCGTATGGCTGTCGAGAAATTCCAGCCCTTCCGACCCAGCAAAAGCCGAAACCTTATCGAAAGGCGCATACACGTACAGTATATCGTCGTGGGCTATCACCGTAGAAGCATTTGCCGAGAGTTGTCCTATGGTTTTAAAAAAACGGTTGCTCGACTGACTGCGGCGGCGTATTTCCAGGATATTGACCCCATGACGGCCCCTTACGTCGGCTTCCATCAACGTGCGTCCTGAAAGCGGGGAGTGCTTCTCTACTTTAAGCCTGAACAAATTACCGTATATACGGTATTCTTTTGCCAGTTCGCTCGTAGTTTTCCGCCCGTGTTTTTTGTCCTGCCTGTCGCTATGGCCGTGACCGAGGAACTTTTTTGAAAGCACCCACAATACGCCCATACCGACGACCAGACATACTATGCCCACCGGAGTGAACGAAAAAAACGACAGACCGTCGAATCCGGCATCATCGAGCGTAGATGCGGCCACGAGGTTTGGCGGAGTTCCTATAAGCGTCATCATACCTCCTATACTACTGGCAAAAGCCATAGGCATCAATATACGCGAAGAGTTTATGTTAGATGTAGCGGCCATACTGACCACTATCGGAAGCATCAGCGCCACAGTGCCCGTATTGCTCACGAAAGCGCCTATGAAAGACGTGACGAGCATTACCAGCACGAACAGTTTCCATTCGCTGCCTCCGGCGGCGGTGATTATCCGACCGCTTATCTTTTTAGCAAGCCCGGTACGGAAAATACCTCCGCCGACGATGAACAGCCCCGCCATCATTATCACTATCGAATTGGAAAAACCGGAAAGGGCTTCAGCAGGCGTCAGTATCCCACACAATATCAATGCCAGCAGGCTACAAAGCGCAACGATATCGGAACGTATGCGGCCATTTATGAAAAGTACGACGGATATTGCGAGGATTGTGAGCGTTATAGCCATAAAAAATACTGTTATCAGGTTAAGGTCGTTACAAAATTAGCCAAAAAAAGAACCCGCATAGTCAATCCGTATAGAAAAAATCGGCCGCTATCCCGTCTGCGAAAAAAAGTCCAGTCCTCGTCAGCCGCAGATGTCCGTCTTTGATTTCCGCCGTGCCGTATCCGATGTATTTTTCGGCGGTTTTCATAAGCCTCGAAAGGGCATCCCCGCCAAAACGATCGGCAAACACATCTGTCGGCAAGCCTTCGCATGTGCGAAGCGCCGTCATTATCATTTCGTTATGTCTGTCTTTTTCGGATAGTTCTTCGCTCTCCCACCAAGGGCCGCCTCCGCCGCCGATGCCTGTTACATACCCGCCTGCCGAGGCGGTGTTCCACCGGCGTTCCCTTTTCCCGTCGAAAGAATGAGCCGACGGACCTATGCCCAAATAAGGTTTACCTTGCCAATAAGCACTGTTGTGCCGCGACCGGAACCCTGGAAAAGCGAAATTGGAAATCTCATAATGTTCCATGCCTGCGGTCTCCAGAGTATCTTTTACCAGCAGGAACTGACGTGCGGCGTCGCCATCGTCCGGTGCGGACATTTTCCCGCGGCGTATCAGCACGTCCAGCGCAGTCCCTGGCTCGACAGTAAGCGCATAGGCCGAAACGTGTTTTACATCCGAGTACAACGCTTTGTGCAGATCATCCGCCAGTATTTCGTCGCCGCGTCCCGGTATACCGTATATTATATCGAGCGTAATGTTTTCAAAACCTCCACAGTGGAGCATATCGACGGCACGAAGCGCATCATTGCCGGAATGCCTGCGACCTATGGCCGCGAGTGTGGCCGTATCGAACGACTGTACACCTAACGATACCCTGTTAACCCCAGCCGCACGCCACATACGGACTTTTTCCGCCGATACATCGTCCGGATTAGCTTCCAATGTCACTTCCATATCCTGAGCCGTCGAAAACGAACTGCGCACATCCTCCAATATGGCGGCTATATCGTCCGCAGGAAGCACGGAGGGCGTTCCTCCGCCGAAATATACGGTGCGGATATCATTGTCGGGCCAATCTTTACGGCGCTCGGCCAACTCCCGGCGCATGGCAGCTACCACCCTGCCGGTCTGAGAAGTATTGGCTACGGAAAAGAAGTTGCAGTACAGACATTTATGCCTGCAAAAAGGGATGTGAAAATATATGCCGCCCATAACGATCGACTTTATGCGGAGAAAACGTTGCGGACGTTTCCGGATATTTAGTTTATGACTTGACGGTCAAGAACCGTCGACCGGCAAACAGCCTATTTATTCTCCGGAGCGTCTTCGGCTCCTGGATAGAAACTGTTCCACCCCATAGCCTTGAGCTCGACTACGGAACCGTCCCTGAGTACCATCTGGCGAGGCGTTCCCCCGGCCGTAATATGTCCTATCGGAGTGAGGTTGGGGTTGCCTTTTATCTTGTCGTACTCGGATAATGGCATGGTGAAAAGGAGTTCGTAATCCTCGCCGCCCGACAGGGCCACCATCGAGGAATCGAGCCCGAACTCATCCGCCGTAGTTATCATTTGCGGGTCTTTCGGTATTTTTTCTTCGTACAACTGTACGCCAACGCCCGACTCCTCGCATATGTGCAGAATCTCGGACGAAAGACCGTCGGATATGTCTATCATAGCCGTCGGATGCACGTCCAAATCGGCGAGCAAACGACGTATGTCGGCACGTGCTTCCGGTTTTATCTGGCGTTCGAGTATATACTGGTACTGTTCGAGGTCGGGTTGGTTGGACGGATTTACTTTCCACACTTCCTTTTCACGACGCAGCACCTGAAGTCCCATGTATGCGGCTCCGACATCGCCTGTTACCACCAGAAGGTCGCCAGGCTGCGCCCCGCCACGGTACACTTCCCGGCCCGGTTCGGCGTAACCTATTACCGTTATCGACAGCACCAGTCCGGAAGCCGACGAAGTAGTGTCACCGCCTACGATATCCACTCCGTAAATATCGCCTGCCAGGCGCATACCGTCGTAAAGCTCCTCCACAGCCTCCACCGGAAAACGGTTCGATACGGCTACCGATACGAGTATCTGCTCCGCTATACCGTTCATGGCACATATATCCGATACGTTTTCCATCACGGCTTTGTAACCTACGTGTTTTAGCGGAGTGTACGAAAGGTCGAAATGGACTCCTTCGACCAGCATGTCGGTCGATACTAGCACATGCCGGCCTTTTGCATCGAGAACGGCGGCATCGTCGCCGATACCCTTTACGGTCGACTGATTTTTTATTTTTATTCCTTCGGACAATCGTTTTATAAGGCCGAATTCGCCTATCTCGGATATAGGGGTGCGTTTGTCCCCGCCTTTTGGTTCAAGCATTCTCAATATGTAAGTTTTAATTAGGGTGGGCTGAAAGCACCACCCCGTCATCATGCAATTTAACAATAAAAAAACGACCGGCTAATTGCCTACATCTACTTCCCGCGTAAAAACCTCGCTTTCTCCCTCTTGCGGTCATACACCTTTTTACTGCGGCGTACGCTTGACTTGGGCAAAGGACGGCCATGCAGGCGTATTTCTTCCTCCCTGCTGTTTTTCCTAACGGTACGCAGTATATCGCGCGTTATGTCCTTTTTCATCCCTGGCCCCGTGATGCTTTTTATCCCTGCCCTTTCAGAAGGTCTATCGCCGCTTTCGGGTCGGGACTTTTGAAAACATAATTGCCGGCCACCAAAATATCGGCTCCTGCATCGAAAAGCGCAGCTGCATTGCGGTCGTTCACTCCTCCGTCCACTTCTATGAGAGCTTTTGAACCGGAAAGCTCTATCATTTCCCTTAACCGTGCCAGTTTTTTATACGTATTGTCAATAAAAGCCTGTCCGCCGAAACCTGGGTTTACGGACATAACGAGGACCAAGTCGATATCGGCGATTATATCCTCCAGCGAGGAAACGGGCGTTGCCGGGTTTATCGACACACCGGCTTTGACTTTGCGCGCTTTTATCTGCTGCACCGCACGGTGCAGATGCCGTGTGGCTTCCTGATGTATCGTTATCACGTTAGCTCCAAGACGGGCGAACTGTTCGGTATAACGTTCCGGTTCAACTATCATAAGATGCACATCGAGCGGTTTTTCGCTGTGCCGGGAAACAGCTTCGACTACCGGCATCCCGAAAGATATGTTCGGGACGAAAACACCGTCCATGATGTCCAGGTGGATAAAATCGGCGGAAGATTCGTTGAGCATCTTCACGTCGCGCTCCAGATTAGCGAAATCCGCAGAGAGGAGCGAAGGGGATATCAGTTTTTGTTCCATCTATGTATCGTGTGTTAAAGCACTATCTCGGTATGCGGAGCGTTGTGGTCGGCTATGTATGCAGGGGAAGTTATTATAACGCGTTCCACGCCCGAACGCAATGCCCCGAAGGCGTTTTCCAGCTTCGGCAACATGCCACCCGATACCGTTCCGTCGGCTTTAAGCTCCTGGTACGAAACGGAATCTATACGCCGTATTACGCTGCTATCGTCGGCAGGGTCGGCCAGCACACCATCCTTTTCAAAGCAAAATATCAGTTCCGAAGGCGTCAGACGCGCCATTCCTACCGCAACCTGCGAGGCTACGGTATCGGCGTTCGTATTGAGTAATGTGCCGTTTTTACCATCGTATGTTATGGCACAGAAAACGGGCGTAAATCCGGCATCGGCCAGTTTCTTTACTCCTTCGGCATTTACGCTGTCCACATCGCCCACATATCCGTAGTCCACATCGCCGCCTGTGCGCCTGTGCGAGACGATAGCAGCGCCATCGGCCCCGCTCATTCCTATCGCATTGCACCCCAACACCTGAAGCGCAGCCACCATGTTTTTGTTTATCAAACCGGCATACACCATAGTCACCACATCGAGCATAGGCCGGTCGGTAACGCGGCGGCCACCCACCATAACTGTTTCTATGCCGAGAGAACGGGCTATGCCGGTAGCTATCTTACCTCCGCCGTGAACCAGTATTTTATCACCCGGCATGCTGGCGAAGTCAGCCTGGAACTTTTCGAGTGCGGCAGGGTCGTCTATGACGTTGCCGCCTATCTTTATAACTTTCATGAGTACAAATATACTTTAAAACGGCAGTAAATACCTCCCTTATGTCCCGTATTTGAAAAAAAACAGAGAGGCGTTAAAAAAACAGCGGCTATTTGTCCAAAAGATGCGGATTGGCGGCGTAATTTTCAAAACCGTTTATAAACAGTCCCATGTGATATCCGTCCATAAGCGCGTGGTGTATTTCCATATTTACGGGTAAAAGACGGCGGCCGTCAGACGTGAGGGTTATTTTGCCGAAACTCACCTTCGGGTTGCTTTGGGCATTGTTTTTGTTCGGCACTTTCAGCCCGGTGAACGAGAACCAGGGCACTGTGGTGAAAAATATCACATCGTTTTCAAGGCATCGTATTTCGTTAGCCCTCTTTTCCTTGTGCACGGCCAGATGATCTTTCTCATCGCGATCGAACTGTGCCAGAGTCGGTTTGTACTCCATGAAACAGTTCGTATAAGAGCCATCGGGATAACCTACCGTATGGCCGGGATGCGTCACATCGTACAATACCACCTGCCTGTCTTCGATGCGCAGGCGGAAATTCATTATCTCGTTGCACAGCCTGGCTGCGACGTACGTATTGGCCAGGTTTATGGAATACCCGCGTTTCCGGGAATAATCCCACAAGGCAGTGATGTCCACATTAAACGTAGCCGATGCGAACGGATTGATATAGTCGCGGAAATAAAGATAGGCATCGCGCCTGTTCCAATTTTCAGTATCGAATTTTTCTTTCATCGAATTCTGCGCATACCGTTTTATAAATTAATTTATGAACGACAGAGTGCCGACCGGGAGTCCCGGCCTGGCTAAGAGACTTCGCCGGACAGAAAAAACATCGAACGGCCTATGGCCGCTGCATCAGTGCGCGCCGGAAGCCGCACGGCTGTCATGCCGGGCGTCACCGGCCGTGGAAACGGACATATTTCGCACTACCGTCTGCGCAATATCCTCTACAGGCACTTTTCCCGCGCTGACACCGGCAAACGTCTTCTTACACAAAGGACAGGCCGTCACGAGCACGTCAGGCCCGCCGGCCGTAAGACGGCCGTAAGCGTCCAATGTTATATCGCGGCGTTGTTTTTCGTTCAACACGGTATTGGCCAGGCTGCCCCCGCAACAAAGGGACATACGTTTAGAATCCTTTATATCCGATAATTCCGCCACCGCAGACACAACGCGGCGGGGGGCATCATATACTTTGCTGCCGCGGCCCAAATCGCACGGATCGTGATAAACGGCATTTACATCCGAATGTTCCACTTTTATGCGCCCGGAAGATATCAGACGGTCGATATACTGTGTATGGTGAAGTATTTCTATGTCCAGTCCGTACTGTTCGTTAAATACCTTGAAGCATATCGGACATGACGTAACGAGCGTTTTCGCTCCGCTGCGTTTTATTATTTCCTTGTTCTTGTCTATCATGGCGCGCGCCGCATCCACTTGCCCAGTGAGAAGCATAGGCCGGCCGCAGCATATCGTTCCGCTCTTGTCCATATACGTGTAGTTATCCCCCGAAGTGTCGAGTATGACCAGCATGGAACGTTCGATGGAAGGCATCGTGCGCGTCATGCACCCGGCAAAATACAACACGTCGGCCTTTTCCACATCCATCGGCGGAACGTAACGGAAATCTCCCTGGTTTTTCGGAGCTTTCAGTTCCTTGACATTCTGACGCAGACGCACAGAATCTATCCCCACAGGGCAAGCTTCCACGCAACGTCCACACATAAGGCAGTTTTCCGCCGCGAGGAGGGCTTTGGGGTCTTTTTCCCTAAGTTCCCTTATGAAATAAACGGATGTATCCTTAGGTACTCTGGCCGCCGACGATATCTGGCATGCGTCTATGCAAATACCGCAGCGCGAACAGGAGTAAACCTCCGTCGTGGCATAACCGTCGCCCTTTTTCTTACTGCGTATTCCGGCGTTGCGGAAAAGTATCAGTAATGCCTCTGTAGGTATATGCATGAACCTGGAAAAAGGAAGGCAGAAGAAGAACAATCCCAAGGCTATAGAATACGCCCACCAAAACCCGCGTCCCATTATTTCAGGCGCGGCTCCTACGATATGCCCTACCGTATCGGTCAGGAAACTGCCGCCTGCGATACCGGCTGTATAGCTCTCGGCCAGAAGACGCAGCGGAAATATAAGCCACAACGTATATACGGCTATCCTGTCCGGCATTTTAAGACGTGTGGTACGCCTCATGCCCATAGCCCGGCTGTTGAAACGCTTGAACACCGCCATACCGACACCGATGAGCACCAGAAGCAAAAAGAAGTCCATCAGGAAAAAGAAGAACGCCCCCTGCATCGTATGTTCTGTTTCCTTCATGAAATAACGGAAGAAAATGGGGAAATACGGCAGGTTGAAACGGTGAGGAGCGTACAGCTTTACCTCGATATGTGCCAGCACTATCATCATGAACCACCCGAAAGCGATACTCATGTGCATGAACCCCAACGTCTTGTTACGTTTGAATATTTTCACGTGGAGCAAACATTCCCGTATTATCTCCCATCCGGAAATGAATATCCTGTACGAGAATATACTCCTGAAAAAACGCTTGCGGTCGTCCCAAGGGAGGTCGCGTATTATTTTTCCAAGCGCAACGGCAAAGTAAATGAGTATAAAAACCATTCCCGCCGTGAACGGCAGCACGAAGTTGTCATAACTGAATCTTTCTTCCACTTTTCCCCGGTATGTTTTCCGGCCCAAGAGGCCTGTTCTATCGTCTTTTAATGTTTTTCCGCAGCACTCGACGTGCACGCTAATCTTCCAGAGCGCGTATCAGTTTGACCCACACGCTTCTTAAATTTATCCCGCGCGGGCACAACATCTGGCATTTTCCGCAGAGCATGCATTTTTTCATCGTATCGGCCAAGCCTTCCGTTTGTCCGTTACGCACCTGTATCTGTATCCTGCGTGGATTATGCGGCGTGAACTGCCCGGCGGTACATCCGGCAGTGCATGTTCCGCATCCTATGCATTGCAGGAAACTTTTGTCCTGGGAGATTATCTTCTGTGCAAGGGAAACATCTGCCTTGTCCAGATCCAGACGGTTGCTTTTGGTTATGCTGTATCCGAAGTCTATCATGGATTATATGGCCTTCGCCGTGGTTTTTACGCGTTTTTCACCCAGATAAGCCACTATGGCCTCACACGCAGCCCGCGCATCGGCCACAGTCTCCGGTATGGTTTTTGGCCCGGTACATGTCCCGGCAAGGAACACTCCCGGAGCGGAAGATATATTGCGGCCCAGATATACGTCTTCGGGTTGCAGAAAGCCCTCCTTGTTTGTTTTCACACCCAACATGCCGGCTATGCGCGCCGTATCCGACGGAGCTGTCATGCCGGACATAAGCACCAGCATATCCACCGACAGGTTCATCGTTTGTCCGGCAAGCGTATCCTCTACTTTCAGCACCACGCGTTTGTCTATGCCCTCGGCAGCCTCGCATAGCCGCCCGCGCACAAAACGCACACCGTAAAGGGTCTGTGCGTTGAAATACATATCCTCGAACGCCAGATCGTACATACGCAGGTCCATGTAAAAACAGAACACTTCGGCATCGGGATACAACTGTTTCACCTCGCTGGCCTGCTTGACAGCGGTAGCGCAACATACTTTGGAACAATAACGGTTGCCTATTTTCTCATCGCGTGAGCCGACACAATGTACGAAAGCTACCCTTTTAGGCGCCTGTCCGCTTTTGCCCGACACCTTCCCGGCCGAGAACATAGCCTCCAGGTCGGCATTGGTGAATACATTGTCATATATGCCATAACCGTATTCTTCCTTAAGATGAGCATCGAAAAGCGAAAAACCTGACGCCAACAACACCGCATCGCCCGTAACGCTATCCCCGGAGGATAACTCCGCTACAAAACGTCCGTCCCTTTTTTCAACGCTTTCGACCGAAACACCTGTCAGCACATCGGTTTTTTCCAATTCGCTGCCGGCATGCGAGAGCACATCGCCGGCCTGACGCCCTTCTGGAAAAAGCCTGTCCCACGAAGACACGTTTCCCCCAGGATGGTCCTTCTTCTCCAGTACCGTCACCGAAAATCCTTTCTTTTCGAGTGCCGAGGCCGCCGTAAGCCCCGCTATTCCGGCTCCTATCACTATGATATGCTCCATTTCGAAGTCTATTCTATTTTATATAAAAACAAAGGGAAAGGCCGTTACCGGCCCGCCCTTTTCCTATTTCGTTTAAAACACATGCGAAGGACAGCAACCCTCCACCTTCAGATTGGCCGGGCTGTCCGGTCTGCCGAGATCTTTTCCTCCCACACCGGCGAATTTCTTCGCAGGATCGTATTCTACGCCTATTTTGTCCAAAAGCGGCTCCATAGTAACCTGGTGCGTCTGAAGTCCCAGATCCCACGGATCGTATCCGAGTACCAGACCTGCCAGTTCCTCGTACGTGAGTACCGGAATACCGTATCCGTTTTCCCCGTAGGTCTTGCCTTCCATCTCTGCTATGGCATACTGCCAACGGTCGAGAAAATAAGGACATCCCGGACAATTGGTGATTATCGCATCGGGGTGGTAAGGCTCCATCGAGTCGAATTTTTTCTTGGTATTGGAAATGGAATATCCTCTGTTGGCCTTGACAAGATACTGGCGGAAACCGAACCCGCAGCAATGGCGGCGTTCGGGATAATCGATCACCTGGCCGCCCCACGCTTCGGCCATTCCGGAGAGCACGCACGGGTATTCCGCTCCGCCAACTCCTTTTGAAGGGAACATTTTTGCGTAATGACAACCTATGTGTTCCACTATCTTAAGCGGTTCGCCCGTAAGTTTGTTCACCAGGCGGTATTTGGCACGTTCGGCTATTTCGTCCTTAAGACGGTATATGATATCGCTGGCATGAGCCACACATTTGGGCAGCACCAGTTCGCGTCCTGTGGCGCGGCGCAGGTTATCGGCGATCTTTTCCCTCACCTGGGGGAAATGTTTCCATGTTTCTATGAATTCGGAATATATCCCGAACGACGTAATGCACGACACGGCCAGGTTTTCATAACCAGCCTCGGCCATCAGCGCAAACTGGCGGGCGACGATCGTCATGGTCGTTTCCATAGGTATGACGTCGCTGTGGTAACCTATACCGCTGCACGTTGTATGATGAGGGTTTTCAAATATGTCCTTGCCCAAGTCTTCCCGGAGTATCTTCAGGAACATGGCTTCGGATGCAGGGAAAAAATTCTGGCGTATGCAGCTGCGCACGTAGAAATATTTATCCGCCGGTATTTCTTTCTGGTATTCTTTCCAGATACGTTTTTTTCCTGTTTTCTGGTCCGGATGCCCGGCGCATCCGTTTTCCTTCGCAGTGGTATTTTCCATAATTCCTGATGGTCAAAGTCGGGGTTATCGGCGGCTGTGCCGTCCGTTGTTGGTCGTATAGACCATATTGAAATATTCCTCGTCGCTCATGCCCAGTTCGCGGGCTTTGGCTGCAGAGGCTTCCTCTATCTTGTCGAAGCGCGCTTTTCCTCCCGTCACTTCAAATATGCGGTCCAGTTCGTCGAGCGATTCCTGCGGTATTTTGCGCATAGCGCCGGGACCGTCACCGTCGAGATTGGCTCCCAGACGTTCGAATACATCGTACATATTTTCCCTCTCCCACTTCCACACAGGGCCTGTTTCGGGATGGTCTTCAAAAGTAACTATGTGAGGTGAAACGCAATATCCGCGTTTTAGGATGTTTTCACCGACCGTGCGTTTGAGCGCAAGCTGCTGGCGTCCTTTTTCGGAGTCGGTAAAAAAACCTTCCTCCTGGGACAGTGAACGCAATGCCATAATGACGAGCCCCGGGGCGTTTTTCCTCGGACAACGCGTCACGCACGACATACATTCGCCGCAGTACCAGATTGTCTCGCTTCGCAACAGCGCTTCTATCTGTACATCGTCCTTCGTCTGGACTATATTCACTATTTTCTTAGGGTCGTAATCATAAAATTCGGCCGCAGGGCATACTGCAGTACAAGTGCCGCAATTGATGCATGCCACCATTCCTTCCTGGAGCCGGACATCCTGGCTCAGTTTATCATAAAGTCTGCCCATTAGTGTCGTATATTTTGCAGGTTCAAAAATAGAAATAATATTCGAGTTAGAAAAAAAATTATAATATTTGTTTATTGGGTATTACTTTTATTTATAATGACACATGGTTTACGACGTGTTTTTATAACCTTATAACCCGTCTCCCGACATCCGTTTAAAAAAAACATTGAGTTTTGTTGCCCCTTACCCTGAAATATCATATATTTACGTAATTGTTAACCTTTTGAAAACCATAAAACTTATCTGAAATGAAAAATGAAAAATGTTGCAGCGTATCCAAAGGAGGAAAACATTGGATCGGACTGCTGGTAATCGGGCTGGTGCTGGCTGCTTTGGCCCTGTACGTAACGTTCTGGCCATTACAGGGCTATGTCGGACTTGCCGTTGTTTTCGGATGGACGTTCATAATAACGGGCCTTGCAAAAATCGTCATTTCCATATCTCGCCGCAAGCTAATAAGCGGTTGGGGATGGTATCTGACCTACGGCATACTGAGCCTTATCCTCGGTATTTACCTGGTGGCGAACATAGAAGTGACTATGCTGTCACTACCTATGATATTCGCTTTCTGGCTACTCATACAAGGTAGTTTCCTTGTTTCAAGCGCTATTTCCATGAAACCGGCAAAAGGCTGGGGATGGCTGCTCATGGGAGGCATAGCTGCCGTACTGGCAGCGTTCCTGCTGATGTTCAATCCGCTTCTTGGCTTTCTGACCATAATGATATGGACCGCTGTCGGGCTTTACGTCGCAGCATTCTCATATATTATGATGGCCTTAGGAGTAAGGAAGATAACAAAAGACATGGAGATATAATCTCCCATTTCCAACAAAGCCAAAAAGGGCAGGCGCTTTGCGCCTGCCCTTTTTGGCTTTGTTGGGACTAATGCCTATCTTTGAGGCCGAAAACAAGAAACAAAACCATAAAAAACATGAAAGCATATGTTTTCCCCGGACAGGGGGCGCAATTTTCCGGCATGGGCGCAGACCTCTATGAGAAATATCCCCAGGCCAAAGAAATGTTCGACAAAGCCGACGAGATACTCGGATTTCAGATAAGCAAAATCATGTTCTCCGGCACGGATGAAGAACTCCGCCAGACAAAAGTGACGCAACCGGCCGTATTCCTTCACTCGGTGGTGCTTGCCAAAGTTCTTGGCGACAATTTCAAACCCGACATGGTGGCAGGACATTCACTGGGCGAATTTTCCGCCCTCGTAGCAGCGGGAGCAATGAATTTCGAAGACGGCCTGCGTCTGGTATCCAAACGCGCGCTGGCCATGCAGAAAGCCTGCGAAGCCGTACCTTCGACCATGGCGGCGGTATTGGCGCTACCCGATGAAAAAGTGGAAGAAATATGCGCTGCTACGGAAGGTGTCGTGGTGCCAGCCAACTATAACTGCCCCGGACAGTTGGTAATCTCCGGCGAGATACCGGCCGTAGATGCTGCATGCGAAGCGGCTAAAGCAGCGGGAGCCAAACGTGCTCTGCGCCTGCCGGTAGGCGGTGCATTCCACTCGCCACTTATGGAGCCTGCCCGCGAAGAACTGGCCAAAGCCATAGCCGAGACTCCGTTTTCAAAACCGGTATGCCCTGTTTACCAAAACGTATCCACCACTGCCGTTACCGATCCGGAAGAGATAAAGAAGAATCTCATCGCACAACTCACCGCACCGGTGAAGTGGACCCAGAGCGTACGCAATATGGTGGCCGATGGCGCTACGGTGTTCGTAGAAGTAGGTCCAGGCAAGGTGCTTCAGGGATTAGTCAAAAAAATAGAACCCTCGGTAGAAGCATACTCCGCCGTAGTGGAATAACAAACTGCCTATACATTGTAAAAAGCCTCTGCGAATGTATTTGCAGGGGCTTTTTATACAGCTAAACCAAATTGGGTCTTAACAAAGAACACAACCAATACGTTTTAAAAACAAAATAGGAACCTTGAGAAGAATTTTCTATATTTAAACTACTGGAAACAACGAGAGGATCATCTTTTATACTGTCGATTTCGTTGTGATTTGCTTTCAATTCAGTATATTTGAACTACCAGAAACAACGTCAAGATTTTCAACTAAATCAATCATTGTGTTGTGATTTGCTTTCAATTCAGTATATTTGAACTACCAGAAACAACTATTCCAACTTAATCAGCCTTTGCAATAAGTTGTGATTTGCTTTCAATTCAGTATATTTGAACTACCAGAAACAACTTTCTTCTTCAAATTCACGTAACAAAGCGCGTTGTGATTTGCTTTCAATTCAGTATATTTGAACTACCAGAAACAACGATATGGCGGAAGCCCCGGCGGGGTTTGAGTTGTGATTTGCTTTCAATTCAGTATATTTGAACTACCAGAAACAACGTAACCCCTGGGCGATACAACACGGCGGGTGTTGTGATTTGCTTTCAATTCAGTATATTTGAACTACCAGAAACAACACTGGAGCAACGAATAATTGCAAACCGTAAGTTGTGATTTGCTTTCAATTCAGTATATTTGAACTACCAGAAACAACGATATGGCGGAAGCCCCGGCGGGGTTTGAGTTGTGATTTGCTTTCAATTCAGTATATTTGAACTACCAGAAACAACGTAACCCCTGGGCGATACAACACGGCGGGTGTTGTGATTTGCTTTCAATTCAGTATATTTGAACTACCAGAAACAACCACTGGAGGCGGCGACATGTTGGCCGTTACGTTGTGATTTGCTTTCAATTCAGTATATTTGAACTACCAGAAACAACCACTGGAGGCGGCGACATGTTGGCCGTTACGTTGTGATTTGCTTTCAATTCAGTATATTTGAACTACCAGAAACAACCGAACGATTTTAGCTGTTCGACGCATTTCGGTTGTGATTTGCTTTCAATTCAGTATATTTGAACTACCAGAAACAACGGAAACGCCACGGAAACGAAATTAAATAATGTTGTGATTTGCTTTCAATTCAGTATATTTGAACTACCAGAAACAACAATTCTTTTAGCGACTTTTTTCTCATCTTCGTTGTGATTTGCTTTCAATTCAGTATATTTGAACTACCAGAAACAACAATACCTTTGCAATAATAATACTTTTTTTTGTTGTGATTTGCTTTCAATTCACTATATTTGAACTACCAGAAACAACCTTTTTTCTGTGCATTATATTGAGTTTTGGTTGTGATTTGCTTTCAATTCAGTATATTTGAACTACCAGAAACAACGCGAATAAGCTGTTTTAGCGAGTCGTTCATGTTGTGATTTGCTTTCAATTCAGTATATTTGAACTACCAGAAACAACTATGGTCGGGATCTTGAAGTAGTCCTTTGAGTTGTGATTTGCTTTCAATTCAGTATATTTGAACTACCAGAAACAACAGTCAATGCGCTTTTTAGTAATGCAGGCCGTTGTGATTTGCTTTCAATTCAGTATATTTGAACTACCAGAAACAACATTTGATGCGTCAAAATTAGCGAAAGAGTCGTTGTGATTTGCTTTCAATTCAGTATATTTGAACTACCAGAAACAACTAAATGGGGGATTAGTACCTTCTGGATGTCGTTGTGATTTGCTTTCAATTCAGTATATTTGAACTACCAGAAACAACATTCTTTTAGCGACTTTTTTCTCATTGTCTGTTGTGATTTGCTTTCAATTCAGTATATTTGAACTACCAGAAACAACTGAATACACATTATTCGCTAATATCCAGAGAATTATGTGGCAAATTAGAAAATAAAAAAACGTGTTGTTTCCTAACAAAAATCCCGTTTTACTACGGGATTTTTTATTTCAAAATAATTCAAGTTGTTGTTCCGGCGCATTGACACCCTGAAGTTTTTTCCCATAAAAAAGTTCAATAGCCGCGAACTGTTTATCCGTAATACAAATAATCCCAACCTGACCATATTCAGGCAAAAAGGATTTAACTCTTTTTATATGGACTGCAGCATTTTCACTACTAACACAGTGACGGACATAAATAGAAAATTGAAACATAGTAAAACCATCTTTTTGCAGATTTTTTCTAAAATCAACATAGGCTTTTTTATTTTTCTTTGTGTCTGTCGGCAAATCAAAAAGTACCAATACCCACATGATACGATATTCACTAAAACGTTCCATCGCTATCGTTCCGGATAACTGATACGGCGTAGCTCACCGGCAAAACATTTATAAAGAGAAGCTGTCGTTTGCCCTACTGCTACCATCAAAGGGCGCCTTTTACCACCTATTTTTACTTCCAAAGTCGGAATAGTCAGCATTTTAGCTTTTATATCCGGTGTTAATTCCGGATCCGGCCCGTACATTTCAATCAATTTGAATACCAATTCATCGATATAAGGGCGGTATGGCTCCATTATATCATCGGCCAGGCAATAAGCATTGTAACGATTGTGATGGTGAATCCCCAATGTAGGTAACAAACCACTTATCACCAAACCACGCGCTACAATCGCTCGGAGTACCGCATAACCATAATTCAATAAATTGTTAGGAGGAACACCCTCCCGATCACGGGTGAAACCATCGATCATCGCGAACAGATTTTTCCAATAAAAAGCAGCCGCACGCGCTTCCAGATTATCAGGATCACCGCTTCTGACATCATTAGCCCATACACGCATACACCTCATCTCTCTGCCGGTACAGTCAAATAATACGGATGCCTGATTATTTATCTTTATCCTGATTGTTTGTTGCCATAACTGTTTCTTCAAAGGCAGTGAAGCCTCTATCTGTTTACGGAAGCGCTCATTTTGAGTAGTATTGCCATATAACGGCAACATAAGCCCCACCGGCATTTTTTTACTGTCACAAGTGATGACAGCACAATTATTTTCAAGCAAGGCTTCAAGTACACCGGAGGTAACAGTAATCTGCTTATTGTCCAATACTACTACCCCCAAATCCTCTATAGGCTTAGTCACTTCCGATCGTTTTTTAAAAGAATCGGGAATAGACTCACTTTTCTCCACTTCCGGGAATTTTATGACCAACTGTTTGTCGCGCAACGACAAATAAGCGGGATTTCCAAAATAAATCGTTTTTTTTATCATGGTATAATTAAGAGTTTAGGAAATATCGCTCATTCTTTCTTTTTTAACCGTCAGACGTTTATCAGAGAATACCTCAGCAACCATCATCTGTCAGATCCAACACATAAATCGCCTATTTTCAGCACACGGCCTAATCTGTCGACTTTTACCGGGACGCAAATTTCTTTTATCATTTCACCGGTCAACGCTTTTTCCATTTTATTTGAAGAAGAAAATTCCACCTTGTCAACAATAGATTTCGCAACCGTATACTGAATAAAAAAGCATTGTTTTTTATTACACGAAACCATCTTATAAATCCTGCTCTTATCTATCGGCCGGGCTATACTTCCATTCTCCAAATCCTCAGTTGTAGGCACGTACACCAAGTCACCAGGCGACAGGACGAACATAAACTCATTTCCGTCTTTATCCCTCTCCGGGACTGCCGGTAAACCCTGTTTTCGTCTGTCAATTACGACATTGAGCGGAATTGTATCATAAGTCCTGCCCTTACGTATATCACCAGTCTTTTTATTCACTACTTGTAAACAGTATACGGCGAAAAACAAATTCGTATCCTTGGCTGCTTCTACGAATTTGGACGATTTATTACCTGTAGATCCGACAGCAAATTTGGAACCCTCCTCATAAACACGCACTTTAACGATAGGCTGATGATATTTACCATTATTTAAAGCTACAATGTTGCGATTCATATCGTCTATCCCCTCCGGAGAAAAAGCTATTTTAGGATCATTCCCTTTCGATTCCAAATGACGCAGCAATATCTTTTGGATGCCTGTGTCCGAAATTTGTTTTTCGATTTTATCTTTATCAAAACTACTATCCAGTGGTTTTCTAGAGGCAAAGAACCGCTCGTTTGTGTCTTTTGTGAAATAGTAAACCTCTATCTTCGACAGGTCCACATCAGCCCATGTATCTTTGTCGTCTTCAAAATATTTCTTTATTTTCTTCTCTTCAAAGCCGGCATTCAACAGAGATATCAACCTTTCCTTAAAATCTTTGTTTATAATATTTTTTGGATTTTCAATAGCTTCTTTTAATGATACGGCCTTTTTCCTGCGAAGGTTCACTTCTCCAAAAATGGTATCCTTGTGCATCGGCTTGCGTATGGACCAATTAGCACCTTTTACCTGTTCACTTAATACTTTTTTGCCATTCTCGAAATGGCAATAACAATTTTTAGCCCTATTTATTACCCGCAAATTTTGTTTGAAACTAACGACAATATCCCGCAATGCAATCTCCATATCCGTTGTAAATGTATCCCAGGGCTTTTTAAACTCCTTTGGCACCTCTCTTTCTTTTCCGTTTATCATCGCTTTTTCATACCTGCGCAGATCACGGGACAACCGCCCCCTATTCGCTCTATTCTCCGAACGAGCCGCTTCATTATTCAATAAATTTACATGATTTCGTGTGGTGCAAGCTATCACAATTGCATCCATAGCGTGATGTCTGTGATCGATCCTCTTCTTGTTAAATCCTCTTTGCAATTCGAACGGCATCATTGGAATTTCATGGCCGTTGACGTTCTTATCCGTGAAATTCGTCGTTCCGGTCAATTCATTCATACGTCGAAAACGGGGGAGTATTATTCTATTCCAAACATCGTTAACCCCCCAATCTTTCTTAAGCCGGTCTGTAATTCCCCCGGTACACGGTACCACGTTTTTGGAGATGGCTTCCTGTTCGTCTTTTTCCCGGACAATATTCGACAATAGCGTCTTGATCATTTTACTGACATATGCGGAGTCATTTGCCTGACGAGAGATAAAATCGTCCGGAATATCATCCATCAACAGTTTTTTCATCTTCCCACCACTACGCGAATAGTTATCTTTCACAAATTGTTCATATTCTTCCACAGAAAATATAGTGACGGCTTTTCCAAAACCAAGTTCCACCTTTGCGCCATGGTACTCCTTGATAAATTCATGACCCAACATATTATCTTTGAGTCTATTTACTGCCGCTTCGCAAATAACTTTGTTGCTGAAAGAGTTATCGAAATAACGGGATTGAGGAATGACATGCTCTATTTCATAGGCAGGAGTGAACAGTTGCCCAAGCGGTATAACATCTCCGGTATAAGGTGAGCGGTATTTCTGTTCCAGCCAAAGTTTATACCGCATTACCTCGGACTTTGTCGGGCGTTTTTTTATATCGCTTTCATTGAATTTCTTTAAAATGCCGTCTATATCTTCCGGCATATTTGAAACGCTGTTTAAAACCCCGTCTTCATATATACGTAGGATATCCTGCTGACTCGTGGACTGAGGACGGACGTTCTCTATCCCGAATTCCGGGTTTAAAAATTCGGAAAGCAGGTATTTTATACGCAAATTGGTATTTTCATTTTCTAAAATCTTCCGTGTAATTCGTGCGCGCTTATCTGCCGGCGACTTCATTTCACGCCCCAACTCCACATGGATCTCATCTATATGCCCTACCTGTTTCCATATATCGCGCACAGTGCGCAATGTTTCGGTTATGACCTGCTCTACGATCGGATTTTTCAGAGAATGTTGTTTAAACGCCTTTAAATAAGTATCGATATCGGCAGGTGACTCCCATTTGTCAATTTCTTTTGCTTCCGAATGACGGTCATAGACAATATAACAAGCCAACCATACCGGTAGTCCTTTGAAATCGGAAATATCGGTCAGTTTAACTGCCTTCTCCCTTACCCTGTTTCTGATGCTCTCATCATATTCACCCGATATTATCTTATTGATTCTGCCCCGTGTAGAAACATCTATCGCGTCTTCACTCCAGTATTTTCCCATACGCATCAACGGCAGCAATTTCTTAATAGCTTTTGCAGAATAAGAACCGTAAGCCTTTTCAAACGGAGGGCATTTCCCGAAAACGGAAACAAAAGCATCGGCATCTGTCAATTCGTGTTTCATGGCGAATGTTCTCAACGCTTTTGTTATTTCCTGCCTGTCACTGACAGAATACAAGATATGCCATAACGCCTCTTCTTTTTCTCTGGTCAGAAAATCTTCTGGCACACCGGATTTTTCCAGACCGAGCAATATCGACGAACGGGTTTCATTGCATGGATAAGATTTGTCTTCCACATAGTTCCAACGATAATTTCCCGCTTCTTTTTTCAATCCGAAAGGAGGATATTTTAAAAGGCCATCCTGTTTTATCTCTTTTTTATCATTCAACCACTCGAACAATGCTACGTAATCTTCATCTGTCCTGAGAAATTCACCCGTAACATCCGTATCCCGTCTCATCTCTTTTCTATAAATACGCAGGTTTTTTACAAACTGCCACAGGCGAAATTCCTGAAACAAAGGATGGGATTTGGCGATACACTTAACATCGAAATATTCCGTCTTTCCGGTGTCTTTATCCTGATGACTGTTTTTTTCGTAAGGGCAGTTATCTATCAATGATTTTTTACTCTTTAACGGACGCTGGTAAAATATGATATCGTCTAAAAACAGATAAGAAAAACCTCGCGCGGAAATATTATTGCGATGCGCTTCATTATTAGAATACAATTCATTCACACAGGAGGCATAAAGTTTCCTGTCCCTAAGTTCAGGGTGAAACTCCATCTGTTTTTCCAGAATTTGTTTCAGTTCATCTTTATAGTATTTACGCTCTATGGTCCGCACAAGTTTGCCGCGGATCTTTTGACATGGGTTCTGTAAAAGAATATCGTATATATAAGCACCGACCGTTTTGTGCGAGTGGTCGATGTCGGCTTCCGTTTTCTTTTTCAACAACCCCCAATCATCTTCTTTAGGAGCACGAAAAGAACGTTTTACATTGCCCTCCTTATCTTTTTTAGGAGTCCCGTCAACTCCGACATCTGTCGTTACAATGAATTCCTTTACTTTTCCGACCCAATCCAGAGGATAGCTGCTGGTCCTACGGTACACCCATCCGTTTTCCAGATGAATATTATACCAGACATCCTTCCCTTTTTTCTCACCAGAATCTTCTACGGCGACAACTTTCAGCGCATAAAATTCAACGTCCTTGTTATCCTTATCCGTTTCTTCTTCTCCCCTCAACTGGTAATACCCGCGTTTTTGATTGAAATTCAAAAGAATCCAGGCTAATTCTTCTTTTGATATTTTCTCGCTTAAAGCTTTCTTCCGCAGATAATAAATCGTCCAATCATAAGGCACTTTTTTGTTCCCGCCAACGAGTTGCGGTTGATTTTTTTTAAAATCAGATAACATCTCATTGAATGAATCCATGAATATAAATTCGGGCCGGCCCGTTTCACTTTTACGCCAAACGAGTTTCGGCTCTCTGTCTTTCAGTACCTTACCATACCTATCGAGCTCCGCAACATAATGAGAAGGTAAAAAACCTAAAATGTCGAGTATCCTGTGTAATCTGTCCCTGCGTAGTATATTACGTTCATACAACCGGCGTTTTGCCCGAAACTCCGTTCTTTTAGCGGTCTGTGATATTGAATTCCCTTTGTTAAAATCGCCCAAAACTGCAGCATCCATAGGAATAATACGGCTCCCCGTAGCCTTTATATTGACGAGCTCTTCATTCCCGTTCTCTTTTACAATGCCATTTACTACAGCCCAACCTATGCTGTTCGTACCTAAATCGAGTCCTAGAATGTTTTTCATAGTACTATTCTTTATTAATTTTTTCCAAATCTATAAAAATATTCTGATAAATATTTGTTTTACCCGATTATCTATCTTAGTTTTGAAAACTGATTTGAAGCAAATCACAATAAGGATTATTCCGTTGTGAAAACATTCAGGTTGCCCTCGTCCTCTATCGGGGGCTTTTTTAATATCTGATAATATAGTTTTTGAAAACTCCTGAGAAAACATAAAGCCTGGAATTTAAAGTATTTTCCTATTCACCATTGATCGTCCAGCACTTCGTGATATTGGATGTAAAGTCTTTGCACAAAAAAACAGCGTGTAATACTAATGTATCACACGCTGTTTTATAAAAATTGACAATAGTTATTTGTCTTCAGGTTACTTCACTTCCTCGAAGTCCACATCCTGTACGTTATCTCCTCCCTTAGCCTGGGAAGAAGCACCTGCATCGCCCTGAGCCTGCTGCTGACCTGCATCGGCACCGGCAGCCTGTTGGTTTTTGTATATTTCCTCGCCGGCTTTCTGGAGAGCTGCGTTGAGCGCTTCGGCATCCTTTTCTATCTGCGCTACATTTTCTTCCTTGTGGGATTTTTTGAGCGCTTCAAGAGCGGTGTCGATATTCTCGCGCGTACCCTGTTCGAGTTTGTCTCCCCATTCCTTGAGCTGTTTTTCGGTCTGGAATATCAGAGAATCGGCCATATTTACTTTGTCGGCTTTCTCGCGCGCCTTGCGGTCCTCTTCTGCATGCATCTCGGCCTCTTTCTTCATACGTTCTATCTCCTCTTTCGACAGACCGGAAGAAGCCTCGATACGTATATCCTTCGATACGCCGGTGGCCTTGTCCTTGGCAGTAACGTGTATTATGCCGTTGGCGTCTATATCGAATTCGACTTCAATCTGGGGTATTCCGCGCGGAGCGGGAGCTATACCGTCAAGATGGAACTTGCCTATGGTCTTATTGTCCTTAGCCATGGGGCGTTCTCCCTGAAGCACGTGTATATCAACAGAAGGCTGGTTGTCGGTCGCCGTAGAGAACACCTCGGATTTCTTGGTAGGTATGGTCGTATTGGCCTCTATCAATTTGGTCATCACGCCGCCCATAGTTTCGATACCGAGGGAAAGCGGAGTAACGTCCAGAAGGAGGATGTCCTTGAGCGCCTCATGGTCGCCGGTAAGCACACCGCCTTGTATGGCAGCGCCTACAGCCACAACCTCGTCGGGATTGACATTTTTCGACGGTTTTTTACCGAAGAATTCCTCGACTACGGACTGTACACGCGGGATACGTGTCGAACCGCCGACGAGTATCACCTCGTCTATGTCGGTTTTCTTCAGACCCGCTTTGGCCAATGCCTCTTCCATAGGCTTTATGGTACGGTTGACCAACTCGTCTGTAAGTTTCTCGAACTGCGCCAGAGTGAGCGTCATCACAAGGTGCTTAGGTCCGGTAGCGTTAGCCGTTATATACGGCAGGTTGATTTCGGTCTGCGAAGAAGAAGAAAGCTCTATCTTGGCTTTTTCAGCAGCCTCGCGGATACGCTGCATAGCCTGAGGATCGGTACGGAGGTCTATTCCTTCGGCCTTTTCAAACTCTGAAACTATCCAGTCTATGATTGCATTGTCGAAGTCGTCACCGCCGAGGTGCGTATCGCCGTTAGTGGCCAACACTTCGAACACACCGTCGCCAAGTTCCAGTATCGAAATATCGTAAGTACCGCCGCCAAGGTCATAAACAGCGATTTTCTTGTCCTGCGCATTTTTATCGAGTCCGTATGCCAGAGCGGCTGCGGTAGGCTCGTTTATAATACGCTCCACTTTCAGACCGGCTATTTCACCGGCTTCTTTGGTTGCCTGGCGCTGAGCGTCGTTAAAGTACGCAGGAACGGTAATAACTGCGCGGTCGACTTTTTCGCCAAGATAATCTTCTGCCGTCTGTTTCATCTTCTGAAGTATCATGGCCGAAAGTTCCTGCGGAGAATACTCGCGCCCGTTAAGCTGTACGCGAGGCGTGTCGTTAGGTCCCTGTTTTATTTCGTAAGGCATGCGTTTTGCTTCCTTTTCGAGATGGCTGTATTTCTCGCCCATAAAACGCTTGATGGAGTAAACAGTTCCTTTCGGGTTGTTCACTGCCTGGCGTTTGGCGGGATCGCCGGTTTTGCGTTCACCGTTCTTGTCGAACGATATCACCGAAGGCGTCGTGCGTTTGCCTTCGGAATTGGTTATGACGGTAGGTTCGTTACCTTCCATCACCGATACCACGGAGTTGGTGGTACCAAGGTCAATGCCAATGATTTTGTTGCTCATCGTTATTTTTAAGGTATTTGGTTTATATTCTTTTTTGTTTTCCTCTTTATACCTTTCAATTAGCGTGCCAGGAGGCCTGTGTCATGCCACATCTGACATATTGTCACAAAAAAAGCGCGCACCGAATGAGAGTGCGCGCTTTTTCATGCCGTAAAGCCGTTATTTCTTTTTCGCTTTGGCTTTTGCCGGAGATTTCTTTCCGGAGGCGGTTCCGGCTGCCGAAGCGGATTTTCTAACCGTTTTTTTCTTTGGCGCAGCAGCGGCCTCGGCCTGCAAACGCAGACAATCTTCGCGGGTAAGCGACGCCGGATCGGTATCTTTGGGAATCTTTATATTTTCCTTACCGATGGATATATACGGCCCGAAACGGCCGTTCAGGACTTTTATGACCGGTTCCTGTTCGTCGAACACGTTTATCTGGCGTGCTGCATCGGCGGATATTTTAGCGTCGATAAGCTCCAAAGCCCGCTCCAGAGTAACGGTAAGCGGGTCGTCACCGTCAGCCTCCCGCAGGGACACGAATTTGTCGCTCCATTTAAGGTATGGACCGAAACGGCCTATGGCAGCCGTTATTTTTTTCCCGTCCCTTTCACCCACCGTGCGGGGAAGACGGAACAAATCGAGCGCCTGTTCGAGGGTTATGTCATTTATCGACTGGCCTTTGAGAAGGGAAGCGAATAACGGTTTTTCATCATCGTCCGCAGTACCTATCTGAGCCATCGGACCGAAACGGCCTATACGTACCGACACCTGTCTTTTCGTCTGGGGATGCTCACCAAGCACACGCTCGCCGGTAGTGCGTTCAGCATTTTGAGCCACGTCGCTGACAAGCGCATGGAATTTGGAATAAAACTCGCCAGTGGACTTTTTCCAGTCGAGTTTACCGGTAGCGATATCGTCCAGTTCTTCTTCGGCCTGAGCCGTGAATTTATAATCCACGATGTTGGGGAAATGCTCCACCAGAAAGTCGTTCACAACGATGCCTATATCCGTAGGCAACAGTTTACCCTTGTCCGAACCGTAATTTTCCGTCATCTTACGGTCGGATATGCGCCCGTCGGAAAGATCGAGTACGGTATAATTGCGCGGCGTGCCTTCGCGGTCGCCCTTTTCCACATAGCCGCGTCGTTGTATCGTAGATATGGTAGGCGCATAAGTGGACGGGCGCCCTATACCGAGTTCCTCCAGTTTTTTCACCAACGCAGCCTCGCCGTAACGAGCAGGAGCTTTGGTGAAACGTTCGGTAGCGGTTATCGTTCTGTATGTAAGCATCTGGCCAGCGCCGAGCTTGGGCAATGTGCCGTCTTTTTCGTTTTCGTCGTCATCCGCATCGCTATCGAAACCGTACACTTTCAGAAACCCGTCGAAAAGGAGAACTTCGCCCGAAGCGGTCATAGTGTGTTCCGACTGCGACACCAATATCTGAGCCGTTGTACGTTCAAGGCGTGCATCTTCCATCTGGCAGGCTATCGCCCTGCGCCATATCAGGTTGTATAGTTTTTTCTGGCGTTCGTCGGCTCCGGCAACCTCTTTTTCCATATAAGTGGGGCGTATGGCCTCGTGAGCTTCCTGTGCGCCTTTGGAGGTCGTATGGTACGTACGCGGGCGGCTGTACTGTTCACCGTACCGCCTTCCCACTTCGGCTTTTATCTTAGCCACAGCCTCATCGGAAAGGTTTACCGAGTCGGTACGCATGTACGTGATAAGACCGGCCTCGTATAACCTCTGAGCCAGCGTCATGGTCTGCGACACGGAATATCCCAGTTTGCGCGAGGCCTCCTGCTGCAGGGTTGACGTGGTAAACGGCGGCGCCGGCGTGCGTTTTGCCGGTTTAGTCTCCACTTGCCCGACGGAAAACGACGATACGGCGCAATCCGAAAGGAAAGCACCGGCTTCTTCCTTCGTGTCGAAGCGGTGCGCCATTTCAGCCTTCACCACAGAACCGTCGCCAGTAGTGAATTCGGCGGATACTTTATACGACGAACGGCTAGTGAAAGCCTGTATTTCGCGTTCGCGTTCGACTATAAGACGCACGGCCACAGACTGTACCCGCCCGGCAGACAATCCGCTTTTTATCTTACGCCACAAAAGCGGCGATATCTCGTAACCAACCAGACGGTCCAGTACCCGGCGCGCCTGTTGTGCGTTGACCAGGTTTATGTCTATCGAACGTGGGTTTTCTATCGCGTGTAGTATGGCATTCTTGGTTATCTCATGGAATACTATGCGGCGCGAAGTGCCTTCGTTCAGGCCGAGGTTTTCATACAGGTGCCACGCTATTGCCTCACCTTCGCGGTCCTCATCGGATGCCAGGTACACCATTTCGGCGGCTTTGGACATGGTCTTCAGTTTTTTGACCAGTTCCTTTTTTTCGGGATCTATTTCGTACTGCGGCTCGAAACCGTTATCCACGTCTATCCCCAGTTTTTTCCCCGGCAAATCGGCTATGTGGCCGAACGAAGATTCGACCTTGTAGGCCGTTCCGAGGAACTTTTCTATGGTTTTCGCTTTAGCGGGGGATTCGACTATAACCAGGTTTTTTGCCATAACTCATCTTTTTAACAAGGCACAAAAGTAGCGTTTTTATACGGGAAGTTTCCAAAAGTTTTAACACAAAAAAAACGGCCTCCCGCAGAAAACCGTTTTTCCAGCCCATACAACAGGCTTATTTTCAATCTTTTATCGTAGTTATTCGCATCGTATTCACATGGCCTTTGTCGTTCAAAGGAGTTGTCATCAGGTTCACAACCCTGTCGCCGGCCTTTATGAAACCGCGTTCGTAACCCATAGCGTTTATGTCGTCCACAGCCTGGTCGGTGCTTTCTATACTCTTGTAATAAAATGCCCGACAACCCCACACGAGGTTCAACTGCGTCATTATATCGCGGTTTGAAGTATATACGAGTATGTGAGCATTAGGACGGTGCGACGATATCTGGAACGCCGTGTACCCCGTGTTCGTTATAGTGGAAATAGCCTTGGCATTTAGCTGTATGGCTATCTGCGAAGCGTGGTAACATATGGCGTCAGTCATAAAACGCTCGCGGGATTCGTCCTCGGGAGGATTCTTGGCATGGCTGACAAAATTATGGGATTCCAGCGCGCGTATTATCCTCGTCATCTGTTCGATTACCTGCACCGGGTGATGACCCATAGCCGTTTCGCCGGAAAGCATCACCGCATCGGCCCCGTCGATTACAGAGTTGGCCACGTCGTTCACGTCGCTACGCGACGGAGTAACGGAATCCATCATCGATTCCATCATCTGCGTGGCTATGATTATCGGGCGGGCGTAATGGCGCGCCTTTTTCACCAGCATCTTCTGTATCAAGGGAACGTCCTCGGCCGGAACCTCTATACCCAGATCACCCCTGGCAACCATGATAGCGTCCGTATGGCGTAGGATATTGTCAATATCGGCTACGGCTTCAGGTTTTTCAATCTTCGACACGATAGGTATGCGCTTGTCCGTATGCATCGCTATTTCGGCTCGGAGCAGTTCTATGTCTTCGCTGTTACGCACGAAAGACAGCGCGAACCAGTCGGCGTCGATATCTATTCCTATCTTTACATCCTCCTTGTCCTTTTCCGTCAATGCCGGAAGCGATACTTTCGTATTGGGCAGGTTGACGCCTTTTTTCGACAGGAACGGCCCGCCCTGGACCACTTCGGCTTTCACCTCGTCGCGGCCGTTCGTTTCCTTCACTTCAAAAACAAGTTTTCCGTCGTCCAGCAATATGCGTTCTCCGGGTTTCACATCCTTGGCGAAATCCTTGTAAGTCATATATGCGCGCGTCGCGTCTCCTTCGCACGGAGTGTTCGTGAACGTGACGATATCGCCGGGATGCACCTCTGCTCCTTCGGCAATGGTCCCTACACGCAGTTTCGGCCCCTGCAAGTCAACCAACACTGCTACATTCGTGCCGAAACGGGCGTTTATCTGGCGTACACGTTCCGCCCGTACACGCGCCTGTTCCGGCGTAGCGTGCGACATATTTATACGGAACACATTGACGCCCGCTTTGACCATTTCGGTCATAACTGACAAATCGTCGGAAGCCGGCCCGAGGGTGGCGACGATTTTTGTTTTTTTGTGATTGATAATCATATTATTATGATTTTATATTCTCTGTCTTTCAAACGAGGTGCAAAGGTACTAATTTAATCAAAAACTACAACACATCGACAGTGGCCGCCGAAAAATTTTCATTCTCCACCCCGGTAGCGCTCACCGAAGTAACAGCATACGTCCAACGTCCCTTAGGGACATTCCTGTCGGTAAACTCGGCCGGGCCGGACGCCCACACCTTCCCTGCTATTGCACTGGCGTCGTTAAGGTTTTTATAATTGCCCGAGGCGAACCTGTAAACGACGTAATATCTCGGCCTGGCATAACTGTACACAGCATCCGAATGTACAACGTCCGGTTTTTGCCAACGCAGGGAAACATTTTTGCCGTCCGCATATGCGCGCAATTCCTGGGCAGGAGCAGGCTCGGTGCTTCCGAGCCGTTTTACCGGAGGCACAAGAGCTTGTGCCGTATAATATCCGGTCCTTATCCTGTCGGTCAGACCGCACACATTCGACATGAAATATTTGGCGGAATAAAAAACAGAGCCTATACTGCGCATGTTAAGCCTTTGCATATCTATCTGTCGTGCTATCTCGTCCGTCGTCCGCCACACGGCCTTTTTACCCGATGGGGAAATATTATATATGCCGTGTCCTATATAAAGCTGGGCCTGGCCGCTGTTGCCGCTCCACCAACGCAACAGTTCGGCATAATCGGCCGCCGAATGCCCGTTTTCCCAGTACAGTTGAGGAACTACGTAGTCCACCCAGCCCTCACGCAACCACAACTCGACATCGGCATACAGGTCATCGTAATTGGAAATGCCATTGGTGGCCGATCCAGACGGATGCGACGAACTGTTGCGGTAAATCCCGAAAGGGCTGACGCCGAACCTGACATAACTCTTTACTTTTTTTATCGTATCGGACAGCTCACGCACCAGAGTGTTTACATTGTCGCGCCTCCAGTCGGCTATATCGGGAAATTTTCCACGCCCGTAACGCTCCCATTGCACCTTGTCAGGGAAAGACGCCCCGCGCACAGGGTAGGGATAAAAATAATCGTCCAAATGCACGGCGTCTATGTCGTATTTTCCGACCACTTCGGCAACCACACCGAGAAGATATTCGCGCACCTGCGGCAACCCTGGATTGAAGTAGTACCGCCCGCCGAAATTAACCGTCCACTGCGGATAACGCCGGGCAGCGTTCCTCATGGAAAGCGACTGTAACCCCTCTCCGGTGGTTATGCGGAACGGGTTCATCCACGCATGCAGCTCCATACCTCGTTCATGCGCCTGGGCAACCATGAATTCCAGAGGATCGTATCCGGGATCCTGCCCCTGGCGGCCCGAAAGATACGCGCTCCACGGTTCGGTAGCCGAATGATATAACGCATCCGCCTTTGGACGCACCTGTACTATCACGGCGTTTATATTGCACGATTGAAGCACGTCGAGCAGTTTTACGAATTCCTTTTTCTGTATTTCGGGGGAAAGACCTTTTGCCGAAGGCCAGTCTATATTGGACACTGTTGCCACCCACACGCCCCGGAATTCACGCTTTGGCAGAAAATCCGTCTGTTGCCCTCTTAACTGGAAAGAACACAGCGACGCTGCGGTAAAAATTATGGTAAGGATGACTTCTTTCACGTCCGTTTTTGCGATTTGGAAATACAAAAATACAATGTTAGTCTTCAGTTGCATCAGGAAAGGACGGATTTTTATAATTAAATCCATCGGCACAGCCGGCAACCATAGACAGTTCGATACTTATTTCCGTTCGCCGACATCTGCCGGCAGTCCAAAAGGAAACAGGATAAAAGCCATTGCGGCATCTGAAAAACATCGCCGGAGGTATCAACAACGAATACCGGGAACACGTGCGGCGCCTGGCCCGGAAATACATGAAAGGTCCGTCCAGATACGAAATTTCCGATTTTTCACCACCCCGCCGTGGAGTATTCGAATACTTCACGGCCAAGTCGCCTGTTCTGTTTTTTTTCTAAATCGACCGTCCTTTAATACGTCGGCAGGTATGGAAAAAATATAATTCGCTATATTTGTCAGTTCGGTAACAACCACGACAATTAAACACTAATCATGAAAAAAACGGTACTCGTATCAGGCGGAATGGGATTCATCGGATCGCACACGGCCGTAGAACTGATAAACAAAGGCTATCAGACAATCATAGCGGACGATTTGTCCAACTCACAGGAAAGCGTTCTGGACGGGATAGAAAAAATAACCGGCGTACGTCCTGCTTTCGAGCGGACAGACCTGAAGGACAAAACGGCTGTCCGTGAAATTTTCGACAAATACGAAATAGACGCCGTCATACATTTCGCCGCTTCCAAAGCCGTAGGCGAGTCCGTGCACAAACCGCTTCTGTACTACCGAAACAACCTCGTATCCCTGCTCAACATATTGGACTGCCTGACGGAAAGTTCCCGCGGAGGCAACCTGGTGTTTTCTTCCTCGTGTACCGTTTACGGCCAACCCGACCGTTTGCCCGTGACGGAAGACTCACCTATAAAACCCGCAGAATCACCTTACGGCAACACCAAACAGATATCCGAGGAGATAATCCGCGATGCGGTAAACGCACATGAACTTCTCAAAGCCGTATCGCTCAGGTACTTCAATCCCATAGGCGCGCATCCTTCGGCCGAAATAGGCGAACTGCCGCGCGGAGTGCCGCAAAACCTGATACCGTATATAACGCAGACGGCAATGGGCATCCGCGAATCGCTATCAGTATTCGGAGACGACTACGACACACCGGACGGCACATGCATACGCGACTATATACACGTGGTAGATTTGGCAAAAGCCCACATAAAAGCCATAGAACGGATGTTGTGCGGTAAAAGCGCCGGCCGTTACGAAGTATTCAACATAGGAACAGGAACAGGATATTCCGTTCTCGACATAATCAAATCGTTCGAACGGGTATCGGGTGTCCGTCTGAACTACCGCATAACCCCGCGCCGCGCAGGCGATATAGAAAAGATATGGGCCGACCCGTCCAAAGCCAACGAGGCTCTTGGATGGACAGCCGAGGAAAACCTCGATTCGATGATGTCATCGGCATGGGCATGGCAGAAAAAACTCTCAGGAAAATAGAAACACGAACGACCCTTATGATAAACAACAAAATTATAATAGGCATATCCACCGGCGACGTGAACGGCGTGGGACCGGAAGTGATAATAAAAACCTTCGACAATCCGGCCATGCTTGAAGTATGCACTCCTGTAGTGTTCGGGTCTAGCAAGCTGATATCATATTACAAGAAAGCCATAGGCAGCGAGCTGCCTTTTGTCGGCATAGACAATCTCTCGCAGGTGATAACAGGCAAGCTCAACATACTGAACATATGGAACGACGTGCCGGCCATAACTCCCGGCAAGGAGACCGAAGAAGGCGGAAGACTGGCTTTTTCATCGCTTTCGGCAGCTGTAAAAGCCCTTTCCGAAGGCCCGTTGGACGCACTTGTAACCGCGCCGATAAACAAAAAAAACATACAGGGCCCCGGATTCGATTTTCCCGGACACACGGAATACCTGGCCTCGGTACTGGGCGGAGAACCCCTGATGTTCCTGGTATCGGAAGACCTGAAAATAGCCGTAGCCACAGGCCACATATCCATATCCGAAGTAGCCGGAGCAATAACGCCGCAACTTATCGAACAGAAGATAAAACAGATGGAACAATCTCTGGTAAAGGATTTTTCCGTAGCCAAACCGCGCATAGCCGTACTGGGACTCGATCCGCATAACGGCGACGAAGGCGTCATCGGAACGACGGACCGTGACGTGATAGCCCCTGCGGTGGACAAACTGTTCTCCCAAGGTCATTACGTATTCGGACCGTATTCGGCCGACGGTTTTTTCGGCAGCGGAGCATACAAATCATTCGACGCCACTCTGGCTATGTACCACGACCAGGGACTGATACCGTTCAAGACCATCGCCTTTAACGACGGGGTCAACTTTACGGCCTGCCTGCCCCGCATACGCACCTCGCCCGACCACGGCACCGCATACGACATAGCCGGCACGGGAAAAGCGGACGAAAGTTCGATGAGGGCTGCTGTTTTCGCAGCGGTGGACATTTTCAAAAGGCGTATGGAACACATCCGCCTGACCAAAAACCCGCTCAGGACACAAGCGCCAAAAGGCAACATACACCACCAGGGAGAAGAAGACCCGGACATGGCACAAATGGAAGACTGATATTAAAAAATATTTATTTTATATTTTTTTCCGATAATATTATTACCTTTGCGCTCCCGTTGTGCATTGTAAAATACTGGACAGCATGGACAAGGAACTCAAAGAATACGACATTCCCTTTTCGGGCTTAAAACCCGGGCGTTACGAGTATTCGTACAAAGTGAGCCAGGACCTGTTCGGATATTTCGGGTACGATGACAACTGGAGCGATGCCGACATCGATGTGACCGTAGTTCTGGAAAAACGCACCACACTGATGGATCTGCACATGCAGTGCGAAGGAACGGTGCTGACGCCATGCGACGTAACAGGCGAGGAGTTCCGACTTCCGGTAAACGGCAGCGAGGAACTGGTAATCAAATTCGGGGACATCCCATCTGAAGACGAACAGATAATAGTCATCCCACACTATGAGACAACCATAAACATAGGCCGTTTCATATACGAGATGATAGTTCTGTCCGTACCGCAGAAACGATACCATCCGGACTACATATCCGGCAAAATAACCTCCCCGATACCGTACAGCGAAGACGGAGGGCTGTATTCCGGAACACCGGCCGGAAGCGCCAAAGGAAAAGACGACGCCGACGGCGGCAACCAGGAGGACGATATAGACCCGCGTTGGGCGAAACTAAAGGACATTAAGAATTAACGAACAAATAATAAGTACAAAAAAATGGCACATCCTAAAAGACGTCAGGGTAAAACCAGAAGGGATAAAAGAAGGACTCACGACAAGGCTGTAGCACAGCAGATATCCGTATGCCCGACCACAGGCGAAGCACATCTTTCGCACAGGGCTTACTGGCACGAAAACAAACTCTACTACCGCGGAAAAGTAGTCGTAGACAAAAGCGAACCGGTAAAAGAATAACTACGCCACGACCACACAGCGAGCCTGTCGCGGCAAAAGTAGGAAAAACCACATAAATACATCCTGCGGACAGGGCAAAACCCTATCTGCGGGGTGTATTTTGTTTTGACACAGCCGGCACAACTGTTTCATGCGGAATTAAAGACCACAACAACAGTAAAAAGGACTATCTGCAAACCGAATCCAAGCACTAACTTTACCCTATACGGGCCGCGCTACGCAGCCTTTCATCAACCTAAAAACCATTTTTCCTCATTATGAACGGAATAAAAGCAGCGATAACTGCCATAGGAGGATACGTCCCCCAATCCAGACTCACCAACGAAGACCTCAGCCGCAGGGTTGAAACGTCCGACGAGTGGATAACCACACGCACAGGCATAAAAGAACGCCGCATACTCGAAGACGATACATTGGGCACATCATACATGTGCATACGCGCCGCCGAAGACCTTTTGAAAAAATCCGGATGCCTGCCCTCTGAAATAGACGGTGTCATAGTATGCACCATAACCCCCGACTACCCCGTAGCCAATACGGCCGCATTCGTAGCATCGTCGATAGGCGCGGAAAAAGCGTTTGCAATGGACCTCGTGGCTGCATGTTCCGGTTTCATATCGGGATTGTACACGGCCTCGTCGTTCGTAGAATCGGGACGGTGCAAAAAAGTCCTTTTAATAGCCGGCGACAAGATGTCCTCCATCATAGACCCGGAAGACAGGGCTACGTGCATACTGTTCGGCGACGGGGCTGCAGCAGTCCTGGTCGAGCCCTCCCGCAACGGATACGGCATAGAGGAAACGTACCTGCGCTGCGACGGCACGGGACGGGAATATTTAAGAATAGATGTCGGCGGATCAGTAAACCCTCCTACTGTGGAGAATGTAAGCCAGCGCCGCCATTTCGTACGCCAGGACGGACGCGTGGTATACAAGTACGCCGTTACCAATATGGCAAAAGCCTGCCAGGCGGTACTGGAAAAATGCTCGCTCAAAAACGAAGACATAGACTGGTTGTTGCCGCACCAGGCAAACCTGAGAATAATAGAATCCATAACTGCAAACATGGGACTGGACAAGGAAAAAGTGCTCGTCAACATCGACCGTTACGGCAACACGACCAATGCCACCATCCCGCTTTTACTATGGGATTTTGAAAAGCAATTCAAAAAAGGAGACAAACTTCTCGTCACTGCATTCGGAGGGGGCTTTACATGGGGAGCCATGCTGATTACGTGGGACTGCGACCAAGAAGTTACCAACAGGTAAACAAAAAAAACGATACTTTTATCAAACATACACACCGGAAGTTCACATGGACTTCCGGTGTTTTTTATATGTCGTTCTTCCGAGCCGCCTTTTTTTCCCTTCGCCTGTCTTTTGGGCTCTGCGCTTTTTTAACTCCCAAATCTTCAGGTGTATAAAAATACGACAAATGATCTTTATGCGAAGGGGCATATACCAAAGTTCCGTTGTCGAAGCCTTCCTTTATTATCATTTCGATATAATAATCCTCCGTTACGTTCTGCGGGTCGTACACATCCTTAAGCGAAAGGGAAAACATACCGGCTGCCGTATTCCACCAGAATGCACGGAAACCGCTCTTAAGGTCTCTGGCTATGTCGTATGCGGAAATCCCCGTTTGACGGTATATGAGTTTTATCAGCACCCGCCCTTCCTTACGGCTGAATTTCTTCAATATACCGGCAAAATTATCATACAGCTCGTCCTGGCGCTGTTTTACGGTCTTTCTGAATTGTTTTTTGCTGAGTTCGGGACGCAGACGGTCCAGCTCCTCAAGGTACTGGGCTCCAAGCAAAGCGTACGGCCAAACACGTCTGACCCTGTATTTAAGACGCATGTATTCATCCTGCGGCATAGTCCCCGGACGTCCTGTTATGACCACTTCATCGAGCATTCTTATAGGAAACATGGAAGCAGTATCCGCCACCCGTTTTACGGATGTATCCTGCCGCACGGCGGAAGCGTACGATACATACACGGAAAACAAAAACGCAATCACGACAGACAAAACCATACGCCCGCATCCCCGTGGCGTTTTTGTCCTCAGGCTTTTATTTCCTTCTGTTACAAGTACCGGCATAAAGTTTTGTACGAAAAGCATTTCCGCTGTGAAGATAGCAATTATTCCTCCCGCCGCGCCAAAAACGGGGCGTTTTTTTTGCCGCGGAAATATGTTTTGATTATATTTGACAGTTGAAACAATACGTACTTTTCATACTCTTATATCAAAGAACAAACTAAATACACATAACCGCAAATGGAATTCACAGCCTCCAGCTCCACACTGCTCCGCACGGTAAACACACTGAGCGGAATCATAAGCTCCAACAGCACATTGCCAATACTAGACAATTTCCTGTTCGAACAGAAAAACGGACGGCTGACGATACTCGCTTCCGACCTGGAGACTACGATGATGTCAACCATAAACGTCGACGGACAGGGCAACGGACGGATAGCGGTCCCGGCCAAAATGCTCGCGGAAATACTCAAGACATTTCCCGAACAACCAATAACTTTTTCCGCATCCCAGGAAGAACACCTTCTCAAGATAAGCTACGGCACGACCGACAACGAAGGTAAATGCGATATCCCGTATGAAGACGCCGACGAGTACCCCAGTCTGCCGGCTATGGAGGACATAACCCAAACAGTGGTAACTTCCGAAATCCTCGCTTCGGCCATTCAAAAAACCCTGTTCGCCAGCGGTAACGACGATATGCGCCCCGTTATGTCGGGCGTACTGTTCAAATTTACCCCCGAAGGACTCATTTTTGTGGCTACCGATGCGCACAAACTGGTAAAATACGTACGCGAGGACATAACCAGTCCGGTACCGGTGGAGTTCATAATGCCTAAAAAGCCGTTGAACATAATGAAAGGCCTCATGTCGTCCATGACATGCGACGTAACCATAAAGTTCAACCAGACCAATGCCCGCTTCGAGGCTGACGACATGGTGATAGTATGCCGCCTTATCGACGGGAAATATCCCAATTACGAGGCCGTTATTCCGAAAGAAAACCCCAACCAGCTGCTCATCGACCGCCAGAGTTTCCAGAACTCCCTGCGCCGCATAGCTTTATTCTCCAACAAAACCACGCACCAGACACGCCTTAGCCTCAGTCCGGATGAAGTAATCATTTCGGCCGAAGACAACGACCAGGGCAAGCGCGCAGACGAAAAACTGCCATGCTCATACCGTGGCGACAAAATGGATATAGGCTTCAACTCAAGGTTCCTGCTCGAAATGTTGTCCAATCTCGAAAGCAAGGATATAACCATCGATATGTCGATGCCCAACCGCGCAGGCATACTCCGTCCGGTGGAAGCCATCGAAGGCGAACAGATAACTATGCTGGTAATGCCGGTGATACTGAGCAACTGACAATCGTATAAAACTCCATAAAGGCATCCATAAAAACGGGAGCGTTTGAAAAAACGTTCCCGTTTTATTGTTTTTAACACAACTGCATTAAACCTTTCGCACATTCGGTTATCTATATTAAAGAACGAAACGGATTTATCCGGAAATATCATATCACACCACTTTTAAATTTTAAAATGAAAAAACTAAAATTATTTGCCGCTCTGACTCTCGTCCTGAGTTCGGCCGCACTATGGGCGCAATTCCCCGGAGGCGGGGGTGGTTTCGGCGGAGGACGCGGAGGCTATGGCGGAGGACGTCCCGGAGAACAGGGACCGCAACGCCAGAACACCCAGAACATCAACCGGCAACTCGGAGGCGAAGAACAGGAAAACGGGCCTAAAATAGGTACGGTATCCGGAACTGTAATCGACGATAAAAACATTCCGGTCGAATATGCCACCATATCCATTAAGGACAACGCAACGAAAAAAGTAGTCACCGGCGGCATATCCAACATGAAAGGTAATTTTAACATAAAACAGATACCCGCCGGCAAATACACCGTCGAGGTGAGCTTCATGGGTTACAAGACGTTCGTAAGTCCCGTTTTTGAACTTTCGCAGTCGCAAAAAAGCATGAACATCGGCAAAATAGTACTGGCCGAAAATGCGGACATGCTCGACGAAGTGGTAATACAAGGTGAAGTCACTACCATAGAGAACAGGATAGACAAAAAGATAGTCAACGTAGGCAAGGACCTTATGACCGCCGGAGCAAGCACCCGCGACGTGTTTGAGAACCTGCCTATGGTCGATGTCGATTTCGACGGAGAGGTAAGCCTGCAGGGTTCGTCCGTGCGTGTACTGCTGGATAACAGACCCACCAATATGTCGGTTACCGACCTTATCGAATCATTGCCTGCCGATGCTATCGACAAAATTGAACTTATAACCAACCCTTCGGCCAAACAAGACCCAGACGGCGTGGGAGGTATCATAAACATCATAACGAAAAAAGGAGTACTATACGGACTCAACTTTAATGCCCGCGTGGGAGTGGACTCCAAAAACAGATGGAACGGCGGTGTGAACTTCGGTTACTATTACGGCAAACTGGCATTTTTCGCCAATTATAACTTCCGTTACAGCGAACGCGACAACACAGGAGAAACGTACCGCGCCAACTACCGGCCTACCACACTCAACCCGAATCCTTATCTGAACTACCAGATAAACGGCGGAGGCAACTCGAGCGTATCCCACAGTCTGCGTACCGGTATAAATTACCTGCCGAACAAAAAAACATCCCTTTCATACACATTCGGCTATCGTCCGAACAACAGCGACAGCGATACGGAATCATCATCCTATTTCCTTCCGCTTGGCGTACCAATGTCCGAAATGTCTAAAGAGATAGCCCAGCAAATAGTAGCCGAATACAGCGAAAGCCTGGACGATTATTTCAACCGTTACCGCAATTCGGTAAGCGCATCGAAAAACAGCACGATAACGAACAGCCTCAACTTCCGCCGCGATTATTCCAACTACGAGAACCTCGAAGTGGACGTAAATTACGAATTGTCCGACCAGAACAGCACCAGCACGATACTCAATACCGTTGCCAACAGCAACGGACGGCTTACAACCAACGACTTTTCCACTAACAACACAAACAACAAGATGCTCAACGTACGTGTGGACTACGGCAAGGAAGTACGCGGACGAAGCAAATTCGAAATCGGAGCAAAGGCAGAACTTCTTTGGAGGGACATGCCGTATTTTTACTACATAGACGAAATACCGGATATGTCGCGATCCAACCATTTCAAATATGACCAGCAACTTTACAGTCTGTACGCCACTTACAGCCGCATATTCGGCAACTTCACGGCACAGGTGGGATTGCGCGGAGAAGAAACGATTTACAAAACCCAAGGCCTTGGCATCGAGCGCAACGGCGGTGAGATAACCTACGTCAAAGACAATGACGTAATAGTCAACAGGGATTATTTCTCGGTGTATCCTTCGCTGATACTCATGTACAAATTCGGGGATAACAACGAGCTGAAGGCCACGTATTCGCGCCGCGTATCGCGCCCGAACAGCCGCGACCTCAACCCCGCCCCGCGCTTTTCCGACCCTCTGTACGTAACGGTAGGCAACCCGTACCTTGACCCGGCATTTGCAAATTCGGTTTCGTTCCAATACAACCGCCGTTTGGGCAACAAAGGTTTCATATGGGTATCCGGATTTTTCCGTAACTCGACCGACGACATCCAGCGCGTAACCACGCGCCAGGACCCTACAGACCCCGAAAAACCGGAATCCGACGTTCTCTACACCACTTCGATGAATGCAGGCTCGCAGTACTCGATAGGCTCCAATGCAGGAGCATCGTACCGTCTGTTCAAATGGTGGAACATCAACGGTGAGTTGAACTATTACTACAGAGACCGCAACATACCGGAAAAAGAGGATTATGTAAAATCATCCAACGAATTTTCCGCACGTATGCGCAGCAGTTTCAACATACCGAAGGCCGGGACAAGGATACAGTTCGGAATGCGTTACAGCGTACCGAGAGCATCGCTCCAGGGATCGTCCAACGGAATGTTCAGCGCAGATGCTGGCGTATCGCAGGAAATGCTCAAGAAAAAACTCACCCTGTCGGTACGCGTTTCGGACATTTTCAATACCATATCCCGCCGTGCTAACACCATAGGCGACGACTTTGTGATGTTCAACAACAACACGATGGATACCCGTATCTTGAATTTAAGCATAGCATACCGCTTTGCCGAGATGAAATTCAAAGATAAACGCCTGAAAAACATGGACGAAAGGGAAGAACTCATCCCATCCGACTCAGGAAACTGATCAATCTTTTAATCATATAAAAAGGCCGCGCCCGTTTCCGGGCGCGGCCTTTTTATATGATTAAAAGATATCACTTATAAATAAGATATTTTGCGCGTATCTTCTTGAAGTTGTCCAGTCCGTCTTTCCATGTGGCTCGGATATCCTCGGCCGACATTCCGGCAATTATCTGCTTGCGGATAGTATCGCCTCCGCACAGTTTGTCGAAGAAACCTCCTCCGTTGAGGAAAAATTTACCCTTATCCTCATAATTGTCATAAGCCCAGATAACGTACTTCAGATCCACGAATTCGGGAGCCGGCACATCCCGCAGATCCACGCCGTTGCATAACACGCCTTTGTTCTTACTCGAATTAGGAGTAAACGTAAATCCGGTTTCCGGCAAGTACGGGGAACCGAACATCTCGAAAGGCGCTTCCGTACCGCGACCCTCGGACACCGGAGTGCCTTCGAAATAGCATATGCTTGGATAGAAAGCTACGGCATGCGCATTGGCCAGGTTAGGCGAGGGAGCCACAGGCAAATCGTACTTCATCGAATGGTCGTAGTTTTTGCACGGAACGACAGTAAGATCGCATTTGACGCCGTTTTTGAGCCAGCCTTCGCCGTTTACCATCTTGGCATACTCGCCTGCCGTCATCCCGTAAACGATAGGCACGGGATGCATACCCACGAACGACCTGTACGCCGTATCCAGTATATTGCCGTCGATGTACTGCCCGTTGGGATTAGGACGGTCGAGTATTATCACTTTCTTGCCGTTCTCTGCCGCAGCCTCCATTACATAAGCCATTGTCGAAATGTAAGTATAGAAACGGCATCCCACATCCTGTATATCGTAAACGATCACGTCGAGATCTTCGAGCATTTCTTTCGACGGCTTGTAGTTCTTACCGTAGAGAGACACCACCGGCACGCCCGTCACCGGGTCCACTCCGTCCGAAATCTTAGCCCCGGCGGCCGCCATATCGCGGAAACCGTGTTCCGGAGCGAATACCTTGACCAGGTTTACTCCTTTCGAAACGAGATAATCCACTACGTGCGTATTTTTCTCATCGCTCATAACCGAAGTCTGATTGCCTACAAACCCGACTTTTTTACCTTTGAGCATTTTCAGGTAAACGGCCGTCTGATCCGCACCCGTGACTATCGGCTTTGCTGCCTTTTGGGCCGATACCGCTATACTTCCCGACAACAGAGCCGACAAGCAGATAGTTTTTAAAATGTTTTTAATGTTCATAAGCTGTATTTTTATAAATTGTTTATTTTCTTAAGCATTTGCTAAAACGACACGTCTATTGCCTAAAATCTTCGTAGAGCAAATATTTAGCGCGTATTTTTTTAAACTTTTCCACTCCTTCACGCCACGATAGACTTATTTCCTCCGCGCTCATTCCGCTTTCTATCTGCCGCCTTAGCTGCGGTCCTCCGGCCAGAAGGTCGAAGAAAGGAATAAAAAAATCCTTCTTCCGCTCCGTCGGGTAATTCTCATAAGCCCATACGAGCCACTTGAGATCCACTGCCGATAAATCCTCCGCATCAGACAAGTCCACTCCGTTGCAAAGTTTGCCGTAATGTTTCGAACTTTTAGCTCCGGGCATAGGTTTGGGAACGAACGTGAAACCCGTCTCAGGCAGGTACGGCGAGCCGAAAACCTCGAAAGGTTTTTCCGTACCGCGGCCTTCCGACAGTTCGGTCCCCTCGAAGAAACACATGCTCGGATACAGGTTTATAGCTTTGTCCGTACGCAGGTTGGGCGTTGCGAACATAGGTAAAAAGTATCTGTAAGCATGGGAATATCCCAAACACGGTATTACCGTAAGGCGGCACTTGACTCCGCCACTCAGCCACCCCTGTCCGTTGAGCATCAGCGCATACTCGCCTGCCGTCATCCCGTGTACCACCGGAACGGGCTGCTGCCCAACTCCACTGCGGTATGCCGTATCGAGTATATTGCCGTCCACGTAATGCCCGTTGGGATTAGGACGGTCGAAAATGACAAACTCGACATCATATTCGGCCGCCGCCTCCATCATCCACTGCATCGTTATCAGTTTCGTATTGAAACGGCAACCCATTTCCGGCATATCGAAAACTATAGCGTCCACCCCTTCAAGATGTTCGCGCGTAGGTTTTTTAACCTTTCCGTAAAGCGATACGACCGGCACACCGGTCTTTTCATCCACCGAGTCGGAAATTCTCTCACCTGCATCCGCAGTACCGGAAAAACCGTGTTCCGGAGTGAATATTTTCACGATATCCGCGCCACCGTCGATAAGCAAATCGAGCGAATGGCCTTGCCCTGTCACGGACGACGCTATGCCGCAATAGGCAATCTTCTTACCTTTAAGGACCGGTTGCCACGCCTCGGCACGTTCTGCCGGATAAACGATACTGTCGTTTTGTCCGTGAACAAAACACGGGAAACAAAACGACAGTATCATAATTATAATCTTCATCTGTCTGTAAAAAAACGTCGGATATATGTCTAAAAATCCTTGTAAATAAGGTATTTTTTACGTTTTTTCTTAAAGTCGTCCAGGCCGTCCTGCCATGTTTTCTTTATGTCCTTAGGGCTCATGCCAGCTTTTATCTGTTCCTCCAGGTCATAGTTGCCCGCGCGAAGGGAAAAGCCTCTATGGTTGAAGAACTTTTCCTTGTCCGTGTAGTTGTTGTACGCCCAAATGATATATTCGAGGTTTATCTCTTTCTGTTCCGGCTCGTTGCGCAGGTCGCGCCCGTAGCACAGTTTTCCGTTCTGTTTCGGGCGTTTGTCGCCGAATGTAGGTTCGGGAGTAAATGTAAAGTCGGTAGCCGTAGAATCTATCAGAGGAGAACCGAAAACCTCGAAAGGCCACTTGGTGCCGCGCCCTTCGGACAAAGGAGTGCCTTCGAAAAAGCATACGCTGGGGAACAGGTTTACCGAACGGTCGGTCGGAAGGTTGGGGGAAGGCAGTATAGGCAGGCTGTAACGCATAGAGTGGTCGTAATTCTTGCACGGTATAACGGTAAGATCGCATTTGACGCCGTCCTTGAGCCAGCCTTCACCGTTCATCATCAGGGCAAGTTCGCCCTCAGTCATACCGTAAACGATAGGTATCGGGTTACGGCCTATTCCAGAAGTACACGTATCTTCCAACACAGGGCCGTCTATGTAATATCCCAGAGGATTCGGACGGTCGAGCACGATAACAGGCACGCCGTTTTCGGCTCCAGCCTCCATAAGTCTCTGCATGGAATATATATAAGTATAAAAACGCGCTCCCACGTCCTGTATGTCGAATACCATCACATCGACATCCTTTAGCATTTCAGGCGTCGGTTTATTGACCCTGCCGTACAGCGAAACGATAGAAATACCTGTTTTTTCATCTATCTGGTCGTTAATCTTTTCACCCGCATCGGCCATATTGCGGAAACCGTGCTCCGGAGCGAAGGCTTTCACTATATTGACACCCTTTTCCATAAGCAGGTCCACCACATGTACGCCATTGACTTCAGAAGTCTGGTTTCCCATAAAAGCGACACGTTTTCCCTTGAGAAGCGGCAGGTACATATCGAACTGCGCTGCACCCGGCTCTATTTTGGCTTTCGTTTTAGGCTTGGCATCGGCCGCAGAAAAACAAAATATGCTCAAAACTACGGCGCATAACAATTTAATGGTAAATTTGTAATTCATCATAATAAAGAAGTTAGACTATTGAACTTAGGATATTTCATATCTAGGCGAATATACAAAAAAGGTGGATATGGCCGACATATTTCCTCCCCTATTCTCAAAATAGCGGTAGGGGCCGTAGCTTTGGGCATGGTCGTAATGCTCGTGGCGGTATCCACCGGACTGGGCCTTCAGAAAACCATACAGTCAAATGTTGCGGCCTTCTCAGGACACGTGCAAATAATGGCGATGGACACGAATGAATCGTACAGTTCGGCGCCTATATCTATCGCACAGGATTTTTATCCGCAGTTCACATCCGTCCCCCAAGTAAAACACATACAGGTATTCGCCACGCGTCCAGGCATTCTGCTGAAAACGGATGACGAATTTGAAGGAGTCGTACTCAAAGGCGTATCGTCGGACTACCTATGGGACAACTTCCGCAGTTTCATAAAATCCGGCAGCATACCCGGTTTCGGCATACACGAAGATGCAGGTGACAGCATAATCGTTTCACAAAAAACAGCCGATGCGTTGAAAGCCGATATCGGGGACAGGGTAAAAATGTACTTCGTCCGCGATTCCGGCAAGCCAATAATGCGGTATTTCACAATAGCGGCCACGTTTAAGACCGGCATCCCGGATTTCGACGACAACTACGCCATAGGCTCGCTGGACATGTTGCAGAACATAAACCAATGGACACCGGACATGGCAGGAGGATTCGAAGTCATATTGGAAAACACCTCGCAGCTTCCCGAAGCCACACGCAAGATATATCTCGAAACCGGATGGGAACTGGGCATTTCGTCAATCGCCTCCACACATGCCGCTCTTCTGGACTGGGTGGCCATGTTCGACGTCAACATAGCGGTCATTCTGGGTATAATGATCATCGTATGCGGAGTAAACATGATAACCGTGCTTCTTATACTTATACTGGAAAAAACATCGCTCATAGGTCTTCTAAAATCTTTGGGAGCATCCAACCATCTTGTACGCAAAGTATTCCTGTGGAACGCTTTTTACATAATCCTCCGGGGGCTACTCTGGGGCAACCTCATCGCCCTGGCATTGCTTTTTGCCCAAAAATACACCGGCTTCGTAACCCTGGACAGCAGCACATACAGCGTAGATACCGTACCTGTTTACCTCGATGTGTGGGTAATACTGGCGCTTAACGCAGGGGCCGCTTTTATCAATATGACCATGCTTATAGTGCCCTCTTACTTCATATCGCGCATCAAACCGGCCGAAACGCTCAAGTACGAATAATCCTTACAAACTTTTTTTAACCATCTTGCAGCCGCAAACACATTTGCAGGCACGGGATTTGTATGTATCTTAGGTGCAAGACTATAAGAAACATCAACCCGTAACACAAATAACCGCATTATGAAAAGACTTCTGCTCATGACCATCGTCGCAGCCTTCAGCGCCTGCCTGTACGCACAAAACGGTCCATCATTTTCCGTAAGCGGCACCGTTTTCGACAAAGAAACGAAAGAAACCATACCCGGCGCGAGAATAGTACTCTCCAAGAACAAAAAAGCAGTGGCCAATACCGATTACGACGGCCGCTTCCGTCTGGACAGTGTCAAAGCCGGCACGATAATCGAGATATCTTTCGTCGGATACAAAACGAAAGTCGTGAAAATCTCCGAAAAAGACAGGAGCAGAAAGCTCGACATTTACTTAGACCAGGACAACGCAATACTGCAAGACGTAGTAGTAGTAAGTTACGGTACAACAATGCCAATGGGCTGCTATCCGCGACCGTCGTACAACGACATGGACCGCGAGACGTACTCCACGTTCGAACCCAACAAATTCATAAGCACATCACGCGAACCGCTGTCCACCTTTTCGCTCGATGTCGATCAGGAGTCATACACCAACGTGCGCAGGATGATACTCTCAGGACGTAAAGTTGTTCCCAAGGATGCAGTACGAACAGAGGAGTTCGTCAATTATTTCACATACGACCACCCTGCACCCGGCAAAGACGACGATATAATCCGTATTACATCCCACATGACCGAATGTCCGTGGAACGAAGGCAACCGCCTGCTTATGATAGGACTGAAAGCCAAAGAAGTAGCGCGAGAAGGACTGCCTGCCTCTAATTTCGTTTTTCTGATAGACAACTCCGGCTCCATGTCCCAGGAAAACCGGTTGCCCCTGGCCATATCGTCGCTCAAAATGCTGGTAAAACAACTCCGCGACGACGACTGCATATCGGTCGTGACATACGGCGGAGGCTCTAAAATCCTCGTGAACGGAGCGACAGGAAAACACAAAGAACAAATATTACAGACTCTCGATCAAATAAAGGCATCCGGATACACCGCCGGCCAGCAGGGACTCGAAACCGCCTACTCGCTCGCCGGCAAACACTTCATCAAAGGCGGCAACAACCGCGTGATAATGGTGTCGGACGGCGATTTCAATGTCGGTGCATCTTCGCCGAAAGAGATAGAGGATTTCATCGCCGGCAAACGCAAGGATAACATATTCATAACCGTACTTGGTTTCGGTATTGGCAACTACCGCAGCGATATGATGCAACGGCTGGCCGAAAAAGGCAACGGCACACACGCCTATATCGATTCCGCCAAAGAGGCCGAACGCCTTATGAACGGTCTTTTTGCCGGTACGGCTTTCACACTGGCAAAAGACGTGAAGATACAGGTCGAATTTAACCCCGCTGTCGTGGGCGCGTACCGTCTTATAGGCTATGAGAGCCGCATGCTCGACAAGGACGACTTCAACGATGACACTGTCGATGCCGGCGAGTTGGGCATGGGACAAACAATGACAGCCGTATATGAAATAATTCCAGCAGGAGCGAAAAGCCCGTATCTGCGCGGTACGGACCCGTTGCGCTACGGCAAGAAAATAAAAAACAAAGACGTTCCGGCTAACATGGCCGAAGCCGCCTTTGTAAAAATACGCTACAAATCTCCCGAAGGGAACACGAGCCGCAAGATAGAAACACCCATAGCCAATACGGTCACGCCTTTTGAAAAAGCACACGTCGACGTGCGTTTCGCCGCAGCCGTAGTGGAATTCGCCCAGTTGCTTTCGGACAATGCATACAAAGGAAAGTCGTCGTTCGGACATGTTATCTCCACGGCGCAAAAAGCAAAAGGAAATGACCTGCTCGGGGAACGCGCCGAGTTTATAAACATAGTAAAAACAGCCGCGGCTGTTTTGCCGGAATAACCGCAAGACATAATATTTACGGCAAAACAAAAAGCCGGCAGAACGTTGTTCTGCCGGCTTTTTCTCGTCGGGGTGAGAAGATTCGAACTTCCGACCTCTGCGACCCGAACGCAGCGCGCTGCCAGGCTGCGCTACACCCCGAATTGGATTGCAATTTTACGCATTTTTATTGTATTTCTAAAATATTTCTCCATTTTTTTCACCACCAATACGGTTAAAAACATCCGCTACGACCTTTATATCTTAAATAAAGCAAAAACGGATGTTAAGTTTTTCAAAAATATATCATTTTATTTTCAGCATTAACACATACAAAAGTATATTTGTAATACAATCTTTTCAAAAATACCCACAATCTAAATCCTCATACGCTATGGTACGTATATCTTACAAAATGGAGGGCATATTGCTCGAAGAGATAATAAACCCTCACACCACTCCTATCACAGACGAAATACTATCAAACCTGGACAAAATTTACATCTTCAAAAACGGAAAAACCATGAACGGCCGTCAGGCCAGGACATTGGCCAGGAAACTGATGAAAGAAAGTTTCTATTATAAGGAACAGTAAAAAAAGAAAGCCGCAGGCAATTGCCTGCGGCTTTTCAAATTTTATCGGTTGCCTGTATTACATCATACCGCCCATTCCACCCATAGGCGGCATGGCTGCGGCAGGATTGTCTTCCTTGATATCGGTTATGGCAGCTTCGGTGGTAAGTATCATACCGGCTACTGAAGCGGCGTTTTCCAATGCCACACGGGTAACTTTCGTCGGGTCTATGATACCTGCGGCAAACATCTGCACATATTCGTCGTTCTTGGCATTGAAACCGTAGTCACCTTTGCCTTCTTCGACTTTGGCAACTACTACCGAGCCTTCGCCGCCGGCGTTGTCGACTATAGTGCGTAGGGGTTCTTCGATAGCACGGAGGACTATCTCAACACCGGTCTGCTCATCCTTGTTGGAGGCCTTGACACCTTTTACGGCTTCTTTGGCACGTATCAGAGCCACGCCGCCACCTGGCACTATGCCCTCTTCGACAGCCGCACGGGTAGCGTGCAGGGCATCGTCGACACGGTCTTTCTTTTCTTTCATCTCTACTTCGGAAGCGGCTCCCACGTAAAGCACTGCCACACCGCCGGCCAGTTTTGCAAGGCGTTCCTGGAGTTTTTCACGGTCGTAGTCCGAAGTGGTGGACTCTATCTGAGCTTTTATCTGTTTAACACGGGCAGCTATCGCATCCGAAGAACCGCTGCCGTTTACGATAGTGGTGTTGTCCTTGTCAACGGTTACGTTCTTGGCGCTTCCGAGCATGTCGAGAGAAGCGTTTTCAAGCGTATAACCGCGCTCTTCGCTTATGACCGTACCACCTGTAAGTATGGCTATGTCTTCGAGCATGGCCTTGCGGCGGTCGCCGAAGCCGGGAGCCTTAACAGCGCAAACCTTGATCGTACCGCGTATTCTGTTGACAACGAGAGTAGCAAGCGCTTCACCGTCAACGTCCTCGGCTACGATAAGGAGCGAGCGCCCGTTCTGCACCACCGGTTCGAGTACCGGAAGAAGTTCCTTCATCGAAGATATCTTCTTGTCGTAGAGCAAAATATACGGATTTTCAAGCACAGCGTCCATTTTTTCCGTATTGGTAACGAAATAAGGCGACAGGTAACCGCGGTCGAACTGCATACCTTCGACAACCTCTACATTGGTGTCCATGCCTTTCGCTTCCTCGACAGTGATAACGCCTTCCTTACCTACTTTAACGAATGCCTCGGCTATGAGTTCGCCTATAGTATCGTCGTTGTTGGCCGAAATCGCAGCCACCTGTTTGATTTTTTCGGAATCCTCGCCTACGGTCTGCGCCTGCGTTTTGAGGTTTTCAACAGCGGCGGCAACAGCCTTGTCTATACCGCGCTTAAGGTCCAGCGGATTTGCGCCGGCAGCCACGTTCTTAAGGCCTTCCTTCACGATAGCCTGTGCCAGCACAGTAGCGGTAGTGGTACCGTCGCCGGCCAGATCGTTGGTTTTCGAAGCTACCTGTTTGAGCATCTGTGCGCCCATGTTTTCCAGGCGGTCTTCCAGTTCTATTTCCTTGGCTACAGTCACGCCGTCCTTGGTTATCTGCGGACCGCCGAAAGATTTGTCGATAACCACATTACGGCCTTTCGGACCGAGGGTTACTTTTACCGTATTGGCCAGTTTATCCACACCGCGGCGAAGTCCGTCGCGTGCATCGAGATTGAATTTAATATCTTTTGCCATTGTTTTTTCTGTTTTTTTTAGTTGAGTTTTAAAAATCCGGATAACTTATCAGATGATGGCGAAAATATCGGATTCGCGCATTATCAGGTACTTTTTGCCGTCTACGGCAAATTCGCTGCCGGAATACTTACCGTATATGACCTTGTCGCCTTCCTTGACTGTCATAGGCTCGTCCTTTTTGCCGGCCCCTACCGCAACGACTACTCCCTGTTGTGGTTTTTCCTTAGCCGAGTCCGGAATTATGATACCGGATGCGGTCTTTGTCTCCGCCTCCAGAGGTTCGACCAACACTCTGTCGGCCAACGGTCTGATGTTAACTTTTGCCATTTTTAAATATATTTTTGGTTAATTGTATTTTTTAATTTCGCATATTACAGTGCATATAGCGTGCCAAAGCTGTTTTGGCAGAAAATGGCATACGTCCGGGTGACAAAATGACACTTTCGTGCCTATCACGGCAAACAGGCCTATTCTCCCAGTATTTTTTTCCGCACTGACTGCAGATAATTTCTACCTATCGGCAGATTATGCTCGCCTATATGGACCGTAGAACCTGACACCGAATCTATCACGCCAAGATTAACAGTATACGAACGGTGGATACGCATGAATTTGCCTTCGGGAAGCAATGCCGTAAATCCGGAAAGCGTCTGGTGTACTATATATTGCGCGGAGGCCGTATGTATACATATATAATCTTTCACGCTTTCGATATAAAGTATTTCGGCATAACGGAGGCGTATTCTCTTTTTATCCGCGCGGATAAAGGTATGGTCATCTTCGCTTACCATACCGGCCAATCCCTGTTGCACGGCGTCATGACCTGAAGATAAAATACGTTCTATTTTTGACAGCGTGCGCGAAAACCTCGCCTGTTCTACCGGTTTTACCAAGTAGTCCAGTATATCCAGTTCAAAACATTCGACCGCATAATCCCGGTAAGCGGTGGTTATGACCACAAGCGGAGGATTGCGCAGCGAACGGACGAAATCCAGACCGCTCTCGCCCCTGAACACCGCCTCTATAAAAAGCACATCGACCGTTTTCCTGTTTACCGGAAAAGGGACTTCGGACGGATAATCGTACATGCCCGTAACGCTGAACGTATCGTCCTTCGCCAGCTCCCTCGAAAGCGTCCGTCTGGACGCATGGTCCGAATCTATTATCATGCAGCGTATCATCGGCCGAGTTTCTTTTTAATCTGGTTGGCGCTTTTTACGATAGCGGCATTCAGTTCAAAACCTACCAACAGCAAAAAAGCGTTGATAAACAGCCAGAACATGAATATCAACACCGCACCTATCGAACCGTACAACCTGTTGTACTGCGCGAAGTTATTTATATAAAACGCAAATACGTACGACGAGACGAGTATCAATACCGTTGACAGTATAGCTCCCGGAGAAAAGAAAGGCAGACCTTTGTGTTTGGGGCCGAAATAAAATATCAGCGATACGCTCAACAACATTGCAAAACCTATCAGGAGATATTTCCCGAACGCTATTATGGACGTCACCTCGATACCTAAAAATTCGCGGTCGCCAAGATTGCTCCAGAATATCTTGATGGTTATTATCAGAGCCACCGTAACCAGAAGTATCACGATAAGCATGAACAACAAATTGAGCGACACCAGGTACTGGTTCAGATAAGGACGCATCGTTATTTTGTTGTACGATGTCTTGAAATTGGCTATCAGGCCGTTTATGCCGTTGGTCGTGAAAAATATCACGCCAACGAACGATATGGAAAGAAGTCCGCCGCGTTTTATGTTCACAATATCGTTAACGGTCGAAGCTACCGTATCCCACGTATTGGGAGGAAGAGCCTCCTCTATCACCTGCATGAGCGTTTCCTGAAGACCTTCTATCGGTATATACGGTATTATCGAAAAGATAAACACCACTGCCGGAAAGACTGCCATGAAAAAACTGTAAGCTATACTTTCCGCACGGGCCGCTATGGTTCCGTTTACAAGGCCGCTAAGGTACAGGCTGACTATCCTGTACAGCGACAACCCGCCCATAGAACTTATCTTCACAGAATAAAGTCCCTGACGTACCAAATGACGCAGATACAAAAGAATTCTCACCAGGCAACGCCATAGCCGCCCGAAAAAGTCCGTCAAAACACGAGGAACGATGTTTTTAAATCCCATTTGCGTACCGTGCCGGGTTGTATCTCTTACGCATTTTCCCCGGCTTTATTAGCAAAGATATGATATATTTTTTTAACGCATGCATGTCGTATCCGAACAGGTAAAATAAAATAACCTCCCGCCCGATACACGAATCGCAAATATGATCCCGCAACACGAAACAGTCCGGTCTTCCTTACACGGAAAGACCGGACTGCGCAATCACGCCGGCATGAAAACCGGCCGATATTATTTAGAGAAAAACTCCTTTACCGCACCGGAAATGTAATCCACCTGCTCCCTGTCCAGTTCGGTATGCATAGGCAGGGACAGGACGCTCCGTACCAGAAAATCCGTATTTGGATACGCCGAATCGTCGTAATCGTGCGTATCGTAAGCTTTTTGTTTGCGCAACGGAACCGGATAATATATCATCGCCGGTATTCCCTTGGAGTTCAGATGCGCTATCAGCGCGTCCCTGTCCGTTCCCTCTGCCAACTGGAGCGTATATTGATGGAACACGTGGCGGCTGTGCGGAGCAACGGCAGGAGTCTTCACATGTGCGCATCCGGAAAATGCTTCGTCATACATCGCCGCCGCCGCGCGCCTGGCATCGTTGTACAGGTCCAACCGGCACAGTTTTATACGAAGTATTGCGGCCTGTATACTGTCCAGGCGGGAATTAACGCCTATCTCATCGTGGTAATAACGGCGGTACATCCCGTGGTTTACTATTCCGCGCACACGGTGGGCCAAATCATCGTCATTGGTAAAAATAGCTCCGCCGTCGCCGTAACAGCCCAGATTTTTAGACGGAAAGAAAGACGTGGCGCCAAGAGTGCCTATCGTGCCCGCTTTCTTTACCGTGCCGTCGGAAAAAGTATATTCCGCTCCTATGGCCTGCGCCGTATCTTCGACCACGGCCAGGTTATATTTTCGGGCTATTTCCATTATCGGTTCCATATCGGCGCACTGACCGAAAAGATGTACGGGAATTATGGCTTTCGTGCGTGGAGTTATCGCCTTTTCCAGGGCTTTGACATCCATTACCATAGTATCGCGGTCCACATCGACGAGCACCTGCTTGAGTCCCAGAAGCGCTATCACCTCGACCGTAGCGGCAAACGTAAAGTCGCTCGTTATCACTTCGTCGCCTTTTTCCAACCCCAAAGCCATGAGCGATATCTGGAGCGCATCGGTACCGTTGGCGCACGGAATTACGTGCTTTACTCCGAGGTACGCTTCAAGTTCCTTCTGAAATGCCGATACTTCCGGACCGTTTATAAACGCACTGGATTCCATAACGGAAACGACTGCGGCATCGACTTCGTCTTTGATTTTCTCGTACTGGCCTTTAAGGTCGACCATCCGTATTTCTTTCATATATAATCTTTTATTTTAGATGCAACACTATGAACTTACAAACTGTTTTATAATCTGCTCCGACGTGCCCACGGCCATAAGCCGTTTCATGTTTTCTTGTCCGGACGCAGAAATATATGCAAAAGTACCAAAAACATTTTTTTTATTTGTGAAAATACCTATTTTTGTCCGGTTGCGGTTTCGACGCACAAAAAAAATGGAAACAAAACGAATGTACATGCAGGCTATGAACGCTTCGGCTCACGAAAAGGGCGGAAAGGCTGTTTTTTTGTATGTACCTGTGATGTAAAAAACAAACACTAACGACCATACTTAAAGACCGCGCGCCCGGAAAAGGGAGCGCGGTCTTTAAGTATATACGGATAAAACAAACGACCTCCCTGACGGAAAAAAGATATAAAAACCAAAAAAACAAAAGAAGATGAGCGAAAAACACCTCTCGACAACCGCGCTTCAGGAAGCGTATTCCCCTGAAGAACACCAGGGCACCAGGGCTGTGCCCGTGTACCTGACATCCGCTTACAGTTTTCCAAATGCGGATCACGGCGCAGCCGTATTTTCACTGTCCAAACCCGGATTCATCTATTCGCGGCTCAATAATCCAACAAACGACATCCTCGAACGCCGCCTGGCAGCGCTCGACGGCGGAGTAGGCTGCTGCGTATTCTCATCCGGTACGGCAGCGCTTTTTTCCGCCCTGCTATGCCTGCTTAAAAGCGGCGACCACATAGTATCGTCTTCGAGCGTTTACGGAGGCACGTTCACCATGTTCACCGTACGTCTGCCCCGTTTGGGGATCGAAAGCACGATGGTCAACTCCGACGACCCAGCCGACTTCGAGAAAGCCATACGTCCCGACACCAAAGCCGTATTCATCGAAGCGCTGCCCAACCCGCAGCTCAATATGGTCGACATACGGGCAATTGCCGATGCCGCACACCGTCACGGAGTGCCGCTGATAGTGGACAACACCGTAGCCACCCCGGCGCTGCTCCGCCCGATAGACCACGGCGCCGATATCGTGACCTATTCGCTTACGAAATATATGCAGGGGCACGGCACGACGATGGGCGGTGCGGTGATAGATTCAGGCCGGTTCGACTGGCGCAAAAGCGGACGTTTTCCCGAATTTACGGAGCCCGACCCGGCATATCACGGCCTTATCTACGCGGACCTGGCTCCGGCGGCATTCATAACGAAACTCCGCACCGAAGGTCTGCGGGACATAGGCGCATGCCTGAGCCCTTTTTCCGCGTTCGAAATAATACAAGGACTGGAAACGCTCGACGTACGTATGCCGCGCCACAGCAGCAACGCACTTGCCCTGGCCGAATACCTCGAAGGACATCCGCAGGTAGAATGGGTATCCTACCCCGGTCTTAAGAGCAGTAAATACCGCGCATTGGCCGATAAATATCTGCCGAAAGGCCAGAGCGGACTCCTGTCATTCGGCATAAAAGGAGGATACGAAGCCGCCAAAAAATTTGTGGACAGCGTGCGGATATTCAAAATTGTGGCCAACATAGGCGATGTAAAATCCATCATAACTCATCCTGCTTCGACCACGCACCAGCAATTGTCCAAAGAGGAACTGGCAGCCGCCGGGGTATCCGAGACATTGATACGCGTAGCCGTCGGCATTGAAAATATAGATGACCTGAAAGCCGATTTCGCACAGGCTTTTGAAAAAGCGAATGCCTGAGCTTGACGACAGGCAAAAAAAGGAGGGCCAAAAGGCCCTCCTTTTTTTGCCTGTTTAAAACATTTAAAACGTATATCCCGCAGAAAAGAACACTCCGAAATTGGAGCCTGTCGTTTTGTCCGGCGAATATGTAAACGTCAGTTTGAGCGGGCCTACCGGCGTACCTATGCCGTAACCCAGGCCCATACCCTGTATCGAATCGTATTTCGCGCTGAAAGCATTGCGGCCGGAACTTATCAATCCGTAATTGTATGCCGCATATATATATTGGTTTCTTCCCGGCGAATACTGGAACTTTATCCCCGCTTTCATAAAATTGTTCACGCCAAGATCGGTCGACTGCTCGTCCTTATTCCAGAAAAACGGCAGCCCGTAAAACTCCACATAATTGAAAGGCATCACGCTGCGTATCCCGCCAGGGAAAAAGCGGTAGGCAAAAGGCAGATTGCGCCCGAGCGACAAACCGGCATATGCATCCAAATTTATCGCAAAGTACCTCGTAACAGGAATGGAACGCACCATCTCGCCTATGACCAACGATGAAGTATTTCCTCCTTTTTCCACATTGTCGCCATCCTGGTTCACATATTCGTTAACATCGCCGGCAGGTGATATCAGAAATTTATACATAAGGTTGAAATAAGCGCCTTTGGTCGGGAAAAACTTATCGTCCCTGGTATCCCCGGAAAAATAAGCATAAGGAGTGATGAAATAAGTATTTTCAAACGTGAGCAATTTGGCCCCGGCGAACGATATGTTGTCCACATAAGCCTTCATGTACAGATACTCCACACCCAATCCTGCGGTATACCTCTGCTCTATCGTCTTCTGTGCAAAAAAATTACCCGTGATATATTCCGTCATAATGTCGGTGCGCAGTTTCAACTCGAGCGGATCCGTAGTGCTGCCGCCAGGGAATATATCTTCTGACACGTCAGAAAAATTCGTCTTTGTCTTTAACTGGCCCAGTTTGAAATTCACGCCGAAAGAAGGTTTCTTACCGTTATCCCTGAACAGCGACAATGCCAGAGACGAGTTCTGGCCTATCACAAGATCCGTTTCAAAAATGCTGCGCTTGAGGATATTGTTTATCCTCAGATTGAGCAAAAGGTTGGCTCCGTACAACTGATCGTAACTCCACCCCACACCCACATACTGATGTATGTCTTTCTCCCTGGCTATTATGTTCAACACATACATACCGGGCCTTTTGCCTTTACGCAGGCGATAGTACACGTTGTCGAAATTACCGGTGGCATACAGGCGATTTATGCCGGCATGAATGTCGTCCAACGTCATCGGAGTCGGAAAGTCGCTGTCGAAACGTCCGAGAAAATACTCTCTTGAATAATTATCGGCGCCGGCGACCGTCATGTCTTCGATTATATACACGCCGTTTTTATTGTGTACCGGACGTTGTTTTTCTGGTATTTCACAGAAAGCCCTCTGTTTCCGCGCTATTTCGAGCAACTGGTCGAATTTCTCCTCGGCCGCTTCGACGCCGCGTACGTATATGCTGTCCGCATCGTTAAAACTCATCACTCCGTAGCCTTCTATATCCGGTTTTATATCAAGATCGAGATTAGGCAACTGCGATTCGACGTTCTTCACTATCTGGAAGCCTATTATCTGGTCCAGTATGCTGACTATCGAACCGAGTTTGTCCGGTGTGGAAAGGCCCGTGTTTATATTCACTCCTATTACAATATCGGCGCCCATACGCCTCATTTCGTCGATAGGAAAATTATCCAGCACCCCGCCGTCTATAAACACGCAACTGTCTATCGGGAAAGGGGTGAACAACGAAGGGAAAGTACCGCTGGCACGCATCGCTTCCGGCAGGTATCCTTTATCGAGTTTTACGGAAGTGCCATGGCTCAGGTCCGTCACTTTTGCAAAATACGGTATATACAAACTATCGAAATCATCCACATCGTGCATGGCAACGGTCCAGTCCGCAAACAGGTTTATCACGTTCTGTCCGTGTGATATTGCCGTAGGGAACTGAGGCCGGAAACGCTTCATCCCCAACCGGAACCACGTCTTGCCTTCGTTTTCCTTATCGTAATACTGACGGTAACGGCGTTCGACCTTGTCGGTAACTATCTTCGACATATCGAAATCCTTTATCAGGGAATCTATCTGCCCGGTAGTCCATCCGCTGGCGTAAAGTCCGCCGACGATGGCCCCTATCGAAGTGCCGCCGATATAATCTATATGTATTCCGGCGCGCTCCATCACTTTTATCGCCCCAAGGTGCGCAAAACCTTTGGCCCCGCCTCCGGAGAGTACCACTCCTACCTTCGGGCGCCTTTTCACTTCCGAGCTATCCGCCTGTGCCGCCCGCTCCGCTGCCAGCAATACGGGAACAGCCATCGCAAATGCGAACAAAGCATACTTTATTTTATCCATCGCTGTTTGTTGTCTGCTCAAGACGTAAAGATATGTCATTTGTCCGGACTACGGAAAAATTTGGCATCAACCGGGCAAAGAAGTTTTTCCCTTACCAACCGGTTTTTTTCCAGCCTTTCCCAAAAGCAACGGCAGGCGTTTGCGGCAAAATACTATCGGATAATAAAGGCCGGCTGTTATCATCATCGCGGTAACGACAGCCGCCGGCAGGGACACAAACGCATCCATACCACCCGGACCGGCAATCCCGGCTATCATCTTGTAAAAATTCCATACTACCGTTATGCCGTAAACATGCAGGGACATTATCATAAGAGTCCCGTCCGAGACGGCCGTTATGAACTTCGACCTGATCCCGTCAAAGGCGATACACACGCAAAAAACCGCTGACGTTCCCGATATCCCGCCCGTGAACATGAGCAGCATATTGTTGTACTTGCAACTGTTGATATCAGTAATGCCCGTATTTAAATACACCGACAAATACAACACAAACGCCGAAACGGCAAACAGCACAACGAGCCGCAACATTTCCCCGTTTCTGAAATTTTCCAGAAGACCGTACCGCTTTGCGACCGCTCCCGCATAAAAAAACGGAAGGGCCAATAGCGCGCTGCCTGCGGAAAAAGGAAGGAACAGACAATAACGGTGAAGCAAGACCACGATTATCAGCCCGGCGGCACACACGGCGATTTTCACCCGGCTTTTATACCGGGATAAAAAACCCGATATAACCCTGACAAAGAACATGGCGGGAAGAAACCACAGAGGCATGTTGTTCATCACGGTATATTCCGTGTCGTAACCCACTCCCAACACGAGTCCGGCAAACGATTTCATAAAGAAAGAAACGCTATAGTCCCCGCCAGAAAAGAAATTGAGTGCAGCGCTTGCCAGCACACTGAAAATACCGAATATAAAATATGGGACTATTAATGAACGTACATTTTTCAGAACAAATTGTTTGTAAGAATTATCTTGCGGGGGGGGGGTAAATAAGTATCCTGAAACGATAAAAAACAAAGGCATGTGGAACGCATATATGAACGTACCGTAAATTTTGTCCCCCATTCCGTAATGCCCCATTATGACCAGCATAATGCCTATGGACTTGGCCCAATCTATCCAGTTTTCACGTACTTTCATAACTTATATTTCTCGAATAATAAATGCGTATATAAAACAGTATGTAAACGGAAAAGCGCCGCAGCTAAAATATTACATCACGCAAAACAGAATTTTATCAGCTGCTCTATCCTGCCTATAGGCATAACACGTATGGATGGATAATCAGCAGGATTCACCTTGTTGTATTCCGACACGAAAATTATATTGAATCCCAATTTCTGCGCCTCGTTTATACGTTGTTCGACACGCGTGACAGGACGTATCTCGCCGGAAAGCCCCACCTCGGCCGCAAAACACGTCTTTTCCCCCACCGGAATATCCTGGTCCGAAGACAAAACCGCCGCCACCACCGCCAAATCCAGCGCAGGATCGTCCACACGTATGCCGCCCGTTATGTTCAGAAAAACGTCCTTTGCCGCCAGACGGAAACCGGCGCGTTTTTCCAACACGGCCAGAAGCATGTTCAGACGCTTTATATCGTAACCCGTAGAACTGCGTTGCGGCGTTCCGTACACGGCTGACGACACCAGAGCCTGCACCTCTATCATTATAGGCCGCATACCCTCCAGAGTCACGGCTATGCTGTTGCCCGAAAGCTGGGAATTATGCTGGGAAATAAGCGCCGACGAAGGATTGTCCACCACCGTAAGCCCGCCGCCGGACATACTGTAAATACCCATTTCATCCGTAGAACCGAAACGGTTTTTCTGCACCCGCACTATGCGGTATATATGGTTGCGGTCGCCTTCGAACTGTAATACGGTATCGACCATATGCTCCAGTATCTTCGGCCCGGCCAACGAACCGTCCTTCGTAATATGCCCTATCAGTATCACAGGCACGCCGCTTTGCTTGGCGTAACGCAACAGCTCGCCCGTGCACTCGCGTATCTGGGAAACACTCCCCGGCGAAGCCTCCACGGCGGGCGTGGACAATGTCTGTATGGAATCTATAACCACCATCGAAGGTTTGACCTGCGATATATGCGAAAAAATAGCGTCGGTACGCGTTTCGGACAATACGTAACACTCTTCGTTCGATACCCCTATCCGCTGGGCGCGCATTTTTATCTGCCGAGCGGATTCCTCGCCAGACACATACAGTGTTCGCAAACCTTGAGCGCGCAGAGCCAGCTGAAGCATCAGCGTGGACTTTCCTATTCCCGGCTCCCCGCCCAAAAGCACGAGCGAACCGGGCACAAGCCCGCCTCCGAGTATGCGGTCAAGTTCGGAATCCGACGTGTTTATCCTCTGTTGTTCGGAAAATTCCACCTCCAGTATGTTCAGAGGCTTGCTCTGAGGCCTGCCGCTTTCATTTGCCAACCCCCATGCGGGCACAGACTGCCCGGCCGGAGCTACCGTCACCGTCTGTTCCTTGAGCGTGTTCCACTGGCGGCACGAGGGACACTGGCCGTACCACTTGGGGTATTCCATTCCGCACGAAGAACATACGAATACTGTCTTTGTCTTTGCCATACTCCGCGCCGTTATGCCATGTTAAGGCGTTTTATGACCGAGAAAGCCTTGTCTATATCGTCCTGCGACACGATAAGGGTGAATTCGTTGGTCGTGGATACAACCTCCAGCAGGTTTATACCCTCCCACGCTACTTTTTTGAATATATAGTAATACAGTCCGGAACAGTTAGCGTTTTCGACGGGCAGTTTGACCGTTATCGAAGCCAGTTTAGGAGCTTTGGAAATGAGTGTCTCGCCTTTGAAATACTCGTCCGTCTTGCCTTCTACGGTATTCGACAATATGATTGTCGTTTCATACACGCCTTGGGAGTACGTGTAAAAAATATCCTGGCTGCCTCCTATATGGTCCAGAAGCTGGCTCTGGCGGACGATAAGGGTGGGCGAGTTTTTAAACGTGTATTTCACCAGATTCGAGCGCACAGTTATGTCCCCCAACGCTTTTATCGTTTGTTTTATCTTGTTTTCCAGTTCGAACTGGAGTATAGGGTGTATCCTTTTTATAGCCATTATTATAGCCCCTTCGCGAACCTCTTTTTTAGTGGCGGCCTCTATTTCGGGCTGTATGGCGCGCGCCAGAGAAGATATGTTTATAAGATCCTGAGCGAGAGCTTCCTCCAGATACGGTTTTTCCTTTATTATATTCTCTACTACGGATGAAATGGATTTCATAATCGTACTCGTGTTTTTACTTCGTTGTTAAATACCGAACAAAGATAATTACCGTTGTTCAAATATGGAATTATTTTTTAAAAATATTCCTGAAGACCTATTTTTGTAACAAAATGATGAAAACATCAAATAAACATGAAAATTTATAAGTTCGGAGGCACGTCGGTAGGCTCGGCCTCCAGAATGGCATCGGTAGCGGAAATAATAAACGACGGACAGGAAAAGATAGTGGTACTTTCGGCCATGTCAGGAACGACCAACTCCCTGGTGGAAATATCGGACAACTGTTACGCGGGAGACGTGGCGGCAGCGGCGCAAAAGACAGAATCGCTGAGGGAGAAATACCGGAGCGTAGTAGACGAACTGTTTTCTTCGACACAAACCAGGGAACGGGCACACGCATTCATAGAAGAAAAATTCGACCGTCTGGGAGAATGCATAAACGCAAACTTCACAGTACAGGACGAGAAAAAAATACTCTCTTTCGGCGAACTTATTTCCACCGAACTGTTCCATTATTACCTTAGCCAGCAGGGCATCGGGTCTGCTTTGATACCTGCATTATCGTTCATGCGCACCGACCGTCTGGGCGAGCCGGACCTGTACTACATAACCAAGAACATCGAAGAACAGCTGTCCCGACACGAGGGGACAAAGATATTCATAACCCAGGGCTATATCTGCCTGAACGCATGGGGCGAAGTGGACAACCTCCAACGCGGGGGCAGCGACTACACGGCCACGATAATAGGCGCGGCACTAAAAGCCGACGAAGTACAGATATGGACAGACATCGACGGGTTGCACAACAACGATCCGCGTGTAGTCGACGGTACGGCTCCGGTAGCACGGTTATCATACAGCGAAGCCGAGGAGCTTGCCTATTTCGGAGCTAAAATACTGCATCCACTGTGTATCATCCCGGCGCACAACGCAGGAGTACCCGTATGGCTCAAAAACACTATGGACCCTTCGGCCCACGGCACTCTGATATGTTCGGACTATGGAAAAGGAGGCGTAAAGGCCATAGCGGCCAAAGACGGCATCACGGCCATAAAGATACAATCGGCACGGATGCTTCTGGCATACGGTTTTCTGCGCCGCATTTTCGAGATATTCGAGCGTTACCGCACTCCGATAGACATGATAACCACCTCGGAAGTAGCCGTATCGCTGACCATCGAAGACGAATCTAATCTCTCGCGCATAGTGTCCGAACTCCGCGAATTCGGCATAGTTTCGGTAGACAAGGGACAGACCATCATTTCCATAGTCGGGCACGATATCGTTCAGGACGAACGCAGTATGGACATTTTCGCGGCGCTCAAAGGAATGCCCGTGCGCATGATATCCTACGGAGGCAGCAACAACAACATATCCATACTCATAGACTCCGCAAGCAAAAAAGACGCACTGCGCAGCCTGAGCGGCCATCTTTTCTCGAAATAACATTCACTGCCGGCAGATAAAAAAGGCGTGGCTTCAAAGCCACGCCTTTTTTATTTTTTCCCGTGACAGCAAATCATCTTTTAGGCTGCATCGTAAACATAAGGTCCATACCAAGCGCCGAAGAAAGTTTCCTCATTATATCCTCCGACACATTGAAACGCCCTCTTTCAAGTCCGATTATTGTGTTAACAGATACCCCGGAACGCTCGGCAAGCTCCGTTTGCTTCAAATTGCGTCTATGGCGCAACAATTTCACCAGGCTACCGAAGTCCCCCGAAGAAATGCATTCGTAAATCGCCGTTTCCGCGCCTCGCATATATTGTATTTGGGAAATTATTTTTTTTCTTGAAAAGCTTGTATTACAAGTTAGTAATTTTTCGAATAATCAAAAAACCACCATCCCGCTCCAAAGTGCGTATATAGCACTTTCCGGCAGATAAAAGCGCTAATTTTGTTTCTATGTGCGAAAAAAACACCCCAATACCATCCACAATATATTGCAGTTTTGCTATATTTGTCACAGAAAGATTTCATGCCGTTTCGGCTACGTGTGATTTTTTCAAAAAACGGAACACGCCGAACTTTTCCTTACCCGTTTCCGCACCGGCGGACCGAGCGAAAATTATTGAAATTAACAGAATATTGTATTCATGGCTTTTTTTGACTGCGCCCATAGTTCGTAACATTAGTTTTTTCAAATGGCAAAAGCAGTTTCTATTGTTTAGGATTAGTAATTTTCACATTTTTAACCGGGCGCAGTCTTTTTTTATTCCCGCTTATATCCCCCTTGCGCATCTTTGTGCATTGCTCTAAAAATGCATGCCCCACATATCATTAACACAAAAATAGCTATCTTTACAGCTAAAAACATCCCGAATTATGCTACTACAACGACAAAGGACACGCGCCCAGGAATCCAGCAGCGCCATAGAAAAACTGTACGTGACGATGCGCCATATGTTCAACCGGGGTTTTTACAAACCGGGTGGCGTATCGGGCCAGTCTTTGCGCAAAGCCCTGCTCACGCTATCGCCAGAAATATATGGCTCCATAACCGACGCGGACAAAGTGGAGATGGACGGTCTATCGTACGTTCTGGACCGCCTGCCCATCGGAATCGAAGAATGCCGCTACATACATTTCACTTCGGAAGAAGGCTACGAATCTTCGTTCGAAGCCATAATACCTGCCCGCAGACGCCACAGTTGTTTCCGCATAGATGCCGACCAGATGAACATACAGATAACGCACGGACGGTCGGACATATACGATTCGCTCTCGCATCTGACGTTCCTGTACAACGAAGCGGACAAGATAATGACCCACGCCATGCCTTCGCCTGGCATATTCACCCGCGAATGGCGCAAAATCGAGGAAATGGTCAAAAACGGACTGCAACTGGACGATAAAAAACGGGAAGTGTACCTCTCATACATCGCAACATTGCTCGGACGCACGTTCGAAGAAGTCCAGGCCGCTTACTGCAAGTTCGCCGCACCAGGCAACGAAGACCGTCTGTTCGGCATAGTCTATTACCTTGGACGCTTGTCCATAGAAGAAGTCACTCTGGGAAAAAAACGCGAAATATCGTTCTCGGCCAACCTGCGAGAACGCATAGGCCACCACATATACGGCGAAGCATGGGCTTCGACCGTCAAAAACCGTATAGCCGCCCTGCATTTGGACAAACGCCCGCTACACATCGTCAGCGCCAATATGCACAGCGTGATGAACATACTGATGGCCACCGACGCCCTGAAAGCCTCAGGGATTAAAATCCCGTCCAACCTGTTCCTCGCCCTATCCAAACACGAAAATGCCGGACTCATGGACGTGATAAGACATTACGCCGAAGGCAACGGCATGGCATGGATAAAGGACGAATCCGGAGCCAGTGTGGACGTACAGATATTCGACTGCGCCGCCATACCGTCGTTGAAGGAAAAATATTCTTCGCCATCACACGGCTCTGCCCCGGTGATAGTGGTAATAGACTACGCTTTCGGAGAACAGGCATTCGAGATAATGGACGAATTGCTCAAGCCGATAGACTTACCCGATGGCGCAAAACAATTCCTGGACATACGCTCCGTATCGATAATGGGCAAGGCCGGGATACTGTCCGGCGGAAAAGGGGACATCATGATACCTACGGCACACGTATTCGAAGGCACGGCTGACAATTATCCGTTCGAAAACGCGCTAAGCGCCGGAGATTTCCGCGACAGCGGCATAAAAACATTCGAAGGCACTATGATAACGGTCTTGGGCACTTCGCTCCAAAACAAGGACGTACTGGAGTTCTTCCACCGCTCATCGTGGGGCGCGATAGGCCTTGAAATGGAAGGCGCGCATTACCAGAAAGCAATACAGGCTCATTCCCGCATACGCGGAAACATATCGCGCGAAGTGGTCCTGCGCTATGCCTACTATGCTTCGGACAACCCCTTGGACACCTCCCTGACACTGGCGTCAGGGCCTCTGGGCGAAGCCGGCGTCCGGCCGACATACCTTATTACGGAAAAAATACTCGAACAGATACTCTCTTAAACGGAAAAAATACCCGCACATACATACTGCGGGACATACAGCCCGTAAAAAAACGCAAACAACGACGATGATATCCAAAGATACGATAGACAGGGTTTTCTCAGAAGCGCGCATAGAAGAGGTGATAGGCGACTTCGTGGCCCTGCGGCGTTCCGGATCGAACTACAAGGGCTTGTCCCCGTTCGCCGACGAAAAAACGCCTTCGTTCATGGTATCTCCGGCCAAAGGCATCTGGAAAGACTTCTCGTCCGGTAAAGGCGGGACAGTCGTTACGTTCGTGATGGAGGTAGAACACTGTTCCTATCCGGAAGCCATACGTTATATAGCAAAAAAATACAACATCCCTATCGAGGAAACCGAGGTGTCGAACGAGGCGAAACAAGCGGCCGAAGAACGCGAAAGCCTGTACATAGTATCCGAATACGCCGCCCAGTGGTTCCGCCGACAGATGACGGAAACAGCCGACGGGCGTAACATCGGGCTGTCGTATTTCCGCTCGCGGGGTATTTCGGACTCTTCGATGGAAAAGTTCGCACTGGGTTATTCACCTGAGGGCTGGTCCGCATTTACCGAGCAAGCCATCGCAAAAGGTTACAAACCGGAATTCCTCGACAAGACCGGGCTCTCCATCCTGCGCGAGGACGGGCGCCGCACGGACCGTTTCCGTGGGCGCGTCATTTTCCCGATACATACTTTTTCGGGCCGGGTGGCAGGATTCGGAGGCCGCACGCTACAAAGCGAAAAGACGATAGCCAAGTACCTCAACTCGCCTGAAAGCGAGATATACCACAAGAGCGACATCCTATACGGGCTTTATCAGGCCAAAAGCGCAATAATAAAAAGCGATTCATGCTATCTGGTCGAAGGCTATATGGATGTCATTTCGATGCACCAGTCGGGAATAGAAAACGTTGTGGCTTCGTCGGGCACTTCGCTCACCGAAGGACAAATAAGGCTAATTAAACGCCTCACGCCGAACATCACCGTCCTTTACGACGGCGATGCCGCCGGCATAAAAGCTTCGTTCCGGGGTATCGACATGCTCCTTGCGGCGGACATGAACGTTCGCGTACTGACATTTCCCGACGGGGACGACCCCGATTCCTTTGCCCGCAAACATACCCCGTCCGAACTGCGCGAATACCTCGAAAAAGGCCGCACGGACTTCATAGACTTCAAAGCGAGGATGCTCCTTGACGAGGCTTCCGGCGACCCGATACTCAAGTCGCGCCTTGTACGCGACATCGTCGTGTCCGTTTCCAAAATATCGGACCATATAAAGCGCGAACTGTACATAAAGGAATGCTCGCGCATAATGGACGTATCCGAAGCGTCCCTTTTCCGCGAACTGGCGCAGATAGACCAGAAGAACAACAAAGAATACATCGCCCAGGCGCAAAAGGCGGCTGAGCGTGCCGCGGCGCGCGAACGTCTGAGCGTGGATAAAAATGAGGATAAGACCTCGCCTTTCGAGGCCATAGAGCGGGATATCATACGCATAATGCTGCTTTACGGCGATACGGAAGTGGAGATGGAAGAGCCCGTCGCATGCGAAGACCAACGCGGACGCACCGAAGAAGTAGGCAGCACCTACCGCATAACGATAGCCCGCGAAATCATAGACAGTTTCGCCGTGGACGGGATAACGCTCCGCAATCCTCTGCTGCAAAACATATTCGAGGGCATAAAAATGCTCGTAGCGGCAAAAGAACCGATAGAACCGGCACATTTCCTCAAGAACGAGGATTCAGCCCTCGTAACGCTCGTATCCGACCTCATAGGCGACGACTATCAACTGGCGCGCTGGGACAAACTCGGCGTAGCGGTGCGCGATTTCACATGCGTTGCCGATACCTTTACCAAGGACATAGTACTGCGCTACCGCGAAGCGCATGTCAAAAATCTAGAAAATGAAATTAATGGAATAATGGTAAATAATATTATTCCTGATGAAAAAAGAGCTGAAGCGTACGAAAAACAGAATCGTCTGATTTACTTGCGTAAGCGTCTAGATGAAGAATTAGGCGACAGGGTCGTCTGACTGTACGAAAAACATCACTACACCGGCACACGTTTTGTCCGGATTGTCACTAAAAGACAGATTTAAAACAAAACAGTAGGTTTCCTGTAAAAAAACATGAACGCGCTATACAACACAGCTATACACGCTCTTAAATGCGGACTGAAGATACATTCGTCGTTTAACTCCAAAAGCATGGACGGCGTACGCGGCCGGAAAAACTGGCGGGAAAAACTGTCCTGCGGGATACGCTCTCTTAAAGGAACAGGACCATTGGTATGGTTTCACGCCTCATCGCTCGGAGAATTCGAACAAGGCCGGCCCGTGATCGAACGCCTGAAAGAACGCATACCGGAGGTCCGTATACTCCTTACGTTTTTCTCGCCCTCCGGTTACAATGTCAGACACGATTACCCTTTGGCAGACATAGTGTGCTACCTGCCGTTCGACACGCCATCGGCCGCGCGCGATTTTCTGGACATATCGCGCCCATCGGCGGCCGTGTTCATCAAATACGAATTCTGGGGCAATTTTCTGAAACAGACACGACTTCGCGACATCCCCCTTTATCTGATAAGCGCGAAGTTCGACCGCAGCCAAGTGTTTTTCAAACCCTGGGGAGGCTTCATGAGAAAACTCCTGCCGCTGTTCACTCACATATTTACACAAGATGCCGAAAGCGTGAAACTACTGGAAGCAATAGACATAAAAAATTGCTCCTGTGCAGGCGACACGCGCTTCGACCGCGTACTCGATATACTTTCGGCGGACAACTCCCTGCCGTTCGTCGAACGCTTCAAAGGCCCGTCAAAGCTCGTCGTGGCCGGCTCCGTATGGCCGGACGACGAAAAACTATTTTCTTCCCTTATCGACGAATATTCCATAAAACCAGGGGTAAAATTCCTCATAGCCCCGCACAATATCATAGAAAACGAAATAGACCGTTTCACATCCTCAATAAACGTACCGTATCAGCGTTACAGCACCATGGACGCAGGAAAACTCGCCGACGCACGAGTGCTTGTGCTCGACACGGTAGGCATACTGACCAAAGTGTATTCCTATGCCGACATATCGTACGTAGGCGGAGGCTTCACCGCTTCCGGCATACACAATACGCTGGAGCCGGCGGTATTTTCACACCCTGTGATATGCGGCCCTAACTACCGCAGATACGGGGAAGCTGTCGGACTCAAAGAAGCCGGCGGATTGGCGGTCGTATCGGATGAAAAATCCCTTTCGGAAACCGTACACCGCTTTTTGACCGATGCCGAAGCACACACGGAATCAGGAAATGCCGCCGGACGTTTCGTAAAAGAAAATGCAGGCGCCACAGATACCATAGTAAGGGAATTGACTGGCCGGTCGGCCCAGGCTGAACAGAAATAAATACCGGACGGGCTATGCCCGCGGCCGCGACGTCATAAGCTAAATAACCAGGTATAACAGTTACCTAAAATTTATTTGTTTATATTTACCCGAACAAAAAACGCAGTATACTATGGGACAGAACGAAAAAAAGCAAGACGAATTTTACGCCAAGTTCAAACACAACCTCGAAGGTGTCATGCGCTTTCCGGATTACTACACGTATAAGTTCATAGTACGTGACGATTCCGGTTCCCAGACACAGGTCGAAGATATTTTCAAGGGAACCGACGCCGTAATATCCCACAAACCGTCCACAGGAGGCAAATACACCAGCATAACGATAACACTGACCGTATCGTCGGCCGACGATGTCATATCGAACTACCGCCGTGTGGCGGAAATACCTGGCGTTATAATGCTTTAGTCTTCGTACCGTACGGCAGTACCCGCAGCTGTTACCATGAGCATGCTGCCTCCGGAACCGACCGTTTCATAATCGAGGTCCACGCCTATCACGGCATTGGCCCCGAGTTGGTATGCCTGTTCCTCGAGTTCTTTTAGCGCCGTATCTTTCGCTTCGCGCAGTACCTCTTCGTACGAACCTGCACGTCCACCCACTATATCGCGTATGCTCGCGAAAAAATCCCGGAACACGTTCGCCCCTATTATCGTTTCACCCGATACTATTCCGTAATAACGGGTTATTTTTTTCCCTTCTATGATATTCGTGGTAGTTATCAGCATATATTTCTTTTTTTTCGGGTTCTATAATCTTCGCTAAGTTAATTATTCATACTTGAAATATCAAATTTTTCTTCTCACCGAATATCGCCAAACCTCCGGCGCATGCCGTGTTTGTAAGGTCTGTAAGTTAAAATTTATTTATAAATTATATTTTTATGAGTAATCGGCTACATGATAACAAAAAAACAATATCTTTGTGATATTGAAATACGTACTACAAAACAGACAAATGCGGCCCATACCCACGGCAGAACATAAGCCGTATATTGTCAGACACAAACAAAACCCTATGATATGAACATATTGATTTTACATCCTTCATACTATTACTGCATAGGTCTGAGCCGCTCCCTTGAGGAAAAGGACGAAACTGTAAGCGCATATTACGACACCGATATCAAGACCTTCGACATGAAAGGCTTCGATGTAATCCTGACAAGCCCCAAGATGTCCCTGGTGTTTCGCAGAAACATGAACGACATATTGTTGGACAAAACGAAAATAATAGTTCTGGAACCTAAAATACTCGAACAACACGACGACGAACCGGATAACGATTATTACTGCGACGGGCGGATATGCGAGAACGAAATGCCGGAAACATTCCTGGAAAAAATAGACTACATAATCAAAAACGCGAAAGAAAAATTCCTCCGCTTCCGCACCAAAAGGGACAGACTGTCCTCTCGAGAATATCAGGTGGCTATGGCCATATTGTCATACCACAAGAACAAAAACATAGCCGACCTTCTGGGCATAAACGAAAAAACCGTTTCCACATATAAGGCCAGGATATTCAAAAAACTCGAAATAAATTCCGTACTGGAACTCGAAGAAGCGCTTAAAATACGTGAAATAATATAACCCGTAACGCTAAAATAAACTGTAAAAACGGTTGCAGGGCTGCTGTAGGCAGCCCTGCAACCGTTTTTACGCCACAAATCACCTGGAATAAAGCCTGGCAAGTTCGATAAAGTCCGAGTACGGAAGTTGCTCGGCCCTTAAATCCATAAAACGGCTCGAAGCGACGCATTCCGGAATCCCCAATGTTTTCAGCGCATTGCGGAGCGTTTTACGCCGCTGGTTGAAACCGGCCTTGACTATTTTTTTCAGCATACAAACATCGAAACCTGTCGCCGGTTCCTTTTTCCTTACCAACCGTATCACGCCGGATTTTACTTTCGGAGGCGGAGAAAAAACGTTTTCCGGTACAGTAAAGAGATACTCGGTGTCGTAATAAACCTTCAGCAACACCGAAAGTATACCATACGTCTTACTTCCATGTTCGGCAGTAAGACGCTCGGCCACCTCTTTCTGGAACATACCCGATATCACAGGAATGATATCCGTGTACTCCAGTGCCTTGAACATTATCTGCGACGATATATTGTACGGATAATTACCGATAAGCGAAAATTCCTGACCGGCGAATACATCGCGCAGGTCCATGCGGAGGAAGTCGCCTTCGATAATACGTCCGTGCAGACCGGGGAAATTCATCCGGAGATACTCTACCGACTCGGAGTCTATTTCGGCCACCCTGACCTCGTGCCCGTTTTTCATCAGGAACTGCGTCAGAACGCCCATACCAGGCCCCACTTCCAACACATTGGCCGTAGGCGCGTGGGAGAGCGTAGCGGCAATATCCGCCGCAATGGACAGATCCGTCAGGAAATGTTGCCCCAAGTGTTTTTTCGCTTTTACTTTCAATCTTTTATTGAGCAAATTGTTATTTGTCCGTTTTATGCAACGAAGTGAGGCGAAGCCGGAACGTGGCGTATTTACCGGAAAAATCCTCTTCGAGTATCTTTTCCGCCGAACATTCGGTGCCCCCGGCCATAAAATCCTCCAATTCCGAATCTCCTGAAAAACGCAGCTGCAACGTGAACGTACGGCCGTCCCTGAGCGCTATTTCCTCCGGCACGGACACTTCTATCAATTCCGCCGAAGCCACATGCCCGGACCGCATTACGGCAGGTATGTACCGGTCGCGGACCGCTTCCACCCACCGCTTGGCCGCATCGTTGTCGACACTTGCCGTTATGTTGTATATCTTTTCCATCTGTAACGCGTTTTAAAAAATATCAGGCCTTATCATCGGAGCCGGCTCCGTCCATGACGTCGCTCACGAACAGACTTTCCAGTTTTTGCGAAGCTCGCTGGAAAACCAACAGCCCGAACTGAGGTACCATGGAGTAAAGGTACGACAAAATATCGCTCTGTATTTTCTCGTATTCGCCCCATACCGCAGTGGATGTGAACGCGTATATCTGCACCGGAATGCCCTCGCCGGTATTTTCCATTATCCGTATCAGCATCGTGTTGTCCTGTGAAATACCGGGATTGGACTTCAGATACATGCGTACGAAATTTATGAACACCCATAAGTTCGACAGCCTTTCGCCATCCAGATACACCTCCGTCGTATCCTTACCCCATATGTCGGTTGTCAGGCGGTACTCCAACCTTTTATTTTTAATAAAAGGCCCTATAAACGGGAACTGCGAATATTTATCGATATCTTCTTTGGTTACGGGCCGTACCGAAACGGCATTTATCGGAATGGATTTCATGAACCGGCGGGCGTTTCCCTGGACCATCGCACTCCAGTTTATGACTCCGGATGCGACAAGGGCGTAAGTGGGCATGGAAACTATCGTGTTGTCGAAATTCCTTACTGTGGACGTGACCAGATTTATCTCCAGTAAAGTACCGTTCGCCCCGTATTGATCTACCTGTATCCAGTCGCCGGCCTTGAGCGTACGCGACGATGCCACCTGTATCGACGACACGAAACCGAGTATCGTATCTTTGAAAATAAGCATTATTATTGCGGTCGTAGCGCCCAAAAAGCCGAAAAGCGTCACCGGGTCCACCTCGAACATTATGCTTACGAACACCAAACAAACGATAATGACTATCATAACGTTCAATATCTGGGCAACCGAACGCAACGCCACTTCACGGTACGAATTTTCCTCGCTGAACATATACTCCAGCGCATTGTTGAACTTGTAGCACGACACGGCTATTACCAAAGTAAGCATCATACCGAGTACTTTTTCAGCGAAAGGCACTATTTCCGGCAGGTAAACCTTGAACGGAGTAAGTCCTGCGCCGAGGATTATTATCGGTACGAACAACGACATAGGAGCCAGAACCTTGTGGTCGGCCAGGGCATCGTCCCATTTTACATGGGTCTTTTTCACCCAACGGTATATCCCGGCATTTATTATGTGCCTGGTAAAGAACCATGTCCCCAGTGCCGAGAGTACTATCACGGTACTGTACAAAATCATGGCTACGGCTATCGTACGGCTCTCATCCACGCCGAGGTCGTAAACCAGACGCGCCAGAAAGGGGAAAAAATCGTTTTCTTTCATAGTATTAATGTAATAGCAGGGTTTGGGCAGGGGTTGATTTTATATCGTGGAAACAAAGCGCATCGCATATCACATCATGCGCTGCAACCACGGACATATCACATCCTTTCGGGAACTGGTATGCCAAGTACGGCCATCGCGGACTTTATCACGCGGCCCGTCAGGTCAGAAAGCTGTACGCGGAACGTACGCACCTGCGCATCCTCGACCGACAGCATAGGTACGTTCTGATAGTACGAGTTGTACTCTTTTACCAGGTCGTATACGTAATTGGCCACCAGTGCCGGGGAATGTGCGGCTGCCGCTTTCTGTATCACGGCCGGAAATTCCGCTATGTTTTTTATAAGACTCTCCTCGCGTTTGTCTATCGAAGCCACGCAGGCAGGTTCGGCAGGCAACTGTCCGAACTTGCGCTTTACGGACTGTATACGGGCATAGGCGTACTGTATGAACGGACCTGTGTTGCCGTTGAAATCTATGGATTCCTTAGGATTGAACATCATGCGTTTGCGCGGGTCCACCTTCAATATGAAATACTTCAAGGCGCCCATACCTATGATGTTGTACAGTTCGTCCTTTTCTTTCTCGTCCATACCCTCCAGTTTGCCAAGCTCCTCGGATATTTCTTTTGCCGTGCGGTACATATCGTCCATAAGGTCGTCCGCATCCACCACAGTACCTTCGCGCGACTTCATCTTGCCGGTAGGCAAATCCACCATGCCGTACGAGAGATGATACAATTTGTCCGCCCAGGCGTATCCCAGTTTCTTAAGTATCAAAAACAGTACCTTGAAATGGTAATCCTGTTCGTTGCCGACGGTATATATGAGCGAATCGATATCGAATTCCCCGAAACGTTTTATGGCCGTACCTATATCCTGAGTTATGTAAACGGACGTACCGTCCCCGCGAAGCACCAGTTTTTCATCCAGACCGTCGCCTGAAAGGTCTATCCACACCGAGCCGTCGGCGCGGCGGTAAAACACGCCCTTTTCCAGACCTTCCTCCACGTTGTCCTTGCCCAAAAGGTACGTCTGGCTCTCGTAGTAATTCTTGTCGAACTCAACCCCCAGACGTTTGTAGGTGCTGCCGAAACCGTCGTACACCCAACGATTCATCCGCTCCCACAGTTCACGCACATGCGGATCGCCCGTTTCCCACAGGAGGAGCATCTGTTGGGCGCGTTTCATCAGGGGGGCGTTTTTCTTCGCTTCTTCTTCCGTCATTCCTGCGGCCTTGAGTTCGTCGACTTCCTTTTTGTATGCCTTGTCGAACTCCACATAGTACTTGCCCACCAGTTTGTCGCCTTTCATGCCGGAACTTTCGGGCGTTTCACCGCCGCCGAAAAGCTCCCATGCAAGCATCGACTTGCATATGTGTATGCCCCGGTCGTTGATTATCTGCGTCTTGTACACTTTCTTACCTGAAGCCTCCAACAGTTTAGCCACCGAATATCCAAGCAAATTGTTGCGCACATGGCCCAAATGCAGCGGCTTGTTCGTATTAGGCGAAGAATACTCCACCATCACGGCCTTTGCGTTTTCATCGGCTTTCACATAACCGTAATCGGGTGTCGAATACGCTTTTTTAAACTCGTCTATGAATATGTCCTGCGACAATTCTATGTTAAGAAAACCTTTGACAACATTGAAATCCTTCACAACCGAAGGGATGCGTTCTTTAAGCGCGGCGCCTATCTCGCGCGCCGTATCCTCAGGGCTTTTGTGCGATGCCCTGACATACGGAAATGCCAGCAGCGTCAGGTCGCCGGCAAATTCCGGTCGCGTGGCCTGAAGGTCGGCACGCTGGTTTTCCAATCCGTAAATATCCGACAACACGGCGGATATATTTTCTTTCAGAACTGTCTGTATGTCCATATCTTATTCTTTTTTGCTTAAAGTTCCGCCCCTATAAAGAGACACAAAATGCAAAGGTAAGGTTATGTCCGTATAATTCAAAAGGAGCAGAGAGGTAAAAACGATTTTTCAGGCGGGAAAATAGTGCTAAAAACCTGCATAATGGTTATCTTTGCCGCCATAGGCGGCCGCGCCGGCGGCACTGCATGCGCACCGCCGGCATACGTCAAACTTACTTTTTTAAGACGAGGAGCAAAAAAAATGAAACACGAAGATACGGAAGACAGATACTGCGACGACGACTGCTGCGCCGCATCCGGAAATACATGCACGCCGTTGCGTCCCGATGCGTTCGAGATGAGCGACGACGACAAAATACAGTCCATAGAGAACGATTTCCGGCATATAATGCACACACTGGGGCTCGACCTTACGGACGATTCGCTGCGCAATACTCCGCGCCGCGTTGCAAAAATGTTCGTCCGGGAAATATTCTCCGGGCTCAACCCCGAAAAGAAGCCCCGCATGTCGTCCTTTGAAAACAAATACCGCTACGGGCAGATGCTGGTCGAAAAGAACATAACGCTTTATTCGACCTGCGAACACCATTTTCTGCCGATAGTAGGCAAGGCGCACGTGGCTTACATCTCGCACGGCTCGGTGATAGGGCTGTCCAAGCTCAACCGCATAGTCGATTATTATGCGCGCCGCCCGCAGGTGCAGGAACGGCTGACCATGCAAATAGTACGGGAACTGCAAAAGGCCCTCGGCACGGACGACGTCGCTTGCATAATCGACGCCAAACACCTATGCGTCAATTCACGCGGCATACGCGATGTAGCATCGAGCACCGTCACGGCCGAATACGGCGGGATGTTCGAGAAAGACGAAGTCCGCCGCGAATTCCTCCGCATGATAGAACTGGACACTCAGTACCAGTAGCCGCCGCACATCGCATCGGCGCATATCGGAAGTACCTGAAGGGGAATCTTACACATACCACCATCAATACCATAACAGAAGAAAAATGGAACCGTACGAAGAGAACGAGCTTTACGTATACAACTCCCTTTCCGGGCGGAAAGAGAAATTCACAACCCTCGTGCCTGGACGTGTAGGCATGTACGTATGCGGCCCGACCGTGTACTCCAACGTCCATCTTGGCAACTGCCGCACTTTCATATCGTTCGACATGGTGTTCAGATACCTTTCTTTTCTGGGTTACAAAGTGCGTTATGTACGCAATATCACCGATGCCGGACATCTGGAAAACGACGCCGACCAGGGCGAGGACAAAATAGCGAAAAAAGCGCGGCTCGAAGCCCTCGAACCGATGGAAATAGTTCAGCGTTACACGGACGATTTCCACTGCGTACTACGTCTTCTGGGCAACCGCATACCGTCGATAGAACCCACGGCAACGGGGCACATAATCGAACAAATAGGCATAACGCAGGACATACTCGACAAGGGATACGCATACGTATCGAACGGCTCGGTATATTTCGACGTGGAAAAATACAACCGCGAACACCCAAGCGGCGCAGGTTCGTACGGCGAACTGTCGGGACGCAACATAGACGAACTGCTCGAAGGGACGCGCGCGCTGGACGGACAGAGCGAAAAGCGCTCGCCACGCGACTTCGCACTGTGGAAAAAGGCATCGCCTTACCATATAATGCACTGGCCTTCGCCCTGGGGCGAAGGATTTCCCGGCTGGCATATGGAATGCTCGGCCATGAGCACGAAATATCTGGGCGAAACGTTCGACATACACGGCGGTGGCATGGACCTGAAATTCCCTCACCACGAATGCGAGATAGCCCAGAATCAGGTACACTCGCACAGCCGCGGGGCACGTTACTGGATGCACGCGAACATGCTGACGCTCAACGGGCGCCGCATGAGCAAATCCACAGGCAACATACTGAACCCGCGCGAACTTTTCTCCGGTGAAAACGACATACTGAAAAAAGCTTTCCCTCCGGCCATAGTCCGCTTTTTCATCATGCAGGCGCATTACCGTTCGGTACTGGATTTCTCGTCCGATGCGCTGGAAGCCGCCGAAAAAGGTTACTACCGCCTTATGGAGGCTATCGACAAACTGCCCGGTCTGCCCGTTTCGGATGAAAGCACGTTCGATATAAAACAGTGGCGTAAAAAGTGCTATGCCGCCATGAACGACGATTTCAATACCCCGGTATTGCTGTCACATATATTCGAGGCTGTCGGTGAGATAAACAAAGCCGCCGCCGGACAAGCAGCATTTGCCTCAGATGACAAAGAACTGCTCTGCGACACTATCAAAGGATTCGTGTACGAAGTAATGGGTATCGAAAACATAGAAAAATCCGGCGACGGGGACATTACGGACGGGCTTATAAAAATCCTCATCGAACAACGTCTGCAGGCACGAGAAGAGCGCAACTGGGCGCTTTCGGACCAAATACGCGACCGCCTGGCGGCTCTGGGCATATCGCTCAAAGACGGGCGGGACGGGACTACCTATTCGATAGAACGATGAGACGCGTGCTCATTTTCCCGCTAGTGGCGCTTATCAAATTTTACCAATGGGCCATATCGCCTCATCTGGGTGCTAACTGCCGCTATACGCCTACGTGTTCCGCTTACGCTTTGGAGGCGCTGGAAAAACACGGCCTTTTCAAAGGTTCTTACCTGGCGGCACGGCGCATTCTGCGTTGCAGTCCATGGGGAGGTTCGGGATACGACCCTGTACCGCCCGTGAAACATAAAAACCAATTATAATATATGAAAACAAAACTATCCGTTTTTCTGTTTTTCACAACCGCCATGATTTTAATCGGCTGTTGTCCGCAGGAAACAAAAGGGCCTGCAATTCCCGCAGCCGACCGTCCCGAACTTTACCTCCATCTTCTCGAGGGGAAAAAAGTCGCCCTTGTGAGCAATCAAACCGCTTTGCTTAGTGACGGAAGCCATCTCATCGATTTCCTTGTGAAAAGCGGTGTAAACGTAGTCAAGATATTCGCACCCGAACACGGTTTCAGGGACTTGGCCGACGACGGAGCCATAATAAACAGCGATGTGGACAAAAAGACAGGCATTCCCGTGCTTTCGCTTTACGGCGGTGAAACCAAAAAACCGAAACCCGAGCTTCTCGAAGGCGTAGATATACTCCTTTTCGACATTCAGGATGTGGGATGCCGTTTTTACACTTACATAAACACGATGCAGCACATAATGGAGGCCGGAGCGGAAAACAACATACCCGTAATAGTGATGGACCGCCCGAACCCCAACGGTTTTTTCATAGACGGACCCGTTCTGGAACCCGAATTGAAATCTGGCATAGGCTACCAGCCAGTTCCTTGCGTTTACGGCATGACCATAGGCGAATACGCCCTTATGCTCAACGGCGAGGGTTGGGCTGAAAACGGCGCAAAATGCGACCTTACCGTAATCCCCCTGAAGGATTACGACCACAATACCCGCTACAGCCTTCCCGTGCTTCCTTCGCCAAACCTTCCTAACGACAGAGCCGTCAACCTCTTCGGCAGCCTTTGCCTTTTCGAGGGCACGAGCCTTTCCGAAGGCCGTGGAACCACATCGCCGTTCCAGCTTTTCGGAGGGCCGCAAATAGATTCCACAAAAACATATTTTTGGTTTGTCCCCAATCCTTCTTTCGGAAGTATGAAATCGAAAAATTTCGGTGAAAAATGCTGGGGGCTGGACCTCCGTAATGCTCCGGAACAAGCACAGGTAAATATCGACTGGCTCATTTGGGCATACCGGAACAGCACAGACAAGGAAAACTTTTTCCTCAACAACAATCCCGAAAAAGGCAGCCGTGACTTCGCAATACGCGTGGGCAACTACGAACTTCAAAAACAGATAGAAGCCGGCATGACGGCCGATGAGATCAAAGCCACATGGCAGCCTGGCATAGAAAAATTCAAAGAAATCCGCAAGAAATACCTTTTGTACAAGGATTTTGAATAACTGCCGATAAACTATCGGAAATAAGCCGAATGCCGGAATTGATGGTTTTCCATCAATTCCGGCATTCGGCTTATCTGACATCACCTATTTTCCGTATTATGGCCTCAGTCATCTTTCGGTTAGACTTGTGCGTCCAATCCCTGGGGAAGTTCAGGCTACAATACGGCACCATAATATTTCTATTACAATAAGACATTGTTAATATTTTCATAAAGTGATTTTTTTCCCATATGTTTGTATAATAACTATCACTACTACCATTATGAATAAAAGAAATCTGCTATTATTTCTTTTAGCATTTTCGGCATTTTCCATATCCAGAATATACCTCTTCAAAAGCGACAAAACCCCAGATTTAACCCTTCTGAATGCTGAAGCCCTTGCCGAGAGTGAAAGCGGCGGAAACAAAACCGTCCGGGTCATATTTATCTCTGTTGCTACAGGGCATATGAAGGCGACATGCCATGTGAGGTCAGGTGCCTGGAATGTCTAAACTTCCCGGAATACGGTGAATGCGAGGAGGTAGTATGCATACACGATAAAGATTAAATATCATTTAAATTTTCTGAAAACATGTTGAAAAAAACAATGATATCCATCGCTTTACTGGCCGGAGTCGTGGTAGCTATACATATGTATGTGTCTAACCTATTCGGTGTAGGCAATGATTTGCTTTTACAAAACGTCGAAACAATAGCCTCGGGAGAAGCCTCTTCAGCCACCGGCCCGGCATTCGATACGTTCTGCTACTACCGGGAGCCCGATTCCGATTTCAAATGTATCGAAGTGGTAAGGCTATGCCTGGCTCATTACCCGGACGAAGAATGCGAAACGAAAATCTGCGAAGATCACCAGAAAATCATCAAATAGCAAAAATACATCCGAACTACAACATGAACAACAAAATAATAATATACTGTATCTCGGTAGCGGCGCTTTTGACTGTATCCTGCAAAAACCACACCGGACAATCCGGCATGGAGAAAAGCTCGGAAAATTTAACTGTAAAGTGGGATGCCGAATCTTTGCGCGACATATCGACAATTATAGAAGATGTAAGTTACATACCCATCGAAACACATTCCGACGGATTGTTCAACAGCGAAAGAATTACCAAACTGATGATCGCGGGTGAAAAAATCCTGATTTTGGAAAGAGTTGGAACAGGAGCCCTTCTTATGTTCGATATGAACGGCAGATTCGAACGCAGGATAGGAAAAAGAGGACAGGGCCCCGGTGAATATACGATGATAATGGCCTTTACCGCTGACGATAACTATCTGTACATACTGGACGCCCCCAGGAAAAGCGTCCTGATATACGACTATTCCGGAAATTACATACGCGAACTGAAGACCGAAAAACATCCATACGATATTGCCGTTCTCGACAATGGAGATTTTCTGTTAGCCTATCACATCCAACCCAAAAGGATGGAAAGCGCCTACAGGATTGAAATCCTGGACAAGGACATGAACCTCAAAAAAGAACTATTCCCCATGAACGAAACCGATTCCGAAATAGGCATGGACTATTACTTCGTACATTCCGGGGACAAAATTACATACCAGAATTACATCCAGGACACCGTAGTCGTGTTCGATGCCGGCAATGGCAATTACAATTTTATAGGATTCGATTTCAACAATAAAGTACCCGAAGAACTACGCTCAGGCCTGGATTTTGGAAACAGGGGTTACCAATTCCTTGGCAACAATACGGCAGTAACAGTAGGGAAATACTTAGTTTTTACGGTTTCCATGCGCGCTTACGTGCTGGACACGGAACAGGGATATATATACTCGAACGGCAAATACCCGGTTTTTGACATGCCCCAGGCCGGGTACAAAGGGAAAATAGCTACTACCGTAAACGGCAGGTATTACCGTCAGGCCATCAAACACGACATCTGGCCCAAAGCCCCGGAAAAAACGCATGAATACTTGCTCAAAGACGATGAAAACACAGCTCTGATGCTATATAAATTCAAATAGACCGGATTTAAACATATATCACAATTCCCCTATTTTCCGGACGATAGCCTCCGCCATTTTGCGGTTTGCCTCGTGCGTCCAACCGCCTATGTGCGGAGTAAGTACCACCCTGGGGGAATCTATGAGAAACGTAAACGCATCGGGTAACGTACCGGTGAAGAAATCCTCGAAAGACGACTTTTCGTATTCCAGCACATCGAGAGCCGCACCCGTCACACGCCCTTCGCGTATAGCGGTTACCAGGTCTTCCGTCACACAGCATGCTCCGCGAGCCGTGTTTATAAAATATATCGGTTTTTTGAACCGCGAGAAAAATTCTCCGTTTATCATTCCGCGCGTGAGGTTAGTGAGCGGTACGTGCAGACTTACGATATCGGCCTTTTCAAACAATTCGTCCATCGTGGCGCGGCGTGCATAATCGTCCGAGTAATCTCCGGGCTTTATATCATAAGCGAGTACTTCTTCAGGGCCGAAACCGGAAACGCACCTTGCAAACGAACTTCCCATATTGCCGTAGCCTATTATACCCACCGTGCGGCCGTTTATCTCGTAACCACGGTTACCCTCGCGTATCCATTTGCCGTGGCGCACCTCACTATCGGCTACAAGGATATTTCGCATAAGCGCAAGAAGCATTCCGACGGCGTGCTCGCCCACGGCCTGCCGGTTACCCTCTGGAGCGGAAATGAGTTTTATCCCCTTGGAAGCGGCGTATTCGCAGTCTATATTTTCAAGACCGGCACCCACACGGGCGATGAATTTCAGTTTTGTGCCGGCATCTATGAACTCCCTGTCTATCTTAAACCTGCTGCGGATTATAAAACCGTCATACATATGCAGAGACTGCTGCAATTCCTTTTTAGCGGAAGTATTGTCCAGCGTACAATTATGCCCCTGTCCTACAAGCGTATCCCACAGGTAAGGATCCGTAGTGTCTATGAAAAGTATATCCATACGTTTTTTTACCGATTTATATCTTGAACCACCCCAAATGTACGAAAGTAAACACGAGAATACTTGTTTAAAAGCAAGTAAAACATACCCGCTTTACAACATGAAAAAAAACACGATGGCAAAACACTCATTTCACCAGCCTGATCGTGTAATTAAGGTCGCTTTCCGCCTTTTTGAGGTCATTGCCAAGCATCGTCAGGCTGTCTTTCTCATACAGGAAATATGTTTTATAACCGGTGCTTTCCTCCGTCAGCTCATATACCGTCGCATCCGGATCGACTGCATCGCCGCGCTGTGTAGTCCACGTACCTGCGGATTTGAACTGCGCATCCTTACCACGGTCAGCCTCGAGGTATGTCATCGACAGAGAATACACTCCGTCTCCGCTATGTTTCTGTGAAGTAAGAGCCAACTCGTACTTTATTCCCGGACAGTCGGCACACGGCACAACCCCCTCGAAAACCCTCGTCTCCACAGGTCCCAGATCGTCCTTTATCGGGAATTTTGCATTCAGCGCCTCAAGGCGTTCCTTATGCACGGATGCACTTCCGGCATCCTGCACCTCATCGCTGCCGCACGCAACACAGAACAATGCGGTCACCGCCAAAGTAAATAAGGTATTTTTCATATTTTGACAGTTTTTAATTAAACATACCGATATCAAATATAAGGAAAACACGGTAAAAAGAAAACAAACATCCGTTTAGTGCGGAGTCCTTCGGACATTTTCCGCTATTCCGGCATTAAAACACCACACACCACGGCCTGTCATAAAAGTCCGGTTTTAAAACGCTCTGAAACCTTTTTTATGGAAAATATGGAAAAAACCGAGAATATATTTGGTTTATTTCATAAACTACTTTATGTTTGCAAAACAAACACACACATCCGGTCGCGTACCGACATCCTAAAAATGATACTAACTCTAAAAATCTGAAAAAAATGGAAGAATATTACAGACAACACACACAAAATCTCTCCGCAAGACAGTTTTACCGCAGTTTTTTGACATACCTGTCCGTTTGCGGCCTGTTAACCGCACTCAACATATATACCTCACCCGGACACCTGTGGGTGGCATGGATATGGGGCATAGGCATTGCCGTACACGCCGTGAACACATTCTTTGAAACAGAACCGGACAGCCGGCATTAAAGCGAGCCGCTGAAAAAAACGAAAAACAATAACGATTTACACACCGAAAAAAAATGGAAGACAGAAAATTAAACTCACAGGAAAGCCTCGACCTGATAGCGTCGATGATCCGCAACACGCAAAATACGATACAGAAAAATGCGGGCTCGTACTCGGTACTATGGGGCTACATCACATTCCTTACAGCTCTTGCGGTATATTTTTGCGTATATTACACCGGGGATTACAGATGGAACTACATGTGGGCCGCAATACCCGTAATCGGCATGCCAATAATGCTGATAAGCGACCGCAACCGCGAAAAACCGGTACGCACGTTCGTCGATACGGCAGTAAACAAACTGTGGATACCGGTTGGAATATCATTGTGCATATTCCCGTTTTTCATAGGCCGTACGGCGCTTACAATGGTAACGCTGCTTTTCAGCATAGCCATGATGCAAACAGGGCTCGTAGTAAAGTACCGTGTATTCACCATTGCCGGCGCAATAGGAATAGCGGGCGCGTTAGCTCTCATTTTCATTCGCGGACTGGACCAGATACTGGTATTCGCCTTTCTCGACCTGCTGGTACTGGTAGTGCCAGGACATATGCTCAATTACAAATCCCGTAAATCCGTTTCAAGAAATGCTTAAACAACTGGACCCTCTGCTGCACTCCGAACTACGCCTGGCGGTGGTGTCCATACTGGTAGGGGCGGAGAGCGCCGATTTCACATACCTCCGCGAACAGACAGGGGCTACGGCAGGCAACCTGTCGGTACAACTGGACAAACTGCAAAAGGCCGGATACGTGGACGTGGAAAAAACATTCAAAGGTAAAATGCCGCGAACGGTAGTAAAACTCACCACGGCCGGAGCCGATGCTTTCGCCCGGTACGTGGATGCGCTAAAAAGCTATATAGACAAGTAAAAGATATTTTCCCGACGCCGAAAAACTCATTCTTTTATTATCGGACGTTCCTCCCGGCCTTTCCCGAAAGAATGCCGGGAGTGTGCGTATATGTTACCGGCAGTGCCGTAAACGAGGCGGGCCGGCAGTTAACTGCCGGCCCGCCTATCGATTATCGCATCAGCGTGGTCACTTCCGGTTAGAATCAACCGTCAATACTCGTAATCCACTACCGAACGTATGGTTATCAACGGCTTGAACCATTCCAGAAAAGCCAGATGAACCGGATGTACGGCATATGCGGCAAGGCCTTCACGGTCGTCGAACGTAGAGGTGAGAACAAGATCGGCCGACGGGTTGTCATGCGCAAAGTCTATTCCCACTTCCATCGAACGCAGCGAAGGAGCCACTCCTACCATACTTTCGAGTTCTTTTTTCGCACGGGCCGGAGCGTCGTTTTTGGCTTCGGCCTTGAGTTTGAACATTACGATATGCTTTACCATGTTTTATTATGTATTTTTCGTGTTTTTACCATGTATGTAAATCCGGGTGTAAAATTAATCGTTATTTTTGTTTTCAGGTAAACACAGCTATATAAAAATGATGAAGATAAACGATTTCAGCGGTGAAAAATCAATCCTGAGCACTTACATCGCACGTCTTAGGGACATCGATGTACAAAAGGACCGCATGCGTTTCCGCTACAATCTGGGACGCATAGGCGAAATACTGGGTTACGAACTGTCCAAAACACTCGAATACGAATACAAGACTGTAAAAACACCTCTGGGAACGAAAGAGTGCGCCACACAAAAAGACGAAGTGGTCATATGTTCCATCCTGCGCGCCGGACTGCCGCTGCACAACGGCCTTCTGGAATGTTTCGACGACGCAGAGAACACGTTCATATCCGCTTACAGACGGCATAAGGAAGGCTCGCACGATTTCGATATAGTAGTAGAATACCTCGCCTCACCGTCGATAGAAGGCAAAGTACTGGTAATAGCAGATCCGATGCTGGCCACCGGTTCGTCCATAATGTCCGTATTCGAAGCGCTGAAAAAACGCGGCACGCCGAAAAAAGTACACGTGGTGTCGGTGATAGGCTCGCAACTCGGAGTGCGCAATATAGCCGACTTTTTCCGGGATTACGACTCGCAAATGTGGATAGCCACTGTCGATCCCGATTTAAACGCGGACAAATACATAGTTCCCGGTCTGGGCGACGCCGGCGATTTGGCGTTCGGGGAAAAACTGTAATTCCCGCCTCGTACCGCAACATCATTGCAAATAAAAAACAGGCGCGGCCCGATGGGCCGCGCCTGTTTTTTATTCGTATCCGATAAATCACACCGCTATCTGGTGGTAGGATCGTTCTTCTTTATATCGTACATGCGGAAGAAATCATCCGAATAGCGGACGCCCCACAAATCGTAACGTTCGAACTGCGAAGGCATCTTACGCAGGAACTTATCCCAACCCTTGACATCGGGCTGCGACCATGCATTCTCCGCCAAGGCGGACAAACGGGGGAACAATGCCCACTCGACCTTAGCCGTAGTCGGGAAATATTCCGTCCACAGGCATGCCTGTACGCCTATTATGTTCCCTGCCTGGTCTTTTGTCAGTTCGTCCGGTATCACCTGGTAACCGTACACCTTATCTACAGGAAGATAACCCTGATGTGTCACCTGTGTCTGGTTGCGGGACTGCATATTATTGTAGTACGAATATCCGGAAGGCGTCATAATTACGCGATGACCGGATTTGGCAGCCGTTATGCCTCCGGAAGTTCCCTGCCAGCTCATAACAATAGCGTCCGGAGCCAGACCGCCTTCGAGAATTTCGTTCCAGCCTACCACCGTCTTGCCTTTTTTATTTATCACATCATCCACGTAATGGATGAAATAACTTTGCAGCTCATCTTCATCCTTCAGGTTATTATCCTTCATGAATTGCTGGGCCTGTGCCGATTCTTTCCACCACTTCTTGGCGCATTCGTCGCCGCCAACGTGTATGTACTGCGACGGGAAAATATCGCACAACTCGGAAAACACGTCCTCAAGGAAAGCGAACACTTCGGGTTTCGGAGCCAGCACGTTGTTGAATTTATTGTAAATGCCCCACGTCTGGGCCGTTTTGTGTTCCTTGTCAGGCTCGGTGCCGAACTCAGGATGTACGGCCAGCACAGCCATGCAGTGTCCCGGTATGTCTATCTCAGGGATCACCGTGATATAACGCTCAGCGGCATATTCGACTATCTCGCGCGCCTGCTCCTGCGTGTAGTAACCGCCGTAAGGGCGTTTTACGTACGTACCGGGATACAGCCCCAGTATCTCGCCTTCTCGGTCGGAGCCTTTATGCGTAAGTTCGGGATGCGACTTCATCTCGATACGCCAGGCCTGGTCGTCCGTCAGATGCCAGTGGAAATAGTTCATCTTGTGCAACGCCAGATAATCTATGTATTTTTTGATGTACTCCACCGGGAAAAAATGACGCACCACGTCGAAGTGCATGCCCCGGTACTCGAAACGCGGATAATCGTTCACCGTTACGGCAGGTATCACCGCATGGTTGCCGGCACGGGTAGGCAGCAACTGTATAAGCGTCTGTACACCGTAAAACACTCCGGAAGCATCGTTACCGTCTATGGAAATACCTTCGGGCGTTACCTTAAGCGCGTATCCGCCGGAAACTCCCCCGTTTTTAGCATCCGAAAGGACGATAACCCCTTCGCCTTTGGGCTTTTTCACAAGGCTCAGTTCGTACCCGAAATTGCGGTTGAAATAGTCGATGAAATAACGCGCCGATTTAAGCGCCTCTTTGTCGGCGGCGTAAACCTTGGTGTTGCGGTCTATGGTAAATGCTCCCTCGCCGCGCTCGACCTTTACCGGTTCGGGGATAATGTTCAGCGGAGCCGGACGATCCTGACCCCATACGGCCGCACAAAACAGCATAACCGCAAATAGTAGTGTTTTTTTCATACGATGCTTTTATTTTTATATGATACTTATGTATTTACCTGTTTTCTTACGGCAACCGTGTAAAACATGACCGCCAGATGCAAATATAGCCATAAAAAAATCGTTTTCGCCCGCCACAATAATAAAGCCCTGCATAATATCCGCATATCTTGTCTAATATAGGGTGTGCCTTGGCAAACCTATAAAAATACTCCGGCTTTTTTCGGTTTCCACCCTGCTTTCACTATATTTGCATGATATAGGATACGCCTTGAGCATAACTTCAAATAAACTTGAGTTCTGTATTCGGCTTTCGCTATATTTGTCTGCAAAGTGACGCCTTATGGCCTGCATAAAACACCATTTCGGCGTTAAACTATTACGGAGCGGTCTTTCTCAGGCAAGCCGTAAACCGTACAAGGCGCCGATCCGGAAAAACTTTCGATATACGATGGACGATACTTTCAAACCGACGGATATAAAATGTTTGCCCGGAAGTTTTTCTTCCGCATGGCAAAGCCCGTCCAACATAGCGATAGTAAAATACTGGGGAAAACTCCCCGGCCAGTTGCCGGCTAACCCTTCGCTGAGCCTCACACTGGAAAAATGCCATACCGAAACACGACTGGAAATGTCCCGCCGCGACACGGCAAAAGAAGGCTTCGATGTAAAAATATACTTCGGGGGACAGGAAAAACCCTCGTTCGCACCTAAGATAGAAAAGTTCTTTTCACGCATCGAACCATATGCTCCGTACCTCAAGGATTACTGTTTTACTGTGCGCACAGACAATACATTTCCACATTCTTCCGGCATAGCGTCCTCAGCATCGGGCATGAGCGCATTGGCGCTATGCCTTACGGATTTCGAGAGGACATGCGGACAAACAACCGCCGGCCAGGATTTTTCCCGCCGCGCATCTTTCTACGCCCGGCTGGGTTCGGGCAGCGCATCCCGCAGCATTTACGGATGTGCAGCCGTTTGGGGAAAGACGCCGGCTGTGGAAAACTCGTCGGATTTGTACGCCGTACCTGTTCCGTACGATTCGGTACATCCGGTATTCCGGAACATGTGCGATACGGTACTGCTGATAGAAAGCGGAAGCAAAAGCGTGTCGAGTACCGAAGGTCACGCGCTTATGGACGGTCATCCGTTCGCCCGGCAGCGCTTCGTCCAGGCCGGGAACAACGTAGAAGCCCTGGCTGCCATACTGCGCGAAGGCGACACCGAAGCATTCGGACATATGGCCGAAGCGGAAGCCCTGACACTGCATGCCATGATGATGACGGGCGAGCCTTACTACATACTTTTCAAACCGTTTACAATAACCGCGATACAGGCGATATGGGCTTACCGCCGCGACACAGGCGCACAGGTGTATTTTACGCTCGATGCCGGGGCCAACGTACACATCCTCTACCCGGAGGCCGAAAAAGACAAAATACGTGACTTCATAGAAAAAACCCTTTCTCCTGCGTGCGGGAACTGCGGTTTCATACACGACAATGCAGGTACCGGGCCCGGAAAACTGGATTAACAAAAACACAATGCATACATGAAAAAACACAAGACAATAGCGGCCATTTTCACAGCGTTGGCCTTATTTTCATTTTCCTGCGTCAATGCCCAATGGGTAAAACCTGACAGCGACACGCTGAAAATACTTTTGGTAGGAAATAGTTTTTCACAGAACGCCACACGCTATCTTACGCGAATGGCCTCTGACGGAGGTTATACACTCGTACTGGGACACGCCGAACTTCCGGCCTGCCCGGTGGAGCGGCACTGGAACCGCGCCATGATAAGCGAACGATACCCCGACAGCCTTGCCGGGCGTCCCTACAAAGGACGTTCCCTGCGGCAAATGCTCGAATCGGAGAGATGGGATTTCATCACCATGCAGCAATATTCGATGCATTCGTCCGACTACGACACGTACATGCCCTGGGCCGACAGCCTGTACAATTACATGAAAGAATTATGTCCCGGCGCTAAAATAGTATGGCACCAGACATGGGCCTACCGCAACGACGCCCGCATATTCGGACAGATAGGTACGGATACCGCCACTGGCAAACCCGTAAGGGCCCGAAACGACCGGCAGATGTGGGATGGAATAGTCTTGTCGACCGAAAAACTCACCGGAAAACTACCGCTTGAAGTAATCCCCGTGGGCGAGGCTTTCCAGGATATCCGGTGCGGGAAAAGGACATCTTACGGCAAGGACCCGGCGTTCGATTTCAAAAACCCCGTTTATCCAGCCCTGCCTGCACAGGATAACTCGCTTAACGTGGGCTATTACTGGAACAAGGACAAAAAATTCATCCTCGACCCCAACCATGCCAACCAGGCCGGATGTTATCTCGGCGGACTGGTATGGTATTCGTTCTTTTTCGGGGAAAACCCTGCAAGCGTAAAATACATTCCGGAAGGAGTATCGCCAAAATTCGCCTCAGAACTGAAAAGAACAGCATCGAAAATATTCAAAGAACATAAAAAACAACACGAACACAAGTAAAAAACGAAAGAAATGAAACATCTGAAACTTACACTATTCATCCTGGCCGCTTCCGTATCCGGAGTATGGGCGCAGAGTGTGGACACGGTTGCCGTGTGGAGCCAGTCGATGAAAAAGAACGTCAAAAACGTGGTGATAACACCGGCGAATTACAAGACGGCCAAAAACGAGCGTTTTCCTGTGGTATACCTTCTGCACGGAGCCGGAGGCAACTACTCAAACTGGATAAAAAAGACACCTTTCCTGCCCGAACTGGCATCGCGCTACGGCATGATAATAGTATGCCCTGACGGTAACACGCACAGCTGGTACTGGGATTCCCCTGTCGACACCACGAGCCGTTACGAGACTTACGTATCGAAAGAATTGCGCGAATTCATAGACAAAACGTACCGCACGGTAGATTCCCGCGAAGGCCGCGCCATAACAGGCCTTTCGATGGGCGGCCAGGGAGCTCTTTTCCTTGCATTCCGCCACCTGGACCTCTACGGGGCATGCGGTTCGATATCCGGCGGCGTGGACATCCAGTCTTTCCCGTCGAGCTGGTACATGGAGCAGAAACTTGGCTCGCAGGCTGAAAACCCGGAACGCTGGGCCGAGTACAGCATAATGAACCAGCTGTACCGTTTGAAACCGACGAGCATAAAAATCATATTCGACTGCGGCACGGATGACTTCTTCTACACGGTAAACAAACGCCTGCACGAACAGATGGAATACCGCCGCATCGAACACGATTTCATCTCGCGCCCAGGGAACCACAGCTGGTCTTACTGGACAAACTCCATAAAATTCCAACTGGTGTTCTTTGACAATTATTTCAAGGACATGGCAGCAAAAAAAGCGGCGGAAAAAACTAAATAACAGTTCTCATACATAACATAAAAAGACGTGACTTTTTCAGCCACGTCTTTTTTATTTATCATTAAACCCGATAAGTTCCCGACGTCAAAGACAGAGGAGACAATTCCACAACCGTTCGTTACTTGGAAATAAAACCGAAATACCGGTTTATAATTATCCTGAACCACTCGGAAAATTCCTCCGGATGCGCATTCATATCCATACGCAGTTCTTCAGGCTCGGCCAAACGCCAGTCCTCGACCTCGGCCGGGTCGCACACAGGAACGCCGTCGTACGTTCCGATAAATACATGGTCATATTCATGTTCGGTAAGGCCGGTATCGAGCGTGGCTTTGTACACGAACGAAAACACTTCCTTAAGAGGCGTATCGAAACCCATTTCTTCTTTCAGACGACGGTGCGCAGCATCCTCGGTACTTTCGCCCGGTTCCGGGTGGGAACAGCATGTATTGGTCCACAGTCCCTGAGAATGATACTTGGCGGCGGCGCGTTTTTGCAGCATTATCCTGCCCTTGCTGTCTGTTATTATAACGGAAAAAGCGCGGTGCAGTTTGCCTCCGTTCAAGTGGGCTTCCATTTTTCCGGCCGTGCCCGTCTGGTTATCGTTTTCGTCCACCAGTATCACACACCGGCTGTCATCTTCGTCTGCCATTTCCTGTCAGTCCAGAACTTCAGTTAATTTTTTGAATTTGGGACGGCGGTCACGTCCGTCGTAAAGTATGCTGTACACCGTTTCAAGTATCGGCATTTCTATATCGTGTTTGCGCATGAGCTGATAGACCCCGTACGTGGCATAATAGCCTTCGGCCACCATGTTCATTTCCAACATGGCCGACTTCACTGTATAGCCTTTGCCTATCATCGTTCCGAACATACGGTTACGGCTGAAGTAACTGTATCCCGTAACCAACAAATCACCCAAATAGGCGGAATCCATTATGTTACGGCCCTCCATAGGATATACGGCCGAAAGAAAAGTATCCATCTCGCGTATAGAATTCGACATGAGCACCGCCTGGAAATTATCGCCGTAGTTAAGCCCATGGGCTATGCCGGCCGCTATCGCATAAACGTTTTTTATAACCGCCGCGTACTCGACGCCTATTACGTCCTTGGACAACTTGCATTTTATATACGGGCCGCTAAGGTAAGAAGACATTTTTTCAGCCAAAGGCAGGCTCTGGCAGGCTACCGTCAGGTACGAGAGACGCTCCATAGCCACTTCTTCCGCATGACACGGGCCTGTTATCGCCCCTATCCGTGAAGGAGCTATCTTAAACCTCTTCGAGAGATACTGTCCCATCACTATGTTTTTGTCGGGCACGAGACCTTTTATGGCCGAAAATAGCGTTTTCCCATGCATAGAGGCTTTCAGTCCGCGTATTTCTTTGGTGATAAACGCCGACGGTATGGCAAAAATTATAGTTTCCGCACCTTCTATTATCTCGTTTATGTCGTTGCTGATATGGAGTTTGTCCGTATCGAATTCTACCGAGGAGAGGTAGTTCGGATTGTGATGGTCCTGCAGGATATATTCTACCGTTTGTTCGGAACGGATGTACCAACCCACTTTTTCCTGGGTCTCGCACAGCATCTTGACTATGGCCGTGGCCCAACTGCCACCGCCAATAACCGCCACTTTATAGCTACTATCGTCCATCTTATTCGAATCAAGGAATATACCGGCAAAGGTAGTTTTTTTATATTTGAAATGAAAGCGAATTTTACCGCAGAAGGCTTAGGGGCGGATCCACGGGGCAAAATATTAAAAAAACAGAAAAAACTTTGAGTATAATCTTATCGTGATTATATTTGCAATCCCGTGCGTACGGAGTACTTCATGCACGATTTTGCGGAAATAGCTCAGTGGTAGAGCACCACCTTGCCAAGGTGGGGGTCGCGGGTCCGAATCCCGTTTTCCGCTCAGATTAATTTAACGCCGCGAAAATAGCTCAGTTGGTAGAGCACGACCTTCCCAAGGTCGGGGTCGCGGGTTCGAGCCCCGTTTTTCGCTCAAAATGCCGAAAACACAAACGGACAGAACTAGGACAACCCCATTGAAACATTGATTCAATGGGGTTTTTCATATCTTACCACAACACATCGCAGGGACCAATAAATTCATAACGGATATTGACGACAAACGAATTCAAACACAGATGCGCAGGCAAATACTCCCCTATGAACTGAAAAAAACATCTGTCCGCTCCTTGTTTTTTTACCGACTAATATATACATTTGCACCTCGTTGTTGCGTTCTTGTTGCGTTCTTACTAAGGGGCAACAAGGGACTTTCGCTAAAAATATTGCGGAAATAGCTCAGTGGTAGAGCACCACCTTGCCAAGGTGGGGGTCGCGGGTCCGAATCCCGTTTTCCGCTCAACTTTTTAAAACGATGTCACACAAAACCATGCCCACAATCAGGCATGGTTTTTTTTATAAGCCCCCCTCTACATCAAACAGAACACATTTCTATAATATTTTCCTGGAAACTTCGGCATATAAAGAATGCGCAGGGTATAGCCCTGCGCATTCTTTATATGCCGCGCCGTGTACATACCTATTTCCCACGGCCGAATTTCCACACAACATTGCCGTTTCGTGACAAAACGAGGGAATCGGCATCCAATCTGTCTATTTTCAGAGTATCAGTACCGTCGAACACATGTCCGTTACCAATACTTTTATAACCCAGTAAAAGCATGCCGCCATCCATAGACCAGTCTTTAAACAATAACGTTTCCATGCCTACCGACACGGCAGTACCGTCCCCGCCGAGAATCACGCCCTGTACCTGAGCGCTGTCTATCGGATTGGGTTCCACCCACGTACCCTGTATGTAGTAATACGGCGAATGTTTGATGACGATAAGCGATACCACCATCGGAACCGTCACACCGTCCGTATCTTTCATCACATATTTCACCGCCACAGAATCGCCTATCAAAACACCCGGCACTTTATCCGGATCCGAATACATAGTGCTTACGAATACCGTATCGGAACCCGTATCTATCGACATTCCGTTCATAGTAGCGTCCGCCACAGTGCCTTCGGCCGAATGTTCCTTGTCCCCTGCGCATGACGACAGTGAGAAAACGGCTGCCATAGCCATAAACAAAACAGAATAATGTATTTTTGTCATCTTTGTACCTTTATTTTGAAATGGACACACATTGTTATACGGCACAAAAGTACGATTTACACATGACATAGTGATGTGCCCGAATAAAACAGAATCGGTTTGCAAACAGCGTATAGCCGTTCACAACGACCTTGATATAATTTACCGCACGGTACAGGCTTCATACATGGAAAAAACCGTATATTTGTGCGTCCGGAAATACTGCCTCCGTAGTTCAAAGGATAGAATGATGGTTTCCGGTACCATTGATGTGGGTTCGATTCCCGCCGGGGGTACAAAAAACTCCGTATGGCCTTACCATACGGAGTTTTTTTATTTCAGACTTTCAACTGCTGCATTCAACCTATCGAGGAACAACCTTTTGGCAAAGTATTTGATAAACATTGGCAACGATTATCAACAGCGCCATACCGTCAGACAACTCGATACAAGAAATGTAAAATTATTTGACGGAACAAAGAATTTCACTGCTTTCACTCAATCGGAAGATTATGCTGCTTCAAAAACGATAGTTTATCCCAATATCCTCTTTGAAATACGATTTTATCGTTTTTTACATGAAAAAATCCACTCCCACGAAGTCCAAGAGGGTCTTTCCATTCCATTATCGCCCACTGCCCATCTTCAAAAATATTTTCGACGATGCAAACCATTTTAGCTGCCGCAAATTCATTTACAAACATTTCGTAAATAGCCGCCTTACCTACTACCGGTTTATTTGCAATTTGATGGTTTACCGCATCTTCTGCATATAATTCAGCGATACAGGCCGCATCGGCAGCATTAAAGAAATCTATCCATTTTCTCAAAACTTCTTTAGGCGTCACGATCATTCTTAATTTATAATCCGTACTGCGACATTACACCCTGTTGCGGACATCGGCCGTTCGATATTTACTTAGCTATTCAGGATATCGTCAATCGAGGATATCTTTAAAATATGCTATCGTTTTGGCCAGACCGTCCTCGAGCTTTACTGACGGCTGCCAGCCCCCTAATTTTTCATAGGCAAGGCTTATGTCCGGTTTGCGTTGTTTCGGGTCATCCGAAGGCAGAGGCATGAATACAAGTTTGGATTTAGAACCTGTCATGCTTATCACTTTTTCAGCCAATTCCAACATCGTGAACTCTCCTGGATTACCGGTATTAACAGGCCCTGTGAAATCATCGCCGGTAGCCATCATACGCACCATAGCTTCTACCAGATCGTCGACATACTGGAAACTGCGCGTCTGCATACCGTCTCCATAAATGGTTATATCCTCTCCGCGCAATGCCTGGACAATGAAATTGCTGACCACGCGCCCGTCCGAAGGATTCATCCTCGGACCGTAGGTATTGAATATACGCACTATCTTTATCCTGACACCGTTTTGCCGGTGATAATCCATAAAAAGAGTTTCCGAGGCGCGTTTTCCTTCGTCGTAACACGAACGCAGCCCTATCGGGTTGACATTCCCCCAATAACCCTCCTGCTGGGGATGTACAGCAGGGTCTCCGTAAACTTCACTGGTCGAGGCCTGAAGTATCTTAGCCTTGGTACGTTTGGCCAGCCCCAGCATGTTCATAGCCCCGTAAAAGGACGTTTTCATGGTTTTTATCGGATTGTACTGGTAATGCACGGGAGATGCTGGACATGCCAGGTTATATATCTCATCCACCTCGGCATAAAACGGCTCCGTCACATCGTGGCGCACCAGTTCGAAATTGTGATTGTCCAGAAGATGTCGTACGTTATCCTTGCTGCCCGTAAAGTAATTGTCCAGGCATATCACATCGCAACCATCACCCAACAGCCTTTCGCAGAGATGGGAGCCTATGAAGCCGGCACCGCCGGTAATGAGTACTCTTTTCATTATTCCAGTTTTTTACCTATGCAGCTATACATGAATCCGTATTCGCGGAGTTCCTGCGGATCGTATATATTGCGACCGTCGACGATTATGCTGCCTTTCATTATTTTCTTTATTTCCGCCCAATCCGGAAGACGGAATTGCCTCCACTCGGTCATTATGGCCAAAGCATCGGCCCCTCGTGCGGCCTCGTATTTGCTCGGACAATATTCGATAATATCCCCCATACGGCGTTTTGCCTCATCCATGGCCACCGGGTCAAAAGCCTTTACTTTAGCCCCTGCATCCACAAGTCTTTTTATCACCGTCAGCGAAGGAGCCTCGCGCATGTCATCCGTTTCCGGTTTGAATGCAAGACCCCACAGGGCTATGACCTTCCCGGAAATATTACCTCCGAAAGCATCCGAAAGCTTTACGGCGACTATCTCTTTCTGGCTGTTGTTTACCTTGTCCACCGCATCTATCACCCTCATTTTATATCCGGCCTCCAGTCCTATGTGTGAAAGAGCTTTCACATCCTTGGGAAAACACGAACCTCCGTAACCGGCCCCGGCATAAAGGAATTTGGATCCTATACGTTCATCGGCCCCCATACCTTTGCGCACCATATCGACATCGGCACCTATCAGCTCGCACAGGTTGGCTATGTCGTTCATAAAACTTATTCTGGTCGCGAGCATGGCATTTGCGGCGTATTTGGTCATTTCGGCCGAATGTATATCCATAAATATTATCGGATAACCGTTGAGGGTAAACGGTTTATACAACTTTTCGAGCAATTTGCGCGCCCTTTCGCTGTCCACCCCGACCACGACACGGTCCGGGGACATAAAATCCTTTACCGCCGCACCTTCCTTAAGGAATTCAGGATTCGATGCCACGTCGAATTCCACATCTTCCCGGCCTCTCTTTCGAAGTTCCTCGCGTATCGCTTCCTTGACTTTCGACGCAGTCCCCACAGGCACGGTACTTTTTGTCACCAATACCACATAGTTATTTATGTTTTGTCCTACGGTCCGCGCAACATCCAGAACATATTTCAGGTCGGCGCTTCCGTCTTCGTCGGGAGGGGTTCCCACTGCACTGAACACTACCGACACATCGTCGAGACATTCCTTTAAATCGGTTGTGAATTTCAGGCGGCCTTCACGGACGTTTTTTGCGACAAGTTCGTCCAGTCCGGGTTCGAATATAGGAACAAAACCGTTATTGAGGCGCTCTATCTTCTCTTTGTCTATATCGACACAGGTAACTTCCGTTCCCATTTCGGCAAAACAGGTTCCGCTCACAAGGCCGACATAACCTGTTCCGACAATGGCTATTTTCATATGCTTTTTTAATTTTGGGTATGTTATACTAAAAATCCAAGGCACAAATTTAAGAATTGTTCGGATAAAAAAGCATTCAAACGCAGTTATTTAAAACCGAAATCTCAAATATGCAATTTACTGCGCCGCCCGATACGGCATTGCACGTTACAAACGCCGGAGTTTTTCCTTTATGCGGGAAAGGCGCGTGGAAGTATTGGTCAGACTCATTTTCATAATTTCGGCTATCTCGCGGCAACTTTTCCCGTCCGCATACATGGACACTATTTTCCTGTCGGTTTCCCCCAGGCAGGATATTCTGCGGCGAAGTTCGCAAAGCATATCCTCATGCGGATCTTCGGCCTGTTCATCCAAAGGCAAGTCATCAGGTTCGCCCAAGACACATGTGGGAACTTCTCGGTACTTTTTTCTCAGGAATGTAAACGCAGTATTGAGTGTTATACGGTGAACATACGTGGACATCGCGCTCCTGCCGGCGAAACTGCCCCAACAGCGCCACAGGTTTATAAGCACTTCCTGATACAAATCGTCGGGTCCCATGCTGTCGCTGCGGTACAGGTAGCACAACTTATATATCCTCCGTTTGTGCTCTTTTATAAACACGGTAAACTCGTCTTCATCCTTTTTTTTCATTTACAGGCCGGTAACCTGTAATTAGTCGCTACGGGCGAAGGATAAGTCACACGGGGAGTGAAAATAATTTCACTTAAAAAAATATATGTTATTTCGTTTTTTTTTGCAACTTTAGGCAAATTGTACGGGCCCCGTACCGGAGAAGAGCATTTAGCCTCCGCCCGTAACCTAAAGGGAAAATAAGAACCACGACAATACTACTATGCCTAAGACTCACACCAAAGACTCCCGCAAACTGTTCGAAGTATCGTGGGAGGTATGCAACCAGATGGGTGGTATTTATACCGTCCTGCGCTCCAAAATGCCGTCCGTTTCGGAATATTTCTCAAAAAACTACCACGCCATAGGCCCGTACACGGAAAAAGCCCGCGCCGAATTCGAATACGCAGACCTGCCCGACGACGAAATAGGGCAGACCATACGCGAAATGTGGAACGAGGGATTCGACGTACACTACGGCACATGGCTTATCACCGGTAAACCGAACACCATACTCTTCAACACATCCGGACCTGCGCAAAATACCGGCGACTTCAAATACTACCTGTGGAAGGACTCGTCGGTCGATTCGGGAAACATATCGCCTCTTGCCGACCAGGTCATATCGTTCGGGTACGCGACATATGTCTTTTTCAAAAAACTGGCCGAAAAAAAGAGCTTTTTCGACTCTCCGGTCATGGTACAGTTCCACGAGTGGATGGCCGGCGTACCACTGCCGTTTATAAAAAATGAAAAAATGCCGTACAAAACGGTATTTACCACGCACGCAACATTACTCGGCCGTTACCTGGCATTCAACGATCCGAATTTCTATTCGCGTCTGCCGTACATAGACTGGCACAAGGAAGCCGTTTATTTCAATATCCTGACAGAAGCCCAACTGGAACGAGCCGCTGCCGGCGCGGCCGATTCGTTTACCACCGTAAGCCGGGTCATGTCGGCCGAATGCCGCCAACTTCTTGGTCGCGAACCCGACCACATAACCCCGAACGGACTAAACATCAACAAGTTCTCTTCATTTTACAAAGTAGAGATACTGCACCAGGAACTGAAAAACAAAATACACCAGTTCGTGCGCGGACATTTTTTCGGCTCTTATTCGTTCGACCTTTCACGCACGCTTTACTTTTTCACTTCAGGGCGTTACGAATACAAAAACAAAGGCTTCGACATGACCCTCGAAGCGCTTGCCAGGCTGAATTACAAACTTAAAATGATAGGCTCGGACATGACGGTGGTCATGTTCTTTATAACCAACCGCCCGTGCCACAGCATAAACCCTGACGTGCTCAATTCCCGCGCGGTAATGGAAGAACTTCGCAAGAGCAGCGAAGGAATGGGACGCGATGTAGGAGAAAAACTGTTCAACTATCTGTCTTCGCATTCAGGCAACAGCAATCTGCCTGACCTTAACGATTTCATAAACGAGACAACCAAATTCCGGATTAAACGTACGCTCCAATCTTGGAATACAAACACACTGCCGCCGGTGGTGACACACAACATCGTCGACGACTACAAGGATGAAATACTCGGTTTCGTGCGTTCGGCAGGGCTTATAAACAAAAAAGACGACCGCGTGAAGGTCGTTTACCACCCTGCGTTCATATCTCCCGACAATCCGTTGTTCGGGATGGAATACAGCGAGTTCGTCCGCGGATGCCACCTGGGAGTATTCCCCAGCTACTATGAACCGTGGGGATATACCCCGTGCGAGAGTCTGGCAAGCGGCGTTCCCGCCGTCACCTCCGATTTGGCCGGATTTGGCGACTACGTAGAAAATTTCACCTCGGGCGACGAGTCGCGCGGCATAAAAGTCCTGCACAGGCGCGGACGGGCGTTCGACCAGTCGGCCGAAGACCTGTCCAACTTCCTGCTCAGGTTCGCCACGTCCACTTCACGCGAACGTATAATGATGCGTACAGGCGCAGAGGATTTCTCGGTGGAGTTCGACTGGAAAAGCCTGATACGTTATTATTTCGACGCTTACGACTACATATGCCAGCCCGGAAAAACGGTTCATTCCGCAAAACGTCCATAAAAAACAAAGAATTAATTCTAAAATCAAAACTATACCTGATATGTTTACAGACAACGATTTGGAACAGATAACGCAAAGGGAACTTTCTCCCGAAGCGGTAGAAAAACAAATATCTTACTTTAAAAGCGGTTTCCCGCCTCTGGAAATAACCCAGGCCGCTTCCGTGGGCAACGGGATACTTCGCATGACACCGGAGCAGGTCGAACATTACGCAGCCCTGTACTCCAAGGAAAGCCCTCAGAAAAACATTGTCAAATTCGTTCCGGCAAGCGGTGCTGCCACGCGCATGTTCAAGGATCTATTCGTTTTTGTGGAAAAATTCCCCCATTCGGAACTGCCGCAGGCCGATTTCATCGAAGCCAACGGTCTAAAATCCGTAGCCGCACTGATGAAAAACATACGCAGCGTTCCGTTTTTCGACGAACTTGCCTGCGTTTATTCTTCGGCGGGGGACAATATAGAAAAACACATAGAACAGGAAGACTGGCTAGATATCGCACGGAAAATATTGCACCCGGAAGGATTGGGCTACGGTAGTCTGCCTAAAGGGCTCATATCGTTTCACAAATACCCCGAAAAAGCCCGCAAAGCGGCAGAAGAACAGCTCGTGGAAGGCGCAATGTACGCCGCAGGCGCCTCACGGGTAGTAAAAATACACTACACCGTATCGCCGGAACACGAGATACTTTTCGAGGCTCTCGTACGTTCGGCACGCCCGGAGATTGAAAAAGAGTTCCACGTGACGCTCGAAGCCGAATTTTCCCGACAAAGCAAATCAACCGACACGATAGCCGTCGATATGGACAACGAGCCTTTCCGCGACAGCCAGGGCAAACTCGTTTTCCGCCCCGGAGGACACGGCGCCCTGATAAAAAACCTCGACGCTATAGATGCCGACGTGATTTTCATAAAAAACATAGACAACGTAGTACCGGACAACCTCAAGGAACCTACCGTAACCTATAAAAAAGTACTGGCCGGAAAATTGCTCGAAGTACAGGCGGACATACAGAAATACCTGCGGGCATTTGATTTCGAGACTTCGGAAGAAAACCTGAATCATGTGGAAGAATTTGTCGAGGACACCCTTTGCCTTCATCTGCCGGACTCATACCACAATATGGACGGACATGACAAGAAAGAATACCTCATCCGTGTACTCGACCGCCCTATCCGTGTATGCGGTATGGTGAAGAACGAAGGAGAGCCTGGCGGAGGTCCTTTCTGGGTACGTGACGAAGACGGTGCCGTATCTCTTCAAATAGTCGAAAGCGCACAGATAGACCTTTCCGACCCGGAAAAACGCGCAGTTTTCGAAAACTCAAGCCATTTCAACCCCGTCGATCTGGTATGCGCCGTAAAATCATATACGGGAGATAAATTCGACCTTACGCAATTCGTGGACCACAACACAGGTTTCATATCCAAAAAAAGCATGGAGGGCCGCGATCTGAAAGCGTTGGAACTCCCCGGATTGTGGAACGGGGCCATGAGCCGTTGGACAACCATATTCGTCGAAGTGCCTGCCGAAACATTCAATCCGGTAAAAACTGTCAACGACCTGCTACGACCGGCACACCAGGGATAAACAGCGTAATTAATCATATAAAACCACAAAAAAACAAGGCTATCCAGAAATTGGACAGCCTTGTTTTTATTATTCCCTCTTTTTCAGGGTACAGATTTTATTCCTGATTTTCGGAATTGCCGTTTGACTCGTCGCTGCGGGCCGGACGGTCGTCACGGCGGCGGTCGTCACGACGGTCATGATCCCTGCGCGGACGGTCGTCACGACGACGGTCATCGCGGCGGCGGTCGTCACGACGGTCATAATCCCTGCGCGGGCGGTCCTCACGAGGACGTGCAGGACGGTCCACCCAGTCCGCCGGTTTTTCCTTCATGGCACGGAGCGATACTTTCAGGCGGCCTTTTTCCTTATCTATCTCGATAAGGCGCACCCTTATTTTATCTCCCACATGAACGTAATCTTCGGCATTATCCACGCGTTTCCAGTCGAGTTCCGAAATATGGAGCATTGCATCGCGGTTCGGGCCGAGTTCGACTATGGCGCCGAAATCGCGTACATCCATTACCGTAACGTCGAATTCCTGTCCTATCTCCGGATCGAACGCTATCATCTTTATCATGGCTATTGCGTCTTCCATTCCCTTGGGCGAAGTACCGAGTATTTCCACATGACCTACCCCATCCTTTTCTTCGATGGTGACCGTAGTTCCCGTTTCCGCCTGAATACGCTGTATCACCTTGCCGCCAGTTCCTATTATACCGCCGATGGAATCCTTAGGAACATCCATAGTGAATATCTTCGGGGCATGTTCCTTGACAGTTTCACGCGGAGCCGGTATCACTTCAAGTATCTTGCCCAATATGTGCATACGACCTTCATGAGCCTGTGCCAATGCTTTGGTAAGCACCTCGTACGAAAGGCCTTTTATCTTGATATCCATCTGGCAGGCAGTGATACCGTCTTCCGTTCCGGTTACTTTAAAGTCCATATCGCCCAAGTGGTCTTCATCGCCGAGAATATCGGACAGTATGGCGTATTTTCCGGTCTCAGTATCGGTGATAAGGCCCATAGCTATGCCGGATACCGGCTTCTTTATCTGGATACCGGCATCCATAAGCGCCAGAGTACCTGCGCAAACAGTAGCCATCGAAGAAGAACCGTTGGACTCCAGAACATTGGAGACAACGCGCACCGTGTAAGGGCAATCCTCCGGTATTACGGGCTTAAGAGCGCGGAAAGCCAGATTACCGTGGCCTATCTCGCGGCGGGAAACCCCGCGCATAGGCTTGGTTTCACCGGTGGAATACGGAGGGAAGTTATAATGCAGGTAAAAACTTTCCTTGTATTTGAACGACACGCCGTCCACTTCGTTAGCATCCAGACTCGTACCGAGAGTTACGGTTCCGAGCGCCTGTGTTTCGCCGCGTGTGAAAACGGACGAACCGTGAGGCATAGGCAGTGCATTGACCATGCCCCAGATGGGACGTATCTGGTTCGTTTTGCGGCCGTCCAGACGTATGCCTTCGTCGAGTATCAGGTTGCGTACGGCTTCTTTTTCGACATCGTGGTAGTATAGTTTGGCAAGCGCCACTTTCGCATCCCTGTCCTCGGCGTCTTCGGGAATGTTGTTTTCCACGAATTCGTTCAGCACTTCGGCGAATTTTTCGGAACGTTCCTGTTTGCCAAGACCCATTTTGGCCACGGCATAAGTTTTGTCGTAAGTCTCTTTCTTTACTTTCCCGCGCAGCTCTTCATCGTTGGTTTCATGGCAGTAAGTGCGCTTGGGCGAAGATTTTTCGACCATAGCCGCAAGTGCTTTCTGTGCTGCAACCTGGTCCTTTATTGCTTCGTGGGCTGCTTTGATGGCTTCGACCATTTCAGCTTCGGACACTTCCTTCATTTCGCCTTCCACCATAGCGATAGAATCGGCCGATGCACCGACCATAAGGTCTATATCGGCATCCGCCAGCTGGCTCTTGGTGGGGTTGATTACGAACTCGCCGCCGATACGCGCCACGCGCACCTCGGAAATGGGTCCGTCGAAAGGTATGTCGGAAACAGCCAGGGCCGCAGATGCGGCAAATCCTGCCAACGAATCCGGCATGGTTTCGTTATCGTAGGAAAGCAACTGTATTATCACCTGTGTTTCGGCATGATAGTCCGAAGGGAACATCGGGCGCAATATGCGGTCTACAAGACGCGCTACGAGTATTTCTTCGTCTGAAGGGCGCATTTCGCGCTTCATAAAACCGCCGGGAAAACGTCCCGCTGCGGGGAACTGTTCCTTGTATTCTACGGTAAGCGGGAGGAAATCAGCTCCTTCCTTACCTTCCGGCGCTGTAGTGATAGTAGCCAGCAACACCGTTCCGCCCATGCGGATAAGTACGGCGCCCCCTGCCTGTTTTGCCAGCACCCCTGTTTCGATGGTGATGGTACGACCGTCCTTGAGCGTTACGGTCTGGGAAAATGGTTGTGGAACCTGCATAATCTTTGTTTTTTTAAAAACCCCCGGCCAGTGCGCCAAGGGAGGTACTCTCTACCTTTGAATTTCTAATCCTTAAATATTTTGCGTGCAAATTTATTTAAAAATAACGGATATACCTATTTATTAATAGATTAATATCCGTATAGCAGTTCGTTTTTTTACCCCTGGAAACCTTCGCCGGGTTTGTCATACGAATTTATTTTCGCGTACGCGCATCCATGCTTTTTCTGGAGTACTCTTCCCACATGTCTATCGCGCTGGAGAAATCTTCAGGCAAAGGACTGGAAAACTCCATGTATTTCCCGGTGGAAGGATGTACGAAGCCTAATACTTCGGCATGCAACCCCTGACGCGGGAGCGCTTCCATCACATTTCTTATGAATAACTTGTATGCCCCGGAAGTAGTTCCTTTCAGTATGTGGTGACCGCCATAGCGTGAGTCTGAAAAAAGAGGATGTTTATTGAATGTAAAATGTGCGCGTATCTGGTGTGTACGACCTGTTTCCAACCGGCATTCCACCAAAGTGACATAGCCGAAACGCTGAGCTACTCGGTAATGCGTTACGGCCGGCTTGCCATCGCTACCGTCCGGGAAAACAGTCATTTGCATTCGGTCGGCAGGATTGCGGCCGATATTACCTGTGTAAGTTCCTTCGTCCTCGGCAAAATCACCCCATACGAGCGCTTTATATCGTCTTTTTATCGTATGGTCAAAAAACTGCCGTGCCAAATGCGTCATGGCATATTCAGTCTTGGCCACCACCAACAGCCCGCTGGTATCTTTGTCTATTCGGTGTACCAGTCCGGGACGGTCCATAGCACCCATAGTCGGGAAATTGTCGAATCTCCATGCCAGCGCGTTTACCAGAGTACCGGAATAATTTCCGTGACCGGGATGCACCACCATGCCGGCGGGTTTATCGACTACGATAAGGTCCGCATCTTCATAAACTATGTCCAGTGGAATGTTCTCCGGAATTATCTCGCCCGTGCGTACCGGAGTAGGAAGCACCACACGGATAACATCCAACGGCTTTACCTTGTAGTTAGGTTTTACCGCCTGTCCGTTTACCAGCACACTGCCGCTGCGTATGGCGTTCTGTACCTTGTTGCGTGTAGCGTTCTGTACGAAATTGACCAGGTATTTATCTATCCTGAGAGGATCCTGCCCCTTATCCGCCGTAAAACGGTAATGTTCGTACAGCTCGTCTTCCTGGTCCGTCCGGCCGTATTCTTCTCCTTCGTATGTATCTTCGTCCTGCTGCAGGGCCATATTAAAAGTCCTCTTCGTCAAATGTGGTATCCTCGTCTATTCCGGTATCCTCGCCCTGACCGGCGATTATGTTTATAACCGTAGTCTTAGGCAGTTTTTGCCCTGGATGTATCTCCCTGCCGGAAGAACTAAGCCCAAGTACGACATCGCGGCCTATGTGCGGCTGGTATATAACCTCTCCGACGCGAAAACCGGCGGCAGCCAAACGTTTGGATACGTTATCCACCTTGTCGTTCTCGAAATCGACGGCAGGAACCGCCGCATCCTCCCACGAGGAACGGTTTATCTTGATATAAACTTTACGCCCCTGTTTTATCTGCACTCCGGCTTCAGGGTCCTGCGATAGCACTGCTCGAGGCGGACGCGAAGGCTCGTAGCGCGACGAATCTATTATCGTCCATTTGAACCCCGAAGACTCCAACAGCCTTACGGCCGTCGTAGCGTCCATACCGGTCAAATCGGGCGCAGGGGTTGTCTCGTCATGCCTGGTGTAATAGTCCATCCAGAACATAAAGCCAACCATAAGCGCCACCACCAATACAGCGGCCTTCAGTATTTCGAGCACATATTTGTTAGTAAAAAATTTCTTCACTTCCCGATGCAAAAATTTATATTTTCCCCGTAACGGTCATTAAGCGCGGACAGACGCGCCGAGTTGTTTTTCAAACGCCGAAACGAGCTTTTTCATAGCGCCGTCTATTCGTTTGTCGTCGAGTGTTTTTTCGTCATCGCAAAGAGTAAAACTCAACGCGTACGATTTTTTCCCCGCAGGTATGCCAGCACCCTGATACACATCGAACAAGTTGACACACCTGAGTATGGAGCGCTCGGCCGAAAAAGCCGTATCGTACAGCTGTTGGTATGTAACGTCTTTGTCCACCACCAGCGCCAGGTCGCGGCGCACGGAAGGGAATTTCGGCAGATCCGAACATACGGTTTTCACTCCGCGCGATATTTTGAGTACGTTTTCCCAAAGAACGTCGCAATAGAATACATCCTGGTCTATATCGAAAGCCTTGAGTATCCGGCGAGCCACTTTTCCTATCCTGGCCACAGGAGTTTTCCTGCTGAATATTTCCACCGCTTCGGCGAATATGTCGCTATCGCACGGTTTGCACGAAAGGTTCTTAACACCCAAAGCCCCCATAACCCTGTCAAAATCGGCGCGAAGGTCGTAGAACGAACAATCCTGTTGCGCCCCGCGCCACGATTCAGTATTCTTTTTGCCGGTAATAAGCATCGATACATGGAACTCTTCCACGTATTTATCCGAGAACTTGTTGTACGTTTTGCCAAGTTCAAAAAGACGAAGGTCCGAATTGCGGAAACTGATATTGCGCGCCACCGCCTCCAGACCGCTGAAAAGAAGACTCTGGCGCAGTGTGTCCAGGTCGCTGCTGAGCGGGTTGAGCAGTTTTACCGATGCCGACCGGTCTATATCCCCAGTAAGTTCGGCATACGAACCTTTGGTGAGCGAATTAGACATCATCTCGTTGTACCCATTGGCCGCAAGGATATCCGCCGCCACATTGAAAAGGCGTTCCGGACTTCGTTTGTCGTCCGAGACAATGGATGTGTGCAGATAAGGACTTACCTCGACATTGTTGTAACCGTACACACGGAGTATGTCTTCCACCACATCGGCCTCGCGCTGTACATCCACGCGGTAAGGCGGGACTTTAAGCAAAAGTTCGTCGCCGTTTTCTCCGACTATTTCTATTTCCAGTGCAGCCAGTATTCTCTTGATATCGGCTGCCGGTATTTTCTTACCGAGCAATTTTTCCGCATGGGAAAGACGGAACACCACATCGAACGGTTTTTTAACCCCCTCGTCGGAACATACGTCCGCTATCCGCGAAGCTACGTGCCCGCCCGCCACTTCGCACATAAGGCGCGCGGCCAGTTTCAGAGCCTCTACAGTGATATTCGGGTCTATACCCCTTTCAAAACGGAACGAAGCATCCGTATGAAGTCCGTGGCGTTTGGCCGTGCGGCGCACTGATACGGGATCGAAATAAGCGCTTTCGATGAAAACATCGGTCGTATCGTCCTTTATTCCGGATTCGATGCCTCCGAAAACTCCGGCTATGCACATAGGCCCGTCGGCCGAACATATCATAAGATCCTGAGACGAAAGTTTGCGCTCCACCCCGTCCAAAGTAACGAACTGAGTTCCATCCGGGCAGGTCTTGACTATAATTTCACTGCCTGCCTGGCGCATATCGAAAGCATGCAGCGGTTGTCCGAGCGAATGCAGAACATAATTGGTTATGTCCACTACGTTGTTTATCGGGTTCAGACCTATGGCGCGCAATCGGTTGGCAAGCCACGATGGCGACGGGGCCACCTTTACCCCTTTGACCACAACACCAGCATAACGCGGTGCGCGTTCGGGGGACTCGACCGTTATTTTTACAGTATCTTCATCCGATTCGGTTATCGTATTTTCAGGCATCGTTATTTTATAATCCTGCCCATGGTACTTGAGACGCGCCAGAAGGTCGCGTACGACGCCCAAGTGGCTCATCGCATCGGCACGGTTAGGCGTAAGACCTATTTCGAACACAGTGTCGTTCTCTATCCCGAACACTTCCGCCGCCGGAGTCCCGGCCGGTATGTCGTCCGGCAACACCATTATGCCATCGTGCGATGCTCCCAAGCCCAATTCGTCTTCGGCACATATCATACCGAAGGATTTTTCGCCGCGTATCTTGCTTTCTTTTATGGTAAACGAATCTCCTTTGTCATCGTACAGTACCGTGCCTATCGTAGCCACGGGTACGGTCTGTCCTGAAGCCACGTTCGGCGCACCGCACACTATCTGTACGGGCTGCCCGTCGCCAAGATCCACTGTAGTTATGTGCAGATGGTCCGAATTAGGATGGTCCACACACGTAAGCACTTTCCCTATAACGACTCCTTTAAGACCTCCGCGAAGGCTTTCCCATTCTTCCAGACCTTCTATTTCAAGTCCCAGGTCGGTGAGTATTTCCGCCGCTTCTTCGCCCCCTAACGTAACGGGAGCGAACTGCCTGAGCCAGTTGTAAGATATCTTCATCTTTACCTTTTATAAGAATAAGTTTTTATTTGCAAAGTATTCAAGATGTGCAAAGATACGAATTAGGGCCGTTACTTGTCCTAAAAAAACCTTTCCGGGGGATACCCGCCATGATATTCCCCGGAAAGACACATCCGGAACAGCCCTGCCCCGTAAATGTTATTTCTTCCTGTTTTTCGGATATACTTTTATCCATACTTCAGGGTTTTCGCTTTCCTCTATCTTCTCCCGCAGTTCTTCGGCCTGCTGCATGGAAGCGAAACCTCCGTAGGCCACCATATACAAGCTGCCCTGACGGCCCGCATACACGGCATCGTAACCCTTGGACTTGAGATCGGCCAGCAGCGCACGCGCTTTTTCGAGAGAACGCATGGAACCTGCGATAACGTAATAAGGTTCGCCCGGCACGTATCCGGGGTCGAAATCTCCGGTCTGCGAAACAAAATCGACAGCCGGAGCCTGTGCCTTGACTACAGTATCAGACACGTTTTTAACACTGTCGGACACCGCAGGAACGGACGTTTGCGGCACGGGAGCAACGGCATCCTGTTGTACCGCAGTATTTCTGGAATCTTCGGCAGCATAGTAGAAATAATGGTTTATTTCCGCCCAGTACATATACACCAAAAGGAGTATGAATGCCACTGCAACAGCCAGTCCGGCCCATATTATCTTACTCAGTCCGCGTTTTCTGTGCGGTTCGTCATCCATTTTTTCCCCTTCGCCCCAACTGAGTTTCCGTTTTTCACTTTCATCGACTGAGCTTCCACCTGAAATTTCTTCTATTACGGCAGTATATTGTTCTTCCGCAGCAATGATATCATCGTTATTCTCTTCGGGATTTTGCGGCACATCATGGTCTTCCCGTGCCGGAATACCGCTTTCAGACATTCCGGAGGCAGGAGGCACACATCCCGCCTGCTGTTCCAGAAGCGCTTTTTCAACCGCCTCGGTCATAACGGCACGCAATATGCTGTCCATAGCCTCCCGCTGCGCATCGTCTTCGGTACGCCTCACCTTTCCGACGACAGAGGAAATGAGCGAACGCGCAGCATGGTCGCTATCGACATAATTATCCAGCGTAGCTTTTTCCATAGCCTCCATGAGCACGGCATTGACGATGTTCCCTATGGCGCGGTTTTCCACGGCATTGTCTTCTATACCCGCATTAGTGGCGGCATCGACCACCAGATTGACGGCTTTGACCTTTATTTCAGCGTGGTCGGCCTGCGAAGGCATCCGGGACATCTGATCGGAAATATGTTCGTGTTTCACAGGGATTTGACCGTCGCCCGACTCCGCAGAGGGAACACTGGAAACCAGTCCGTATTCTTCACGCGAGAAATTTTTCACTTCCGACGGCTCGAATGTCCATCGTCCGCCTTCTGCTTTTATGACACCGACACCGGATATTTCCACCGCATCGCCTTTTTCCAACTGCGAAATATAAAAATCGACCGCATGACTTATCTCGGAAAGCGCTTCGGCATAAGTTATATCCCTCATTCCTGCGATATACGAGGCCAACACGCCGTCGTTCACGCGCAGGGAGCGGTTGAAGACGAACTTCTTTGAACGCGGCGAATATTTACCGTGTTCCGCACTTTCAAACGAATCTTCCTCGCGGGCCACAAACCCGCCGAAACCGGGTATGATGACACACTGGTACAGATAAAGCGCATTTTCTACATATTTGTCTATCAACATAATAAACAGTTTTATCGCACTTACGCGCCTGTGAATGAGGTAAAGATACTAAAATTAATATAACACAAAGAAAAAAGCGGTCATTTTTAATATGATGCCCTTGCTCCCGGCGTAAGCCCATAGTATTTTCCTGGCAGCGATTCCACCACCCCGTCCAGTTCCATATCGAGCAAAAGCGGGGACAGCCGGAACGGCGGAAGACCTGTCTGTGCGCACAACTCGTCTATATGCAGTTTTTCAACCTTCGACAATATATCGGCAACAGGCCGTGCCTGCGGGCTTATCTCAACGAATGCAACGGTTTGAGCGGACGATGCTGCGCCGGACTTCGGCAAAACATCGAGTCCCAGTTCTTCTATTACCGTTTTCGGGCAATCGAGCATTACCGCTTTGTTATGCCTTATCAGGGCATTGCACCCGGCCGAACACAGATCGGTAGTGCGTCCGGGCACGGCAAACACTTCCCTTTGGTAACCCGACGCAAGTTCTGCCGTAATCAGCGCGCCGGCCTTGGCTTTGGCTTCCACCACAATGGTAGCGCGGGCCATCCCGGCCACAATCCTGTTCCTTACCGGAAAAAGCCCCGGCAACGGAGCCTGTTTATGACAATATTCGGTCATAACGCCGCAGCCTTCGGCAGAACACATCTGGCGCGCCACATCCCTGTTATCCGACGGATACAACGGAGTGCCGAGACCCTGGCCGAGTACGCCCACGGTATCCAGTCCGTTTTTGAGTGCCGCACGGTGGGCCGCCACATCCACTCCCTGTGCCAGTCCGCTGACGATTACCGGATTGTACGGCGCGAGGGCGTCTATTATTTCTGCCGTTAACGCCGCGCCGTAAGGCGTTACGGAACGAGTTCCTACTACCGCCAGCACAATCCTGTCAGTCATAGAACCCACACTGCCCCGCACAAAAAGCATAACAGGCGCATCCGTGCAAAGTTTGAGCAGCGCAGGGTAGTCGTCTTCCCAAAAGCCTACGGCCCGTATGCCGTTTTTTTCACAGAAATCAGCCTCGGCCAACACTTCGGCGGGCACGTTGCGCGCAAGCACGGCACGGGCCGCCTCATCCTGTACGCCCCATGACCTCAAAGTGCGGTAGGGAATGCCGAAAACCGCCGCAGGGCTGCCGGCCTCCTCTATCATCCGTCCCACCCATCGCGACGACAACCTTCTGACCTTTAAAAGCGTCAAGGTATCTATCAACTCTTCCCTTGTCATAAGCAGCGTTTTGTCGTATGTTGTATAGCTATTGAATAAAACCGTCCACAAACACGTATTCAGGCATCATTTTCCCGGCATACGGTACATCGACAGCGAACCTTCGGGCGAAGCGGTAACCACGCATACCTGTCCGTTCTTGGAAAACTCCGCAGCGGTAAAGCGGCCGCCCCCAGGAACCGGATAACCGGGAAGAGCCTGTCCGTTCATACCGATACCGTATATTTTACCGCCCGACACGGAATATACCACGGCACTTGTACGCCCTACATAGACCGCATGCGAAACGGGTGAATGCGGGGTTTTCACTTTCTGCATCTTACCGGAAAGCAGAACGCTTATCTCGTTGGTAGAAGATATCCTCGCATCGGGCGACGAGGGCTTCATTTTCTTGGCGCGCGCCACTTTATCGGCCGACGTGACATAATTTCCGTTGCGGTCTATCACATGGAAACGTCCGTCGGCTGTCGAGAACACCATCTGGTATTTTTTGTTGTCGTATAGATCGGCGGCTATTACGGGCGAAGACACTGCCGATGCCAGTTTCTTTTTCCAGAATAGCTTACCCTGGTCCGAAATCAGATACATATTGCCCGAAACATCGAACGCAAGCACATCGTAACGCCCCGTTTTATGATTCGGAAAGGCCACCGGGTCAGCGGCCGGAGCGGCATCCATTTTAAAAGACCATGCCTTTACCGCCTCGCGCGGCACACTGTCGTCCCACATGAAACGGCTGTTCAAAAAAGGCACGCCGCCGGTGGAGCTGACCTGGAAGAAATTGTATTTGAGTTTCGAGAACATCCTGAAGTTGGAACGCATATACTTCTCCACTTCGCTCAGAGAATAATCCCTGGCCTTCAGTTTTGCCGACGCGGCCGCAGCCATATCCGCACTCCACAAATCGCCGCGTACCATGGCCAGCATGTTGGTATTGGTCGCCAGGGACGATTTTGCCTGCTTGTACTGCTGGGAAGAAGCCAAAGTAGTCCCCGAATTCACATCGTCTATCACAGTCTTCAACACAGACAAATCGTGGGAAAACACAGCCACATCGCCCAACACGGCCCCGTAACCGACGCCTTTGGGACCCATAGATTTTTCCACCAATTCGGAAAACACCGTCCTGCGGCCGACAGGCACGATGTCGTATCCTCCATATTTGTCCGGAGGCACGACCGACGAATCCCTCAACATCTCCAGCGCGTTGCGGGCGGCTTCGGCATCCGACACACCTACGAAAACGCTGTTACGCGCATCATAATACGGCTCGCCGGCAACTCTCACCACGGCAATGCCTTTGCCGGCCCAGGGTGTGAAAAACTTCACGAAATCACCGCCGAACAGTTTGTTGTATTTCTGTACGGCATTGTTGTACAAATGAAAATGCGACGAAGCCTTGAGGTATTGCATATTGTCGGCGAAGAACTTTTTCCAATCGGACACGCCGAGATATGTATATGCCTGTGTAGACGCAGGGAAATAAGAATCCAACGTCATCGCACCGGATTTTTGCGCCGAAAGCACACGTGCGAAAGATGACGTCGAATCCGAAGCGCAGAACATCCCTTCTACCGTCACCATTGCCGTATCGACGGCCAATTCTGCCGAAAGCCACGGAGAAAGCCTTCCCGGAAGGCCCATTTCCCTGAAACCCAAAGATTTTTCCACATACGAAGACACTGCCGGCAAATTTACCAGCACGACAGCCTCCCGTCCCGAAGGCAGCGCGGAAAAAGCCTTGGCAAACGATCCGTCGGAAGAAAGAGTGGCCCCGGACGCGCTCTGAAGCACGGATTGCTCAAGATAAAGCCTGTCGGTAGAGCCCACCAGCACTCCCGACGACACGTAGTACGAAAAGTCCCCGTCCGGCGCGGTAACGGTCGTGACGGCCGTTTTTTCGTATTCGGAATCCGCCAATGTCGTATCGGCCCCAAACGAAGGAGCCTGAAAACGGTTTCCTACTTCAGATATATACAGAAAAGAAAGACCTTTCGCTCCCACCTTCGACACGGCAACGGTCATAGGGCGCGACGAAACCCTGTCCCCTCCCAACCTAAGCATCATACCGTATCCTCGCGCGGCATCCTTTTTGGCATCCGTACCGCCGAATGCCTCCAGATATTTCGACTCTGATGCCGAAACGGAAAACGCCTCCGGATTGCGGATTTTACACACTATCATTGTACCTACCGGCACAGCTTCGACCGATATTTCCTCCGGCGTTTTTTTCTCTCCCGAACATCCCGCGGCAAAGACAGCGGCCACAGAGCACAACACGCCGACTGTCAATATTTTAATACTGCCCATACGATTTTCCGTTTTCTATTTGCAAAGCGGCGGCTACCCGCCCTAAATCCTGCTTTAAAGGAATTCAAATGTACGGACATTTATGAACATAGACAAAACAGCCGGAACGTGCCGGAATACCGTTTACGGACGGCGCGGACTATACTACACCACTCCCGAAAAATAACGGCTGAAAATAACCCTGTCGAAAGAGTATTTTCCTCCGCCTAAAAACAATACCAGCACGTAGAAGCCAAGGTACATTACGGCAAGTTCTTTCACGGCAAACACATCCGACCCGTGTACCACAGTTACGGCCACCGCCATGTTGAATATCAGAGGAAGCACGGCCAGGCGAGTCATCACCCCCAGTATCAGCAGCAGCGAACATCCCACCTCGGCAAGTATGGCCAAAACGAGCGAAAGATAACTGCCCAAACCTATAGGGTCCGGAAACGTCGCAGACAACAGGTTAAAAGAAAATATTTTCGGTATTCCGTGAGTGAGCATCAAAAATCCGATGAACACCCTTGCGCACAACGCCAGAAAAGGATACGCCTTTTTGGACAGGGACGAATCGAGAAGGAAAAAATCTTTCATATCAGTTCAGGTTTTAAAATGTATTTTTCTTCCGGCAAATGCACAGCCGTATCCCGACGGCCGGCGCCAGGTCATAAATGTACTATTAATAATTGATTATCCGTTTTTTTAAAGCCGAAAAAAAACAGTAGAAAATCAACCCGCCGGGAATACAAATCCTAAATATCATCCGTTCGGTGCGAAAATACCGGCTTCACACTCACAAATCGAGTGCGGTCTGCCCGTTCAAAAGGCGGAAAGACATCCTGTGAAGCGGGCAAGGCCCGAATTTCTCTATCGCACGGCGATGGTCGGCAGTAGGATAACCTTTGTTCTTGTCCCAGCAATACTGCGGATATTCCCCGGCCATTACCTCCATAAGTTCATCGCGGTGCGTTTTTGCAAGAACCGAAGCGGCGGCTATCTCGTAATACGTAGCATCCCCTTTGACTATGCATCTGTACGGTATTCCGGCATAAGGACGGAATTTATTGCCATCCACCAACAACATTGCGGGTACTACGGACAATTTGCCAACGCTCGACTGCATCGCTTCGACCGAAGCCCATAGAATATTTATCTCGTCTATCCTGCCGGGAGGATTGTGGGTGACGGCCCAGCTCACCGCCTCACGCTCTATTTCGGCACGAAGTATATTGCGTTGGCGGACGGTCAATTGTTTGGAGTCGTTCAGCATTCCGTTGACATAATCCGGCGGCAATACCACCGCAGCTGCCGTTACAGGGCCGGCAAGGCATCCGCGTCCGGCCTCGTCGGTCCCGGCCACAACCACGGAAGCATCTTCCCAATGTCTTAAAGCCATTTCGTCATCCTATTTATTGTTACCGGCAAAATTACCGTTTTTACCGAAGACCCCCTGTTTTCAGAGTACGGAATTTCACATAAATTTACGCCGGAGCATTCGTATAGCGCAAACAACACGCCCGCCCGAAAACCATTTGCCCTGACATACCGTCCAGGACAAACGGCAAAAACATACCTGACAGACACTCAGATATCGGTTTTTATACATACATTTGTCGATATGTGCATAAAAAACAAGACACACAACAACAAACAACACATACAGCCATGAAAAAATACATCAAATGGGGCGCACTGGTATTCCTGGTGCTGTGCGCATTTTTCTCTTTCACCCAGATAAGGAAAAATACCATATCAGGACAAATAACAGGCGCCGGGGAAGGCGACAGGATATTCCTCGCATCGTATCATGCGTCAAAGGATAAATTCGTAACGGACGATTCGGCTAAGGTGGCTTCCGACGGAACCTTCACCATAAAAACACAGGACAAGAACGAACTGACCCTTCTTTTTCTGGTCCCCAAAGGCGATACGCTGGATATTTCCGCAAGACAAAAGGCTCTTCAGGTATTTCTCGAAGGACTGGGTAAATACACCGTAAACGGCACGGCTGAAAACTTCTCATCCTCATCGGTTTCGGGAGGCGTATATGAATATCCCGAACAGAAAACCTTGGATTCTCTGAATGCCGCAATAGAGAATATGCGGGCACAATCCATGGAATTGCGCAAAAACGAAACGCCCGATACAGCAGCGGTAGCCGAATTCAACCGCCGGTGGAACGAACTGTGGAAAAAAGATGCCGAAACGAGAAAAGCCCTGATAGAAAACCACAACAACGATGCTTACGCAGCATACATCCTCAATGGCATGTGCTTCACGGCCTCGGCCGAAACAGTCAGCGGCATACAGGAACTATACGGCAAACTAGGTGAAAAGGCATTGAAAACGTCCTATGCCAAAACCGCCAAAAAACGTATGGACAACATCAACTCGACAGTGGTCGGCAGCACCGCTCCGGATTTTACCCTGACGTCGATAGAGGGCGATACGGTTTCGCTTTCTTCGCTCAGGGGAAAATGGGTGATACTGGAGTTCTGGGCTTCATGGTGCAAACCGTGCCGCTCCAACAATCCGCACATGGTCGGCATTTATGAAAAATACAACCCCAAAGGAGTTGAAGTGATAGGCATAGCATCATGGGACAAGGACGAAGATTGGAAAAAAGCCGTCGATGAAGACGGCCTGCCGTGGATAAATGTCAACTCAGCAGAAAAAGTCAAAGGCCAGGACAACGTATCCGAAACATACGTCATAAATTCAGTACCCACGTCGTTCCTGATAAATACTGAAGGAATTATCGTATATCGCGGCCATCCTGCATACATAGAGCAGCAACTCGAAAACTACGTGGGGAAATGACCCTTCACGAATTGCGATATTGCCGCTTTAAACAAAAGCTGTAAAACACATACCGCTAATAAACTTTAACCATACTCAAGTGAAGAAAAGGCAGTGCCGAATGGCACTGCCTTTTCTTCACTTGAGTATATTTGCCCATAGATATCCGTACCTGGGGAACAGCAAAACCATTAAGTTAAAAAGAGTGATTTTTTTTTTTAAAAAATAAAAATTTTTCGTCGCTTTAATTATTTTTTCCAAAATAAAAACAAAAAAATTATTGTTTCTGCTTTTTTTGTTTTCTATTTTTGTCTTCGCAATCAACAGTTCTTTCTTTTTCTTCCGGGGAAAAACATGGGAACCGCGTGTGAATCGCGGACTGTCGCGCAACTGTGAGCGCCATAGAATCATCCCAGCGCGCATTTTAAGCCACCGGCACAACATCCGGGAAGGCCGCGCATGTGGAGGCGCAAAGTCAGGAGACCGGCTCCGGAAGCAATTCGAAAGGCAGGGGGCTTTCGCGAAAAAAGCGCACTTGTCACCACAAAGACCACCGTCAGACAATACGGCAGGCCGGCATTTTGTCCGCTTTTACCTGAGCTTCCATCATACAGGGACAATAACATAAAACACATACCCAATATTATTTATTATGGACACTTCCGGCATACACATCATCAAACGGGACGGGAAAACCGAAGGATTTTCGATCGATAAGATAAAAAACGCCATAGCCAAAGCATACCGCGCATCGGGCGTGGTCGACGAGTGCAGCGTGATAGACTCCATCGCCGCCAACGTCGCCGCGGCCATCTCCACTCCGGAGATATCAGTCGAACAGATACAGGACCTGGTAGAAAAAGAACTGATGTTCCGCAATCCATACGTGGCAAAAAAATACATCATCTACCGCGAATGGCGCACCACCGAACGCGACAAAAAAACCGGCATGAAACGCATCATGGACGGTATCGTCTCGATAGAGAAAAACGACGTAAACCTGTCGAACGCCAATATGTCGTCCCACACTCCCGCCGGACAGATGATGACTTTCGCCTCAGAAGTTACCAAGGATTATGCCAACAAATACCTGCTCGGCGTGAAATACTCCCGTGCGCACCGCATGGGGGATATACACATACACGACCTCGACTATTACCCGACCAAAACCACCACATGCCTCCAGTACGACCTTGACGACATATTCGCACGCGGTTTCCACACCAAAAACGGCAGCATACGCACTCCGCAGTCGATACAGAGTTACGCCACGCTGGCAACCATCATTTTCCAAACCAACCAAAACGAACAACACGGCGGACAATCCATACCCGCGTTCGATTTCTTCATGGCTCCCGGCGTTTACAAAACATTCATAAAACATCTGGAAGCCAATATAAATTTCCTGTACAGCCTTAAGAACAACGGGGAAAACCCTAAGGAAAAACTGCGCGACGGACTGAAAGGAGCAGTAAAATCCATAGACCTCGACGCCAAAGCCATCGGGGAACTTAAAAAATTCCTCGACGGCCGCGGGATAGCCATTTCCGACGTGGAACTGAAAACCATAACGGAAAAAGCCTACGAAAACACACGCCGGGACACCCTTCAGGCAATGGAAGGTTTCGTCCACAACTTGAACACGATGCATTCGCGCGGAGGCAATCAGGTGGTATTTTCATCCGTCAACTACGGCACCGACACCTCGGCCGAAGGGCGTATGGTCATACGCGAATTGCTGCGCGCCACGATGAACGGATTGGGCAACGGCGAAGTGCCGGTATTCCCCATCCAGATATTCAAAGTCAAAGACGGCGTGTCATGGAGCGATGAAGACTATGAAAAGGCGCTGAAAGATTTCCCCAAGGCGGTAAAAGGCGGCATGAAATTCAAAGCGCCCAACTTCGATCTACTGGTCGAAGCGTGCCACACTACCGCCACGGCATTATTCCCTAATTTCCTGTTTTTGGACACCGAATACAACAAGAACGACCTCTGGCAGGCCAACGACCCCAAACGCTACCTTTACGAAGTAGCCACCATGGGCTGCCGCACACGAGTATTTGAAAATGTCAACGGAGTAAAATCGTCAGTAGGACGCGGAAACCTGTCGTTCACCTCGATGAATATGCCGCGCCTGGCCATCGAAGCCCGGCGCCAGGCCGAAGACATGTATCCGGACGGCGACAAACACACGGTACGTGCCGAAGCCCGCGATATTTTCATTTCGTCCGTACGCTCGATGGCACGGATGATAGCGGAACAACTGCACGAGCGCTACCTGTATCAACGCACGGCTTTAGCCCGCCAATTCCCGTTCATGATGGGCAACGACGTATGGAAAGGAGGCGGAGCCCTCAAACCGAACGAAGAGGTAGGAAGCGTTATAGATTCCGGAACGCTGGGCATAGGTTTCATCGGCGGACATAACGCAATGGTCGCTATCTACGGAGAAGGACACGCCCATAGCCAGGAAGCATGGCAAACCCTTTACGATGCCGTTTCGGCCATAGGCGATGTAGCCGAAGAATACAAACACCGCTACAAACTGAACTACTCCGTGCTGGCAACCCCGGCCGAAGGGCTGTCTGGCCGTTTCACGCGCATGGACAAGAAAAAATACGGCATCATAGAAGGCGTTAACGATCGTGATTACTACGTCAATTCGTTCCACATAGACGTAAAAGAACCCGTGAGCTTCGTAGAAAAGATAAAGAAGGAAGCGCCGTTCCATGCCATAACCAGGGGAGGGCATATAACTTACGTCGAACTGGACGGCGAAGCAAAGAAAAATGTCGTGTCGATACTGAAAATAGTAAAGGTAATGCACGATGAAGGAATAGGCTACGGCTCGATAAACCACCCGGTAGATACGTGCCGCGCCTGCGGGTACAAAGGCGTGATATATTCCAAGTGCCCGGTTTGCGGCAGCGACGAGATCACGCGTCTGCGCCGTATCACGGGTTATCTGACCGGATCGCTCGAATCATGGAACTCGGCAAAACAGGCCGAGGAAAAAGACCGCGTAAAACACTGCTGACGTTGTTTTCACACGGGGCTTTTGCCCCGGTGAAAACAACCGCAGAAAAACTATATACTTAAATTCAATCACTTTTAATTGACAATATCGTTACGGATACGGTCATAGACCGTCCGATATTCGTTTCCGTTCCGCCGGGAACTCCCGGACGGAGTCAAAATCGTGGAAAAACAGGAAGAAAACGTACAGTTGCCCCCTCTGAGGATACTCAGGACATTTCCCGAAACGATATCGGACGGGGAGGGGATACGTTTTTCCATATACCTGTCCGGCTGCGCGCATAACTGCCCCGGATGCCACAATCCCGAAAGTCACGATCCGGCATACGGCACTATCATAGACGAGAGTATCGTATGCGAAATAACATCCCGTATAAATTCCAATCCGATACTCGACGGGGTGACATTTTCCGGTGGCGACCCTTTTTACAACCCGTACCGTTTCCGGGAACTGGCAAAACGCATAAAAGAAGATACCGGGCATAACATTTGGTGCTATACCGGCTATACTTACGAGCGCATAGTGTCCGATCCCGCACGTTATCCTGTACTGGAATACATAGACGTGCTGGTGGACGGGCCTTTCATAAAGAGTCTATACGACCCGCGTCTGGCTTTTCGCGGTTCGTCCAATCAGAGAATATTAAGGCTTTCCCCCTCCGGGGACACGGCCGAGGACATCTCCTGCGTGTTCTGAAAAATACGCCGCCGGCAAGGCACGTCCCCTAACCGCCCGCGCACCGCCGTACCTGTACTTTTCAAAAAACATGAATATTAGCCTGGTAGTAAGGTTGATCCTGTGTATATGCCCGTCGAAAAGCAATACGCCCTGAAACTCCTGCGGGCAATCTATACCGTGACCGTATTCCTGTACATCGCTCACCAATACGCTTCCTTCCCTGCGGGCGTTCATCACACAGGCCAGCGTATCGACTATGCCGCGCCTTACCACCTTGTCATCCGTGTGGCTGAATACCAGATACGGAGCCCTTAACGGCTTGTCCGACCGGTTAAGGCAATAATCGTAAGGGTCGTAAATGCCTACCTTGTCTTTTTCATACCGCGCATTTTCAAGTTCGGAAAGCGTCGCCGCATCCTTCATTCCGAAAATACGTATGATATTCGAACGGTACTGCAAACTGTCGAACTCACCGCCCGAAGAACTGCCGGAAGGCACATGCCAGGCATTTTCAGCCGTACTGGTAAGCGGATTTATCCCTGCCGCCGCCAATACAGGTATATCGCTAAGGTTAAGAATGTTCAACGCCGCCAGGCCTCCCGTCGACACGGACAGCAGATAACATCCGTCATGCCGGACGTTGTACTTTGACAATACATAATCGTAACCTGCAAGACAAGCCCGGTGAATCACATGACTGCCTGCCGTGCGGGCGCGGTCTATCTTCAGTCTCCGGCTGTAATGCTCCGGAAGTCCGGTCATACACATCACGGCATAACCTTTCGACACGAGGTACTTGGCCTGAATACTGTTTTCAATTTCAGTATGTCCGGGCTCAAATTTACAACCCCCTGAATTAAAGCATATTACCAAACGGGGGGGGTGGACTGTGCGTCCATGGCCTCAGGCGGAGCCATGAGCACTCCCGGAGAACTCTCCAGATGCGCTACGGTATCGCCAGGAAGCGAAGTGTTTACATCGACTGTGAAATACACCGTTTCGCATCCTTTTCCGCAAGAAAAGACGACGAGGCCCAAAAAGACAGGAGCCAGCAATTTCACCGCCGGGTTAAAAAAATTTTTCATGTCAGCTATAAATTAAGAAATATCTTTTCCATGCTCAGGATGGGGATATCACCCATGAAAATGCCATATGTGCGCGAGGATTTTAAATCCCTCCGTACATTTTATCGTAATACTCGGCATACGCGCCGCTGGTGACATTATCCATCCATTGTCCGTTGTCCAGATACCAGCGTACCGTCTTTTCCAGTCCTTCTTCGAATTGCAGGGAAGGCTCCCAGCCGAGCTCATCCTTGAGCCGCGAAGAATCTATCGCATAACGCATGTCATGCCCTTTCCTGTCCTCAACATAGGCTATAAGATCCAGCGAAGCGCCTTCAGGGCGCCCCAAGGCACGGTCCGTAACTTTTATCAGAAGTTTTACAAGGTCTATATTTTTCCACTCGTTAAAACCGCCCACGTTGTACGTGCGTCCGTCAATCCCGCGATGGAAAATAACGTCTATCGCACGTGCGTGATCCTCGACATACAACCAGTCGCGTACATTCTCGCCCGTACCGTAAACCGGAAGAGGGCGGCGGCGGAGTATGTTATTTATGAACAACGGTATCAGTTTTTCCGGGAACTGGTTAGGTCCGTAGTTGTTCGAACAGTTGGATATGACTGCCGGCAAACCGTATGTATCGCGGAACGCGCGCACGAAATGATCCGACGATGCCTTCGATGCCGAATACGGACTGTGCGGGTCGTATTTGGTCTCTTCGGTGAAAAAACCTGCTCCCGGTTCCAGAGAGCCATACACCTCGTCCGTGGAAATATGATAAAAGCGACGGCCCTCGAAATGCCCGTCCCATGCCTTCTTCGCTGCAAGCAACAGGTTTAACGTACCGATGACGTTTGTCACTGCAAACGCCGAAGGGTCTTCGATGCTCCTGTCCACGTGGCTTTCGGCGGCAAGGTGTATCACCCCGTCTATACCGTATACGGGAAAAACCTCATCCAGTGCTCCTGTATCGCATATATCGGCTTTTACGAACACATAGTTCGGAGCATTCTCCACATCGCGCAGGTTTTCCAGGTTGCCGGCATATGTAAGCTTGTCGAGGTTTACCACGCGGTACTGCGGGTATTTGTTCACCAGCAGGCGTACCACATGCGAGCCTATGAAGCCCGCCCCACCCGTAACCAGAATATTGCGTTCGTATTTTTTATCACCATCCATAGCAAATATGTTATACGCTTTCGTTTTTCAAAATTTTCATACACTCCCGGAGAGAGTCTTTCCATTCGGGCACTTTTACGCCCGCCTTAAATATCTTATCAGTCGCCAGTACGCTGTATGCAGGGCGACGGACAGCCGAAGGGAAAACGTCCGAGCCGATAGCCTCCACACTCACATCCATACCAGCCACACGGAATATCTCCACTGCAAAATCGTACCACGAAGCATGCCCACGGCCTGTATAGTGGTACACGGAAAAACCATCCACCCCGTTTCCGAGTATTTTCATAGCGGCGCGTGCGAGGTCTGTGGCGTAGGTGGGCGTACCCACCTGGTCGCATACAACCTTCACCTCACCTTTTTCACGGCCCAGGCGCAACATCGTCTTCACGAAGTTGTTCCCGAATTCCGAATACAGCCACGCCGTACGTATGACCGCCGCCCGGCATCCTGACGCTTCCACGAGCCTCTCCCCTTCGAGCTTCGTACGCCCGTAAACGCTCACAGGATCTGTGGCGTCGGTTTCCTTGAGAGGCAAGTGTCCCGTTCCGGGAAATACGTAATCGGTCGATATATGCACCATAGGTATGCCGTTTTCAAATGAGGCAAGCGCTACATTGCCCGCTCCTTCGGCATTTACAAGGCGGGCCGTTACTTCGTCCGTCTCGGCTTTTTCCACCGCCGTGTACGCCGCGCAGTTTATCACGGCATCAGCTTTTTCCGAAGCTATCAACCGCGCTATACCCCGCCGGTCGGTTATGTCGCCTTCGGGCATATCCGTAAACACGAAAATATGGTCCGGATATTCGGCGGATATTTTCCTGAGCGATAACCCCAATTGCCCGCATCCGCCGGTGACGAGTATCTTCATTGCAATTTCTGTGTCTTTTCGTATTCGCAGCCGGAATCGGCGGCATCACGCAAACGCGGATGTCTACGGTCTTTTTCCGACAGTATAATGTCCTGTAATGGCATTTTCCAGTCTATGCCTATGTCCGGATCGTCGTAAGCTATACCGGCCTCGGCCTGCGGAGCGTAATAATTGTCGCACTTGTACTGGAAAACCGCCTCTCGACTGAGAACGGCAAAACCATGTGCGAAGCCGCGAGGAATAAAAAACTGCCGCATATTTTCACCTGAAAGTTCTGCCGTCACGTACCTGCCGTAAGTAGGCGAGCCCTCTCGGATGTCCACCGCCACGTCCAGCACACGCCCAGACACTACGCGCACGAGTTTTGCCTGGGCATGACTTCCCCTCTGGTAATGCAACCCCCTCAACACACCGTAAGAAGATTTCGACTGATTATCCTGCACAAAATCGACCGGGCATACTTTTTTGTCGAATTCCGCCTTGTTGTAGCTCTCGTAAAAATAGCCACGACCGTCGGCATGGATGGCAGGCTCTATCACGAAAACCCCTTCTATGTCCGTTTCGGTTATTTCCATGTCATTTCCCCGCTAATTTGAGCAGATATTGCCCGTATTGGTTTTTTGCCATCGGCGCGGCGACTTCTTCGAGTTTTTCGCGCGTTATCCACCCGTGGCGGTAAGCTATCTCTTCCAGACAGGCTATCTTCAATCCTTGGCGTTTTTCCAACACCTCGACAAACGTCGAAGCTTGGGAAAGGCTGTCGAACGTACCGGTGTCCAGCCATGCGAACCCGCGTCCGAGCAATTGTACCGTGAGTTTTTTCTCGTCCAAAAATGCCTGGTTGACGGACGTTATCTCCAGTTCTCCGCGCGGTGACGGTTTTATGCGTTTCGCTTTGTCCACTACGCTGTTCGGATAAAAGTAAAGCCCCGTGACAGCATAATTGGATTTCGGCGCGGAAGGTTTTTCCTCTATCGACAGGACGTTGCCATGCGTGTCGAACTCGGTCACCCCGTAACGCTCCGGGTCGGACACATAATATCCGAACACAGTGGCTTTACCGTCTTTTTCCACCGATCGTGCGGCATCTTCGAGCATATGTGAAAAACTCTGCCCGTAAAATATATTGTCGCCCAGAACGAGGCACACGGAATCGCCTCCGATGAACTCCTCGCCTATTATGAACGCCTGGGCCAGTCCGTCGGGAGAAGGCTGTACGGCGTAACTGAGCCTCAGACCGAAATCTGAACCGTCGCCCAGCAGCCTTTTGAACGAAGGCACATCGTCAGGGGTAGATATGACCAGTATGTCGCGTATCCCTGCCAGCATCAGCACCGACAGGGGGTAATACACCATAGGTTTGTCGAAAACGGGGAGCAGTTGTTTGCTCACGCCCTTGGTTATGGGATAAAGGCGCGTGCCGCTGCCTCCGGCCAGAATTATTCCTTTCATGTTAAAGAAGGTTCGGTTTAAATATTCCTCCGCAAGGTACGATTTTGTAAATAAAATCGCGACAACTATACGGCATAATAATTATTGCATTGCACATACAGACGGTGCGGGACGATCTATTTTTCACGTCCCAGATCTACCACAGGCGCATTTTTCCAGTCCGTAGCCGCAACTGCCGAGGCAACGTCCGAAAACCGCACTTCGTTAAGATAACGTGTCAGTTTACCTGCGGCGGACTTCAACCCGACATACGATTTAAACCTGCGCGCCAACGGGAGGCCCTCGACTACCGGTTGCCCGGCATCCAGATCACGCGGATGTATATAACTCATAAGATAAGGCTGCCCGGAACTCCATTTTTTTATCAGAAAATACGGGAAAAGACGAAAATACCCTCCGCCGGAGAATATTATGTTCTTACCGGCCATTTTCTTTACGCTCACCGGGAATTCCTTTATCTCGCATCCGTTGTACCGCACGACACTGGGCACAACCTGTCTGTACGATGGCATGCCTCCGTGAGCATGATGAGCCGGAAAAACCGAACAGTCGACGTCTATGCCGCATTCACTCATAACTTCAAACGCCCACGGCTCGCTTTCACGTATAGAAAATCCCGGAGCGCGGAAGCAACGGACAGACTTGCCCGTTATATCCTCAAGCAGCTTCACGGAAGATTCGAGGTCACGGCGGAAGGCTTCGCGTCCTTGCTGCCATATCAACTGATGACTCATCGTGTGCGAGCCTATTTCGTATTTTTCAGCTATGCGGCGTACAATATCCGGATATTTCCTGGCCACCCATCCTATAATGAAGAACGTAGCTTTCGTGTCCGTTTCTTCCAGTATGCGGAATATACGCTCCATATTTTCATAGATACGGACTTCGTAGTCGTTCCACTGCTGTTCGGTGCGCGTGGAGTCGTTGTCCAAAAGGTGGAACCATTCCTCCACGTCAAATGTCAGGACGTTCATCTTTCCAAATTTTTAAATGGATTATACTCCCAAGCATCAAACATAGGATGCGTAGGGAAAAGCAATATATCTGAGGCGACCAAAGAAGCTATAGGGAAACGTGCATCTTCAGTACACGCCTCTGTGCCAGCTACCGTACTTAGCACAGGATAATCTCCTGTGGATAATTTCATTCCGGAAGATTTCATAACATCTGTCACTTTCTTCTTAAAACGTTTATCCTTAAACACCGCGGCAAAACGCAAATAATAATTATCCAAGATAGCATCCTGCAGAAATACATCTTTATCAGCCATATGCGACAAATAATATGACCCGTTTTTCTTCCTGATGCCATTCATTGATTTAAGCCGATCAAGCATTATCGCTCCAAGAATGTACTGAGCATTGCATAATCCAGAATTTGAACTTATTTTACGATAAGCTTTAAGATTGAATTTATCCGAACTTCTCTTGCGGGCCAACACTTTATCGGCCAAACAATAAAAAACAGGACGCACTGCAAGTCCGAAAACCGACATTTTAAAAATATATTTCATGTCGCAGAAAAAACCACCGTCATATATGCCATTTTGCACATCCAATTCTCTTACCGCACTTACATATTCATCCTTGTATGTGACCACAGCTCCTCCATTGATAGTGCTTAACATCTTTGCGCGGCCAAAACTCAATATTGCAAAATCTCCTCTTTGAGATATTATCCCCGGATTATAAATGTCTGTCATCGCAGTTTGGCAGAAATCCTCTATCACCGAAAAATTCATCCCGGCCTTTGACTTCAATATGGCACTTATATCGGCAACAGCTCCGAACATATGAGCCACAATTACGGCTAAAGTATTATTAGAAATCTTTTCGACTGTTTTCAACGGATCAATACAAAATGTATTAATATTTATATCCGCAAAAACAGGCACAAGTCCAGCATTTTCTACCGCTATCAGTACCGTAGGACATGTATAAGCGGGGATTATTACCTCTTTCTTTTCCGGTTGCGACGCGGCGAGACTTTTCAACAACGCACAAAGCGCATCCATACCGCTATGGAAAATCGCAGATTCTTTCACCGCCAATGTTTTTTCCAATCCCTGTTTGAATTTTGCCCGAGATACACGAATATCCTGAGTAAAAATCCGTTCCATCACTTTCACAATATCAGTAAAAGCGATAGGAACAGCCACAGACGGCACCATCATATGATACTTTGGAAATCTCATTATTTCAATAGATGTATTTCGTTACGGCCGACCCGACCAGCACATTAGCCCACTGAGGCATTATCTTCTTATAAACGGACAGAAGCGTTTTTTTATCTCTCAAGCCACCCGTAACGGGACCAGACTGGTTGAAATACAACTGTTTTATCTCCGGTTTCCAATGTTTTTTAAAACCGAGCGTACCCTCGCCCTTGGAACTCCGCCCGAAAGAGAAAACCTTATAGCCGCTATCTATGGCGTATTTTATCATCTCGCTGTACGCCAGGTACGGCACGAACAATTTATTGTACTCGTAAAGTGTACCGGCCCAGCAATTCTCTATTATGCCGCCGAACGACAACAGGAAACATCCGCCGACAGGCTTGCCCTTGTAATACGAACAGAATATTGTAGCCTCACCGTGTTCCCAGCCATCCAACAGGGCGGCAAAAAACCGCTTTGGCTGGGGCGGAGAACCGAGACGCGTCATATTCTTTCGATACACTTTCAGGAAATCGTCCAGAAGTTCGGATTTTCCGCGTTTTACCTCTATTCCGTTTTCGGAAGCTATGCGTATCTGCCTCCTTACGTTGTATTTAAGCCCCGGAAATATACTATCGTGCCCGCCGCTGAGATCCAGATAAGCCGTCACCTTTTTATCGGAATAATATTCCGACGACGGATGGAAAGACCTTATTTCATACTCTCCGGAAACGGATCTTTCTATCTGCATAGCCACCGCAGGATCGGCACATGCGGCTCCTCCGTAAGAGAAATGCGGCATGGAAACGAACCGGCCTTTTATTACCACACCGTTCATAAATCCCGCCATACGGCCAGTGCCATCGTCAACGTATTTGCGGTATTGCGGCTCATATCCGAACAACCCTGACAATATACGTGGGATCGACGGATTATGGGCAAGGGTGTACTCCCCGGCAACGGGATCCAGAGAAGATATAAAATCGTCAAGGATATCCCATGAATATGTATCGGATATTATTTCTTTCACTCTATAATCTGTTAAATACTAACATAAGAAAAAACTTGAAGTCACAGTATATACGTTTAATGCTAACTTTATTAAAAATATATCTGTAGATCATTTCCATTTTTATATCCTGTATCCACTTCGGCGCGCGTTTTACCTTTCCGGCATATACGTTGAAACTGCCTCCCAAGCCCATCATAGGCACAGGATAGACGCTGTGTATATCGTCGAGCATATATTCCTGTTTGGGAGATCCCATAGCCACGAACACAAAATCGGGCCGCTTTTCGCAAATATCCTTTACGAGTACGTCTTTCTCCTGATCGGATTTGAGAAAACCGTTGCGAAAACCGACTATATCCATTTCAGGATATTCAACATGCAGCTTTTTCACCACTTCATCTATCACCTGCTGTTCGGCGCCTACCAGATAATACTTCGCTTCCGGATAACGCTTTATTATCTCCAGCCACAAGTCGCACCCGGCTATCTTTACCGCTCCTTTTACTCCTTTCCTTTCCAAAGCCCATACCGCACCCACGCCGTCGCAATAACCGATATTCGCGTTTATTATATCCTTGAGCCTTTGCTGGCTGTAATACAGTTTATCGGAATTACATGCCACCATTATGCTTCGCGTGCTTACAGCAGCATCTATTATATCGTCAAAACCCGAGAACGAATAAACCTTTATGCCGTTTAAAACTCTGAATTCCGGACAAACTCCTCTCATATGTAATCATTATTTTAATTTCCGTATGAATCGTACGGGATTTCCCGCCCAAACTTCATTACCAGGGATATCCTTATTTATTATCGAACCGGCTCCAATTATCGCATTTTCACCTATAGTCACCGATTTGCATATTATCGAATTACATCCTATGTATGCATTTTTTTTGATGTGTACTTTACCGCGCGAATAAGTTTTTATGGAAGGGTCCATAAAATGTGTCATGATAACACACCCTGCTGTAATACGCACTCCCGGTTCTATGGTTATATCTTCCGGATAGTTAGTATCGAAAATCACATTTTCACCGATAAATGTCTTTTTCGCATTAACAATATTTACCCCCCCCCTTAACAAATAAAGGTCTTATTCCTCTACTCTTCATCGGGAGATGTTGAAGATGCAAGAATAAAAGCGTTTTTAATCTTTTTAGATTCATAATTGAAATTTATTTAGTTTTAATATATAATGTGACATAGCATTGAACATGAACGCATTGCTCCAACGCATGTAAGGTATTTTAGAACTCACGCCCTTTTTAAGCTGATAATAAAAATACCCTTTTTCATCCTGCATATTGGCGATAGTCCAATTCATTACCTTATCGGCAAGATCGCGGCATTTCCCATCGAACCTGTGCAAACGCGAGAGTGTCACAAACAATTGTCCGGGACAGTGTATGTCTATCGGATAGGCCCTGTCATGGTAATACTTCGGAGTGCCGTCGGGCTCGAAAAAATTATTCACGTAAAATTCAAATCCGCGTTCCATATTGCCGTCAAAAGACTTATCGCCGGTCGTTTCACCGTAACAAGCAAGAGCGTCGAGATTATATCCCGTATGAAAACTGTCTATCCAACCCTGCACCGGCGAAGTGCCGTAAACCCACGAACCATCATCTGCCTGAGCGCGACAACATGCCCTGACAGAAGCCTGCGCCGCATCCAGGCACTCCCTGTCACCGGTATGCGCATAACACATACCCAACAGCTTGCTTCCCAAAAGAGAAGCATTGAAAACGGTATCGTTTCCTTCAAGCGGGCTGTATGAAAACAAGAATCCTCCTTCGAACTCGGTACGATGCAGATCGTTAAGCACAAACCGCGACGAGGACAATGCCACGTCGAGATATTTTCCGTTGCCCGTAATCCTTGCGGCATCCTCGAGCGCGGTAGCGCAAAATGCAGTCGCCACCACCGTAGGAGTATTCTTGGGGAAAAGAAATTCCAGCCGCGCCTGCCAGTCGAAATTATACCCCCAGCAAGCTCCGCTGTAACCCTCGGACTTCAACCCTATGAGTATCCCGGCCAGTTCGTCTATCCGCGATATCAATTCTTCTTCAGTCCCAAGATACCCGGCCATGAAAGGATGCGCATGTACGGTTTCGTACAAGTTGCAATAACCTTGCAAAAACAGGCCGATACCTTTGGCATTGTATTCTTTCGGGACCATGAACATACGGCGCAGATTGAACGGCGAGCGCTTGAATCCCTGTATCATCACCAAACGGAGAAACCCGGATTTTTTCAAAAGCGGAATGCTCGAAAACACCTTTGAATTGAGCCCGTCATAAGGGTCCCAACCTTTGAACTTCTCCGCCTGACAATACCGGCACAGTTTTTCAAATGCCTTTAAAGTTTTTCCGGCCATTGTATTTTCCGTCGTTCCTATTTCCATTTCTTCACTCATTATCTAAATTCAGAATCTGACAGGGCATCCGTCCTTATGTATCTGTATTTTACCGGAATCCTGTTTTTGTACAAATAGTTTCATATATTCACTATACTCTATATATTTCATGATAAAATTTGCGGTAGTCTTTACACTCATTATTAACGTTTTTTAAACACCCGCCACTCACCACGCTTACAATTTTATCTGCAAAATCCACACAATCCCTATTTCTGAACAGTACGGTTCCGCCAGGTCTTGGCACGACATCGGAAGCTACAACAGATTTTCCTAAATATAAAGCCTCGCGTATAGAAATTGCATCTCCATCGGTATTGGTCGGCCTCAGTACCACATCCGCCCGAAGGATCAATCGTATAAAAGAAACTGGGGATTCCCAAATCAACACATTTTCAGATATACCATATTCGATTATATTGTTTTTATATTGTTCCATCAACAAAACCTGGTCAGTATTGTTAGCGACAACAAACAACAAATAAAAGTTTTTTAAATTATCATTTGTTTTCAACATGCGGATCATTTCAATACACATGTCCAATCCATATAAGTCGACATTCTCATGCAACACCAAATTCCCGGCATTAGACACCAGCAATACGTTGTTGTCAGATTGCCTGACATTGTCAATCCACGATAACAAATCCGCCGGCAAATCAGGTTCAGACTCTACGTCGGGAGGCAAAAATGCAGGCATAACATAATAACGGCAGGTCGAAGATTGCTTGTATAACATATTGTAAACGACTTGACTCACGCAAACGACTACATTACAACAACCGACAGCCCATCTTGTAAATTTAAAAAACGGTTCGATGGACAGATCTCTATGAATGGTCACTATTGTGCGTTTTCTCAAAATAATAGCGCACATGAACACGTTGAACAGCCGCAAGATATAATGCCCGCTATGTATATGAACGATATCTGCCTGGAAAACTTTCTTCAAATACAAGAAAATATTCAATGAACGAATATTAAAAACACCAGGGTACCTTACTTTTCCCTCATCGACGAAATCGAACGAATAATCTCCTTTCAACAACGAAACCAGACGTTTGATATGGATACTGACCCCGCCTATATTTTGCGGTGCAGGACCGATTTGCAATATTCTTTTCATAAATTCACATTTATTACAGACAAGGCCAAAATTCCGATTTCTCCGAACAACCGGTGGTTCCAGTCTTAAATACAAAAAAAACGAATGATGTGAATGTCATTTTATTACTTTTCAGGGTGGACACTATCTTCCGTTGTATAGTATTATTACCATTGTAGCCATTACTACATAGGCATAGTATTTCCAGTCGAGTTTTATCCTTTTTTCGGAATCCATAATGGCACATAACGCGAATATGATCGGGATGAACGTAATCTGGTAACGCATATCCAACGAAACTGCCGAGAGTATCCACATAACAAACCCCATGAAAATAAACACCATCATAGGATATAATTTATAGACATAACCGCGCATTACATACCGCATGCCTAAAATAAAATGGTACGACAGCAGGACTTTAACAATAAGCGCTCCACTGAATATTATAGCATAACCATTTGTCCTGTTGAAATTAGGAAAAGGCCCCATTAACGCACCCACCACCTGTGTCATCCAGTTGAACGAAGAATTATCCGAAACAACGCCGAAACGGGAATTGGACATCTCCAACACCTGTGAAAGAGACATGTGTGTAAATCTAGCCAATATTATATCTATAAATACAAGCCCTACAACCATCCCGGCAAGACCTATCCACAGCAGTTTTTTCCTGTTTTTTTCATTTGCCACAAATATGGCGAACAACGAAATTACGAGCATCAGCGCCAAAGCCACCCTGAAAAAATAGCAGGCAACTATGCTCACTAAAGCCAAAATCAAATTACTTACACCGCCTGAATTCTTATAACGGTACATGTAATAAAACGCCATTATTACCAGCAGACAGAATATATTTTCTTTCAGCCCTACGGCAGCTATAGTGGATAAAAACGGGGAAAATCCCCACACCGAAGTATAAATGCACGTTGTTTTTTTATCTATTGCCAGCAGCCGCAGAAACCGGAAAAAATAAAAGGCCGAAACCATTATTACAGCCGCATTCAGGAAAATCATGAAATTCAACGAAGCGGTTTCGTCGTTACACAAATTGTAAACCAGATACAATATGGTAGGATAACCTAAATCGTCTATATTATCATTTGTAAACGTCCATATATATTTCAGCACCTCGCCATAACTCTTACCTACATACAGCAGGCCCTGGTCGTGATATCCATATCCATCGCCGAGCGCAGGTCCGAAAGGCATACTTGGATCATCAGCAAGGAAAGCCGCCCTTGTCGAAAAAGCCATTACGGCTGACACCGCAAATATCAACGGCAGAATATATCTCATCTTGTTAATACGGGACGAGATATATATGAAAAAGACATATACTACGGCAAAAACCGTTTCCAGCCACAGCATATAAGCAGGTATCGCCTCCTTATACCCAGTAACGACGTAATAGGAGAACAGGAAAAAATATAGAAATAAAGCAATGGACAATACCCTGTTCACTGTTTCAATATTTTTAATCGTTCAAATTCAGAATAAAACGTCCTGCCCGATGCGCTTTCACGACAAATTCCGGCATAAAACTCCCTGTCGGCCTTTACTTTGTGCAGAAAAGCCATAAGATTTTCGGCCTCGCTTTGCGATGGTTCCAGTCCGTTCAGCACGAAACCTTCCCTGCCATGCCCGACACTGCGGGCATAGTCGCCGGAATACCGGGTACAAACCAAAGGCACACCTGCGGCAAGGTATTCGCATATCTTTGTCGGAGAAGATACCTTGTTCAAAACCAGATCCTCCCTGAGCAAAAAACCGGCATCGAGTAGTTTCAAATGCGAAGGCACTTGTGAAAACTTCAGCGGGAGCACGGCGAAATTTTCCTTTCCCAAACCATCCAGCAAATCCCTTATGCCATCCGTAGGACTGTTGGTATATATCATAAGGAATACCCTCCGGTCCATCTCCTGCAACATCCTGAACAAGGAGATTATACTCTCTATGTTCTGCCATTTTTGAAGTCCCCCGCAATAGCCCAGCACAATCCTGTCCTTAAGATCAATCCCCGTATCCGCTACAGGAGCTTCCGAAAAACGGACGAAATCCACCCCGCACGATATTACCGTATAATCGCCCATTTTCATGCCTGTATTGGCCTCCAACTGGTCCTTAAGATTTTCGGAAACACATATGCAATGGTCGGAATCCTTAATGGACAAAGCCTGGGCGTCGAGCATCCATTTGACAAACCAGTTTCGTCGGTCCATATTCTTCATGGCTACAACTTCACTGTATAAATCTCCATGGAAATCGGTAACCATGACAGTTCCTTTTCTGCGGCACAACCCGAAAAATATTCCCAGTATTTCGCTTTGTATTATATCGTAACGCCTCAGACGCGATACCGCACCGAGGATTACCTTTACGTACGAAACCAACAGCCATGTCAGAAACCTGTTCCTGGATATCGGCAGAATATACGGAAATAATATCCAATCGGCACGCTTGTCCAGTTTTCTCTTTTCCACCACGCCGAAAGGCCATGCAGCGCCTTTTACAAAAGCAAGCACACTGACTCTGTATCCTGCTTTAGCATATGAATCTATGAAACTGTTGAGGCGGTGCCTGGCACCTTCGTCTATCCTTACATCAAGACCGGGGAAAACCAGAAGAACACGTTTTGTATTTTTCATACCAATTCCAGACAATCTTTATACGTTATACTTTCGGCATGTTTCATTATATATTTCATAGCATCCAAAACAGAATACGTAAAATCCTTGGGGCGGTCTATAAACACAGACACTTCACCTTTCCTGTTGTTGAGAAAAAATGCCGCTGCTACGGACAAAGGTGAAATCCTGGACAATGTGAACATGGCTTTGGATGTACGTGGCGTGGCCGCCGGGGATAAATCCGGACGACAATGAGTCCCATCGGTTATGACCGAAAGTTTCTTTCTTGAAATACGGCGTGAAATGAAATCCACCCCTCTATATGCCAGACAGCGGGAATAAGTGGTTATCGGCACTTCTATGAAACGGCCTGAACGGTCTTCTCTGCATACGTCTCCTTCAAATCGGAACAAACTTTTATCCGGAGCTCCGGTAAAGTCATATGCCGAATAGTTATCCCTATATTCAAGCCCTCTCGCAACAGAAGAGTCTATCGTTATTCCCGTTTTAAAAAATGCTTCGGCCAGATTAGCAAAGGGCTGAACGGCCCATCCTCCTGCACGGAAAGCGCAAACCCGGTAACCGGGACTAACCTGGGAAGCCAGTCCGTTTAGCAGTTCCGTCCCTTTTTCGAACATATCCAACACTTCTTCGGAAGAAAAAGCGGAAAGACTGTAACGGGAAAAATTGTCGAAATCCCATGTGCCGTCGCCATTATACACCGCATCCTCCCAATGCGGATGAAGATGCAGTTCTATGCGGTGTCCGCGACGGACTATATCTTTCAATTGGTTCAATATAAGGCCATAATCTTCAATCAGGGCTTCTCCCTGGCGCGACATGGCAGTCAGCATGGAGCAGTCTACAAAGAAATTCCCCTTGGCTCCGCACCGCTCCATACCGTCCAGTAAAAGCGATGTCGGCTCTATAAGAGTTTTACGCACGGTTCCCGAACGAACGCCGAAGAACAACTCATAGTCGTATGAAAATATTACCTTTCTTTTGCCCATGCCATCGGTATTTTGTTATTTTTTCAGATGTTTATCGAAATACATGAAAATCCCTTCGGATACATCTTTCTTAAAAAAAGCATCAGTAAATAATGTAGTGTGATCGTAACCGTCCAAAAACACGGTCTTAACACCTATCGAATTTTTACGGAGTTTTTTCGCGAACGCCTTGTTAGGTATTATCCTCTCATCCGCATCATTTTCCGCCACCAGCACAAAATCAGGTATACCTTTGCCTTTGGCAATATGATAATACGGTATCACATCTTCCCATTTACTCATATCGCGTCCGAAATTATCAATAAACGCAACTCCCCACTCGTATATCGTTATCTCATGCGGCGAATACAAATAACTTCCTCCGTCATAAGCACATACACCATTTATGTATGAAAAATCCAGCCCCGCCTCCTTCAAATACCTCTCATCGGTAGATACGAGAGAGACCAGATGCGAACCGGAGGAAACCCCGAACAAGAATATATTGTGTTTGTCCCCTCCGTACAAAGCTATATTTTCATAAACCCATTTTATCGCTTTGGAAATATCCCTGACCTGTTTAGGGTGTCCGGCCATGTTGAAATTTACGGATACGCTCATATACCCGTTTTCCAACGCATGCGCGGCATGCCAGCCTGTCCATTGCGATTTGTCGCCATACATCCAGGCGCTGCCATGCACACACACCATTACCGGCAGTTTTTTTCCCGGTTCAAGATTACCGGCATAATATATATCCATACATTGGCCATCTGCCGTATAACTCACGTCCTGTACGCAGGCGAGCGTATATTCCGAAGGATGATTCTCCGCCTTGGAACACGCAGCGAAAAATACTGCCAAGACCACCGAAACAAACGTCTTAAATCTCGTGTCCATAGCAAAAGCCTTTTATATCGTCTCCTTCGTAACGGAATACAGTATCGTGTCCGGTATCTCCGAAAAATTTCCTGAGCATACTTTCGTTCTTTTCGTTATATACTCTGGCAAAACCTGTCTTTATCAACTTTGCAGGCGTACCGGCTATTATCGAATATTCAGGGACATCTTTCGTATAATCCCTGTTTACAAGGCTCTTGTTGGCAACTATCGTATGGCCCGGCAGCACAGTCCCACGAGCAACGGAAACATTGTTCCCTATCCAGCTGTATCCGCCTATGTCTATCCTGCGCACTATACTGTCTATAGTGCGTTTTTCAATATCCATTATATGATGGCCGTTAGTATCTATCATATAAAGACCGGTGGAAAATCTTGAAAAATCCCCCATACTAATGCTATGGTAACACATCATAATGGCATTATGTCCTACGGTGATCCCATTTCCTACGGCAAATACAGCACCGCTGTTTACTAACAAAGAAAAACCGTTATATATTATCAAATCACCACGCACGACCATGGTCCCTGCAATCAAGAGTCTGCTCTTAACACCAGAAAAACCCGGGCCGAAAGATTTATATCCGAAACACACCATACCCTTGCGTATAGTATCGGCTTCTATTTTCATTTTCCCTTTGAGGGAAATTATCTTCAAAGGACCGTACACGTAAACAGGCAACTTCACGGCCTGGGAAAACGGCAGAAGACGGAAATTCACATACAATGTCTTTATTATCCGCAACCTCGGCTTGGAAAATAACGTTTCAAGCCTGCCGAATATTCTGTTGAATAAATCACTCATGACTGAACAAATTATATTTTACTTTGGATTTAAGCATATTTTTAAACGTGAAAACAACGACTGCCATTATACCCACATAAGCGGCAATCCTATATCCCCAATGTACGCGGGAAAGCGACAAGTACGCCGCTAAAGCCATTGTCCCCCAAATTGTAAGCACATTGCGGGAGATTATAAACTCAAGTGGCATCAGCTTCCTTTTAACATATAAAGGGTATATCAATATCGTGACAAGAGTATAGGATATGCAATAACTTATAGCCAGACCGACGGAGGCATATTCCTTGAGCATGTAAAACGAGCCTATCAGTATCAGCCCCCATGCCGTCACCGTCATAAGGTTTATCCATTGCATGTTATGTACTATGAATATCCTGTTCATACCCTGTTTGTACATCACTATTATCATGTACAGTATGATAAAAACGAGTGTGCTGTTAAATTCCTCCCCTTGATATTCTTTTCCGAAGAGATATCCGCCCGCTTCCGGAAAACACAAGAACGGCAATCCTATCATTATCCCCAGAAACCAGGGAACCAATATATTCAGTTTTTCTATAACATCGTTATCCGCCTTACTTCCGGACATAAACGACACGAACGGGGCATTCATGGTATTGGCAAGTACGGCAACTATAGTATATATCAAAAAAGCCGCCGAATAAATCCCCATAGCCGAAAAACCGGAAGTGTTCACCAGCATCACGTCGGTGTACCATTTTAAAGGTATGGAAATTATACCCGCCAATGCTGCAGGAAGGCTGAAAATGTACAAAAGCCGCCATTCCTTCCATCCTTGCCTGAAATTAAGAGAAATGAGGCCTTTTTTAGCAAAAGAATATATCGCAGCCTGGTTTTGTATGCACAATACCATAGTGGTAATACCAAGCGCCACCACACTGCCCGTTGTACCGAAATAATAAGCTCCGGCCACAAATACGGGAAACGAAACGAATGCGTTTACCAGGTTTATCACGGCTATCCTGCGGAACTGCCTCATGCCTTGCAGCACGCCTGTCTGCGCACCTTCCAATGCGCTGAAAAACAATATAAATGACGCTATCCTGAAATCAGTGGCAAGCCTTGCGTCCTTTATCACCGACTGGGCTATGACATCCGAAAATGCAAATACGATAAGCGATATGGACAGACCCATTATCACTGAAAAAGATAAGGTAAGCGAAGCTATCCTCCCCGACTTGGCGACATCTTCGTTTATATAACGGGCCACGAACCTGGTAGCCGTGACACTGAGTCCGAAACCGGCGAACGCGGAAAACATCAGTACGGTATTACGGATCAACCCATACTCGCCGTAGCTTTCCCGGCCCAGAATCCGGGCCACGAGTATCCACGACAAAAACACCAACGCTTTCGAGAGTACCGAACCGAACAAAGACCAAAAAACACCTTTCACCAGCCCTTTCAAATCATCGGATTGTCTGGAATACAATGTTTTTACCGAATTGAGCATATTCTGCGGTTTTATTCCGATTTTAAATCAATCATTATTAAAAAATCATGCGGCCATAGGGAATTTACGGACAACAGCCGACAAACCGTACATTCCTCCAATACTCTCAGGCATATGCACAGCCTCACGTTCAGTCTTTGCCGTCAAGGGTAAGACTATGATCACCCCCTCCCGTTTGTAAGGACATCCTTACATTAATTCCATCCTTTTTCACTATATACGCAGGGACGCCAACAACAGTACAATTATCCGGAACATCCTTCACTACCACAGCATTCGCTCCGACTATACAGTTATTGCCCACCGTAACTTTGCCGATTATCTTAGCTCCGGCCTTTACCTGAACATTGTCCAACAGCACCGGAGCATCGGTAGCATTGGAATAACCGATGGTCACGCACTGGTTTATGTAACAATTATCGCCTATGCTCCTGGCGGCAATGAAAGTAGCGTCTCCGTGTTCTACAAACAGCCCCCTGCCTATGTTCTTAGTCTCGATATGAAGACTGGAGAGCGCAGGCACATAACAAAGTAAATACTTCCACTTACCTACACGGTAGTAAAACAAGCTCCTGTACTCCTTGTAATGAGCCCACTACTGTCCCGTAAAAGTGGATAAATAGTTCTTTGAAATTATTGAAATATAGTCACTTACATGGTTTTTTGAAATGAAACGGACTTGATTTTGCAACTTTGCAGTCTAATATAAATAGCTGCTATGTTCCAAGACAAATACGTATTCTCTCAACTAACCGCTTTTCTGAACAGAACTCAGTTCAACAATTATGTTCGCAAGTATGATGGCAACCGATATGTGAAACATTTCACTTGCTGGAATCAGATGCTTGCGAT